>NZ_JANUXW010000003.1 GCF_024834045.1 Neisseria montereyensis
CCATCCCGAACAGGACCGTGAAACGACTCAGCGCCGATGATAGTGTGGATACCCATGTGAAAGTAGGACACTGCCAGACACTTATACCGAACCCCTGATAGGAAACTATCAGGGGTTTTACTTTATTATAAATACTTATTGTGACGTCATAACAACAGATATGGTAAAGGTAGTGACAATAATTGTTTATGCCGATGTACTGCTTTATGATGGGGTTGTTATTTGAGAAGAAGATAGCATTTAATACATTATGGAAAAGGAGCAGAGATGAAGCGTTATTTGTTGGGGATGTTAGCGGCGGCGTCAATGGCGATGGCGGGAGCGGCGGTGAATATCAATACGGCGGGTGCTGAGGAGTTGGCGGAGCTGCCGGGGATTGGTCCGTCGAAGGCGGCGGCGATAGTGGCGTACCGTGATGAGAACGGTGCGTTTAAGACGGTATCGGAGCTGAAGAATGTAAAGGGGATAGGTGAGGGTATTTTAGCGAAGGTGCGGGAGGAGGCGGTGACTTCTGACAAACCTAGCAAACGTAAGGCCAAACCCGCTTTGAAGAAATAAACCGTTATCGCGGTAGTGGTAGAAAAACAATACAACAAAGCCCCGTCAAGATGATGGGGCTTTGCTTTGGCTTGAGGCGGGTGTAACTACATAACTACATAAAGGACCCGTAAATAGAGAAAAGACCGAGTGAAAATATAAACAGCCGGGTTTGTATATGAGCCCGGCTTGTTTAATTCAGTGTTTAAAGCTTCTAATATGTTAACAGTTTATTCAACTTATACAATTTCTGCTTTGGTAATAACGACCGGATCAACCGGTACGTCGGCATGATAACCGTGATTTTTGGTTTTAACGTTTTCAATGGCATCTACAACGTCTTGGCCTTCTACCACTTTACCGAATACCGCATATCCCCAACCATGCAGACTTGGTTCGGTATGGTTTAAGAAAGTATTATCTTTTGTATTAATGAAAAATTGCGAAGAGGCTGAGTGGGGAGCCTGTGTGCGTGCCATGGCAATAGTATATTTATCGTTTTTTAAGCCGTTTTGTGCTTCATTTTGAATCGGCTCACGATTTTCTTTTTCGTTCATATTTTCATCCATACCGCCGCCTTGGATCATGAAGCCTTTAATGACACGGTGGAAAATCAAGCCATCGTAAAAGCCGTCTTTAACATACTGTTCAAAGTTGGCAGAGGTGATGGGGGCTTTTTCGTGATCCAGCTCAATACCGATAGTGCCGAAATTTGTATGTAGTTTAATCATGAGAGAAGTCCTTCGGTTGGTTGTTGGAAAAATGATGGCTATTCTATTTTAGAGGAAATCAAGAAAATAATTTCAGTTCTTTTATGTGCTGTTATTAGCTATTGTATTATAAATAGGGAGCGATTGCTTAAATTCAAGGCCGTCTGAATGAGGTTTTCAGACGGCCTTGAATTTATTTATAAAGCTGTTTTCCAGTGTAGGCCGCTTTGTGATGCTACTTGCGTGATTTCATTTGTTTTAAGATTAATAGCGGTGAGTTTCCCGCCCCACAATGCACCGGTGTCGAGCGAAATAACTTTATATTGGTTTAAATAACCCAATGCCGACCAATGGCCGAAAACAATGGTATGGCTTAAATGTTGGCGGTTGGGTGCTTCAAACCATGCGCAAAGGTCTTTGGGCATTTTATCTAAGCCGGCTTTGAAATCATAATCCAGTTTGTTTTTGTCGATAGTGATGGCGCGCATACGGGTGAAAACATTGGTAATCATGCGCAGCCTGCCATAGCCGCTTAAATCGGGTTTCCATGTGCGCGGTTTGTTGCCGTACATATGAGAAAAATAATTTTTAACTTTTTTGTCATTACCCTGTAATACGGTTTCGACTTCCCGCGCCAGACTTTCGGCTTGAGAGATATCCCATTGCGGTAATAAACCGGCATGAACTAAAACATGATTTTGGCCGCGTATTAATAAGGGTTGGGATTGTAGCCAGCCCAACATTTTTTTGCTTTTGGGATGTTCGAGAATCGGCTGAATAGTGTCGCCGCGTTTGATTTCGCCATAACCATAGGATACGGCTAAAAGGTGTAGATCATGGTTGCCGAGAACGGTACGGACACTGCTTTCATGCTGCATCACGAATTGTAGCGTTTCTAGCGACTGGGGGCCGCGGTTGACAATATCACCTGTAAGCCAGAGGGTATCTTTGCCGTGGTTAAAGTCGAGTTTGTTTAATAGTGCGGTCAATTCTTGGAAACAGCCTTGTACATCGCCGATCGCATAGTGTGCCATTGTGTGTGAATCCGTAGGTATGGTCTGATGATTGATAAGATTAGAGGCCGTCTGAAAATAATGACATTCGTTTTATCTGCATAATGGCAAATTAAGTTTCAGACGGCCATTACTTCCATTTAATCGTTTACAATCAATACAGCTTCTGCTTCTACTTGTACGCCTTTAGGTAATGCAGCAATCCCGACGGCAGCACGGGCAGGGTAGGGTTGGCTGAAATATTCGGCCATCACTTCGTTAAAAATGGCGAAATTGCCTAAGTCGGTCAGATAAGCATTTACTTTCACAATATCGTCAAGCGAACCGCCGGCAGCTTGGGCAACTGCTTTTAGGTTTTTAAAAACCTGATGGGCTTCCGCACGAAAATCGCCGTCGCCGACTACGGTCATGGTGGCGGGATCTAGTGGAATTTGACCGCTCATATAAACGGTATTGCCTGCACGGACGGCTTGACTGTATGCGCCGATAGCGGCAGGGGCATTGTCGGTGTGAATAATGGTTTTACTCATTGAAATCTCCTTAGTATAAAAGTAAACATATGGATTGAAAGTCGGTTATTGCCGGAACAATGGGTTCACATGAAAAAGTCTTTCAGACGGCGGGATAATAATGATATTGTCTGCTTTAAATGTTTTCTATTCTATATAACGCTATATAAAGTTTCGTAATATTTATTAGGATTCTACCCAATTCTTAGCGGCATCCATATCTGCCCAAATTTGCTTTTTCAAATCGTCTATATTGTCAAATTTGGCTTCATCGCGCAATTTGTGTAGAAAGCGTACCTGTAGGCGTTGGCCATATAGATTACCATTGAAATCAAAGAGGTGAACTTCTAGTTTTTGACGGCGGTTTTGGGATACGGTAGGGTTAAAACCGAAACTGGCTACGCCGCGCCGTGTACCGAATTCGCCTTCGGCTTCAACCACAAAAACACCGCTGAGCGGATAATGGTGTTGCGGCAATTGTATATTGGCCGTGGGGCAGCCAATGGTTCGTCCGAGTTTGGCACCATGTTTTACCCGTCCGCTGAGGGTATAGTCATGGCCGAGTAGTTTGCGTGCATAGGATAAAAGGCCGTCTGAAAGGGCTTGTCGGATAGCGGTACTGCTGGCGCGGATATTTTCAACCAAAACAGACGGGGTGCTTTCGACAACCATGCCGGGTTGGTTTTGCAATAGTTGGAAATTGCCTTCCCTGCCTGAGCCGAAACGGAAATCATCGCCAATCAGCATGTATTTGGTATGCAGTGTTTCGCCAAGCAGTCGGTCGATAAAATCTTGTGCACTAATATTGGCAAAAGCCTGGTTAAAACGTAATACCCATACGGCATCGACACAACCTGTGTCGCGTAAGATGCGTAATTTAGTACGAAGCGGGCTTAGGCGGTAAGGTCGTTCGCGGTTGGATTTACGGGCAAAAAATTCTTGTGGTTGCGGTTCGAAAATAATCACCACAACCGGTAAGTTGCGGCTGTCGGCTTCTTGTTTGAGCCGTTGTAGGATATGACGGTGGCCGAGATGTACGCCGTCGAAATTGCCGATGGTGACGGCGCTTCCTTGTGGAAAGTCGGGGTGGCTGCCTAAACCGAACCAGATTTTCATAAAATCGTTGCCTGTGTGTAAAAGAAAAACGAATTATTGTAAGCCTAATCGGTTTTCATGGGAAATCCGATTGCATATTTAATTAAAGCGGTGTGTCGGTATCGGATTGTCTATCCGGTTGGAATAGAAAACAGCCCGAACCTATAAAATAGAACAGGCTGTCTGCCGATAAGGTACGGTGGACAGCCTTTATTCTGTTTTTCCGTATGGTTAAAGTTTATGTTTAGGCCTCTTCAAACCCGGTTACTTCCAAACCGAAACCTGTTAGGCCGTTCATGGAAGAAGGTTGGCCCATAACGCGCATTTTTTGTACGTTGAGTCCGGCGAGAATTTGCGCGCCGATACCATAGGTTTTCCTATCCCATTTTTTAACTTGGAAACTATTTTTCGGAAGCGTACGGTTAAGCAGTGTGCTGCCGTCTTCCGTTCTATGAAGCAGAATCATCACGCCGCTTTCAGAACGATTGATACGCGCAAGTGCATCGGGTACGGACCATGAGTGGCTGGGATCAACTTGTAGGAAATCCATAGCGCTGAACGGTTCGTGTACGCGCACAAGGGCTTCTTTATCCGGGCTGATGGTACCTTTTACCAAAGCCAGATGCGTTTCGCCGGAAAGTTTATCCACATAAACGTGTTGTTGGAACGTGCCCCAAGGTGTTTCGATGGTGGTATCGCCCATTTCTTCCAATAGGCTTTCGGTGCGGCTGCGGTATTCGATTAGGTCGGCAATCGTGCCGATTTTGATTTGGTGCTCTTCGGCGAATTTCATCAATTCGGGCATGCGTGCCATGGTGCCGTCGTCGTTAAGGATTTCACAAATCACGCCGGCGGGAATCAATCCGCTCATTTGCGCCAAGTCGACGGCCGCTTCGGTGTGTCCGGCGCGCACGAGTACGCCGCCTTTTTGAGAACGCAACGGGAAAATATGGCCGGGTTGGACAATATCTTCAGGCTTAACACCGGGCGATACGGCGGTTTGAATGGTTAGGGCGCGGTCGGCTGCGGAAATACCGGTTGAAATGCCGTGGGCGGCCTCGATGGATACGGTAAAGTTAGTGCCGTATTGAGCGCCGTTTTTCTGGGTCATTTGCGGCAGGTTGAGACGGTCGACCAATTCGTCATTCATCGGCAGGCACACCAAACCGCGGGCGTGTTTGATCATAAAGTTAATGGCCTGCGGGGTAACGAATTGGGCGGCCATAATCAAATCACCTTCGTTTTCGCGGTCTTCCGCATCGGTGATAATAACCATTTTGCCGGCTTTGATATCGGCAAGGATTTCGGGGATAGTAGAAATTTTATTCATATTCCGGTCTGGTTCCGTAGAGGTATTGGATGGGAAAGTAGGGTCGGCAGGTTTGTCGCCGTGGTTGGTGTCGAGCCACATAGCGGGCATGCCGGCCGAATGTTCGATTTTGCGGGCTTTTTTCTCGCCGAAGGATTTGTTTTTCAGCAGGGCGGATAATTCACCGGCATTGATGGCCGCTGCTGCGGCAAATTGTGCCTGTTGCCCGCCGTAATGCTTGGTAATCCATTGGCGCAGATTGTGCCGCCGTCGTGCTACAGTATCCATATTGCTGATTGGGTAAAGTTGTTGGAACGGCATTATAGGTTTGTGTTTACCAAAAAGCAAATAGGTTTTTGTTGATATATTATTTACTATTTGGTAAATATAAAAACAGGTTGTTTAAGGGCTTGATTGAGGCCGTCTGAAAAGTGTTCGGACGGTCTTTTTTAGTATTCGGTTAATGGCTGAAAAGCCGGAATATGGCCGGCCGGATTGGTATTTTTCGGCTATTGGTATTGAAATTTTCATAAAAAACATTATATTGCTGCTACTTCAAATCTAAAGTGTATCGTTATATGAAAGTTTTATTCCGTTTGCTGACTATTGTGTTATTGGCCGCATTGGCCGTTGCCGCTTGGTATATTTGGCAAAATAAACAACAACCTGCTACCCAAGTGCTGACACGGGAAGGGGTGCTTACCCAGATTCAAAATCTTAATCGGCTGGAAAGTACGGCTTTTCATATCGATACCATTATCAAAACCGAAAAAAAGGGCAACTGGTATGCTTTATGGCAGGATTCGCAAACCGGTTTGTTTATTGCCCAAGGGCGGGTGTTGGCCGGTTTGGATTTGAATAAATTAACGGCTGAGAATATTAATGTGGTTGGCAATAAGGTGATTATCAGTTTGCCGCCGGTGGAAATACTCAGTGTGAATCTCGACAATATCGAAGTGTATGACATTAAAACCGGTTCGCTCGGATTGCATCCGATTGATAAGGGTGTGTTTCAAACCGTACAGGAACAGGCCAAAAAACAAGTATTGGCAAGCGCCTGCAAAGCCGATATTCTCTCTCATGCACAAATTCAGGCGCAACAGCAGCTTGAAACCCTATTTGCGCTGACACAAACCAATGTGTCCGTTTATCCCGCCGCTTTGCCGCCGTGCAAGGCTGCCTGATGTTAACTTTGAAAAGGAAATGGTATGTCTCAAGTCACTTTACAGGGTAATCCCGTTGAAGTAAGCGGTACTTTTTTGCAGAAAGGCCAAACGGCACCGGAATTTCAATTAACCGCCGGTGATTTATCGGATAAAGGTTTGGCTGATTTTGCGGGCAAACGTAAAGTTCTGAATATTTTCCCGAGTGTGGATACCGGTGTTTGCGCACAATCGGTACGGAAATTTAATGAAAAAGCGGCCAATTTGAATAATGCCGTGGTATTGTGCATTTCAGAGGATCTGCCTTTTGCACAAGCCCGTTTTTGCGGCGCGGAAGGTATTGAAAATGTGGTGATGTTATCCGCTTTCCGCAGCACGTTCCCTCAAGATTACGGTGTTTTGTTGGCCGGTGGCCCGTTGAAAGGTTTAACCGCTCGTTCGGTTGTAGTATTGGATGAAAACAACCAAGTGTTGCATAGCGAATTGGTGAGCGAAATCGCTCAAGAGCCTAATTATGATGCTGCATTAGCCGTATTATAAGGTTTATGGTTTTTTATTCATGCCGTCTGAAAGGATTCAGACGGCATGAATGATTTGTATATTGAAGTATTATGATGTTCGGGGCTATAAGTTTGGAGGCCGTCTGAAAAAACCGTGATTTTCAGACGGCCTTAATCTTGATAAGATGCCTGTTTTAAGCAATAGGCGTATGAAAAGAGAGCGATGATGGGACGGTATATTCTGCAACGTTTGTTATTGTTGATTCCTACCTTATTGGGGATTTTGGCGGTAACATTTGCGGTTATCCAGTTTGTGCCCGGCGGCCCTGTCGAGCAGATGGTTCAACAGCTGACACAAGGCGGGGGCGGGGGTGAAGTGGCCGCTAATGCCGGCGGCGGTATGTTGAAACGTGGCGGCGGCTTGGGGGCGGATGAAATGGCTGCGCTCAATGCCCTTTATGGTTTTGATAAACCGCCGTTAACCCGTTTTGTCGAAATGGTCGGCCGGTTTGCCCGTTTTGATTTGGGTGAAAGCTTTTTCCATCATCAAACCGTATTTGAGTTGGTGAAAGAAAAAATGCCGGTGTCGATGAGTTTGGGCTTATGGACGTTTTTATTGACGTATATTATCTGTATTCCGTTGGGGATTATGAAAGCGGTGCGCGACGGTTCCCGATTTGATGCGGTATCGGGTATGGTGATTTTGGTCGGCTATACCATTCCGCCTTTTGTTTTGGGCTTGGTGCTGTTGGTGTTGTTTGGCGGCGGCAGTTTCTTTGCTTGGTTTCCGCAGGGCGGATTGGTGAGTGATGATTGGGAAAGTTTGAGTTTCGGTGGGAAAATTACCGATTATTTGTGGCATATCGCGTTGCCGGTAACCGCTTCGGTGGCGGGTAATTTGGCGGTGATGACGGTGTTGACTAAAAATGTGTTTTTGGAAGAAATCCGCCGCCAATATGTTTATACCGCCCGTGCCAAAGGCTTGCCGGAGCGCCAGATTTTAATGAAGCATGTGTTTCGCAATGCCATGATTCCGCTGATTACCGGTTTTCCGGCAGCCTTTATCGGGGCGTTTTTTACCGGTAGTTTGCTGATTGAAACGCTGTTTTCTTTAGACGGCTTGGGTTTGTTGTCTTATGAAGCGGTGGTGAAACGGGACTATCCGTTGGTGATGGGCACTTTGTATGTGTTTACGCTGATGGGTTTATTGGCAAAATTATTGTCGGATATTTCTTATTCTTGGGTGGATCCGCGTATTCATTTCGGTGGGCAGCGGTAAATAGTGAAACTATCGTTATTCGGTTAAAGCGGATGGTTTTGGGCTTTAAAGGCCGTCTGAAAAGATAAATAAGCATGGGGCGGGATTGTATATCCGCCCTTATTTTTTGATCCTGATAATACGGTTGAATTGATTTTGAGCTTGTTGAAACGTATGCCGGAATTACCACAAATAGGCGTAAAAAGGGGGCGGGGGCTTGCAGTTTGCCCTGTTTGCCCATATCCTGTTTTCAACGGCGTATTGTTTACGTCATCCTTAAAGGAAATTTTTACATGAAAAACAATAAATTATTAGCCTTAGCTGCGGTTGCGACGCTTGCGGTAGGTATAAATGCCTATTCAGCGGCTAAAGAAATTCAAGTAGCTTCGAACAACACACCCTACACGGCAGAAAATGTACAAAAAATTGCTTCTACTGCGGTAAGCATGGGCGTAAAAGAGCCGGTGAGCTTAAACTTAAGCGGCGGTAACTTAAACGTTTCCGGTGGCAGCAGCACTAAATGTGTTTTTAAAGTGGGCAGCGGTGATGCGCCGAAAATTCAAGGTGTAAGCTGTAAATAAAAGATTTCGATAAAAATAAAGCCCTTGAACGTTGATGTTCAAGGGCTTTGTTTTTGAGTTAAAACATTTTAGCTTATCAAGCAGCTGTAATAAAGGAAGATATTATTTTCTTCCGGCTTCAATTTGAACGGTTAATACAACCGTGTTGGTGATACCTGCATCGGGCGGATAATCCAAGCCCCAACGGCTGCGGTCTATGGTGGCGGTGAAATCGCCGCCGCATGTCGTGGTTTTTAAAATGGGGTTGTCGTAACAATTAAATTTTTGTGCAGTCAGTCTGACGGGGTGGGTTTGGCCTTTCATGGTCAGGTTTCCGTCTACCGATGCCAGTTTGTCGCCATTAAAATTAAATCTATTGGAAACAAAACGGATTTGGGGGTATTGCGCAACATTAAAGAAATTGGCATCTTGTAAGTGGCGGGTCAGCTGGGGGCTGCTGGTTTGGATGGTATTGGCCGGAATCGTGATGTTAATCGAACCAGTATGCCTAGCCGGATCAAATTCCAATTGGCCCGTTAATCCGTAAAAACCGCCGACGTTGGTGCTGGTATTATAATGATCAATACTGAAACGGGCATTAGTGTGATCAGAATCGATTTGATAAGTTGCCGCCAAAGCTGTGGAAGATAAGGCAGAAACGATAAGTGCGGTTAAAATTTTTTTCATTTCTTACTCCTCTTTCATTGTTGTTATAACGTTAATATTTTAACTAAATCTGATAATAAACCCAATACCAATAACGATTATCTTTTGTATGATTTTGTTATGGTATGTGTTATGACTTATTTTCATTCTCATGACAATGTTGGCTATACGGCTGCTTCAATTTTACGCTGATAAAATCAATAAAGCTGCGTACTTTGGCGCTTAAATATTGGCGGTCGGCATAGGCGGCATAAAGCGGATGGGACGGCATTTGATAGCCCGGCAGCAGTCTAATCAGTTTGCCGGTATCCAAATCGTTGTAAACCAAGCAATCGGGCACATAGCCGATGCCGAGCCCGGCCAGAATCATTTGGTGAACCATCGTGCTGTTATTGCTGCTGAAAACCGGCTTGAGGTGTATATCTTCGCCTTTGCTTTTCTGAGTGTCTTGGTTGGGATAGAGCGTTTTAATGCGCATATCGGCATAGCTGGGCAATACTGCGGGGCAGTTTTCCGCTTCGCTGATGGTTCGGGGCAGGCCGTGGCGGGCGATAAAATCGGCTGAGGCGCACAATAGCATATGTATCGTACCGAGCCGGCGTACAATCAATGAAGATGCGGGAAAATCTGATGCCCGCAAAGCCAAGTCGAATCCCTCGCCAACCAGATCGCTGTGGCGGTTGTCCAGCTCTACTTCCAAGGTAATATCGGGATAGAGTTCCGCGTATTCGGTGAGCCATTGCGAGAACATCGGCGAAGCAAACCATACCGGCGCGGTGATGCGCAATAAGCCTTGTGCATGGGCAACACCGGAAGCGGCTTTTTGCGCCGCCTGTTCCAAAGTATCCAAGGCATAAGCACATTGGCGGAAATATTCGTTGCCTGCTTCGGTGAGGCTTAGGCTGCGGGTGTTGCGCAATAATAATTTGGCACCGATGCTTTCTTCCAAATGGCGAACATGTTTGCTGACCATTGCGGCAGATAAATCCATTCGGTCGGCGGCTTTGGTGAAACTACCGTTTTCCACCACTTGGCGGAAAACTTTCATACTTAAAAAAGTATCCAAAAGAAATTCCTCTTAAATTTTATTGTGAATTTGTGTACGGCCAACTGTTTCAGACGGCCTGAAAGTAGTTTTTATCTTACCTGAGTTTGGCTGTATTATGTTGGTTTTAAGCCGAATTGGCGATATAGATAGATAAAATACATCACCGGATGAATGAGGATAGAATGTATTGTATAGGCCGTCTGAAAAAGTTTCAGACGGCCTATTATATAGAAAATTATCAAGTTAGAAACCACTTTTAACTTATGTGACTATCACACTGGCGCATGCGGCATCGCCATTCAATTTCAAATACGCTAAAAGATGCCTGCTTGCAATCTTATTCAGACGGCCTTATTATCAAAAGCCTCTTTTCTTTACGATTTGCCGGATTCCCTTATGCAGAATATTCAAGAATATGTACGCCAAACCGCCACCGCTGCCAAACAAGCATTTTACACGCTGGCCGGCGCATCTACCGCTCAAAAAAACGCCACATTATTATTGTTGGCAGAATTAATCGAGCAACATCAAAACGAGATTTTAGCGGCAAACGCACTGGATTTGGAAAACGCGGAAGCCAAAGGCTTGGATGCCGCCTTGCTCGACCGCTTGAAACTCACCGAAAAAACCATTGCCGGCATGAGCGAAGGCTTGCGGCAGATTGTCGCCCTGCCTGATCCGGTGGGGGAAATGGATGAATTCCGTTTGCGCCCTAACGGTTTGCAAATCGGCAAAATGCGCGTGCCGCTCGGCGTAATCGGTATTATTTACGAATCGCGCCCGAATGTAACCGTTGATGCGGCCGCTTTGTGTTTGAAATCCGGCAATGCCTGCATTTTGCGCGGCGGTAGCGAAGCCTTTAACAGCAATATGGCGATTGCCAAACTAATTACTCAGGCATTGGTGGCAAACGATTTACCTGCGGGCGCAGTGAGCCTGATAGAAAATACCAGCCGCGAAAGCGTCGGCGCCATGTTGCAATCGCCCGATTTGATTGATGTGATTATCCCGCGCGGTGGAAAATCATTGGTTGCCCGCATCAGCAGCGAAGCACGGGTACCCGTGATTAAGCACCTCGACGGCATTTGTCATGTTTATATCGATAAAGCCGCCGACACCCAAAAAGCCGTTGATATCGCATTCAATGCCAAAACTTCGCGCTACGGCACTTGCAATACGATGGAAACCTTATTGGTGCATCAGGATAGGGCGGCCGAAATATTACCCTTATTAGCTGAAAAATACCGTGAAAAAGGGGTTGAGCTGCGCGGTTGCGATAGAACACTTACCATATTAAACAATATTAAAGCCGCTTCCCCCGAAGATTGGGACACCGAATACTTAGCCCCTGTTTTAGCGGTTAAAGTGGTCGACAGTTTAAACGACGCAATGGCGCATATCAATCTGCACGGCAGCCATCATACCGACAGCATCGTAACCGAATCTTATACCGATGCCCAAATATTCCTACGCATGGTCGATAGCGCCAGCGTAATGGTGAACGCCAGTACCCGTTTTGCCGACGGCTTTGAATACGGATTAGGCGCGGAAATCGGTATTTCAACCGATAAAATCCATGTGCGCGGCCCGGTGGGGCTGAATGGTTTGACTTCTCAGAAATGGGTTGTATTGGGGAACGGGCAGGTTAGAAGTTAGGATTTTATTGATTGGTGATATTTTATTGATCAATGCCGTCTGAAAAAGGTTTCAGACGGCCTTATCATTGAATATGTAGGGGCGGATTGCATATCCGCCCGCTGTTTATGAATAGACAAACGTTAGGGGTTGATATGGTTTTTAACCCAAGCGGGTTGTTGTTTGCTTTATGTTAGGCAATACCGATACGGGCGGATATATAATCCGCCCCTACAAAGGGCGGTGAATGGTTGCCGTATTTGTATTGCCAAAATATTCAAGGCCGTCTGAAGATTGTTTTTCAGACGGCCTTGATGATTGATAAAGGGGGAGTGTGATTGGATTATTCCAGATTGGTACTTGCGGTATAAAATCTTTGTGGGGTGCATGGCGCAAGCCACGCACGCGGCTTGTTTGTGATTCAGATAACGCGTGCGTGCCGATGGCACACATCCTACGCTTGCAAATGATTTGAATATATATGTAGGGGCGGATTGCATATCCGCCCGCTGTTTATGAATAGGCAAGGGTTGGGAGTGTGTTGATATGGTTTTTAACCCAAGTGGGTTGTTGTTTGCTTTATGCTAGGAAATGCCTATGCGGGCGGATATATAATCCGCCCCTACACATGGTAGCGAATAGTTGCCGTATTTGTATTGCCAATATTTAAGGCCGTCTGAAGATTGTTTTTCAGACGGCCTTGATGATTGATAAAGGGTGAGTGTGATTGGATTATTTTGGATTAATGTTTTCGGTATAAAACCTTTGTAGGGTGTGTGGTGCAAGCTACGCACGCGGATTATTGGGATTCGGGCAACGCGTGCGTGCCGATGGCACACACCCTACGCTTGCTGTTTCAATATGTAGGGGCGGATTATATATCCGCCCGCTGTTTATGAATAGACAAGCGTTGGGGTGTGTTGATATGGTTTTTAACCCAAGTGGATTGTTGTTTGCTTTATGCTAGGAAATGCCTATGCGGGCGGATATATAATCCGCCCCTACACATGGTAGCGAATAGTTGCCGTATTTGTATTGCCAATATTCAAGGCCGTCTGAATATTATTTTCAGACGGCCTTGATGATTGATAAAGGGGGAGTGTGATTGGATTATTCCAGATTGGTACTTGCGGTATAAAACCTTTGTAGGGTGTGAGGCGCAAGCCACGCACGCGGCTTGTTTGTGATTCAGATAACGCGTGCGTGCCGATGGCACACATCCTACGCTTGCAAATGATTTGAATATATATGTAGGGGCGGATTGCATATCCGCCCGTTGTTTATGAATAGGCAAGCGTTGGGGTGTGTTGATAGGGTTTTTAACCCAAGCAGATTGTTGTTTGCTTTATGGTAGGCAATGCCGATACGGGCGGATATATAATCCGCCCCTACAAAGGGTGATGAATGGTTGCCGTATTTGTATTACCGATATTCAAGGCCGTCTGAAGATTGTTTTTCAGACGGCCTCATGATTGATAGAGGGTGAGTGTGATTGGATTATTTTGAATTGGTACTTGCGGGGTAAAACCTTTGTAGGGTGTGTGGCGAAAGCCACGCACGCGGATTGTTGGGATTCGGGCAACGCGTGCGTGCTGATGGCACACACACTACGCTTGCTGCTTAAAGGGTATAGCTTGTTCCAAATCCATTTTTTAACCATTCATTCCATACTTTTTCTACCTCGTACTTCACATTATCATCCACTCCATCTAAGACATGATTCTTTAAATTAGTTAAGCGATCTATTTTTTCTTCATCAGAACTGGGTGGTGTAAATTCCCATAGATTCTCCTCGATTAAAGAGAGAATTTTTTCTGATGACTTCGTATCAAAACTATTTTCATCAAAGGATACACTCATTTTCTTATCATCTCGCCATACAAAAGGAAAACATCTAAAAATTAATTTTTTTAATGCTTTATCATCTGTTACCACCATCAACTCTCCTGCTGGTTGGTAATTATTCTGTAATAAGTTAGGAATAGCTAACCAAAATAATAAGTCACCTGCTCTATTACGGAAATATTTCTCTTCCAAAGAATTCTCACCTTTTTGACTAGGTTTAATACTCATAAAATCTGATAAATAAGAATAAGCAGATTTATTATCATTAACCATCTTAATATTCTTATTTTTATTTAAGAATTCAGCCAAACAGCAAAGCATAATAAGACTAGAAAAACACGGTACATTTTTATCCTTTAACTGCTGCACTAATTCAAAAGGCTTTTTATCATCTTTTTTTGCAAAAGTTATTCTATATAAAAGTACAATGTATAAATAAGACATCATCCAATCTGTTCGGATTTGCTTTTCATTATTGATTAATAACTGCTCAATTTTTGAAGAAAACCCATTTTCAAATGGTATCCCTAAATCTTTAAATGGTTTAATAAATGAATCCGTACGATTAACAATATCGGTAGTATATTTTTTATTTGATAAATATTGTTCTACAAATGCCAAATAAAGCGAAACATTTATTCCTACACGATCTTTTTCATGTACTTTAATCTTCTCTATGTTATCAATTTGTTGAATATCTTTTAACCAATTATTTGGTTTAACAAGGGCATTATTATCAAGAATAAGTTCTAGCATAGAACTTTCTCGTTTTTTGTTACAATATAGCCATATAAAGCAGGTACCTGAGGGTAATTCAATACATCTTTGTTCATAAGGTATATAAGTCATAATATTATCCTTTTTTGCTAGATTTTAAGAACCACTTTTTGAGTAAAATAAAATTTTCTAAAACATCGTTTTCTACTCACTCCCAAACAACAACCCCTCTTTAATCCCCCGAATCTTATCCCTTAAAACAGCCGCTTCTTCAAACTGCAAATCCCGTGCCGCTTGTTGCATGGCTTTTTCGAGTTTGGCGATTTCTTTTAAGGCGTCTTCTTCGTTGTGGATTTCGCCGATTTTCACTTTGTCTTTTTTGCTCTTGCCTTTGCCTTTACTGCCGGTTTCGTCGTGATATACGCCGTCGATAATGTCTTTTACCTGTTTGGTAATCTGTTTCGGTACGATGCCGTGTTCTTCGTTGAATTTTATTTGTTTTTCGCGGCGGCGTTCGGTTTCGTCTATGGCGGCTTTCATGGAATCGGTGATTTTGTCGGCATAGAGGATGGCGAGGCCGTTTACGTTGCGGGCGGCGCGGCCGATGGTTTGAATCAGGCTGCGGTGGCTGCGGAGGAAGCCTTCTTTGTCGGCATCTAAAATGGCGACTAGGGAAACTTCGGGAATATCCAAGCCTTCGCGCAATAGGTTGATGCCGACTAAAACGTCGAACAGCCCCAAGCGTAAATCGCGGATGATTTCTACGCGCTCTACGGTGTCGATATCGCTATGCAGGTAGCGCACTTTGATGCCGAGTTCGCTGTAATAGTCGGTGAGCTGTTCGGCCATGCGTTTAGTGAGGGTGGTCACGAGTACGCGTTCGCCTTTTTCGATGCGCAGGTGGATTTCGCTGAGCAGGTCGTCCACTTGGGTGGCGACGGGGCGGATTTCGATTTGAGGGTCGACCAATCCGGTGGGACGGACGACTTGTTCGACCACTTGGCCGGCGTGTTCGGCTTCGTATTTGGCGGGGGTGGCGGATACGAATATGGTTTGCGGCATGATTTTTTCAAATTCGTGGAATTTGAGCGGGCGGTTGTCGCGGGCGGAGGGCAGGCGGAAGCCGTAGTCGACCAGATTTTGTTTGCGGCTGGCGTCGCCTTTATACATGCCGCCGATTTGGGTGACGGTAACGTGGCTTTCGTCGATAAACATAATGGCGTTATCGGGCAGGTAGTCCATCAGAGTGGGGGGCGGTTCGCCTTCTTTTTTGCCGGAAAAGTGGCGGGAATAGTTTTCAATGCCTTTGCAAAAGCCCATTTCGTAGAGCATTTCGAGATCGAAGCGGGTGCGCTGTTCGATGCGTTGGGTTTCGACGGGGCGGTTTTCTTTGGTGTAGAAGTCGATACGCTCGCGCAATTCTTGTTTGATGCTTTCGCAGGCGCGTAATACGGTTTCGCGCGGGGTTACATAATGGCTGGAGGGGAAAACGGTATAGCGGCCGACACGTTGCAGGCTGCCGCCGGTGAGCGGGTCGAAGAGGTCGAGGCGGTCGATTTCGTCGTCAAACAGGCTGATGCGCAGGGCGTTGTCGGAGCTTTCGGCGGGGTAGATGTCGATAACGTCGCCGCGCACGCGAAACGAACCGCGCTTGAAATCTGTTTCGCCGCGTTCGTATTGCATGGAAACGAGGGTGGAAATAATGTCGCGCTGTTCGATGGTGTCGCCTTCTTTAACGGATAAAACCATTTGTTGGTATTCGGTGGGGTCGCCGATACCGTAGATGGCGGAAACAGTGGCAACGATAATCACGTCGTCGCGGGTCATGAGGTTTTTGGTGGCGGAAAGGCGCATCTGTTCGATGTGCTCATTAATGGCGGAATCTTTTTCAATAAACAGATCGCGGCTGGGCACATAGGCTTCGGGCTGATAATAGTCGTAGTATGAAACGAAATATTCCACCGCGTTTTCGGGGAAAAATTCGCGCATTTCGGCATAAAGCTGGGCGGCAAGGGTTTTGTTGTGCGCCATAATAATGGCGGGGCGGCCGCTTTGGGCAATCACATTGGCCATGGTGTAGGTTTTGCCCGAACCGGTTACGCCGAGCAGGGTTTGGTAGGCGAGGCCGTCTGAAAGCCCTTCGAGCAGGCCGGCAATGGCGGTGGGCTGGTCGCCGGCGGGGGGGAACGGCTGGTGTAGTTTAAACGGGGAGTTTTCGTATTGGATAACTTGCATGGCGCGCTTTGATGTGATGGCGGAAACTTTGAATTATATCGCCAAGCAAGCCGATGATTCTAGGGCGTTGGCGGATGGGGGCGGGAAAGATGGACGGCCGGTAAAGTATTGCAAATTATAGAATGGGCGATTGATAGAAAATGGGCCAGGCAGTTTTCAGACGGCCTAACGGGGATTGTTTGCCTTGGGGGTAAAAAACGGCTGGAAGCGGTATCGGTTATTTGTGTTTTTTACAACGCTTATCTAAAGCCGATATTTCAGACGGCCTTTGGCTGAATCAATACAGATATTTAGCAAATTTTCTATGCTTTTTAAATATAAAGATATTTATTTCAAATAAATATGTGAAAGCATATTTGAACTTTAAAGATTCATACCTATCTTATTACAGACGCTTTATCAAACCATGTTGCCAATGTTTGCATATTATTACGGATAAAGGGTTGGTAAAAATATGCATAAAAAGCTAAAATCGGCACATGTTTTTCCCGAAAATTTTAGAACCATAATAACGGAGTTGAAAAAAATGACCACTAAAGGACAAATGTTACAAGATCCTTTTCTCAATGCATTAAGAAGAGAGCATGTTCCGGTTTCCATTTATTTGGTAAACGGCATTAAATTGCAGGGGCAAGTTGAATCGTTCGACCAATATGTTGTTTTGTTGCGTAACACATCCGTAACACAAATGGTATACAAACATGCGATTTCTACCATTGTTCCTGCCCGCGCAGTAAGTTTGCAGCATGAAAACAAACAGCAGGGTGCTGCGCCGGTACAGGTCGAAACAGGCCAAACTACCGCCTAACAGCGGGTACGGAAAATACCTTACCTTTTATCGGTAAGGTATTTTTTATCGTTTTTTCAGACGGCCTTGCCATGTATTTAACCAATATCCTGCCTTTTGCCCATTATTTGCTGTCGAATGCCGTGCACGCGGGCGATACGGTTATCGACGGCACCGCAGGCAACGGCCATGACACGCTGGCTTTAGCGCAGATGGTAGGGGCAAACGGCAAGGTTTGGGCGTTTGATATACAGGCGCAGGCTTTGGCGCAAACCGCCGCCCGTTTGGCGCAGGCAGGGGCGCAGGCTCAGGTGGCTTATATTCAGGCAGGCCATGAAAGGCTGGCGGATTATGTGGCCGAACCGGTTGCCGCCGCCATTTTTAATTTCGGCTGGCTACCGGGCGGGGACAAAACATTAACCACACAGGCCGATACCAGTATCCGTGCACTGGAATCGGCTTTGCATTTATTGAAAAACGGCGGATTGCTGGCGGCGGTATTATATCCGGGGCATGAGGCAGGGAATAGGGAGGCCGCAGCGGTGGAGAAATGGGCGGCTTTATTGCCACAACAACACTATAGCGTATTAAAATACGGTTTCATTAACCGCCGCAACCGGCCGCCTTATCTGCTGGCTATTGAAAAGCTGAAATAAAATATTATGATGAAATATATTTTATGCAATCAGCTTGTGATTTGATATGATGCTTGCCCTTGAACCGGGATGAGGTTCGGCGGGATAACCACAACCAATAATATAAGAAATATTTTATGCAATATTTAATTGTCAAACACAGCCACATCACTTTTGTGGTGCTGACTATTTTCCTATTCAATTTGCGCTTCTGGTTACGTTTTATCCGCCCTGAAAAACCATTGCCGAAAATTTTAAAAGTGATTCCGCATATCAACGATACGCTGCTGTTGTTTACCGGCCTTTGGCTGATGAGCATCACCCACTTTACCCCGTTTGGCAATGCCAATTGGCTGGGCGTGAAATTATTATTGTTATTGGCTTATATATTTTGCGGCGGGTTTACCTTCCGCGCTGCGCCGCGTAGTGCAAGATCATGGTTTGGCTATGTATTGTCGATGGTGTGCGTGTTTTCCATTGTTTATTTAGCGTTAAACAAACCGTTTTAAGGCCGTCTGAATTATGGCAAAACCTTTCCCCCATACTGCCGTGATTGCATTGGGCAGCAATCTGGAAGACCCTGCCGGGCAGGTGCGCTCGGCATTGGCGGTTATCGGCGCCCATCCGCATATTGAAATACAGCGGGTGTCTTCACTGTATATCACTGCGCCGGTGGGCTATACCGGACAGCCTGATTTTGTGAATGCCGTTTGTATGGTGGCAACCGATTTGGGTAGCCATGAATTGCTGGCGGTGTTAAACGGTATCGAACATGATTTCGGCAGGGTGCGTAGTTTTCGCAATGCCCCGCGTACTCTCGATTTGGATATGATTGATTATGACGGCGAAAGCAGTAGCGATCCGAATCTGACCCTGCCGCATCCGCGCGCGCACGAGCGCAGTTTTGTGATGCACCCGTTGGCCGAAATTGCCCCTGATTTTAGATTGGGCGGGCATGGCACGGCTGCCGAATTGTCGGCCGCATTGGGCGACGACGGCATCCGTATTATGGAACCAAACCGATAGGCGGAATGGTCGAAAGCATACCATCGGGTATGGGCTTAAACCGATGGCTTTGGTAGTTAAGATTTTTCATTTAAGCGCGGCTTATAGGCCGTCTGAATATTGTTAAACAGGCAGTTATAGGAAAGAGCATTAAATATGCATCATCGTTATATTGTAGTGGAAGGTTCTATTGGCAGCGGTAAATCGGCGCTCAGCCGCCGCTTGGCAGAGTATTTTGACGCATTGCACCTCACCGAAAGCCCCGAACGCAACCCTTTTTTAGAACAGTTTTATCTGAATGCGGCCAACCACGGCTTGGCAACCGAGCTTTATTTTTTAATGCGTCGTGCCGAAGCCGTGGATTTGATTAATGCCGAAGAAGAAAAAAACGAGCGCATTATTGCCGATTTCCTATTGGAAAAAGATCAGATTTTTGTGCCGGTGGTGCTTAACGGCAGCGATCCGGCCAACGAACAAACCTTGTTTTGGCAGATGAAGCGCAAAGTGATGCCCGAATATCCCGTGCCCGATTTGGTGATTTATTTGCAAACCTCCGATGAAAACGCCCAAAAGCGTTTGCAAAAAAACGGCGGCGGCATACTCAATTTATTCCCGTCCGGCTATTTGAGTCAGATTCAAGATGAATACCGCCGCTTTTTCCATCTCTATCAAAATGCTCCTCTGTTGATTGCCAATGCCGATGAATTGGACTTTATCAACAACGATGATCATTTTGAAATGCTGTTGCGTGCCATGAGCGATATGCAGGGCAGCCGCCATTATTTGAATTTAAGCGAAAACTAAATCGAGCCTTGTGTTTTATTTTTCAGCATAGTTAATGCGGCATATATGATTGAATGATTCGATTTGAAACTATATCATTTAATTTACTTTTATTTTTCAGACGGCCTCTTTTATGAATAAAGAATTACTCGGGATTATTTTTCTGCCAGCCGGCGTAATCAGCATGAGTATGGCCGGTTTGTGGCAAATGTATGTGATGATGACGGAAACCTATACCCTCAACCGTTTTAAAGATAAGCAGTTGCTCTGGGTGGTCACAGCCCTGTTTTTCAGCTTCAGCTTGGCGGTTTATTGGTTTTGTCCGAAT
The DNA here is from genome assembly GCF_024834045.1 of Neisseria montereyensis. Classification (GTDB taxonomy): domain Bacteria; phylum Pseudomonadota; class Gammaproteobacteria; order Burkholderiales; family Neisseriaceae; genus Neisseria; species Neisseria montereyensis. Next base: position 20,339 of record NZ_JANUXW010000003.1, read on the forward strand.
GCGAGGAAAAAAGGCATTATTTTCGCCGTTCTTTCGGTTGGCGGGGCGTTGATGTATTTCCTAGCCAAAATCTGGCTGCCGTTTCAATAAAACAAACTGCTATTGGTTGGCCGTATATTTTTATTATGATGCTTATGATTTGATATTTTTATATCGAAGGCCGTCTGAAATAATTTATTTCAGACGGCCTTTTGGCAATATTATGCGGTGATAAGCGGTTTTTTATGCAATTTCAATCAATTCTAACGCTATTATTCAAGTTCCTTCCCTATACCTTCTTTACAGCATAAAACCTTTATTATATATTGCTTGAGAATCGGCTAAGCAATATTACACTGGAGCCGTTAACCTGAATATTAATCCTAACGGTCGCCGCTTAAGCGGTTGCCGGATGTTTCAAGAGGAGACACTTATATGACTGCCAATGCAGAACGCGTACAACATGAAGGCTTGCGTGCCAAAATTATGTCGGCCGAACAGGCGGCAAGCTTTATTAAAGACGGCATGAATGTCGGCATCAGCGGCTTTACCGGTGCCGGCTATCCGAAAGCCGTTCCGGCCGCTTTAGCCAAACAAATGGAAGAAGCACACGAGCGCGGCGAAAAATTTACCATCGGTATGTTAACCGGTGCTTCTACCGCAGCCGATTGCGACGGCGTTTTGGCACAAGCCAAAGGTATTCATTTCCGTACTCCTTTCCAATCAGATCCCACCTTGCGCAACAGCATTAATGCCGGCGAAGTGAATTATGTCGATATGCACTTATCGCATGTAGAACAACAAGTCCGCTTCGGTTTCTATGGCAAAATGGATGTTGCCCTGATTGAAATCACCGGTATTTTGCCAGACGGTCGCATTATTCCTTCTATGGGTGTCGGCACCAATAACGAATGGATGAAAGCCGCCGATAAAATCATTCTCGAAGTAAACAGCCGCCAACACATTCTGCTGGAAGGCATGCACGATATCCATCCTGATATCGGCACCCCGCCCAACCGTAAACCGATTCCGTTGGAAAAACCCGATGGCCGCATCGGTACCCCTTATTTTGAAATCGATTTGAATAAAGTTGTGGCCGTTGTGGTTACCGATCTGCCAGACCGCAATAGCAAATTCGCCGACCCCGATGAAAATTCCAAACGCATCGCTTCGCAAATTATCGACTTCTTCTCACACGAAGTAAAAGCAGGCCGCCTGCCGGCCAACCTGTTGCCGTTGCAATCAGGTGTGGGTAACGTTGCCAACGCCGTATTGGCCGGCTTGCAGGACAGCCCGTTTGAAAACCTTTACGGCTATACCGAAGTGTTGCAAGACGGTATGCTGGATTTGATTTTAAACGGCAAAATGGTTTCCGCTTCGGCAACCGCATTGTCATTCAGCCCGGATGCCTTGCAACGCTTTAATGACAATATCGAAACCTTACGCAGCAAAATTATTCTGCGCCCGCAAGAAGTCACCAACCATCCCGAATTAATCCGCCGCTTGGGCGTAATCGGTATGAACGCCATGATTGAGGCCGATATTTTCGGTAATGTGAACTCTACTCATGTGATGGGTACCCGCATGATGAACGGTATCGGCGGTTCGGGCGACTTTACCCGTAATGCGTTCTGGTCGTTCTTCGTGAGCCCGTCGGTAGCCAAAGACGGCAAGATTTCATGTATCGTACCGATGGTTTCCCACCACGACCACACCGAACACGATGTGATGTTTATCGTAACCGAACAAGGTATGGCCGACTTACGCGGCAAAGCACCGCGCCAACGCGCCAAACTGATTATTGAAAACTGTGCGCATCCGGACTACCGCGATATGTTGAAAGACTATCTCGACCGTGCCGAAAAAGCCGGCGGCCTGCATACGCCGCATATGCTCAACGAAGCGCTTTCATGGCACCAACGCTTTGTTGAAACCGGTGATATGCGTATTAAATAAATTTTAATATCTATGCTGATAAAAACCCTCTGAAGCTCTTGCTTAAGAGGGTTTTATTATGAATTTATTTTATTATTAACATAATTTAGCCTATTTAAACATTTGAATCATATTGAATAATCAAATTTCAGGCATATTTAAAAGACTGGCAGAGATTTTTGCCGTATCTGAGTTCCAACCCCAATCCAAATTCAAACAGCTAGGAGAATCCTATGAAACAAGATTTTGAAAGTCAAAAAGATGCATTGATGAAAGAAGTTCGTTCAGTATTGAATGATGTTGAAGAACTTTATAAAAATGGCGTAGATAACGGCACCGAAGAAGCCAAAGCATTAAAAGCTAAATTACAAGATAAATTAAGCTCTGCCAAATCAAAATTGTCTGACTTTGAAGATCAGGCAGCCAGAAGAGTAAAAGATACAGCCAGACAAGCCGATGAATTGATTCAAGACAAACCCTACTATGCAATGGGTTTTGCCGCATTGGCCGGATTGGTTGTCGGCGTATTGCTCAACCGTCGTTAATCTTAGCAATAAAGGCCGTCTGAAAAAGCCTTTCAGACGGCCTTTAAATATTATCGCCGTATCCCCAAAGCAATAAATATCTATTATCAAGATTATTTTAAAATTTATTCCCGTTCGGATATCATGCTGCATTAATCATACCGATATCCCGATTGAAGCTAATCCGGTAAAAATAGATTATAATTTTCGAATATATATAAACTATGCCGCATAGCCGCCGCCATTATTTTTCAGACGGCCTCTATATCTTTATCAAAGGATAATTATGAGCTTAAAACAAAAATTCAGCCACATGCAGATACTACTTAACCAAGGTGCCGATTTATTGGTTTTGCGCTTGCGGATGCTGCAAATTGATTTAAGTGAACAGGCAGCAACCATCGTTAAAATTTTCGCTTCCGTCGTATTCATGGGCGCGTTGTTTGTGTTAAGCATGATTAGTCTTTTGCTCGGCTTGAATTATGTATTAGACGATCAGGCTAAAATCTGGGTGTTTTTCGGTATTACCGTAGTATGTCTGCTAATTATTATCTTTATGGTTTCGTGGGCCGTTTCCTCATGGAAGCAGAGAAATGCCCAAGTTGTCGCCACGCTACGCGATATTCAAGAAGATTTAGCTTATTTATCCGGCAAAACACAAGAAAGCAAAGCACAACAGAAAATGGGAGAAAAAGATGGTGAATAAATCCGAACAGCGTCAATTGTTGGAATTAGAAGCCGACTTAATGCGTTTGAAAATTACCGCACAACATTTAAAAATGAAAAAAGCCAACGAGCAGCACAGCGGTCTGGATACCGTTTTAGGCTTAACTGATATTATCCCGACCCATCATCTTTTAAGAAAAAGCCTGTTGTTGCCGCTAAGTTGGAAAAACCGCATATTGGCCGGAGTGGCTTATTTGTTTTGGAAAATGAAAAAATAAATCGCCGTTTTAAAAAAGTTATTTTGTTTGCTGTTTTAAATAGGCTCTTAAATGGGTATTAAGAGTCTATAAACAGATCTTTAAAATTATATTGCCCTATTTTGAGGGGATCACCATTATTAAAAGTAAAGACGGTGAGTCTTGATGCATCATCGAAAAAAGGTGTTGTACGGCGTTGGTTATATAGAATAAAGAACTTATTGCCTGATAGTTTACATAGATTATCAAGAACCCTGAAGTTGGCAAAATCTTCTCTGTAAGGAACCCATTCATCCAAGCCTATATATGACCTCTTCAGTTCTAGAATGACAAGTAATTGTTTGCTTTTTTCTTTTATTAAGTCTATATCGGAAACCACTATATCACTTCCTAAACTACTTCTTTGCCAGTCATGATAGGCACTACTTGTTTGACTATTGACAGCTTTATTCGCGATATTATTTTTAATATTTAATCCATAGCTGGAATAGAGTTCTTTCATTTCATTTAAATTCAAAGTTTTTTCAGGTAAATTATTCATTGCCACTAACATGGAATCAATCGATGAAGCTTCGCTATCAAAACAAACCCTGATAAGCGGTAGCTTTGCTTCTTGGGCTATTCTATTGGTTAGTTCTAGAATTTTTTCATCAGCTTGCCATTTTTTATTATGGGCCAGAACGATAATCTTAGGCTCGCTAAGATGGTTTGCATAAACCAGAATCCAAGCATTTTGAGAAACAAAATGAAAGCGGTTTAAATGGTTTTGGATAATCTTTTCATAGATAGCATTTGTTTTATAGTATGACATAAACTTATCTTATTTTTAGAAATCAAGGGTTAAATAATATTTCAAAATAGGAACCATAAAAAATTGAGTATTATTTTTTTTTGAATTCATACTAAATATTATAATTTAATGATGTAGTTTTCTATTTATCAGGGGTCGATATCGTTAATTCATAGGGGCTACTTTATTTTCAATAAAGTCTATTTCGGTTTGATTTAATCCGTATTTTTTATAGAGTTGTTGATCGATTTCCGATATTGATTTAGTCCAGTCTATATCGGAATGGCAGGTAAAGTTTTGAAGAGGCACTTTTTCCCATTTATTTCTAGGGTTGTCTTGTGTGATTTTTAAAACCCCAAGCATAACGCGGGTAAATTTAGATTTTATATATTTCAGTGTATTTTGGGCTTCTATTTCACTATCGAAAGCGCCAATAGAGATAAATGTTTGAGTAAAACCGATTAAAGGTCTGCCAACAAAGGGGGAGCTAAGCGGTTCTCCTAGTTTTCCGTTACCATTTGCTTTAGGCAATATAACTTTCCATTTATCAAATGCAAAAGGCTCGTTTAGGTAATCCTTGCGAATATAATGTAGCGCCCGCTTATGTTGGAACCTGCCTAAAACAGCAACATATTCGTGTTTATCATTTGGTTTTTCAGGATAGAATAATATATTATGTAATGTGGTTAGAGCATTTGTTCCAACATCATTAGGGTGGTTTTTAGATAGGATTTTGATCACTTCCGGGTAATCTTCGTGCATTTTGGGTGTGAATTTATAAATACCTTGCCCCGATATGATACTGCTCATTGTTGCATTTGTAAGTTTCGATACTTTTTTTACAATATGGTTTAGCACTTTAAAGACTGTAAATGTACCTATTTCGCCGAAGTTTTTATCTTTATCTCTATATATGATGGCAACACCGCCTTTAATATCTGTGTTTTGAAAGACATTGGCGGAGTTTTGCTCATAATATTCTACATTTATATGTTTATCAGACAGCATTTTTTTATTCCAATTTCTGTCTGTACTACCTGCATTAAATAGGAAGCGGGCAGGTGATATTAAGCAATACTTAAAGCCGGCCTTTTCTGCCAGATCATAAAAATAATGATAAATCGAGTCGTCACGAGTATCTTCACGGCTTTCTTGGTAGGGTGGATTGCCTACTACAACATCAAATTTCAATTTTTATATCCTTTAAAAAGCTCGTTATATTTTTTGGAAAGCCTTTCCTGCTTCTTAGCACAAGGGGGAGTGTTTAGGTGAGCGATATGGATGTTATTCATAGTTTGTGCTTAAAATGAAGAAATATCTTCTAACTTCATATCTTTTGTATTAGCTTGCCGTATCATCATTATTATTGATTATTTTGATTTATCGCTTTATCAAAGAACGCCATCTTTTTCGTATCCCAGTTCATGATTTTTACCCGTATGCCTTTTGTAATCCGGTTTTTCTCGGAGTCTGTATTATCAAACAGTACCAATTGATTTTTAAAAGTTTTTTCTTTTTTGTTTGATAGCGGAATGATATAGTTTATCCCATCCATTTGAAATATATTGTAGCTAATTATTTCTGCAATTTGTTTCAATAAGCTGTTACTAGGTTCTTCAAACCATTTCGCCATGTAATAGTCTCGGTATGTATAGAGTAGATTTTCACGGGCTAATAGCAAAGAGTCTCCGCTCCATTCAAAGCCATAACTTGCTTGATAGGCTTTTTCAACCATTAACTGCCACTCGGCTTTGTTATCAATCTCGGCATTAATTCTTTGGAGTTTGCGATCAATAAAACCAACTCTATCCAAAAGATTTATGAGTCTGCCTGTTTCCATATCGTAGCGGCTTGCCATATAGGGTGCTTCTCCACAGGTTATTTCCAGCCATTTACGTTTAATATAGGTTTCTAAGTCGTCATTTAGATAATTAGCATCTATGGCATCGTTTTGTTTTTTAACGATCCATGTTGGCGTGAATACTTCAGCCTTTGATTTAGTACGCTGTTTTTGTATGAATTGTGATTTTAGCACTCTAGGCATAATAATTTGCCCCATATCACCAGTGATTAGCTCCGGCTTAATTTGAGAAGTGGCCGTATAGTGCTTTTGGCCATATTGGATATAGTTTTGGGTGGCCCAGATAATATTTTTTTTATGTTTAGACGTAGATGTGGTTCTATCAATGAGTAAAAGATTAAGAATATCGGGCATTTGCTCACGGATGATATTTTCAGATATATCGACGGAACTAAGTTTAAGGATAGGTTCATTGTTATAAGGGGGCGCGCCACTATCTTTGTTATCGTAAGTGGAAGAATCAAAAAGACAAGGTTTTTTTAAATTTGTCATATATCTTCTTTATTGCGGTTCGTCATATCGTTATTTATTCGGTTTAATAAGCTGTAATCAGGCATGGGGCGTTGTAATTTTCAAAGCAGTTTATTATTTTAGTTATAGGTAATCTGAGGCCCTGTTTGTATGTTTTTAAATTTTTGTTTTCTCTGATTGGGTGGCGATATTTTGTAACAGTTCGCCAGAATAACCAAAATAGCTTTTGGTTCTTTGGTTTTAAAAGTAATCGTTCAGTTGGGCAGGGAAAGTGTGTAGTACGATTATTGCAAAGGTTGATCTGCAGTTATTTTCATAAATCCGCCTATTTTATCGTTTATTATTAAGATACGGTATGGTTTTTCAATAGATGGGGTTCGATATTTTAAGAGGCCGTCTGAAAATAAAAGATTGGGCTTTCAGACGGCGTTGGTTATTGAACAAACAAATTAGAAAAAACCTGCTTGAAATTGTTTCAGGCAGGTTTTTTTTAAAGTAGTATTTACTTCACCGGAGTATCCATCCAGTCCACTTTATTCATTTTACGCACAATCACCCATTCGTCGCGGTTGGAGCCGACGGTGCCGTAGTAGTTGAAGCCGTAGGCCAGCTGGGCGTAGCCGCCGATCATGTGGGTGGGCTTCAGAATGGCGCGGGTAACGGAATTGTGGATGCCGCCGCGTTTTTTCGAAACTTCGCCCGCGGGGGTGTGGACGATTTTTTCCTGTGCGTGATACATCAGGATCATGGTTTCGGGTATGCGCTGGCTGACCACGGCGCGGCAGGCGATGGTGCCGTTGGCGTTGAATACTTCTACCCAGTCGTTATCGACAATGCCCGCCCGTTTGGCATCGGCTTCGGAAAGCCATACATGCGGGCCGCCGCGCGAGAGGGTGAGCATGCGCAGGTTTTCGGAATAGGTGCTGTGGATGCCCCATTTTTGGTGCGGCGTTAGGAAATTCAGGGTGATTTCTTTGTTGCCGTTGGGGTGTTTGCCCAAAAGCTTGCGGGTGGTTTTGAAGTCGACGGCGGGCTTGTATACGCATAGGTGTTCGCCGAAATCGCGCATCCATTTATGGTCTTGGTAGAACTGTTGGCGACCGGTGAGGGTGCGCCACGGAATCAGTTCGTGTACGTTGGTATAGCCGGCGTTGTAACACACTTCTTCGCTTTCCACGCCTGACCAAATCGGTGAGGTAACGATTTTGCGCGGTTGGGCAACGATATCGCGGAAGCGGATTTGGGTGTGTTCGCTCGATTGAATCAGGTGCGAATGGTCGCGGCCGGTAACCTTGCTGAGTGACTGCCAAGCTTTAACGGCAACGTGGCCGTTGGTTTCGGGTGCCAAAGTCAGAATCATTTCGGCGGCATCAATGGCGCTGTCGATTTTCGGCTGGCCTTTGCCTACGCCTTCGCTGCGTACGCCGTTGAGTTTGCGTAAAAATTCTACTTCGGGCTCGGTTTTCCATGCCAAGCCTTTGCCGTTGTTGTTGACTTTTTCAAGCAGGGGGCCGACCGAGGTGAATTTGTCGTAAACCGCGCCGTAATCGCGTTCGACTACGGTAACGGCAGGCATGGTTTTGCCGGGCACGGGGTCGCATTCGCCGTGTTTCCAGTCTTTGGGGTCGAACGGTTGGCCGAGCTCTTGCGGGCTGTCGTGCATTAATGGGGTTAACACGATATCTTTGCGTACGCCGAGATAGTCTTTGGCGATTTCGCTGAATTTTTTGGCAAAGCCTTTGTAGATTTCCCAGTCGCTTTTGCTTTGCCATAAGGGTTGCACGGCTTCGCTGAGGGGATGGATAAACGGGTGCATATCCGATGTGTTTAAGTCGTCTTTTTCATACCATGTTGCGGTCGGCAAAACGATATCGCCATACAGGCAGGTGGTGGACATGCGGAAATCGAGCACGGTGAGTAAGTCGAGCTTGCCTTCGGCGGCGGGGCGCACGTTGATTTCAGACGGCTTGATACATTCGTCTTCATTTTCGTCGTTTAATACGGCGTTTTGCGTGCCCAACAGGTATTTCAGGAAATACTCGTGGCCTTTGGCAGACGAGCCGAGCAGGTTGGAACGCCATACGAATAGGTTGCGCGGGAAGTTTTGCGGGTTGTCGGGATCATTGCAGGCCATATCCAGCGAACCGTCTTTCAGACGGCCTGCGATATAGGCGCCGGCATCGCTGCCCGCAGCGGCGGCCTGATCGGCAATATCCAACGGGTTGGCGCTTAACTGCGGTGCGCTGGGCAGCCAGCCCATGCGCTCGGCTTTGGCGTTGTAGTCGATCATCGATAATCGGCCCATGCTGCCGTCGGCATTAGTGGCAAGGATTTCGTCGGCATGTACTTTTTCATGCCGCCATTGGCTGGTGTGGGCGTAGAAAAAGGATGTGCCGTTCATTTGGCGGGGCGGGCGGTGCCAGTCGGTGGCGAAGGCCAGCGGAATCCAGCCCGATTGCGGACGCAGTTTTTCCTGACCGACATAATGGCACCAACCGCCGCCGGATTTGCCGATACAGCCGCACATCATCAACATGTTAATAATGCCGCGGTAGGCCATATCCATATGATACCAGTGGTTTAAGCCGGCACCGACAATCACCATACTGCGGCCTTCGGTGTCGTGGGCGTTTTGGGCAAACTCGCGGGCAACCTGAATCACTAATTCGGGTTTGACGCCGGTGTGTTTTTCCTGCCATGCGGGGGTATAGGGTTGATCGTCGAAATAGTCTTGGGCGATATTGTCGCCGCCTAAGCCGTTGTCGATACCGTAGTTGGCAACCATCAGGTCGAATACGGTGGCGACCAAAGCGGTTTCGCCGTTAGACAGAGGAATGCGTTTGGCGGGCACTTTGCGGTAGAGGATATCGTCGTGCTCGCCGCCGAAGTAGGTAAAGCCGACATCGACAATTTCATCGGCACGCTCTTTTAGGGATAACGCGGCTTGAATGTCTTTTTCTTGGGCGCAGTTTTCCAGATTCCATTTTTGGCTGCCGTCCCAACGGAAACCGATAGAGCCGTTGGGCAGACAGAGGCCGTCTGAAAGCTCGTCCCAAACCAATGTTTTCCAATCGGCGTTTTGTTCTGCGTCGAATCCGCCAAGCTCGGATGCGCGTAGGAAGTATTGCGGCGCATAGCCGCTGCCTTCGGCATTCAGGCGTACCAGCATCGGCATATCGGTTAGGCGGCGTACATAATCGGTAAAATATGGGGAAGGGTTGTCGAGATGGAATTCTTTCAGAATCACATGCCCCATCGCCATGGCCAAGGCGGCATCGGTGCCTTGTTTGGGTGCCAGCCAGATGTCGCCGAATTTGGCCATTTCGCCGTAGTCGGAAGAAACGGCAACGGTTTTGGTGCCTTTGTAGCGCACTTCGGTATAGAAGTGGGCGTCTGGCGTGCGTGTCAGCGGTACGTTGGAACCCCACACCAGCAGATAGTTGGCGTTATACCAGTCGGCCGATTCGGCGACGTCTGTTTGTTCGCCCCAAACCTGCGGGCTGGCGGGCGGTAAGTCGCAATACCAGTCGTAAAACGACAGGCACACGCCGCCGAGCAGGGAAAGGTAGCGTGTACCCGCCGCATAGCTGACCATAGACATGGCGGGAATCGGTGAAAAGCCGATAACGCGGTCGGGGCCGTAGTTTTTAATGGTGTAGGCATTGGCGGCGGCGATGATTTCATTGGCTTCGTCCCAGTTTGTGCGTACAAATCCGCCTAAGCCGCGCTGGGTTTTGTAGGCTTGGGCGCGGTTTTTGTCTTCGACAATGGAAGCCCATGCCTCAATCGGGGCTAGGGTTTTGCGCGCTTCGCGCCACATTTCGGCCAATACGCCGCGCATCATCGGGTATTTGACGCGTTGGGCGGAATAGACATACCAACTGTATGACGCACCGCGCGGGCAGCCGCGGGGTTCGTGATTGGGCAGGTCGGGGCGGGTGCGCGGGTAGTCGGTCTGTTGGGTTTCCCAAGTAATCAGGCCGTTTTTAACATAAACTTTCCAACTGCACGAACCGGTACAGTTCACCCCGTGGGTGGAACGCACGACTTTATCGTGCTGCCAGCGGCTGCGGTAGGCGTTTTCCCATTTACGGTCTTCCAGGGTAACCACGCCGTGCCCGTTGGCAAAGGGTTCGTGGGTTCTGCTGAGAAACTTCAGGCGGTCTAAGAAATGGCTCATGACTGGTTCCTTATGCTTTATTATTGCTTATTTGCCCGACGGCTTGAGGCCGTCTGAAAATATTTTTTGACACTTTGAAATATAAAGCAGTTGTTGCGTGGAAAATATGCACCGAAAGGGCTTGAAGACGACAGCAAAAGGCGGATAGGGAAACCGCTTTTTAATTATCAGGCTAGTTCTTTGGAAGTATGGGGCGGGGGTAATCATAATAGGATGGGTTTGAGTTAGGCAGGCCGTCTGAATATTTTTTCAGACGGCCTGAAGTTGTTTGGCTGGAATCGTTTAAAAGTTAACTAAAGCTTTTTCAATATAAGTGTGTAGGAATTGGCTGAATGTTTGCGCGGCGGGGGAGGCGGCACGGTGTTTTAGTCGGTAAATATAAAAACTGCGCTTCACCTGCGGCCGCCCTAACGGCCGCATTACCAAGCCGTGTTGCCGTACCCAATCGGCGGCGTAGGGCAGGCACATGGTAATACCTAATCCTGCTTTGGTCATGCCCAAGGCGGTAGACAGGAAATTGACCCTGTATCGGGGCTGATTAATATAGTTGGCGGCTTGCTGGGGCAGGTTAGCGGCCAGCCGGTCGGTAAAGGGGCTGCTGAGGGTAATCAGGGCTTCGTCGGCCAAATCTTTCCAGTTAATAATGTTTTTGCCCGCCAACCGGTGTTCGGGCCGGACTACCAGAAAAAAGGGCAGGCTGAATAGAAAGTCGGATTCGATGTCGCTGCCGTGGGTACGCTCCGGGCCCAAGCCGAAATCGACTTCGCCGTCTTTAACACGCTGTAATACCTGTTCGACATTGCAGTCGATAAGGTTGGCTTGGATATCGGGATATTGTTCTTTAAACCCCGCCAGTACGGCGGGTAGGGCGGAGGCGGCCAGTTGCTGGGAAACGGCCAGGTGAACCTGCCCTTTATGGAAGTTTTTCAGGTTTTGCAATTCGATATCCAATGCTTCCACTTCGTTGAGAATGCGCTGAACTTGGGGCAGCAGTTTGTTGCCATAACCGGAAAGGTGTAGCTTGCGGGTGGTACGGTCGAAAAGGGTAACCTCCCAATTTTTTTCCAATTCTTTAATCAGCCCGCTGAGTGCGGATTGGGTAAGATACAGTGATTCTGCCGCACGGGTAAAACTACCGTATTCGGCAACAGCGATAAATGCTCTTAATTGTCGTAGGGTTATATTCATAAATTTTTTTAATAAATGGATTGTAAAAAACTGATTGTCTAATAAATAATAGCCGCTTTATGATTTATTCGATATACTGTTTTCGTATAGAGTAATTATTTTAGTATCGGAAAGCCTGATAAAACGGTTGTTTTGCCGAACGGATATTTGACTCTGCCAATTCTGCCGAGAGGAGAAATATAATGGCCGATTTGTTTGAAAACCCTATGGGTTTATGCGGATTTGAATTTGTTGAGTTTGCCTCGCCCAAAGCGGACGTTTTAGAGCCTTTGTTTGAAAAAATGGGCTTTACCTTAGTGGCGCGGCACCGTTCGAAAGATGTCTTGCTGTATCGTCAGGGCGGTATTAATTTTATTGTCAACCGCGAGCCGAAAAGCCATGCGGCATACTTTGCCGCCGAACACGGCCCGGCTGCATGCGGTATGGCTTTCCGTGTGCGTGATGCGCATCTGGCTTATAAGCGGGCTTTGGAATTGGGTGCGCAGCCGATTGAAATTCCGACTTCGGTTATGGAGTTGCGCTTGCCTGCTATCAAGGGCATAGGCGGGGCGCCGCTTTATCTTATCGACCGTTTTGAAGAAGGTCGTTCTATTTACGATATCGATTTTGAATTTCTGCCCGATGTCGACCGCCATCCGGTCGGACACGGTTTGAAAATCGTCGATCACCTCACCCACAATGTTTATCGCGGCCGCATGGATTTTTGGGCCGGCTTCTACGAAAAATTATTTAACTTCAAAGAAATCCGTTATTTCGACATTAAAGGCGAATATACCGGCCTCACCAGCCGCGCGATGACCGCGCCGGACGGCCTTATCCGTATTCCGTTAAATGAAGAAGCCAAGCAGGGCGGCGGTCAGATTGAAGAATATCTGATGCAGTTTGGCGGCGAGGGTATTCAGCATATTGCATTGTTGAGCGATAACCTGCCGGATACTATCGACCGCTTGCGTGCAGCCGGTATCCCTTTAATGAGTGCGCCGGTGGATGCGTATTATGAAATGCTGGACGAACGCCTACCCGGACACGGCGAGCCGGTATCCGAATTGCAGGCACGCGGTATTTTGCTGGATGGTACGACCGAGGGCGATGAGCCGCGCTTGTTGTTGCAGATTTTTTCAGAAACCTTGCTGGGTCCGGTATTTTTCGAGTTTATTCAACGCAAAGGGGATTATCGCGAAGGTTTTGGGGAAGGCAATTTTAAAGCTTTGTTCGAGTCGCTCGAACGCGATCAAATCCGTCGCGGAGCATTGGCAGTATGATTTTTCTGTTAATATATGATTAATCACGGCTGGTCCGTGGTTGTGATATGAAAATTTTGATATAGGATAGCCGATAATGCATGATGATATGCATTTATCTAAATGTCGAAATCATGATCATAATTTGGTCATAAATTTGAGTTGTCGAAATATTTTCGATTGTGTATTTCATTAGAATCAAAAATGATATTGTAAGAATGAAGGAGAAATAGTTATGTCCGCTCTTCCTCGTGTATCTGACGTCATCAATAAATACCCTTTGGGTAAGCGTCAGTACATTATTTTGATTATTTGCGCTATTTTGATGATATTGGACGGCTTCGATGTACAATCTATCAGCTATGCCGCACCTGCTATTTTGCAAGATTGGCAGATTGAGAAATCCCAATTGGGTACGGTATTTGGTGCAGGTTTATTCGGCTTATTTATCGGATCGTTGATATTCAGCTATCTGTCGGATAAATTAGGCCGCCGGCCGGTATTGTTGTGGTCGACCCTGTTTTTTGCCGTGTGTATGATTGCTACGGCATTCGTGCAAAACATTGAACAATTGATTGTATTGCGTTTCGTTACCGGATTGGGTTTGGGCGCGATTATGCCGAATGCGATGGCGTTGTGTGGTGAGATTACACCGCAAAAACAACGGGTTTCGGTGATGATGTTTATTTCCTGCGGATTTACCGTCGGTGCGATGTTCGGCGGATTTCTTGCCGCCATTCTGATTCCGAACTTCGGTTGGCAGTCTGTTTTCTTCGTGGGCGGTATTTTCCCGGCTATTTTGGTTATTTTCATGCTGAAATACCTTCCCGAATCTCTGCAATATCTGGTTTTGCATAAACCGGAAAGCCCGAAAATACGTTCTTCATTAGAGGCTTTCTACCCCGGCAAAGAGTTACCTGAGCGTTTTGAAGCGGTTAAAGCGGAAAGCAGTATGCCGGTTAAGGCATTATTTGAGCATGGCCGCCACCGTTTTACATTCAGTATCTGGGCCATCAGTTTGCTGAATATGATTGCCCTGTATTTCCTATCAAGCTGGTTGCCGACTTTGGCCAAGTTGACCGGTATGTCTTTAGAGGCATCCGTATTATTAGGCGCAACGTTGCAATTGGGCGGTACGGTCGGTACGATTTTAATGGGTCTGTTAATTGACCGGGTCGGTTTCCACAGAATTTTGGTTCCCTGTTATGTGATTGCAGCTGCAGGTATTGCTTTATTGGGCGGTACGGTCAATATGATTTGGTTGTTCTTTATCGTTGTATTTATTATCGGCTTTACCGTTATCGGCGGGCAACCTGCCATTAATGCGATGGCTGCCGATTATTATCCTACCGAATCCAGAACCACAGGTGTGGGTTGGAGTTTGGCTGCAGGACGTATCGGTTCGATTATCGGTCCGGTATTGGGCGGATGGTTGATGCAGAATGAGAATTTGGAGCCTCACCAATTATTCTATATCGTTGCTGTTCCTTCCGTTTTTATTGTACTTGTTTTCTTATTGCAAAAATATTTAGGTATCCAAAAACATACCTCCTGATTTTTCTATAAACAATTACGATTTTTATTGTTGTCACAAAAAGGAGAAATGTGATGAGTATTACCCAAGGCGTACACCACGTAGCGTATCGTTGTAAAGACGCTAAAGAAACCGTTGAATGGTATAAAAAACACTTGGATATGGATTTTGTATTGGCGATTGCGGAAGACAAAGTCCCCTCTACCGGAGAACCTGATCCGTATATGCATATCTTTATCGATGTGGGCGGTGGCAATATTTTGGCTTTTTTTGAATTGCCGACTAAACCGGAAATGGGACACGACCCCAATACACCGCTATGGACACAACATCTGGCTTTGAAAGTAGCCGATATGGATACTCTGCTGGCCACTAAAGAAAGACTGGAAGCCGGTGGTGTGGATGTATTGGGGCCGGTAAACCATACGTTGTTCCAATCTATTTATTTCTTTGATCCCAGCGGCCACCGTATCGAATTGGCTTGCGATATCAGTACGCCGAAAATGAACCGTGCGCTGGATAAAGTGAAATGGGAGATGATTAACGAGTGGGCGGAAACCAAACGTGCGCCGCAGCATGCACGTTGGATTCACGATGGTACCGAACCGCCGGAAGTGTAACGGATACTGCTTGATGATATGAGCGGTTGGGTTCAAACGGTTTTGTGCCGTTTGAACCCGGTTCGAGATATGCGGATACACCGCAATAATGAAAATGAAATTGAAAGGATAATAAATGAAACTAGCTACTTTGAAACAAGGCAGTCGCGACGGGCGTTTGGTTGTTGTGAGTCGTGATTTGAGCCGTTATACATTGCCGGAAATTACTACGCTTCAAGCGGCTTTGGATGATTGGGAGACTGCCAAACCGCAATTGCAAAAAGTTTATGACGAATTAAACGCCGATACATCAAAAGGCGAAGCATTCAATCAAGAAGCCTGCCATTCGCCGCTGCCGCGTGCGTATCAGTGGGCGGACGGTTCGGCTTACTTGAACCATGTGGAATTGGTGCGTAAAGCGCGTAATTCCGAAGTGCCCGAATCTTTCTATGATGATCCGTTGATGTATCAAGGCGGTTCGGATAGCTTTATCGGCCCGCGTGACGAAGTGTTGGCCAAACCTGAATGGGGTATTGATTTTGAAGCCGAAGTGGTTGTGATTAGCGGCGATTTGAAACAAGGTGCGACACCTGAAGAAGCGGCCAAAGCGATTCGCTTGGTAATGTTGGTGAACGACGTTTCTTTGCGTGGTTTGATTCCTGCCGAATTGGCTAAAGGTTTCGGTTTCTTCCAAAGTAAACCCGCCAGTGCGTTTAGCCCGGTAGCCGTAACCCCTGATGAATTGGGTGATGCGTGGAAAGACAACAAAGTACACCTGCCGTTGCGCGTTTCATTGAATGATAAACCATTCGGTTTCCCGAATGCCGGTCAGGATATGACTTTCGATTTCGGCCGCCTGCTTTCTCATGTGGTGAAAACCCGTAATGCCGTTGCCGGTACGATTGTCGGTTCCGGTACCGTTTCCAACAAACAAGACAATCTTTACGGTTCGTCTGTTGAAAACGGCGGTGTCGGCTATTGCTGTTTGGCTGAATTGCGTATGTATGAAACGATTGAAAAAGGCGAGCCGCAAACATCGTTTATGCAACATGGCGATGTCGTGTCTATCGAAATGCTGGATGATGCCGGTAATAATATTTTTGGTACCATTATTAATAAAGTAAATACAAAATATTAATATCAGTGTATAGGCCGTCTGAAAACCGATTAGCGTATTCAGACGGCCTCTCGGTTTTATGTTTGTAGAACGATAACATTTCATCATATTCTGTCTGTTGTGGATAGGAGATACAGATTGAAATAATGCGGAATCAAATACATAGCCCTAGAAAATAATAATAGTAGGAGAAATATCATGCGCGAGCCTTTATTGACGATTCGTACCGGTGAGGCTGTTATGGCAGCGGTACTGATTGTGGCTGTAATGGGCGTAACCATGATTGGTTTTGAATGGATACCGCATTTGTCTGTGATTTTAGTGGTGTGCGGGTTGCTGGCGTTCGGTAAATTTAAAGGCATTCGCTTTCAAGATATGCAAGACGGTATGGCATCGGGTGTGATGTCGGGCATCGGCGCCATTTATCTGTTTTTCTTTATCGGCCTGTTGGTGTCGGCCATGATGATGTCCGGTTCGATTCCGACTCTGATGTATTACGGCTTTGATTTGATTTCCCCCAAACTGTTTTATTTATCGGCTTTTGCACTGACTTCCGTTGTCGGTGTGTCTATCGGTAGTAGTTTAACCACCTGTGCGACCTTGGGCGTGGCCTTCCTCGGCATGGGGGAAGCTTTTGATGCCAATCCGGCGATTGTGGCCGGGGCAGTGGTGTCGGGGGCGTTTTTCGGCGATAAAATGTCGCCGCTTTCGGATACCACCAGTATTGCCGCTTCTATTGTCGGCATCGATTTATTCGAGCATATCCGCAATATGATGTACACCACATTGCCGGCTTGGATTTTAACGGCTATCTTTTTCTGGATGTTGTCCGGTAACTCGGCGCAGGCCGATATTGCAGGCATTCAGGAATATCGAGCCAATCTTGAGGCAACCGGTTTGATTCATGGTTATGCGCTGTTGCCGTTTGCCGTTTTATTGTTGTTGGTGTTGAGAAAAATCAACGCCATTTATGCCATCATTATTACGATTATCGTTTCTTTAATCATTACCTATTTTCACAGCCATATCAGCATTGATCAATTAGGCGGCTATTTCTTCAGCGGTTATAAACCGGCCGAAGGCCTTGAGATTGGTGATGTGGCCAAACTGATTTCACGCGGCGGCGTGAACAGCATGTTTTTTACCCAAACCATTGTGATTTTGGCGCTTAGCTTGGGCGGTTTATTGAATGCATTGGGGATTTTACCGGCGCTGATGCAGGGTATCGCCCACCTGTTAACCAATGCCGGACGGGCAACCTTTACCGTTGCCGCTACGTCTTTAAGCGTGAATGTGTTAATCGGTGAACAATATTTGAGCTTGTTATTATCCGGCAATACCTTCAAACCGGTTTATGAGCGTTTGGGTCTGCACCCGCGCAATATCGCCCGTACTATTGAAGATGCGGGCACGGTCATGAATCCGTTGGTGCCTTGGAGTGTGTGCGGGGTGTTTATCAGCAGCGTGTTGGATGTGCCGGTATTGTCTTATCTGCCTTACGCGTTTTTCTGTTATTTATGCCTGATTCTCACCCTAATATTCGGGTTTACCGGCGTTACGCTCAGCCAAGCAGACGAATAAAGAAAATATTAAGAAGCAGCGGATATGGATGCCGCGCTTCGTTTCCAATAAACCGATAATAGTTTCAGACGGCCTGATAAAAACGGCGCTGATTACGTTGAAAAATAAAATAGATGAGACTGTCTGAATCGTTTTCAGACGGCCTGTTATGTACGAATTATGTACGCTTTAAGCAAAGGAGAAAGTATGGACAAACATTATCCCGATGCCGTCTCAGCCTTAAAAGGCATCGTTTCAGACGGCCAAACCATTGCCGTGGGCGGTTTCGGCCTCTGCGGTATCCCCGAAGCGCTGATTGCCGCACTGCGTGACAGCGGTGTGAAAGAGCTCACTTGTATCAGCAATAATGCCGGCGTAGATGATTTCGGACTCGGCCTTTTATTGGCCACCCGCCAAATTAAAAAAATGATTTCTTCCTATGTGGGCGAAAATAAAGAATTCGAACGCCAATTTTTATCCGGCGAACTGGAAGTGGAATTAACCCCGCAAGGCACATTGGCCGAGAAATTGCGCGCCGGCGGTGCCGGCATTCCCGCCTTTTTCACCAAAACAGGCGTGGGTACGCAGGTAGCCGAAGGTAAAGAAACCCGTGTGTTCGACGGTGAAGAATATCTGATGGAAAAAGCATTGGTGGCCGATGTGTCGCTGGTGAAAGCATGGAAAGCCGACAAAGCGGGCAATCTCATCTTCCGCAAAACCGCGCGCAACTTCAATCCGGATGTGGCCACTGCCGGCAAAATCACGGTTGTAGAAGTGGAAGAATTGGTGGAAACCGGCACGCTAGACCCCGACCATATCCATCTACCCGGTATCTACGTTCACCGCATTATCGTGAACGCGAATCCTGAAAAACGCATCGAACAACGCACCGTAAGGGAGGCATAATTATGGCTTGGACGAGAGAACAAATGGCGCAACGTGCCGCCAAAGAATTGCAAGACGGTTTTTACGTCAACCTCGGCATCGGCCTGCCGACCTTAGTCGCCAACTATATTCCCGACGGTGTGAATGTGGTGTTGCAATCTGAAAACGGGTTGCTCGGCATCGGCGCCTTCCCCACTGAAGACGAAGTGGATGCCGACCTGATTAATGCGGGCAAACAAACCGTTACCGAACAAACTGGCGCCAGCTTTTTCAGCAGCTCGCAATCTTTTGCCATGATACGCGGCGGCAAAGTGAATCTGGCTATTTTGGGTGCGATGGAAGTATCCGGCCAAGGCGACTTAGCCAACTGGATGATTCCGGGCAAGATGGTAAAAGGCATGGGCGGCGCGATGGATTTGGTGGCCGGTGTGCAACGTGTGATTGTATTGATGGACCACACCGCTAAAAACGGCGCATTTAAAATCAAACCCGAATGCGAACTGCCGCTAACCGGTAAAAAAGTCGTCCACCGTATTATTACCAATTTGGGCGTGCTGGATGTAACTTCAGACGGCCTGAAACTGGTGGAATTGGCCGACGGCGTCAGCTTCGATGAATTGCAAGCAGCCACCGGCGTAAAAGTATTGGCTTAAGCAGTGTGGCCGTCTGAAACCGTTTCAGACGGCCTTTATACAAAATCTTTCTGTTTTCAGGCCGTCTGAATATCTTTAAAGGGGCTTGGAAACATGATTGGAAAGGAAGTTAAGAATGAACCGTAATATTGTGATTGTTGCCGCCAAGCGTACCCCCGTCGGCAGCTTCTTGGGCGGCCTTGCCCCCGTGCGTGCGCCGGAATTGGGCGCGGCAGTGATTCGTGATGTATTGCAGCAAACCGGCCTGAAACCCGAACAGGTCGATGAAGTGATTATGGGCAATGTGCTAACCGCCGGTGTCGGCCAAAATCCTGCCCGTCAGGCCGCTATTTTGGCCGGACTGCCGGTACGGATTCCGGCGACAACCGTAAACGTTGTTTGCGGTTCGGGCTTGAAAGCCGTGCAAATGGCGGCTCAGGCGATTGCCTGCGGCGATGCCGAAATCGTGGTAGCGGGCGGTCAGGAATCTATGTCGCAAAGCCCGCATACCATTAATATGCGCCAAGGTGTGAAAATGGGTCCGGCAAGCTTGGCCGACAGCATGGTGGCAGACGGCCTGACCGATTTTTACAACCAATACCACATGGGCATCACGGCGGAAAATGTTGCTGAACGCCTGAATATCAGCCGCGAAGCGCAAGATAAATTTGCCTTGTCGTCGCAACAAAAAGCCGCGGCCGCACAAGCGGCAGGCAAATTCGACGGTGAGATTACCCCCATATCCGTGCCCCGCCGCAAAGGCGATCCGCTGGTGATCGATAAAGACGAATACATCAAAGCCGACACCACCGCCGAAAAACTGGCCGCGTTGCGTCCGGCCTTTAAAAAAGACGGTACGGTAACCGCCGGTAATGCTTCGGGTATTAACGACGGTGCCGCTGCCGTCGTGATGATGACGGCGGAAAAAGCGGCCGAACTCGGTTTAACCCCGCTGGCGGTTATCCGCGCCTATTCCGCTACCGGTATCGAACCCGAAATCATGGGCTTAGGGCCGGTGGATGCGATTAAAACCGTGTTGAAAAAAGCAGGCTGGCAAACCGAAGAGGTGGATTTATTTGAAGCCAACGAAGCTTTTGCCGCCCAAGCTTTGGGCGTGATGGCGGAAACCAACCTGCCGCCTGAAAAAACCAATGTCAACGGCGGAGCGATTGCGCTCGGCCATCCTATCGGCGCATCAGGCTGCCGTATTTTGGTAACGCTGTTGCATGAAATGCAGCGCAGCAATAAGAAAAAAGGCATTGCCACTTTATGCGTCGGCGGCGGTATGGGCTTGGCCGTAGCGGTAGAGCGGACGGCATAAACGTTTCAAACATACCTTATCAGCCGTGAATGCGGATAGGCCGTCTGAATCATAAAATTTCAGACGGCCTTTGTTGTTTCGCGCGGGATACGGGTTATAATCCGAAGACATTTTTTCTAGCAAACCTTATGAGTTCACAAGCCCACCGCGTTAATCACGAACCAGCTTTTTTACTGACCGCCAAACCGTGGCGCGAAAGCAGTTTGTGGCTTGAAATTTTCAGCCGCCGTTATGGCCGCGTTGCTCTGTTGGCGCGTAGCGCCCGCAAACGGCAAAGCGAATTGCGCGGCGTGTTGGTGCCGTTTGTGCCGATGAGTGCATCGTGGTATGGTTCTCAAGAGTTGAAAACCCTGCATCGCGCGGAGTGGACGGGTGGCTGGCGGCAGCCGCAGGGCAAGGCATTGTTTAGCGGCCTGTATGTAAACGAATTGGTGTATAAACTGACTGCCCGCGAAGATCCGCACCCCGAATTGTATGATGCGTTAAGCAGGGTGATGCAGACCATTGCCGAAGAAAGCCAACATGCCGCCGCATTGCGCAGTTTTGAATGGCGGCTGCTAACCGAACTCGGTTTCGCCCCCGATTTAACGCAAGACGAACACGGGCAGCCGGTTTTGGCCGAGCGGCAATATTGGTTGCGCCCCGAACACGCCCCGCTGCCTTTAGACGATGCCAACGGTTTGCCGCCGCATGAAGTGCAGGGCTTGGCGATTCGCGGTGCCGATTTAATTCAATTGCATAGCGGCGTTTTTGAAAGCACGGAAAGTTTGCAGCAGGCTTTGAAGCTAACGCGGATGCTGTTGGATTTCCGCCTGCCGGAGGGGATTAAATCCCGCCAAGTGTTACAACAGATGCAGCAGTTTCAGACGGCCTGAATTAAATAATGTAAACATAAAAGGCCGTCTGAAAACGAATAAGAAAGGAAACGGACAATGTTATTGGGTGTGAATATCGATCATGTCGCCACCTTGCGCAATGCGCGCGGTACGGTTTATCCCAGCCCGCTTGAGGCGGCTTTGATTGCCGAAACGCACGGCGCCGACCTGATTACCCTACATTTGCGCGAAGACCGCCGCCATATTCGCGACGAAGATGTTTTCGCAATTAGAAACGCCATCCGCACGCGCATGAATCTGGAAATGGCCTTAACCGAAGAAATGCTGGAAAACGCCTTGCAGGTGATGCCCGAAGATGTTTGTATCGTGCCGGAAAAACGCGAAGAAGTGACCACCGAGGGCGGGTTGGATGTTTTGGCGCAACAGGATAAAGTTGCCGAGTTTACCCGCATCCTCACCGAAGCAGGTATCCGCGTTTCCCTGTTTATTGATGCCGACGAAGCCCAAATACAGGCCGCCCGCGATGTCGGCGCTCCCGTTATCGAGCTGCACACCGGCGCTTATGCCGATGCCGCAAGCCATGAAGAACATCAGGCGCAATTACTGCGGATTGAAGAGGGGGCAAACTTCGGCAGCGATTTGGGGCTGATTGTGAATGCCGGCCACGGCCTGACGATTCATAACGTTACCCCGATTGCTCAGATTTTGGCTATCCGAGAATTGAATATCGGCCATTCGCTGATTGCGCAAGCCGTTTTTATCGGGTTGCCTGAAGCCATACGGCAAATGAAAGACATTATGTTTAAAGCCCGTTCGCTGCCTTTCTAAGCAGATAGGCCGTCTGAAAACCCAGCTATAAAGGAGCTGCTATGATTTACGGAATCGGTACCGACATTGTTACCATCAGCCGCATTGCAAGACTACATAAAAAATACGGTAAAGCATTGGCAGAACGCCTGCTCAGCCAGATGGAAATGTTGGAATACCCGCAAGCCGGCAAGCCGGTGAACTTTTTGGCCAAACGCTTTGCCGCTAAAGAAGCTTTTGCCAAAGCCGTCGGCACGGGCATACATTCGCCGGTTACTTTCCGTCATATCACCGTCGGCCATGATGCTTTGGGCAAACCCGAATTCCATTATGATCCGGAACTGCAAAAATGGTTGGATAAGCAGGGCATTAGACAGGTGCATTTGAGCATGAGCGATGAAGAAGATACCGTGGTTGCTTTTGCCGTTGCTGAAAAATAAGTATCGGCAATATTGATACTGATGGTTTTCAGACGGCCTTAATAGGATGCAGGCCGTCTGAAAACCTTTTACTAATCCGTTATGAAAGTTCGAATATATGAAACATTCAGTTATCACCGTTATCGGTAAAGACCGTGTCGGCATTGTGTACGACGTATCTAAAATTTTAGCTGAAAATCAATTGAATATTCTGAATATCAGCCAACAGCTGATGGATAATTTCTTCACCATGATTATTTTGGTAGACACCGAAAAATGCCCGAAAACACGGCAGGAAATGTTGGATCTTTTTGCCGAACAGGGCAAAAAACTGGCGCTGGATATCCGTATGCAAAACGAAGAAATTTTTAATGCCATGCACCGCATTTAAAGGATTCATTAATATGAATATGCGAAGGTTAATATGGTTAATTATATTGGGTTTACCGGCTTTATACGTTACATATTCTGCGTTTGCATCGGGAAGTCCTGCACATATTATTATGGTAATTGTACTTTGGGGCGCCTGTTTGATTAATGAACGGCAATCACTTAAAAAGAGTAAAAAGAAATAGCATGCTATTTTTATTTAATATGAAATAACGAAATATCAATGAGTTGGCGTGGGCTTGTGGTGGCGCAGACTCCGCTGATAAGGATTAAGCATTATGACAACCATTATTCAATCCGATGAGATTTTAGAAACCGTGCACATGGTGGCCGACCAACATTTCGACGTGCGCACCATCACCATCGGTATCGATCTACACGACTGTATCAGCAGTGATATCAATGAATTAAACCAAAATATCTATAATAAAATCACCCGCATCGGTAAAGATTTGGTGAAAACCGCCAAACACCTTTCAGCGAAATACGGCGTACCGATTGTGAACCAGCGTATTTCCGTTACCCCGATTGCCCAAATTGCTGCTGCAACACACGCCGATTCTTATGTGAGCATTGCCGAAACCTTAGATAAAGCCGCCAAAGATATCGGCGTATCGTTTATCGGCGGCTTTTCGGCCTTGGTGCAAAAAGGCATGTCGCCATCGGATGAAGTATTGATTCGCTCGATACCCGAAGCCATGAAAAAAACCGATATTGTATGCAGTTCGGTCAATATCGGCAGCACCCGTGCCGGCATCAATATGGATGCGGTTAAATTGGCAGGCGAAATGATTAAAGAAACCGCCGCCATCACCCCCGAAGGTTTCGGTTGCGCCAAAATCGTTGTTTTTTGCAATGCGGTGGAAGATAACCCCTTTATGGCAGGCGCATTTCATGGGTCGGGCGAAGCCGATGCCGTGATTAATGTCGGCGTTTCCGGACCGGGCGTGGTGAAAGCGGCTTTGGAAAATTCCAATGCGCAAACCTTAACCGAAGTGGCTGAAGTGGTGAAAAAAACCGCATTCAAGATTACCCGTGTCGGCGAATTAATCGGCCACGAAGCGGCCAAACTGTTGAATATTCCGTTTGGTATTCTCGATTTATCGTTGGCACCGACCCCCGCCGTCGGCGATTCGGTTGCCCGTATTCTCGAAGGCATGGGTTTATCAGTGTGCGGTACGCACGGCACCACCGCTGCGCTGGCGTTATTGAACGATGCGGTGAAAAAAGGCGGCATGATGGCATCGGGCACCGTTGGCGGTTTGAGCGGGGCGTTTATTCCCGTTTCGGAAGACGAAGGCATGATTGCCGCTGCCGAATCCGGTATTTTAACCTTAGATAAACTTGAAGCGATGACGGCCGTATGTTCCGTAGGCTTGGATATGGTGGCCGTGCCGGGCATCACTTCGGCGGCAACCATTTCCGGCATTATTGCCGATGAAGCCGCTATCGGTATGATTAACAGCAAAACCACCGCCGTGCGTATTATTCCCGTGCCCGGCAAAGATGTCGGCGACAGTGTTGAGTTCGGCGGATTGCTGGGCTATGCGCCGATTATGCCGGTGAAAGAAGGTTCGTGCGAAGTGTTTGTAAACCGAGGCGGCCGTATTCCCGCACCGGTTCAATCGATGAAAAACTAATTGCAATCAAATAATGAGGCCGTCTGAAAATGTTTCAGACGGCCTTTGGTTATGGCTGTATAAATAGCGTTTAAACCAATTTAACGGGTGCCGAAAATCTTATCACCGGCATCGCCCAAGCCGGGGATGATATAACCCTGTTCGTTCAGATGGCTGTCGAGGGCGGCGGCGTAGATGGTCACGTCGGGGTGGGCTTCGTTCACCACTTTCACCCCTTCCGGTGCGGCAACCAACACAAGGGCTTTGATATTTTGACAGCCTTTTTGTTTCAGCAGGTCGATTGTAGCCACCATAGAGCCGCCGGTTGCCAGCATCGGGTCGATAATCAGGGCAGGGCGGGCTTCCATGCTGTCGACGAATTTTTCAAAATAAGAAACGGGTTTGAGTGTTTCTTCATCGCGTTGCAAGCCGACTACGCTGATTTTGGCGGTGGGAATCAAATCCAAAACGCCGTCTAACATACCGATACCTGCGCGCAGAATCGGTACCACGGTTAAGGTTTTGCCCTTGATGCGTTGGCCTTCGATTTTGCCGCACCAGCCGTCGATAATATAGTTTTCGGTTTCAAAGTCACGGCTGGCTTCGTAAGCCATTAGGCGCGCCAGTTCGTTGGTGAGGGTGCGGAATTTATAGGTACTGCATTCGGCCTCGCGCATTAGGGTGAGCTTGTGTTTAACGAGGGGGTGGTTAATGATGGTAATGTTCATACTGTCTTTCCGGTAAAACTGTGTTACAGGGGCGGCCTGCTGAAAATTCGAGCGGGCCGTATAGGTTTTTATTTCGGGGCGGTTTGTTCGAGCTCCAAAGAAGCGGCAAGCAGCGATAAGCGTGCCATAACGCCGTAAATATACAGGCGGTTGCATTCGCAATCGGGATTTTCGGCACTGGTTTGGGGTACGCCGAGCGCATCCCATTGGGCAAAAATACGTTTGCAGCGTTCTTCGTCGACCGAGTCTTCGCGTTCGGCGACCGGAATGGCTTGATCCAACGGCACAAAAGACATGCCGGTTGCGTTTAGGTTTTCATCTACGCCGCGGCCTTCGTGAACGCGGAAGAAGCCGCCGATAACAAACCGATCCATCATATAAACAACCGGTTCGGAAACGGCACCGTTGAGGGTTTCATAAGTGTAGATGCCCTCTTGCACAATCACTTCTGTGACTTCCAAGCCTTCTTTAACCTTAGCCATTTTATTGCGGTTTTTACGGTTTAGCCTGCGGATTTCTTCGGCGGATTTTACACTCATCACACCCATGCCGTAGGTGCCGGCATCGGCTTTCACAATCACAAACGGTTTGTCGGTAATGCCTTTTTCATCGTATTTGGCTTGGATTTTGGCCAACATCCGTTCAACGGCGTCGGCCAATATGTCTTCACCTTCGTGCTCTTGGAAATTTAAGCCGCTGATTTGCTCAAAGTAGGGGTTAATGTGCCATACGTCGATATCGATTAATTTGGCAAAATCTTCAGCGACTTTATCATAAGCGGCAAAGTGGCTGGTTTTGCGGCGGGTTGTCCAGCCGCCGTGCAGAGGCGGTAAAACGGTTTGGGAAATATCGCGCAGGATTTCGGGAATACCGGCGGAAAGGTCGTTGTTTAGCAAGACTAGGCAGGGTGAAAAGCCGTCGGCCAGATGAACGCGCCCGCGTGTACGCAATAGCGGCTCAAGCAGGATTTTATTGCCCAAAGCGGTTTCAAATTCGGTCGGCTCGGTAATTTCCGGATTCAGGCTGCCCAAACGCACTTCAAAACCGGCGGTATGCAAAATATTGCTCAAAGCATACACGTTTTGCAGATAAAAAGTATTGCGGGTATGGTTTTCAGGCACAATCAATACCGATTTGGCCTGCGGGCATGAGCGCTCTACCGCATCTTGCGCAGCGTGTACGGAAAGCTGGATAAAGTCGGGGTTTAAGTTGTTAAAACCGCCGGGGAATAAATTCATATCGATAGAAGCCATTTTATAGCCGGCATTACGGATATCGACCGAACCGTAAAACGGCGGCTGATGCTCCGACCATTGTTGGCGGAACCATGCTTCGATTTTGATTTGGTTGCGTAAGATTTTGCGTTCGAATTCTTGCAGTTGCGGCAGATAAGCCGGTGAGATAGCGGGCAGATTCATAGCGGACTTTCGAAACTTTAACTCGATAAAGCAGCATAATAGATTTTTTAGCTGTTTGATACAAGTTTCAGACGGCCTATATCCGCTATAGAAATAGGCCGTTTGCCTATCGTTTGAGTAGGTCGGCAGGCTTAAACCGTTGTGATATTTTATGTTTCATCTAGAGAATCATATGGCGCACCAACGTGATTTTTTGATTAAAACAAAGCTTCCACGCGCACTAAAGTACCAATATGGTGGCGGCGGTTTTCTTCGCGGTTGTTGAGGTAGTTTAATTCGGTTTGTACAAACAGCCATTCGCGCCAAACGGGTTGCCGCCATCCGGCAAAGGGACCGTAGCTGTTTAGTTTCACCTTTTTGTTTTTGATTTTTCCGCCTGCGTAGATGCCGTAGTTCAAGCGTTTATGCCCGGCTAAGTCGTGTTGGCGGTATAGGCTGTCGCCCCATAGCCATTCTTCATCATCTTTTTTATGGTTGTATTCGATATTAAGGTTGTTGGCATGAAAGGTTTCGCCCGTTTCGGTTTGGCGGACTTCCCAGTTGGTGCGCAGATGGTGTTTGCTTTTAATGCCGTAGCGGTAGGTTTGCTCAAGGCGGGTGCTGAAGCCGTTGCCCAAATCCCAATCTCTGCTGCCTCTCAAGCGCAGGTATAAATCATCACCGGAGCGGATACCGATATCGGTGTCGGTGTCAATGCCGGTATATCGGTTGATATCCGACCAGCGCAAAGCCAGTGACGAATTGCTTTCGCGGGTGCGGGTACGGTCGAATGTTCTGGTATTGTTTAATTGGGTTTCATCGTAAATATGGCCGGTATGCTCTAAATCTCTATCAATCGAATCATCACCGAAGACCACATTTAAGCGTTGTTGTAAAACCGGCAGCTTGAGTTTGCCGCGAATGCGCGGGCGAATGGAAAAATGGTCGTATTTGTTCCAAGTGTTATCCATGATAATACGCAAATTGGCAGAAGCCGGTTTGTCGGGATCGGGCGTGCCGAACCAGTCGTCCATGTTATGCGCCCAGCGGTTGATGGTGGTTTGAACATTTCTATGCTGCCTATCCGTCCAAGTATTGTGAACAGGTGCGGGGGGTGCGGTCTGAGGTGCGGCAGGCAGTTCTTCTACGGCTGCCGTATCGGCTGCTTGTGCCGAAATAGATAAGGTGCAAAGGAAAAAACATAGCGGAAAAGAGGAAATTGATTTCATTGTTATCTCTCCTAAAAAGCCCTAGTGTAAGCATACTAAATTTAACGCATCTTTTCCATAAGGCCGTCTGAAACAGATGCCTGTGTTAAAATCTGCCTTTCCTTTTTTCTGATTATTTTACCCGCTCAACATGCTCAATCCGCCCCGCCAGCTCACCGAACTTGTCCGCCTGCTACAAGAACGCAACTATATTTTTTCTGCCGATCCGCAGCCGATTACCGAAGCCTTGCGCCATGCCGAAGGCAATATCGAAACCAAACTCAACCGCCGCGCGGAAATGATAGACAGCGACCACAAACTGCAAGACAGCTTGGCGCGCATCCGCAGCCTGTTTGCCTGGCTGCTGCTGGCGGCTACCTTGTTTTGGCTGATTAGCGGTTTTGCGGGTACGGTTACCCTGATGCAGCAATCGGGTTTGAATTTCTTTTTTGTTTTGGCCGGCGTATTGGGGCTGCATACCCTGATGTTGCTGGCGTGGATAATCACCGCCTGCCTACCGCGCTATAAAGCCGGCGGTTTTTTCTCTAACCCGGCCTTTTGGATACGCGGCAAAGATCCGGTTAACCAAGCCATTATGCGGCTGTATAGCGACGAATTGGCCAAACCCGCTACCCGTTGGGCGCTCGGCCTAACCGTTCACCGCTTATGGCTGGCAACTCTAATCGGCATGTTGGCCGCCGCTGTTTTGCTGCTGAGCGTGCGCCAATATACCTTTAATTGGGAAAGCACCTTATTGAGTGATGCCACATTTGTGCAGGCCGTGCATATTTTATCGTGGCTGCCGGCCAAACTCGGCTTTCCCGTGCCCGATGCCGATGCCGTATTAATCAGCCGTCTGAACAACGATATCGCCACATCCCGACAATGGGGCGGCCTGCTGATTGGCAGCCTTGTCTGCTACGGCCTGTTGCCGCGCTTTGCCGCATGGCTGGTGTGCAAAATGCTTTCCCGCCGCACCCAAAGCACCTTGCCGCTCGACAAACCTTATTACCGCCAAATTATCCAGCAATGGCAGCGGCGGGTAGTCGATGCCGACACCCAAAGCGAAACCGTTACCGCCGTTACCCCGAAAATCAAACTCGACGACACCCCGAAATGGGCGGTGATGCTCGATGCCGAATGGCCGGAAAAATCATGGTTCAAACACATTTTAGGGCAGGATTGGCTCGATAAAGGCACTGCCGACAGCCGCGACACCGTAGCCGCATTAAAAGCCGAATTACAACAAGAGCCCGCGCAATTATTAATCGGCGTCCGCGCCCGCAGCGTGCCCGACCGCGGCATCCTGCGCCAAATCACCGCCCTTGCCGAAGCCGCGCAGGGCGGAGCGGTAGTGCAATTATTAGTAGAAAAAGATTTTTCAGACGGCCTCAACGATTATTTAAGTCAATGGCACACCGCCTTGGGCGAACGCGGCCTGCCGTGGTTGGATCCGGCACGCGTGAGCCAGCAGGAGCGCTTGGTGAAAGAGGCCGTCTGATTAATAAAGCAGCACATTGTTAAACGTTACTTACTCACAAGGAATAAAAAATGAATATTTTTATGATACGTACCCCTTTATACGTGGTTAACGCAGGCTATGTAGGATATGGTTGGGCGAAAGTGGATTTTTCCCAATACCAAGATACCAAAGCGTTGTCTGATGCTTTTAAACAACATTATCCGGCAGGTGTTGGCAGGAAAACAAAAAATATTGAGCGTTTTTTTAACTTGAAGAAGGGGGATATTGTGCTTGTACCGTCTAGTAAGTCGGTCAGTATCGGTGAGGTTCAAGGAAAGAAAACATTTAATCCGGAATGGACAAAAGATAATGCCGGCAATTTGGTGTCGGTAGACTTTTATAAAGTTGATGGGCGTGTTTTAAAAATAGCCCGTAGTGATTTTAGCGGACAATTAGGAAGCCGATTAAAGGTTCGTACTGCCATTGCAAATTTCAATGAATTTAAAGATGAAATCAATAGAATAATTGATTCGATTAAGAAAACAAGAGAAGTATACCGACATTCCAGTTATTTTTCAGAGCAAGTCGAATTGGCAGAACAAAAGTTTAAAGAAGAGCTGCTTCAATCTATTCGCCAAGAAACCATATGGTTGAAAGACGGTGGCCGCGGCTTGGAAGAATTGATTCGGGAAATGCTTGAGATTGATGGCTATCAGGCAAAGATTAAAGCAAAAAATCAATCATCTGATATTGCAGATATAGATATTGAAGCCCAAAAGGTAGATAGATTTTCCAAAACTTATTTATTAATACAGGCCAAACATCATCGAGGCGAAACCAACGGACACGGCTTAAAACAACTGATTGCCTATAAAGATAAAGATGATGATGTTGATTGCCAGAAATGGCTGATAACAACAGCGAAGGTTTCAGACGAGAACAAACAATTAGCCGAACAACATAATATTAACATTATGGAAGGGGAAGAGTTGGTTGATTGGATATATGAAAGCATTCCCCGTTTATCAGAAAAAACCAAACAAGCATTAGGGATTATGGAAATTCCTTCATTATTGAAATAATAATGAATTTGCAGAGATGGCGGGCGTATGCCCGCTATTTTAGGCCGTCTGAAAACCAATATTAGTAGGCAGGACATACCAACTATATTACCATTTCAAAATAAATTCAGAATAACCGATATTTATGCAAAAGAAACCCCTATCCCTAGCCGTAGTCGGCCACACCAATACCGGCAAAACCTCATTGCTGCGTACGCTGTTGCGTGACAGTCAGTTCGGTGAGGTCAAAAACGCGGCGGCGACAACGCGCCATGTCGAAGAAGCGGTGATTAGCGATGGCAGCCGTACTTTGGTTTGTTTATACGATACACCCGGTTTGGAAGATGCGGGCGGGGTGTTGGATTGGCTGGAAGACCATACTTCCAACCGTGCGGACGGTGTCGAGCGTTTGCAGCAGTTTCTCGACAGCCCCGAAGCGGCCGGTGATTTTAATCAGGAAGCGAAAGTTTTGCGCCAATTATTGCAGAGCGATATGGCTTTGTATGTGATTGATGCCCGCGAGCCGGTGTTGAATAAATATAAAGACGAATTAACCGTTTTATCGTGGTGTGCCAAGCCGGTGATGCCGGTGTTTAATTTTATCGGCGGGCAGGATTTAAACGAATGGGCAACCATGCTGGCACGGCGCGGTTTGCATGTGCATAGCGGTTTCGATACGGTGGCGTTTGATTTCGAGGGTGAAATCAGGCTTTGGGATAATCTGGCCACTATGCTACCCGATCGCGGCATCTTAGACGATTTAATGGGCATGCGCCGCCGCGAATGGCAGAAACTCGACCGCGATGCGCGTTTGGATATCGCCCATTTTCTGATTGATGTGGCGGCATACCGTCAGGAAATCGACGAACACGACAACCCCGAACCGGTTTTGCAAACCATGCAGGCTTCGGTTCGCCAGCTTGAGCGCCAACTTCAGCAGCAGTTGTTTCAAACCTATCGTTTTTATCATAGCGAAATCGACACGGGCGATTGGGCGCTGAAAGCGTTTCATCAAGACCCGTTTGACGGGGAATTGCTGAAGGAATACGGTATCCGCATCGGTACGGGCGCGGCAACCGGTGCATTAATCGGCATGGGGGTAGATATGATGACGCTGGGCGGTTCGCTCGGTTTGGGCACGGCCATAGGCAGCGTATTGGGCGGGGTGTTGCCGAATATGCAGACCATCAGCGATAAATTATCGGGCAGGCAAACCCTGCATATCGACCCCGAAACCGTTACCTTATTGGCTGCCCGCGCTTTGGATTTATTGCACGCCCTGCAAAAACGCGGCCATGCGGCGCAGGCGCAGATTGAAATGCTAAGCGGCAAAACGCCTTGGCAGCCTGCCAAACTGCCGCCCGAATTGAATAAGGCGCGCAGTCAGGCCAAATGGTCGTCGCTGAATACCCATTCGCCGGAATCCAGCCGCCGCGAACGCTCGGAAGCCGCGCGGTCTTTATCAGAACGGTTGGCGGGTAAGCCTTAGCAAAGCGGCTGCAATGGAGTTGGCTAAAGGCTTCGGCCTGATTAAATGTAGGGGCGGATTGCATATCCGCCCGTTTGTATGGGTTAGGGCATTCTCGATATTGGGATTATGGTTGAATCGGATCGGGGTTGTTTTGATTTATGTTACCATTGTGTTGGCGCGGGCGGATATATAATCCGCCTCTACAATTAATGGTAAATAGTTGGTGTATTTGTATTGCCGATATTTAAGGCCGTCTGAAGATTATTTTTCAGACGGCCTAGTGATTGAATATGTAGGGGCGGATTGTATATCCGCCCGTTTGTATGGGTTAGGGCATTCTCGATATTGGGATTATGGTTGAATCGGATCGGGGTTGTTTTGATTCACGTTACCATTGTGTTGGCGCGGGCGGATATATAATCCGCCCCTACAATTAATGGTAAATAGTTGGTGTATTTGTATTGCCGATATTTAAGGCCGTCTGAAGATTATTTTCAGACGGCTTAATGATTAAATATGTAGGGGCGGATTATATATCCGCCCGTTTGTATGGGTTAGGGCATTCTTGATATTGGGATTATGGTTGGAGTCGGAGCGGGGTTGTTTTGATTTACGTTACCGTTGTGTTGGCGCGGGCGGATATATAATCCGCCCCTACAAATAGTGGTACATAATCACAAATGCTCATAGTGGCTTTAAAAGCTAGGCGATGGTGAACTGTTAATATTCAAAACAAACGGTGCATAATATGATGGCATGGGCGCCCGAAGCCGTCTGAATCAATCAGGAAACCTGATGAAATATTATAGAAAGTAGGGAATGTTGCGTTTGTGTTGTTTTTATCACTACAAATAAACAAATTTGTAATTTAGGTTTGACTATATAGCAGATTCGGTTCATAATTCAATTCTTCAAGTTGCTTAGTGCAGTTTGAAGTTTCTCCTCTATTTCTCCTTTGTAGACTTGGCGCATGCCCTTATCGGGTGTGCGCATTTTTTTGTCTATCAAATAAATTTTTGAAAATACAAGGAATTTTATCAATAAGATAAAATAGCTCTGAATGATATTGCCGAATAGCGGGATAAGGCAGGGCATGGTTTGATGGTTTGGCTTGATGAGGTTGTTTTTTTAATGTTCGGTTCCGAAGGTGAAATGAACATCTTATATTTTTATTGACTCTGAATAATTTTTATCGAATCAATATCTGTTTGGTTAAATGATGTTGCATAAAAAATACTAATTGATATTTTAGAAAAACATTATGGATAAAGGTATTGACTGGTGTTTTGAGTTTAGGCATAATTCGCTTCGTTAGCTGGTTAAGTATTCAGTTAATAGTTTCTCCTCTATTTCTCCTTTGTAGACTTGGCACACAATTTATTTGAATTGTGTGCATTTTTTTTGAATTTTCGCTCCAAAATTTTCGTTTTTTATAAAAATAAATACATTTTTTGTTTCTTTTGTTTCGTATTGGAATAAATTATTTTCAAATATCGGCTTTGTATAGGCGATGATAAAGGCCGTCTGAAAAATTAATGTCTGATAATGGGCGATATGATAAAAATAAATCGGCAATAAATAATTTTGATAATAAATAAAATGAATTAAGGCAAATAGGCCGTATGAATATTTTCAGACGGCCTATTTGATTTATGAGAGTGGGTGGTTGTTGAAATATGCTGATAATGGGGCGGTTTGTATGATATGGGTGTGCTTTGCGATAGAATAAGCGTTTTAAAACGATGGAATCGGTAGCGTATGTCTGCGATTTTGGAATTAATCCGTACCGAGCCGCCGGGCACGGTGGCGGAAACTTTGGATTTCTTTTTATATGAATGTAGTTTAGATGAAGCGCCCGATGCGGCGGAAGTGGCCGAGTGGCGGGCGGCTTTAGAAGCCAGAGGCGGGAAGTTTACCCGCTTGGCCGAAGTGTGCCAAACGTGGCTGGATGAAGAGGGTTTATGAAAACCATACCGTTAAACCGCTTTGCAGGGGCTGCCGTGATTTGGTTTTTCGGCGGCTGCTATCTTTTATTACTGCGCGAGGCTGATGGAAGCGTGCCGCCGTTTGCCCATTTCGATAAGGTGGCGCATTTTGCTTTGTTTTTTGCGCAAATCTGGTTGTGTGCCAAAGCTTTTATGGTGGAAAACCGCCCGATTCCTTATCGTTCGCTGGTGGTGTTTGCCGTGTTGTTTGCGGCAGGCAGCGAGGTGGGGCAGGCTTTATTCACCGAAACGCGCGAGGGCAGCGTGGGTGATGCGGCTGCCGATATGTTGGGAACGGCTGCGGCTTTATGGTTGGCCGATCGCGTGGCGAAGGCCAAGGGTTTGGTAAAGGCGCGTGCGGATAATGAGGTATAGCCATAAGCCGAGCCGGATTTGATAATTAGGCAATAGCCCTTATTATAAGTAGGTATAAGTAGGCAATAAACAGCTTTTCGGGTTGTGTGAATGTGAATCTATTTTGAGGCCGTCTGAAAGCATGCGATGTTATATTTTCTATGCGCATTAATGGTTTAAGTATTTTCAGACGGCCTAAAGTTTGTAAAACAATAAAATCAAGATTGAGAGAAATAAAAATGATGACACCTTTTATAGAACGCCGCCGCAAACTGCTCCAACAAATAGGCAACGACGGTATAGCCATATTGTTTGCCGCTCCCGAACAGCGGCGCAGTAACGACACTACTTTTCCATTCCGCCAAGACAGTTATTTTCATTATTTAACCGGCTTTCCGGAGCCTGAATCGGTATTGGTGTTGGACGGCGCGGCGCAAACGGCTACGCTGTATTGCCGCGATAAAGATCCGCTTCGCGAAACGTGGGAAGGCTTCCGCTACGGCCCCGAAGCCGCGCGTGAGGCATTTGGTTTGGATGCGGCATACAGCATCAGCCGTTGGCATGAAGATTTAGAAAAATTGCTGCTGAATAAAAGCCGTTTATATGCTTTATGGGGCGTCTATCCCGAACATGACCGCTTATTGATGCAGGCATGGGGCAGGGTACGGCAATATGCGGGGCAGCGCATTCAGTTGAATACTTATGCGCCCGATGCTTTGGGCGATGTGTCGGAAATTCTGGATGCCATGCGTTTGGTAAAAGACGGGCATGAGCTGGCATTGTTGGAAGAGGCTGGCGAAATCAGTGCCAAAGCGCATATTCGGGCCATGCAGAAAACGCGGCCGGGTGTGAGCGAATTGCAAATCGAAGCGGAATTATTGCATGAGTTTATGCGGCACGGCGCCCGTTTTCCCGCTTATAACAGCATTGTCGCCGGTGGTAAAAATGCTTGTTGCCTGCATTATGTTGAAAATAAAGATGTGTTGAACGACGGTGAATTATTGCTCATCGACGCGGGCGCGGAATATCAGGGTTATGCTGGCGATATCAGCCGCACGTTTCCGGTAAACGGTAAATTCAATGCCGCTCAAAAAGACCTTTACGAAGTGGTGTTGGCCGCCAATGAAGCCGCCATTGCCGCAGTAAAACCCGGTGCCGACTGGCGCGATTTGCATCAGATGACTTTGCGTATTTTGGTGCAGGGTATGGTGGATTTCAAACTGTTGCAGGGCACGGTAGACGGTAATATCGAATCTATGGCCTATCAGCGCTACTATATGCACGGCTTGGGGCATTGGGTCGGCTTGGATGTGCACGATGTGGGCGGCCGCTGGCAAAACGGTGAACCGATATTGCTGCGGCCGGGTATGTGTACCACGATTGAACCGGGTATTTATGTGAACGCCGCTGATGATATTCCCGAAGCCTTTCACAATATCGGTATCCGTATTGAAGATAATGTTTATGTTACCGAAACGGGATGTAAGGTTTATACTACTTCGGTGCCGAAAAGTGTTGCGGATATTGAGGATATTATGCGCGGCTGATTTGGCTTGGAAAACAGTTGGAAATGATTGCTTAAAGGTGCCTGTTAGAGGCGCCTTTTTTATTGTTTTGACGGGTTGGATAATGGTTTCAAAGCAGTAGGAAAATAAAGATAAGATGGATAAGTGTTGCCTTAAAGTTTTTAACAAACAGTAGGTTATGGTTCTGTTGTGGTAAGTGGAGGTAAAACTCCGATGAGTAATCCTTTTGGGGGCTTGCCAGTTTTTTTCCGGTATGGCAATTTATTCTCACCGGTCGTTTATCAATCGGATAATACGCCGGTGGTTTCATCATAATAATTTATAAAATAATCTACAAGAAAGGAATATGACCATGACTACGCAATTCTTTATGCCTGTACAAAATATTTTAGGCGAAGGCGCACTGAATCAAGCTGTGGAAATTATCGCAACATTGGGCTTGAAAAAGGCACTGATTGTTACCGATGGCGGGCTGGCTAAAATGGGTATGGCCGACCAGATTGGCGGATTATTGAAAGAAAAAGGTATGGATTATGCCGTGTTTAGCGGCGTTCAACCGAATCCGACGGTGGGCAATGTTAACGACGGACTGGCTGCTTTAAAAGAGGCCGGTGCGGATTTTGTGATTTCTTTGGGCGGCGGCTCTTCGCATGATGCGGCTAAAGGCATTGCCATTGTGTCGGCAAACGGCGGTAAGATTGAAGATTATGAAGGGTTGGATAAATCTGAAAAACCGCAGCTGCCGCTGATAGCGATTAATACCACGGCCGGTACGGCATCGGAAATGACCCGTTTCACGATTATTACCGATGAAACCCGCCATGTAAAAATGGCGATTGTCGATAAAAACGTGACTCCGCTTTTATCGGTGAATGACCCTGCATTGATGGAAAATATGCCGGCACCGCTAACTGCGGCTACGGGTATGGATGCGTTAACCCATGCGATAGAGGCTTATGTTTCTACCGCCGCCAGCCCGATAACCGATGCCTGTGCGGTTAAAGCCATCGAATTGATTGCCCGCTATCTGCCGACTGCGGTGGAAGAGCCGAAAAATAAAGAGGCACGCGAGCAAATGGCCTATGCGGAATTTTTGGCCGGCATGGCGTTTAATAATGCCTCTTTGGGCTATGTTCACGCTATGGCGCACCAGTTGGGCGGGGTTTACGATTTACCGCACGGAGTGTGTAATGCCCTGCTGTTGCCGCATGTGGAAAATTTCAACCAAGATGCCGCACGGGAGCGCTTGGAAGAAGTCGGCAAAATCTTAAACCAAAACAATTCGGATTTGGCCGGATTGGATGTGATTGCAGCCATTAGCAAACTGGCCGATATTGTCGGTATTCCGAAATCACTCAAAGAATTGGGTGTGAAACAGGAAGATTTCGGTATGTTGGCCGATAATGCATTGAAAGATGTTTGTGGGTTTACCAACCCGGTTCAGGCAACGAAAGAGCAAATTATGGCGATTTTTGAAGCGGCTTTCGAGCCGGCCTGATCAGTTTTGTTAATTGCTAATATATAAAAACAGGCCGTCTGAAAGATTTCAGACGGCTTCACTGATTTAATAACCCATGTAGTGTAGGCCGGATTATCGAATCCGATATTGACACATCATCACTATGATAAAACGTTTCCATCATACCAGCCGTTTTTTCGGATACCGGTATTCAATCTACACTTGCTTTTGTAGGGGCGGATTATATATCCTTCCGTGTCTGCCCATTCGACAATGTAACCCTTTACTGCACATGCCAACCCTACACCATCACGGTGATATTTTAGCGATAGCACACTCCCGAACAACGGGCGGATATATAATCCGCCCCTACAATCGGCTTAAAAACAGGCCGTCTGAAAGTTTTCAGACGGCCTATTTGTTTCATACCAAACCGATATCAGCGGTTGCGGCTGAATACGGTTTTGGCTGCCTGCCATGAGATACAGCATGCACCGCCGATAAAGATTAAGTCGGCAAGCGTGCGTACCCAGCGCAGGGTATCGAGCAGCTCTTGTTGCATAAAGCCTTCGCTGCGGGCATACCACAAGCCTTGGGTGATGCTGGCGTGGGCTTGGAAAATGCCGATAGGCAGCAGGCTGGTGGCAATCATGAGCGCTAAGCCAATGTTTAACATCCAGAATCCCCAAGTCATAATACTGTCGTTAAACGGTGTATCGGGTTTGAGATAGCGGGTAACCAGCAATACGAAACCCAGTGCCAAGAAACCATAAACACCGAATAAAGCCGCATGGGCATGCACTGCCGTTGTGTTCAGTCCTTGGAGGTAATAGAGGGAAATCGGCGGGTTAATCAGGAAGCCGAATACACCGGCGCCGACCATATTCCAAAAAGCGACTGCCACAAAACACATTAGCGGCCAGCGTAGGCGTTTGGCCCATGGCGAGGCATGTTGGAAAGACCAATGTTCGTAAGCTTCGCGACCCAATAAAATCAGCGGTACCACTTCCAAAGCGGAGAATGAGGCGCCGACAGCCATCACCGGTGTGGTGGTACCTGAAAAATAGAGGTGGTGGAAGGTGCCGGGCACACCGCCAATCATAAACAGGCTGGCCGATACCAAAGAGGCGACGGTTGCCGAACGTTGGGAAACCAAACCCATATTATAGAAAATAAAGGCAAGGGCGGCGGTGGCGAATACTTCGAAGAAACCTTCCACCCAAAGGTGTACCACCCACCAGCGCCAGTATTCCATAATGGTGAGGCTGGTGTGTTCGCCGTAAAACAAGCCCGGCGCATAAAACAAACCGACACCGACCATTGAGGCCACGAAAATCGCCAACATGTTTTTATCGGTTTTTTGTTTAAAGGCCTGAACGGTGCAACGCAGCATTAAAAACAGCCACAACAGCAAGCCGACCATCAGCAGAAGCTGCCAGAAACGGCCTAAATCAAGATATTCGTAACCCTGATGACCGAACCAGAAATTCAGGCCGGGCGGAATGGCGTGGCTTAATGCCAAAAAGTTACCGCCATAAGAGCCCAATACCACGATAAACAGGGCGATATATAAGAAATTCACACCGGCACGCTGATATTTCGGATCTTGTCCGCCATTGATAATCGGTGCCAGAAACAGGCCGGCCGTTAAGAAACCGGTGGCAATCCAGAAAATCGCCGATTGAATATGCCATGTGCGCACTAAGGCATAAGGAAACCATTGTGAAATATCAAGGCCGTAGAATTGTTGTCCTTCAACGGTGTAGTGTGCAGTCAAACCGCCGAGTAAAACCTGTGCCACAAATAGGGCGACGGTTAGGAAAACATATTTGCCCAATGCTTTTTGAGAGGGTGTTAACACGATTTTAGACAACGGGTCTTGTTGCGGGATGACCGGTTCGGGTTCGTTTTTTTTCAAGAAAGAGAAACCCCAAACCAATAAACCGACACCTAATAGCAGGAACACGATACTGGCCAGCGACCACATATAGTTTTCGGTCGTCGGTACATTATTAACCAAAGGCTCGTGCGGCCAGTTATTGGTATAGGTCGCATCATGATCCGGCCGGTTGGTCGAAGCCGCCCATGCTGTCCAGAAGAAGAAACGGGTTAGTTGTCGACGGGCATTTTCATCCGGCAGCGTATTGTTTTTCATGGCAAATGCTTCACGGGTCGGAATCATGGAAGCATCATTACCATAGAGCGTAATGTAGTAGGGGGCAACCTGCTCGATTGCCTGAATACGCGTATCGGATAAAACAACCCGGCCATCGGCTTGCATGCGGCTGTTGTTACGATATTCTTCTGCTACGCGCGTTTGCAAGGCTGCTTTTGTGGCGGTATCCAAATCGGCATAAGGTTTGCCGAATTCTTTTTGCGCCGTAATATCCAGCCATGCTTCAAGTTCACGGTGCAGCCAGTCTGCCGTCCAGTCGGGAGCCTGATAAGCGCCATGTCCTAAAATAGAACCCAACTCCATACCGCCGGTGCTTTGCCATGCCGATTGCCCGGCCAGAATGTCGTTTTTGGTAATGAGTGTTTTGCCTGATGCGGATACATAGGCTTGCGGAACCGGCGGTATTTTCCGGTAAACCTCGGTGCCTAGGTAGCCGAGTATGGAGAAGGTAATGGTCAGTACCGCAATCAGCGAGTACCAGAGCTTTTTATACTGGCCCATTTTTATGCTCCTGTGTTTGTGTTTTTGAATGTTATAAAATTCATAATATATGAATGTTATAAATTTTATCATGATTGTTTTTTAAAAGGTATACCTGTAAAAGTAGCTATTTTTAATATAAAAATACGCCTTTATAATTAATACTTTTGTATAATTGGATTATTTTTATTTTATAAAACAAATTATTAATTTATTTATGGGTATGATTGAAGGATATATGAAATAGCATTCTATGCATTATGATTTTTTAAAATATTCATATTTTATGAATTAATTGATTTGGGTCAATATGGATAGATTTTAGGTGATTCATAATCTAAAAAAAGAGTACAAAAGATATGGTTGCCCTTCTGAATAGTCATGAATCAGTACGGTTACGGGGAAAATGATGCTGTGTGTTTTCAGACGGCCTCAACGGATACCGATTGAACGGAGCCGTGCGAATAAGCACATGGTTATTGAAAAACAAGGCAGTCTTTTGGTGCGTTTAATACGCACCTTTTTTTGTATTGGGCAATAAAATGCTGCATTTGAATATTGATACATAATTATATAAACATCAGGCCGTCTGAAATCTCAGACGGCCTGATGTTAACCGGAAACGATAACAGGTTATTTATTGGCGGCGGCTTTTAAGCCTAATACATCCTGCATATCAAACAAGCCGTTTTGATGGTGGCGCAACCATACGGCGGCACGCACCGCACCGCTGGCAAAAGTCATACGGCTGCTGGCTTTGTGGGTAATTTCCACCCGTTCGCCTTCGGTGGCGAATAAGGCGGTATGGTCGCCGACAATATCGCCGCCGCGAACGGTGGCAAAGCCGATGGTGTTGGCATCGCGGGCACCGGTGTGGCCTTCGCGACCATATACTGCGCATTCTTTGAGGTCGCGCCCTAAAGCATTGGCAATCACTTCGCCCATACGCAAAGCGGTGCCGCTGGGGGCATCGACTTTGTGGCGGTGGTGGGCTTCGATGATTTCAATATCGTAGCCTTCGTTGAGTACGCGGGCGACGGTGTCGAGAATGTGGAAAGTCAGATTTACGCCGACGCTGTAATTGGCGGCAAAAACAATGCCGATTTGTTCGGAGGCCGTCTGAATGGCGGCTTTGCCGGCGTCGTCGAAACCGGTGGTGCCTATCACCATGCCGACACCTGCCTCAGCACATTTTTTCAAATAGGCCAAGGTCGGTTCCGGGCGGGTAAAATCGATAAGGATATCGCTGTTGGCCAATACGCTGTCGACATCATCGGTAATGTTAATGCCGGTTTTCAGGCCGGAAGTATAGCCTGCGTCGAATCCTAAGGCAGACGAACCGGAATGTTCGAGTGCGCCGCTTAAAACGGTATCGGGATGGCGTTCGACGGCTTCAACCAAAACCCTGCCCATACGGCCGTCTGCGCCGGCAATCGCGATTTTGAGTGCGTTCATGTGAAATCAGTCCTTGTTTGGGGGCGGCGGTTAGGGTTGTTGCGGTTGGGGTACTGCCTGCTGCTCTTGCGGAACCGCTTGCTGCGGTTGCGGTACCATTGGCTGTTGCTGTTGCTCGGCTTGTTGCTGTGCCGCAGCGGCTTGTTCGGCTTCAAGCTGTTGAATGGCATATTGGATGGCATCGCCTTCTGCACGAACCAGTTGGTCGTTATTGAAATACAGGGTTAGCGTGCGTTGTTCGGAAACAATGCCGTTACGCGAAGTATTGTATGTGTAGTCCCAGCGGTCGTTATGGAAGGGGTCGCGTAGTAGCGGGGTGCCTAATAGCAATTGAACCTGATCGCGGCTCATGCCGGGTTGTAAAGAGGCAACGGCACGGGCGTCCAGTTCATTGCCTTGAATCACTTTCAATTTATACGAGGGGAAATTGGATACGCGCTCGGCAGAGCAGGCCGCCAAACCCAACAGGGCGGCCATGGCAAGACATAATGGTTTATTCACAAGTTTTACCTTTCGTTTGATAGTCGTAGCAGGCTTCAGGCATCAGTATAACAAAGAAATCGGAAGATTCTACCGATATGATGCGGTACTGTCTTGATGTGGGCGGCTTTATAGTAGCGATTGTCCGATTTTGTACGGGTTTATATATATAGGATAATTGAAAACCTTTATTATCTTGGTAGTGGGCAAAGCTGTTAAAATTGCGTATTATAACGGTAATTAGACGACAAGGGTATGAACGCATTATGGAAAATAATTTTAGCAATATCGCCCAATTAAAAGACAACGGTTTAAAGGTAACCGGACCGCGCCTCAGAATTTTAGATTTGTTTGAAACACATGCGGAAGAACATTTAAGTGCAGAAGATGTTTACCGTATTTTATTGGATGAAGGCATCGAAATCGGTGTCGCCACGATTTACCGTGTTTTAACCCAATTCGAACAGGCGGGCATTTTGCTGCGCCATCATTTTGAAACGGGTAAAGCGGTATATGAATTGAACAAAGGCGATCATCACGACCATATCGTTTGTGTGAAATGCGGTAAGGTTACCGAGTTTCATAATCAGGAAATCGAACAACTGCAAGATAAAATTGCCGAAGAAAACGGCTATCAGGTGGTTGACCATGCTTTGTATATGTACGGCGTGTGTAGCGACTGCCAGCAAAAACGCAAACGTTAATCTCGTTTGATTGTAAACTTTTTTCAGACGGCCTTGATATATTGGGGCCGTCTGAATATTTTTATAGGAAGCCGTTGGGTATGGAAATCCCTTTTTTATATGATGATACAACCGCTTTCCCCGATGTTTTCGAGGCTATTGAAGAGCGTGACGGTTTCGTGGCTATTGGTGGCAGCCTGAGTGCGCAGCGGTTGTTAACGGCGTATAAGCAGGGCATTTTCCCATGGTTTTCGGAAGGTGATCCGGTGTGTTGGTGGGCTTTGTCGCCGCGTACGGTGCTGTATCCCGAAAAATGCCATATCGGCCGCTCATTACAAAAAACACTGCGCAATAAGCCTTATTTGGTCACCGTGAATCAGAATTTCCCGGCCGTGATTGCCGCTTGCGCCGGTGTGCGGCGGCCGGGGCAGTCCGGTACATGGATTACCGAAGAGATGCAACAAGCCTATATCGGCCTGCACGAACTCGGCCATGCCCATTCTTTTGAATGTTGGTATCCCGATGAAAATGGGGTGTTGAATCTGGCCGGCGGCTTATACGGTGTGCAAATCGGGCGGGTGTTTTTCGGCGAATCAATGTTTGCGCTTCGGCCGGATGCGTCAAAAATTGCGTTTGCATGTGCCGTACCTTATATGGTTGAGTGCGGGATTGAAATCATAGACTGCCAGCAAAATACCGATCATCTGGCCCGTTTCGGTTCGGAGCTGATTGCATTTGAAACGTTTCAGACGGCCTTAAATGATTTAACGGATAAAGCGTTAGATAAACCTATCGGTTCGGGATGGATTGCACAAAGTAAAATAGTGCTAGAGGGGCCGTCTGAATAAAATAATCAGAGTTTTTGTAAGATAAGATTATGGATACAAAAAGAGGCGGATATTATCCGCCTCTTTTATTTGCCTGTTATTTTATAAAACTTAGCTTTGGGTTTGTTCGGCAGGTTTCTGATTCGACAGCGCCGCTTTAATATAAGCGGTAAACAAAGGATGGCCTTTACGCGGTGTCGATGTGAATTCCGGGTGGAATTGGCAGGCGAAGAACCACGGATGAGTCGGCAGTTCGATGGTTTCTACCAAACGCTCATGGCCTGCAGAAACACCGCCGATTACCAAACCGGCTTTTTCCAATTCGGGCACGAAGTTGTTATTGACTTCATAACGGTGGCGGTGGCGTTCTTTGATTTTGGTGTCGCCATAGATTTTGGCTGCCAAAGTATCCGGTTTCAGATCAACTTCTTGCGCACCCAAACGCATGGTGCCGCCTAAGTCGGCATTTTCATCACGTTTTTCTA
The DNA here is from genome assembly GCF_024834045.1 of Neisseria montereyensis. Taxonomy (GTDB): domain Bacteria; phylum Pseudomonadota; class Gammaproteobacteria; order Burkholderiales; family Neisseriaceae; genus Neisseria; species Neisseria montereyensis. Next base: position 64,387 of record NZ_JANUXW010000003.1, read on the forward strand.
CGCTGCCGTCGGCAGTTTGCCATTCGTCAATCAGGCCGACAACGGGGTAAGGCGTTTTCGGGTCGAATTCGCTGGAATTGGCATTCGGCATATTGGCGATATCGCGGGCGTATTCGACCAAGGCAATCTGCATACCCAAGCAAATGCCCAAATAAGGCACATTGTGTTCACGCGCATATTTCACGGCGGCGATTTTGCCTTCCACCCCGCGCACACCGAAGCCGCCGGGTACCAAAACGGCATCCATGCCTTCCAGGCAGCCGACGCCGTCTTTCTCAATCGCTTCGCTATCGATATAAGTGATTTGAACATCGGTTTCGGTATGGATACCGGCGTGTTTCAGGGCTTCGGTTAGCGATTTATAGGATTCGGTTAAATCGACATATTTGCCGACCATGGCGATTTTAACGGTATGTTGCGGATTTTTAATCGCATAAACGATTTTCTTCCACTCGGTTAAATCGGCTTGTTGAACGTTTAATTGCAATTGTTCGCAGATAATATTGTCGATGCCCTGATTGTGGAGCATTTCGGGAATTTCATAAATACTGTCCGCATCATAGCTGCCGACAACCGCACGTTCTTCCACATTACAAAATAGGGCGATTTTGCGTTTTTCTTCTTCGGGCAGAATACGATCCATACGGCAGATCAGGATATCGGGCTGGATACCGATTTCGCGCAATTCTTTAACCGAGTGTTGGGTCGGCTTGGTTTTGATTTCACCGGCTGCGGCAATATAAGGCACATAGCTTAAATGCACATACAACGTATTGTGGCGTCCGAGCTGGCTGCGCATTTGGCGGATGGCTTCCAAAAAGGGTAGTGATTCGATATCGCCGACGGTACCGCCGATTTCAACGATGGCGACATCATAGCCGGCCGCACCTTCGTGTATTTTGCGTTTGATTTCATCGGTGATGTGCGGAATCACCTGTACGGTGCCGCCGAGATAGTCGCCGCGGCGCTCTTTGGCGATTACTTGCTCATATACCTGCCCGGTACTGAAACTGTTGCGGCGCGACATGGTGGAGTTGATAAAACGCTCGTAGTGGCCTAAATCCAAATCGGTTTCGGCGCCGTCTTCGGTAACGAATACTTCGCCGTGCTGAAACGGGCTCATGGTGCCGGGGTCGACGTTGATATAGGGGTCGAGTTTCAACATGGTTACGTTTAAACCGCGTGATTCGAGAATGGTGGCAATAGAAGCGGCGGCGATACCTTTACCTAGTGAAGATACGACGCCGCCGGTTACGAATATAAATTTTGTCATGGTATTTACCGCTCGTTTTGAATCTATAATTTTACCCTGAATCGGGCATATCGGCAACTTAAAGGCCGTCTGAAAATGTTTCAGACGGCCTTTGTGGTTTAAGTTTTATTGGCGCTTTCACGCAATTCGCGGCGTAGGATTTTGCCGACATTGGATTTCGGCAGCTCGTCGCGGAATTCGATGTCTTTCGGCACTTTATAGGCCGTCAGTTCGGTGCGGCAGAAGGCAATCAGCTCTTCTTTGGTGAGGGAAGGGTCTTTTTTCACCACAAACAGTTTCAAGGCTTCACCGGTTTTTTCGCTGGCCACGCCGATACAGGCCACTTCGAGCACTTTATCATGATGGGCAACCACTTCTTCGATTTCGTTGGGGTAAACGTTGAAGCCGGATACCACAATCAAATCTTTTTTGCGGTCGACCAGTTTGAACCAGCCTTTTTCATCGACAACGGCAATATCGCCGGTTTCAAGGAATCCGCGTGCATCAATGGTTTTAGCCGTTTCTTCGGGGCGGTTCCAATAGCCTTGCATCACTTGCGGGCCGCGCACCCACATCTCGCCCGGTTGTCCGAGCGGCACTTCGTTGCCGTCGGCATCGCGTAATTCGATTTCGGTGGAAGGTATAGGCAGGCCGATGCTGCCGGTATAAGCCGAAATACCTAGAGGATTACAGCAAACGCCGGGGCTGGCTTCGGTGAGGCCGTAGGCTTCGACAATCGGGGTGCCGGTAATATTTTTCCATTTTTCCGCAACCGGTTTTTGCGTCGCCATACCGCCGGATAAGGTGAGTTTTAAAGTGGAAAAGTCTATTTCACTTAATTGGGGCTGATTAATCATGGCGTTAAACAGCGTGTTCACACCGATAAATACGCTGACTTTTTCTTTTTTCAATTCGCCGATAAAGCCTTTCATATCGCGCGGATTGGTAATCAGCACGATTTTGGCACCGGCTTGGGTGAAAATCATTAAATTAATCGTTAAGGCCAAAATATGGTACAGCGGCAGGGCGGCGGTAACGACTTCTTGGCCGTCGACCAGTAGGTTTTTAATCCATTCGGCGGCCTGCTGCATATTGGCGCAGATATTGCCGTGGCTGAGAATGGCGCCTTTGGCCACGCCGGTGGTGCCGCCGGTGTATTGCAGGAATGCGGTGTCGTCACGATTGAGTTCAACCGGCGTAAAGTTGTGCGCCGCACCTTGTTTTAAGGCCGTCTGAAAAGAAATAGCATGATTGATGCGGTATTCGGGCACCATTTTTTTAACTTTGCGTAATACAAAGTTCATCAGCTTACCTTTTAAGCCGAACATATCGCCGACGGTGGCGATAACCACGTTTTTAATTTGTGTGCGCGGCAGCACCAGCTCTAAGGTATTGGCAAAATTTTCCAATACGATAATGGTGGTTGCGCCGCTGTCGTTGAGCTGGTGTTCCAATTCGCGCGGGGTATAAAGCGGATTGGTATTCACCACCACCATACCGGCCTGCAATGTGCCGAATAGGGCAATCGGGTATTGCAACAGGTTGGGCATCATAATGGCGACCCGTTCGCCGCGCGGCAGTTTTAAGGTGTTTTGCAGAAAAGAGGCAAAATCGGTAACCAGTTTGGCGGTTTCGGCATAGGTTAGGGTTTTGCCCATGTTTTGAAAAGCCGGCCTGTCGGCAAATTTACGCGCGCTCTTTTGGAAAACATCGACAATCGATTGGTTGAGGGTCACATCGATTTCATGTGCGACACCTTGCTCATAACTTTGCAGCCAGATTTTTTCCATAAAGTGAGTTTCCTTGTTGTTATGGCCGTCTGAAAAATGGAATGGGTTTCAGACGGCTTCAATACATTATTTATTATTTGTTGGGGGTTTTATTCGGTCACAATCACCGGTTTGTCGGTGGCGGTAATAATGCCGCCGCCTAAGCAGATATCGCCGTCGTACAATACGGCGGACTGTCCGGGGGTAACCGCCCATTGGGGTTCGTCAAATAGTAATTCGGCGCTTTCTTCATCGATATAGCGCAATTCGCACGGCGCATCGGCCATGCGGTAGCGGGTTTTACAGGTATAGCGGCCGGGTTTGGGGCGTTCGGGCAAGGTCCAGCTTAAGTCGTTCATGGTCAGGCTGCGGGTGTAGAGCAGGGGGTGGTCGTGCCCTTGAACGACAATCAGTTGGTTGGCGGGCAGGTTTTTTCCGGCTACAAACCACGGCTCGCCTGCGCCGCCGATACCTAAGCCTTTGCGTTGGCCGATGGTGTAAAACATCAGGCCGAGGTGTTCGCCTACTTTTTTGCCTTCCGGCGTGATCATGTCGCCGCTGTCGGTAGGCAGGTATTGTTGTAGAAATTCGCGGAAAGGGCGCTCGCCGATAAAGCAGATGCCGGTACTGTCTTTTTTAGCGGCGGTTGGCAGCTCGGCTTGGGCGGCCAAGCGGCGGACTTCGGGTTTTTCCAAATCGCCGAGCGGGAAAATAGCGCGCTCAAGCTGATAGGGTTTCAGACGGTAGAGAAAATAGCTTTGGTCTTTATTGTTATCCAGGCCTTTCAGCAGATAATGCACGCCGTTGCGGATTTCTTTGCGGGCATAGTGGCCGGTGGCGATAACGTCCGCACCTTCTTCGATAGCATAGTCGAGAAAGCATTTGAATTTGATTTCGGCATTGCACAAAACATCGGGATTAGGTGTGCGTCCGGCCGAATATTCTTTTAAGAAATAGGCGAAAACATTGTCTTTATATTCGGCGGCAAAATTCACGATGTCGATGTCGATATCGAGAATATCGGCCACGGAAATGGCATCAAACGAATCTTGTTTGATGCTGCAATATTCGTCGTTGTCGTCGTCTTCCCAATTTTGCATGAAAACGCCGCGCACTTGGTAGCCTTGTTGTTGCAGGAGGTATGCGGTAACGGAGGAATCGACGCCGCCGGAGAGCCCGACGATGATATTGTGTGGTTCGGATTTGTGCATGGAAATGAAAGCCGCGTGGGTTGGTTTTTCAATAGAAAACCGTGAAACACGGCTGTTGTATGTTTACCAGAATTTTCAATTATTTGATTTTACCATTTTTAGTATGTATTGCGTCAAACACGGTTTGATTGTGTTGGAGGGTATGGTTTGGCGGATGTTTTTTCAGACGGCCTGAAAGATTGCGGTAATTTGTGTACAATAACCGGTTTGCCCGATACCTTTCGGTTCGGCAGTTTCGGGCGGCAGTAATCGTTTATCTATACAGAAAGAAAAAATTTCATGTTTCGTACCATGCTTGGTGGCAAGATACACCGTGCCACTGTAACCGAAGCCGATTTGAATTATGTCGGCAGTATTACCGTTGACCAAGATTTGCTTGATGCGGCAGGTATCTACTTGAATGAGAAAGTTCAAGTGGTGAACAATAATAACGGCCAACGTTTTGAAACCTATACCATTCCGGGAAAACGCGGCAGCGGTGTGATTTGTTTGAACGGCGCGGCGGCACGCTTGGCTCAGCCGGGTGACGTGGTGATTATTATGTCGTATCTGATGATGAGTAATGAGGAAGCGGCCAAACACGAGCCGAAAGTGGTTTTGGTGAATGAAAATAATCAAATCCGTGATATTATTCGCTATGAACCACCGCATACCGTTTTATAAAATTTTCAGATTGGTTTTATCACCATCTTATTCAGTAGGCCGTCTGAACAGTTTCAGACGGCCTATTGCCATAAAGGAGCTTTATTTATTATGAATATTAATATTAACCAAATCAGTGTGAGCAATGATGCACCGTTTACTCTGTTCGGCGGCATTAACGTGTTGGAAGATTTGGATTCGACGCTGAAAGCCTGCGAACACTATGTGAAAGTCACCGAAAAACTCGACATTCCGTATGTGTTTAAAGCTTCTTTTGATAAAGCCAACCGTTCGTCTATCCATTCTTACCGCGGCGTGGGTTTGGAAGAGGGGCTGAAAATTTTCACCGCCGTGAAAAAAGAATTTAACGTACCGGTGATTACCGATGTGCACGAGCCTTATCAATGTGCGCCGGTGGCGGAAGTGTGCGACGTGATCCAATTGCCCGCATTTTTGGCACGGCAAACCGATTTGGTGGTGGCGATGGCGGCAACGGGCAATGTGATTAATGTGAAAAAACCACAGTTTCTCAGCCCGCAGCAAATGAAAAATATTGTCGAAAAATTCAAAGAAGCCGGTAACGACCAAGTGATTTTATGCGAACGCGGTGCGCAGTTCGGTTATGATAATCTGGTGGTGGATATGCTCGGCTTCGGGGTGATGAAAAAAACGTGCGGCAACCTGCCGGTGATTTTCGATGTGACCCATTCATTGCAACAGCGCGAAGCCGGTGCCGCCGCATCGGGCGGACGCCGTAGCCAAGTGTTGGATTTGGCATTGGCCGGTATGGCGACACGCTTGGCCGGATTGTTTTTGGAATCACACGAAAATCCCGATCAGGCCAGATGTGACGGACCAAGCGCATTGCCGCTGGCGAAGCTGGAAGATTTTCTGATTCGGGTGAAAGCGGTGGATGAAACCGTTAAATCATTTGCACCGCTAACGATTGATTAATATTTAAATAAACCAAGATAAAGGCCGTCTGAAAAGGTTTCAGACGGCCTTCATGCTATTGAGGTTACCGTGTGTAATCAGCGCCTATATTGATTTGTAGAGGCGGATTGAAATACCCGCCCGTATCACGACGACGGCACCCATGCCGACAGCCAATCGCTATCGATATCCCAAGACCAAATACCATTGCCGCTGCCGTCTAATCCGCGCAAAAACAGATAGCGCACGGAAATACGGGGCAGGGCTTGGCCGCGCGATTGGAAATGGCGGGCGACGGCAATGGCATAAATGAGCGCCTGTAAATAATAATGGTGGTGGGCAACGGCTTCGTCCATCGCTTCGGGGGTGTAGTCGGCGGCGTTGTAACCCAAATGGTTGGATTTATAGTCGATAACGGTAACGAGGCCGTCTGAATCTTGGCAGGTCATATCGATAAAGCCGTTTAAAAAGCCTTTCACATCTTGAAAATCGAGCAGTTGCGAGGCTTGGATACAGGCTGCCGATAAACCGGTTCGGGCATCGGCAAACCATGCCTGCAAGGGTTTGAGGGGGAAATCGTTTAAATATAATGTAAAGCCCATTTCGGCCAAACGGCGCTCGGGCGGTATCACGGCCAAGCTATTTTGGCTGCGGTTGCCTAACGGGGTGAGGCGGGTATGGTCGAGCATATTTTCTACGGCGGGCAGCCATATCGGGTCAAAGCCGTAGCGGTCGAGCACATGGGAAACGGTTTCGTGTTGCTCGGCGGCAGGCGCGGCGAAATCAAAGTTTTCTAAAATTTCATGCAAACAGATACCGGCTTCGGCACCCTTTGGAAAATGATAGATATCGTTACCGTCGGTGGGTTCGGCCGTCTGAAAGTCGGGTAAATCCGCCATCCCGCTTTCGGCGGCATCAATGGCCGGTTGCAATTCTTCGCGGGCATCGTCGTTGCGGCTGAGGGTGTGGCGGCTCAGGCCGGTAAAGCTGGTGTGGCGGATGAGTTCAAACGAACGCGGCGGAATGGCGAGCGCCTGATAGTGGCCGTCTGAAGCATGGCCGTTAGTATAAACGGCTGTTTGGGGCGGTGTTTCGAGAAAGGCAAAGCTTGCGGCTTGCGGCGATGCTTCAAGAAAACGCTGCCAATTTGTTCTGAGTGTGGCCATTTCGGCGGCGGCTTTGCCGGTTTTTTTGGCGGTGGCATAAATTTCTTCGGCCTGACTGCGGTTTGTGTCGGGGCTTCCGGCCAGCAGATAGGCGAAGGTGTTGAAACGGGTATCGTTGCAATAGCCGGCATAGATAACCAATTGCTCTTCGGCGCGGGTGAGCGCTACATAAAGCAGGCGCAGGCTTTCGCTGAGGTTTTCGTCGGCAATCTCGTCGTTGTCGCTATCGCTGCGCTGATGTTCGGCCAATAATTCGGTGTGCCCGTCGCGGTGGATAATCTGCCAGCCGTCGTTGCGTCTGGCGGGGGCATCCCACACAAACGGGCAGTATACCAACGGATATTGCAAACCTTTGGCTGCGTGCATGGTTACGATTTTGACGAGGTTTTCATCGCTTTCCAATCTGAGCAGGTTACTGTCGCCCGCTGCGCCGCCTTCGTGTGCCGTCTGAATTTCTGTGAGCAGCCATTGGTGCAGGGCGGCTGGGCTGCGGCTTTGTTCGTCTTCTTCCGCCAGCCTTTCGATGATTTGATGGTAGTTGGTGAGGCTGCGTTCGTTATGTTGTGCTAATAGGTGCGTTTCAATGCCGTGTTGTGCGGAAAAATACTGCATAGCAGCATAAACGCCGGATTGCTGCCAGATATCGGCGGCGGTTTGGGCGGAGGCTATCCATGCCAATAAGGCGGCTTCGTCATGGTTGAGGGCATACAGTTCGGCGGCGGTTTGGCGGAACAATACGCCGCTGAGAACGAACCTTAAAGGCTCGGTACGCTGCGGTTGCAGCCAGAAACCGATAAGGGCGGCTATGGCTTCGGCTTCGGGCGAAGCAAAAACCGATTCGCGGTGGAGCAAAACGCTTTGGATACGGCGTTTTTTCAATTCGGTCGCAATCATGCTGCCTTCATTGTGGGTGCGTACCAATACGGCAATCTGCCCGGATTGAATCGGCACGGCATCACTGTTGCCGTTTTTGCGATAGGTGAGGCGGTTGGCTGCCGCTTCGTTGAGGGCGTGGGCGATTTCGTCGGCGCAATAGGCGGCGGCGCGTTGGCGCAGCATGTTTTTATTGGCGGAATCGTCTTCGGCCTGATTGATCCAGCGTATTCTTATCGGCGCTTCGGTATCGTTCAGACGGCCTGTTTCCCGGTTGGCTTTTACATCGGTATAGCCGATGCCGTTTAATACGAAAGGCTGGTTTTTTTGTTGGAATATGGCGCCGATACCGTGAATTAAATCGGCATGGCTGCGGAAGTTGGTGTCTAGGGTATAGTGGGCATCAGCATCGCGGGCGGCCTGCAGATAGGCATAAATATCGGCACCGCGAAAGCTATAAATCGCCTGTTTGGGGTCGCCGACCAAAAACAAAGGGTTGCCCTGCCGGATAAACAGACGGCTGAAAATTTCGTATTGCAGCGGGTCGGTATCTTGGAATTCGTCGATGAGTGCGGTTTTCCAATTCGCGGCAACGGTTTGCGCCAATTGCTCGCGCTTTGGGCTTTGGGTGAGGGCGTGGTGGACATCCAATAATAAATCGTCGAAATTGCGTTCGCGGCGGTTTTGTTTGTCTTCGCCTAATGCGGTGCGCACATATTCAAGCAAATCAAGATGTAGTGCGGTGAGTGCGTCTTGTTCGCTTTGTTCGTATTTGTGAATGGCTTCGCCCAAAAGCGCCAGATGGTTTAAGCTTTGGTATGCTTCATCGCTAACCGCTTTACCTTTTTTGGTTTTTTCGGTTAGCGCCTGAGTGGCAAGCATGGGTAGTTTTTCATGATACGACGGTATCGTATCGCTTGCATCGGCTTTTTGCAGGTTGGCAAACAGTTTTTCAAATGTGTTTTTGCGGTAGCTGTTGCCGTTTAAGGCGGGGTGTATGCGCCAAAAGGTTTCGGTATATTCCGCCAGCTTGGGTCGGGTGGTTTGCCAGATGGTTTGCAGCGCTGCATATTCTGTTGCTAAATCTACTTTAGGCCGTCTGAATTCGAGATAGGGGCGGCCGATAAAGGTTCGGATATGGTTTAAAGCGGTTTGCGGCGTTTCATGGTGTTTGAATACCAAGGGCGCGAGAATAGGGCTTTCGGCAACTTTCTGGCGCCAAAAATCTTGCGCGGCAATCAGCATGCGTTCGTGGGTTTCTTCGGAAAGTGTCAAATCAAAAGGTACTTGGCAGAGAAAGGCATAATCGCGCAGCAGCCTTTGGCAGAAGCCGTGTATGGTATAGATGGCGGCATTGTCAAACCTACTGATGGCGGCTTTCAGGCGCACAATCAGCCGCTGCCGGCTTTCTTGTGCCAATGCTTTTTGCAGCAGTTCCAGCAGAAACGCATCCCCCTCATGATGCTCGGCGCAATAATCACGCAGGCCGTCTGAACCGCCTGCGTCATCTGTTTTTTCCAATGCCAATAAAACATTATCCAAACGCGCCCGCAAACGGTTTTTCAATTCGGCAGTGGCCGCTTTGGTAAAGGTAACCACCAACACGCTTTCTACCGACATTTTTTCCAGCACAATCAGGCGGGTGAATAATGCGGCGATGCCGTAGGTTTTGCCGGTGCCGGCGGAGGCTTCCACAAGGTTGGTGCCTTCAATCGGCACATTGAGGGGATGGAAAGGTTGCATGTGCTGCATGGTTTTGAAAGGCCGTCTGAAAAGGTTGGAAAGGAAATGCGGTGTGATAAGGTATATGTTACTGCCGTTATCAAATCAAGTGATTTTATCCGAGTATGTGATTATAAACCACTTCAGACGGCCTAATGTGTGATTGAGTGGATATAGAAGCGCATAAACAAAAAGCCGTCTGAAAAAGATTCAGACGGCCTTGATGATTCGTATTTAACTTTATTTAGCAGGTGCTTCTGCGCCTTCAGGCAAACCGAAGATTTCGCGCAAGATCACTTTATAAAAAGCAAACGCTTCTTTGGCGCCTTCGATGGCTTCGTCTTGAGCGGCTTTATCCAAACCGAGTTGGTTTAAATAGCCGACAAATTCGCGCCAGTGTTGACCGCGGCCGTCGGGATGGGGTGCCAGATGGCGGGCGCCGTTTTCTTCGTTAAAGTTTAATTTTTTCGCATCTTTAAACAAGAATGCCGCGCCCAGATTGGAACCTTCGGCGCAATAAAGCCAGCCGATGGCTTTATTGCCGGTGGGGTGGGGCAATTCGCCAGAGAATTGATAAGGCTCGCTGTCTAAATCTTTCAAATCTTCTACAACGGCATCGTGGCGCGCCATATAAGCCAATTGCGGGATGGCTTTGTTTAAGGCTTCGTCTTTATAAATGCTGTCGACGATTTTATGAAACACGGATTGCAATTTTAAAAATTTAATATAATTTTCATTGTTTGAAAACGGTTCGACCGACATCACTAAATTATCAACACTGTCGTGAGTGGTGCGGTTTTCCTCTTTTAAACGTTGTGCAAACGTTTTTGTTTCTTCAGTCATTTTGTTTTCCTTTTTAAATTGGGGCTTGGGATTTTGAGTCAGGTTTCCAACTCAAAATCCCAAGCCGGCATATTTGCAAGGGCGCTATCTAATCAGAATTTAGCCTCGATTGTCAAGCCGTAGCTACGTCCGGGTGCGGCAAAACGTTGGATACCTATATGAGAACAAGAGGCATGTTGCGGGCCATTACCGGTATTACAGTCATCTACGCGGTTAACGGTACCGAATTCGCGAATACTGCGTAAGCTGTCCCAAGTGTAGTATTTTTTATCAAACAAGTTGAAAATACCGCCGCGGATGGTAACGTTTTTACCAATCATGTAGTGACCGAGCAAATCCACCAAGAAGTAGTTATTGCCATGTCTTGCATACGGCCACGGATTGTTTTGGTCGTCATCATTGTGAATGGTGTCTTTCGGTTTTTTGCGTGAGGTATAGCTTAAGTTGGTTCGCAAGCTCCAGCGGTTTTCCGGCTGTACATAACCGAGGCCGACTACCGCGCCGAAAGGTGCCAAGGCATTAATCGGGGTTTTTCTGCCGTCTTCATGTTTAGCTTTGCCTTTCAGATAGCTGGCAGACCAATTCATAAAGAAGCCTCTCGGTAAACCGACACTATCAAGATTCCAATCACCGGATAATTCCACCCCGTTGATGGTGGCTTCATCACGGTTTACGTTTTGCCAAGTCGGTGCGCTGTAACCGCGTGATTCCCATTGTTGGGTATTGTAATTCCACTGTTCACCACTACGTTGGCCGAGGTAGGCGAAGTCGATAAAGTCTTTATAGCGGGTATGGAAGCCGGATAGTAAGAAATTACCCCAATCGCCTCTGTTGCTAATACCTAATTCGTAGTTATGCGCTTTTTCGGCTTTTAAGTTGGTGTTAGCCAAAACGGTCATATCCGGATGAGGGAAAGTAAACCACATTTCATCGGTTGTCGGTGCACGGAAACCGGTGGAGTATTTGGTTAGTAAAGTCCAACCGGGTGCAAAGCGCCAGTCGAAGCTTAACGCATAGCTGGTGGCGCCGAATTTGGCTTTGGCATCATCCAAACCTTTTTGGCGCATGGCATTGATAAAGTCTTCATTAGGCAGGGTTTTATTGTCTACCCAGTCGTGACGGATACCGGCGCCGATGCGGAAATTGTTGATATTGAAGCTATTGTTCCAGAAAACGTGTTTTTTCTTGCTTTCGGCTTCCAATAAAAACTCTTGGGTTGCACGGCTACTTTTCTCAAAAGTGGGGTCGAACACATTCACAAACACGGTGTAATGGTCGTTTGTGTTGGTGTTTTTATTAATACCGCCCCCGTAGCTCATGCTCCATGCAACATTGCCCAATTCCAGGCTTTTGTCTGCTTTGGCTGAGAATTGTTTGGTATCTTGGTTCAAACGGCGGAAGGTTTGATAGATCTCGGAGTTAATACCCCGTGCAGTCATATCGGTCGGCACATCCCATGTGAAGGTGCTCATTTGGATTTTTTGCTTGTCGTAGCTCACTGTGAGTTTATCCCACGGGCCGGACAGCAATTGGTTTTCATAGGCGATGCCGGTACGTTTCAGATAAGTAATATCATTACGTTTACGATAATCTACACCCACATTGCCTTGCCAGTCGGCAACCAATAAATTGGAAAGTTCGTTGGTAATTCTATCTTCCCGTTTATCTTCATAGGTATAGTACAGATAGTTGTAATCGTTAAAGTGATAGCCTAATTTAAATAAAGTACTTTTTCCTTTATAGCTTTGGGGATCCGGCTGGCTGCGGAACCTACCGGCCGAACCAAAGTAACCCGTATTATTGGTTTGAGGGTTATAGACATTATCATTTTCAAAACGTACATTATGGTCTTGGCCGTCGTTATTGCTTTCGGTTTCATGACCATGACGGCGGGTATAGACGAAACGGGCGTCAAAACCCTTAAAATAGGCGGCCACATCGGTGCTGCCCATTTTTTCACCGTTGCGTCCGGTATAACCACCTTTTACGCCGACATATAAAGGATTATCGGCATCAACCACATCGCGGGGGGATTTGGTGGTGTATTCTACCGCACCGCCTAAGGCGCCGCTGCCGGAAGTGATGGAGTCGGCACCTTTGCGGATGCTCACTGCCGATATATTTTCTAATTCGGCTGCATTTCTATTGGCATTGAAGTTACCATAAGCACCGAATAATTCTTGGAAACCACCAGAGGATCGGCTTTCGGCTTGAGCCAAACCGTCCACATTAATGGCCACACGGTCTTTATCCACGCCGCGGATGGCAAAGCCGTTGGTACTGCCCCTGCCGCCTTCTACAATGGATACCGCCGGATCATAGCGCACCATATCGCGCACATCTTGAACTAAGTTTTCATCTAATTCTTCGCGTTTGGTTTTGGCTTCACCCAGCTTGGAAGGTGCTCTTCTTGCCCTTACTCTAACGGCATCAAGGTTTACCTGCCCGTTGGGTTCCGGTGCGGCAGATGTTTCTGTTGCTGCGGTTTCCGTTGTCGTGGTTTCTGCGGCTTCGTCTGCTGCGTATGCCGGAAACGCACTAATAATCAGAAATGAAATCAAGCCTAATCTGAATGGAGCTTTCATTTATTCTTATCCCTTTTTTATCGATTTAAAATTCTCAAACGTATAATTTATAAAGGCCGTCTGAAAGATAGGTTATAGGTGTCGGTTTTTTATTCTAAAGGTGTTAAATCCGTACCTTTATATTCGGCATCGACGGCCTGCCGTTTTCCGCCAAATACGGTATCTAAATTTTTATTACCATCGAATTTAACGATACCGCCGATAGAGCCACCGGCATATTCACTAATGTCATTACTCCACCAAGATGTAGAGTGGGCACCATAAAATGCACCGTCAACCGCGCCTGTTGCATTGCCGGAACGTGCGCTTCCGCTAAAGCGGTTGCCCTGTACATTGACATCCTGCATTACCACCGAATCACCAAAGTTTTCATTACCTAAGATTTCACCACCGAGTTTGCCGGTATTGAAGTTGACAGTGATTTTTGAAGCAACGGAAGGAATATCGGTTCTTATATTTTGAGTGCCTGTATAAGTAGAGCTGACAACCTGATCACCTTTGGTACGGAGGCCCCAAACATGATAAGTGGCTTTGCCTTTGAGTCCGTTAACTTCAGGTGCGGAGCCGCCCTGCATATAGGCCGGATCAGCCGCTTTACCGCCTACAAATAAATGGCTTTCACCGGTAGGGGAAATCCAAGCACCAAAGTGAAGTTGGTTGCGTAAATCAATGGCCGGTAGATATGTACTAGTAGATTCGCCGCAACATGCAAAAAATTTACCGCCGTCTGCAGTGTTTTGCATATCGTGTACGGTGCGGACGGTTTTATCCGGCGTGGAAAAACCGGGCAGCATCGGCTCGCTGAAGCTATTGAATTGGTAATATTTACCGTCGGGCGTTTTGTAAACATAAGTGTCGTTAGGTGTGTCTCTAAGCGAACCGTCCCAAGATGGCTCTTTTGTCGTCACTACATACTTTTCAACCGCACCGCCATTGTTGGTAATGCTCACAAAGCTTTTGTTATCGTCATGTTCTTTAACATTGTCGGCGGTAATGTCTAAAGATTCCAAAACAGGCCATTCTGCCAATACTTTGGGCGGTTCTACACTGCCGCCGCCTGCGCAGGCTGCCAATAAAATAGGCAGTGCCAATGTCGGATAAAGACGTTTGAAAGATGTATTTGCCATAAGGTACTCCAAATTTAAAAAATATATACAGCGTAAATAAAAGATAAAAACATTAAATTATTAATATAAATAGATTAATTAATATCTATGGTTATATTTAATATGAATGTTAATAATTGTAAATTAGTTTTTGGCGGTTTTATATTATTTTTAAATTAAATCAATAATTTATATAAATATAGCCTGTTTCAATATCATAACTTTTGTTATCAATGATATTTGTTCTTTTTATCATTTATGAACTATACTCTGAAAATTAAGTTTATTACAAATATTTTTTATTATTTTTTTACAAGTAAGTTATATATATGTTCAAAAAGTTAACATTTATGCCTGTTTTGTTGGGTTCTGTATCGTTTTATGCATATGGGGCAGACACGCCGGAAAGTTTGATTACCGATGAAATTAAGCAGGAACGTCCTGCCGTACGGGCGCAACAGCAGCCGTGGCTCGAACAATTGGCCAAGCCGTCTGAAGAGCCTGTTAAAACCAATATAAATCAGCAGAATAAGATCAATACCTTAACGAATGAAGATTTGCTGAAAAATCCCCAATTGCTTCAGCGATTAATGATAGAGGCATTAAACAGTAATAATCCACATTTGCTGTCGTCATTAACCATTGCTTACAGACAATATCCTCAAGCCGATCCGGTTTTATTGGCGCGCGCGGAAGGGATGTTGGCACGTTATGAAGGGGATTATGGAAAAGCCGTTCAGATTTATTCGAAATTGCATGAAAGCCAGCCGGAAAATACGCGCATTACCTTGGATACGGCCGCTATTTTGCAGGAAGACAAACAGTGGAAAGAGGCCGATAGCTTATTTGCGGAAGTGGAAAGTGTGCCCGGCCTGCCGACGGAAGTGGGCAATAATATCCGTCTTTACCGCGAACAAAATAAGGCTGCAAACCGTTGGCAAGTTGATGCCGGCGGGAGTTTTACCCGAGATAAAAATATTAATGATGTGGCGCCCCGCTATTGCCTGCCTTTGGGATGTATCGAACAACAGCCTGAGGATGCGGTCGGCCTGAATTATTTTGTTTCCGTGGATAAAAGCACGCCGATAAAAGGCAATCATAATCTGTTGTTTCGCGGCTATATGAGCGGTGTGAGTTATTATTTTGATAAAAAATCGGAATATGATAATGCGTTCGGGCGGGCTTATTTGGGTTGGCAATATCAAAATGCCCGCAGTAGTTTGAATATTCTGCCTTTTTATCAGTGGCAGCTTGCGGGTACGGACGAGTTTTCTGATAAACCCACGAAAAATCATACGTTTGATATGAGTATGCTGGCACATGCAACTGGCGTTCAGACGGCCTTTTCCCATCAGATTACCCCACGTTTGCAATCTTATGCTTCTGCCGAAACTTATCAGCAGAATTATCGGGAAGATGGCAGGGCATTGCGTAACGACGGTAGGTATTACAGCCTATTCGGTTCGTTGGCCTACCGCCTAACCCCGCAGCACACAGTGTTCGGCGGCGTGGGTGTCGGTGTGTTCAAGCCTAAAAATAAAATAGTCGGTAACCGTGTGAATAATACCGGTAATACCCGCCACAGCTTTAATGTCGGTTGGCTTGCCGATTGGCAGAAGTTGGGTGGGTTGAATACCCGTTTACAGGTTTACCGTACCAATAGGCGCTATCGCGGGCAGGCATTAAATACTGATTTTGAATGGGAACGTCAGTTTAATAAAGAAACAACTTATATTTTCTCGCTGTCTCATCCTAAAATCTCAATCGGCACGTTTATGCCGAAACTGACATGGGAGCGGCGCCGGACAAGTAGTACGCATAAATGGGCGGATCGTAAGCAGAATAGGTTGTTTGTGGAAATTGAAAAAAACTTTTAACCTTGCTTTGGCGGGTAAGTTTTTCCTAAAAAGAAAATCTACATAAATTGCTGAATATAGTTTGCAGCAAAGATAAAAAAACCAAATGAACAGTTTGGTTTTTTTTAATGTATTTTGCCTAAGTTAATGCGGTAAAATAATTTCAGCATATCAGTTTTATATAAAAATGAATTTTCAATAATGTTAAATTAATAAGTTTTTTATAATATATTGGCTAAATATTAATGATTAAATAATATATATTCCTTGAATTATTTTAATTGATTTTGGCCTGATTTTATATAGGTTTTTAGTTTTTTGATTGTGTTGATTAAATATTAATATACTAAATCAGGAAATGATGGGAATCAGGTTGTTCTGTTGTTTGAGATAATAAGGAAAATACTTAAATTATTTAAAATGTTAATAATGCGTTATAATAACTGAAAACACTACCATAATTTACAACTAAATTAAAAAGGAACACTCATGAAACCACAAACAGCTATTGAACCGGATAGCATTAAGGCTGCTATTTTTATCGAAGCCGATATTCGCAACGGCCAAACGGCGCAGATTCAGACGGCCTGCCGCAAGAGCCTTGATGCCTTGGAAAAATTACAACAAAAATATCCTGATGCACTACTTGGGTTGACCATTGCTTTCGGTAGCAGCTTTTGGAAAAGCTTGAATCATCCCGAAGAGGGTGGTGAAATCAAGCCTTTTAGGCCGTTGGGTAATGGTTTGGCACCGGCTACCCAGCATGATTTGATGTTTCATATCCAATCGTTGCGCCACGATGTGAATTTTTCATTGGGTATGGAAGTATTGGCGGCATTCGGCGACAGTATTCAGATTCATAACGAAACCCACGGCTTCCGTTGGGTTGAAGATCGCGGGTTGGATGGTTTTGTAGACGGTACCGAAAACCCGAAAGGTGATGATATTTTGGCGGTCGGCACTATTCCGCAAGGCAAGCCCGATGCGGGGGGCAGTTATGTATTGTTGCAAAAATACCGCCATGATTTAAACAAATGGGGTAAAGTTTCGCTTGCCGATCAGGAAGCTGCCGTCGGCCGTAGTAAAGAGGCCAATGAGGAATTCAGCAAAGATGTACGCCTGCCCGATTCGCATTTGGGGCGCGTGAATATTAAAGAAAACGGTGTCGGTTTGGATATCGTCCGCCGCAGCTTGCCGTATGGCACAATATCGGGCGAGCATGGTTTGATGTTTATTGCCTATTGCGGCACGCTCTATAATATCGAAACCCAGCTTTTGAATATGTTTGGAGAAAAAGACGGTAAAACCGATTTGCTGTTGAAACATCTCTCTACCGCTGTTTCAGGTGCTTATTATTACGCGCCGCCGGTTGAACGTTTGCAAAACCTTTAATATAATTTCTATATTAAAACAGGCCGTCTGAAAAAGCTTTCAGACGGCCTGTTTTAATATTTGGTACAATAGCGGTGAAGAAATTTTATAACACTATGTGTTGTTCTATCGGTAGCGTATAGCGTTTATTTACGGTTATCCGGTAGTTTTATATCATAGTTAAGGTAGTTATCGATTTATTATTAGGCCGTCTGAATGATGAAAAACATTGTTATCCTGATATCCGGCAGAGGCAGCAATATGCAGGCTATTGTAGAAGCCGCCATTCCCGATATCCATATTGCCGCCGTATTGAGCAACAATGAGCATGCCGCCGGTTTGGCATGGGCTGCGGAACGCGGCATCGCTACCGATAGTCTGAATCATAAGGGCTTCGGCAGCCGTCTTGAATTTGATCAGGCGATGATGGAAAAAATCGATGCCTACCAACCTGATTTGGTGGTACTGGCCGGCTTTATGCGTATTCTTACTCCGGAGTTTTGCCGCCGTTATGAAGGGCGTTTGATTAATATCCATCCTTCGCTATTGCCGGCTTTTACCGGATTGCACACACACGAGCGGGCTATCGAAGCAGGTTGCCGTATTGCAGGGTGTACCATTCATTTTGTTACCCCCGAATTGGATTGCGGCCCTGTGATTGCACAAGGTGCCGTGCCTGTATTTGATGATGATACGGCCGATACATTGGCTGCCCGCGTTTTAAAAGTGGAACATCAATTGTTTCCGCAGGCGGTAGCCGATTTTGCGGCGGGCCGTCTGAAAATAGTCGGAAACCGTGTTGTCCGCTCACCTTCGGCCAAGTTGGAATCACAACTTTTGGCCTGATTTCCGAGAAAGGAATCTTAATATGAAAACCGTTCGTTTTTCTTTGTTGGCACTTGCTTTGAGTGCACCGACTTTTGCAGCAGAGCTGCCTCAGTCGGCAGAACTCCATTATTCAGGCAACTGGGGTGTTCCTGCCGTGATGACGTTTAACCGCAGTGGCAATAATTATAAAATCACTTCAAATATTAAAGTGCCGTTATACAGTATTCGTTTTGAATCCGGCGGGAATATTGCCGGAAACCGTTTGATTCCGTCTTATTATAAAGATGTGCGCAAAGGCAAAACTTATGCTGAAGCCCGTTTTGGCGGTGGTAAAGTAACTTACGGCAAAACAGGCGAACAAAATACCGAAGCGATGACCGGCCCTACAATGGATTTATTTACCTTGGCGTGGCAGCTTGCCGCCAATGATGCCAAACTGCCTGCCGGCCTGCGTATTACCAATGGTAAAAAGATTTATAAGGTTAGCGGTTTGAACCGTACAGGTGGCGGCCAATATAAAATCGGCAGCGGCTCTACGCCGATTAATAAATATTCCCTCAAGCGCGGCGATAAAATCATCAATTATGCGTTTGCTCCCGATTTTTATAATATCCCCGCCCAAATCAGTTATACCGATGATGGCAAAACCTATAATCTCAAACTGACCAGTGTGAAAATTAACGGTCGGGAAATGAAACCTTAGTTTGGTTCGGGTTATTGATCAATAGAAAAAAGGACTTGTAAAACAAGTCCTTTTTTATTTTTTATCGGCTTTTTGATGCCGGTTTATTTCTTGGCGGCTCTGGCCAATCTTGCCGTGCCGGCTTTATCCAACATGCACATGCGGGTTACGATTTGGGAAACCTGCATTTGTTGGCCGTTTACGGTTTGCATAACTTCTTGGGTCAGCATATTGCCGTTTACTTTATCAACATTGGCAGCATTGGCTTTATCGGTCGCCCAAGTTATATTTTCACCTACGAATACATTCATATCGTTATTATCGATAACGCGGAATAAGCCCGGGGAAGTTTTATTTTGGTATTTCACTTGGGCCACCACAACTTCACCGTCTTTCAAACCATACATAACAGTCAGAGGGTTTTGACCGTTGTTACCGCATTTGTAGGCCACTTCTTTGGTGCTGTCGATAGAATCAACTTGTACGGTGCGCGGTGCTGCCTGTTGAGGTTGCTGTTGGGATTGTTGAGATGCAGCGGGGGTAGTCGCAGCAGCTTGTGTAGAAGGGGTGCTGTCCGAGCCGGTCATACCGCATGCACTTAACATACCGGCCATAGCAAGCGCCGGAACGATGGTTTTTAAATTCATTTTCATAAGTTACTCCGTTGGAAGTGATTCAATTGCGAAATGCAAGAATGGTGTATTGGTCAACCTTAACAGATAAAAAGTTCCTTGTCCGTATCAAAGTACTTCAAAAAGCGGTGCCGGCATAAATAGGCGGGCAAATCACTTATATCTTTTTGATTTATATTTTCTTATTTGGCATGAAAAAACAATTCAAATCAGGTAAAAATAAAATAAGGCCGTCTGAAAAAAACTTAATCTGCTTTCAGGCGGCCTTGATTATGCCAAGATTAAAAATGGTTATGCGGCCGGTTTTTTATCGCCGGCTTCGGCCTGTGCCTGATATTCGCTGCCGTCGGCCAACAACAGTTTCGGCTGTTCGCCTTTTTCAATCACATTTTCATTAATCACGACTTTTTTCACTTCTTTTAAATCCGGCAGCATATACATGGTTTCAAGCAGGCTGCGTTCGACAATCGAGCGTAAGCCGCGTGCGCCGGTTTTGCGCTCCATAGCCTGTTTGGCAATGCTGTGTAGGGCGGAGGGCAATACTTCTAATTCCACACCTTCCATAGCAAACAAGGCTTGATATTGTTTGATTAAAGCGTTTTTAGGTTCGGTGAGAATATTGATTAATGCTTCTTCGTCTAATTCTGCCAATGTGGCAATCACGGGCAGGCGGCCGATAAGTTCGGGAATCAGGCCGAATTTAATCAAATCTTCCGGCTCGACTGTTTCAAATAAGGCACTTATATCGGCATTTTCATCTTTGCTGCTGACAACGGCGCCAAAGCCGATGCCGCCTTTTTCGGTACGTTGGCGGATGACTTTTTCCAAACCTGCAAACGCACCGCCGCAGATAAATAGGATATTGGTGGTGTCGACATTAATAAATTCTTGATTCGGGTGTTTGCGCCCGCCTTGCGGGGGAACGGAAGCGACGGTGCCCTCTACCAGTTTCAACAAGGCTTGCTGAACGCCTTCGCCGGATACGTCGCGGGTAATCGAAGGGTTGTCGCTTTTGCGGGATATTTTGTCAATTTCGTCTATATAAACGATACCGCGCTGTGCTTTTTCAACGTCGAAATCGCATTTGCCCAGTAGTTTGGTAATAATCTGTTCGACATCTTCACCCACATAACCGGCTTCGGTGAGGGTGGTGGCATCGGCCATCACAAACGGTACGTCTAATTTACGCGCCAACGATTGCGCCAAGAGTGTTTTACCCGAACCGGTGGGGCCGATTAATAAAATATTACTTTTGGAAAGCTCTACGCTGCCACTGCTTTTCGGATGGCGCAAACGCTTATAATGGTTATATACGGCCACTGCCAAAGCTTTTTTCGCTTGCTCTTGGCCGATAACGTGATCATTCAGATTGGCAACAATCTCGGCAGGGGTAGGTAGTTTTTCGAGTGTGCCGTTTTCATTTTCTTCATCGGAAAAGTCGGCGTCATCGTGTTGGCTGTGAAGCATAATGCCGCAAGTTTCGACACATTCGTTGCAGATAAAGGCATGTTCGCCTTCAATTAGGTTTTGTACTTCGTGCTCGGGCTTGCCGCAAAACGAGCAGAAACGTTTTTCGTCAGACATATTTATATTTTCTTTTTGAATCATTTATCAATTTAAAGCAGGTTTAAACCTGCATAACCTTTTAGTATAATGAGTATCGGCCTGTTTATCAAACCGATACATTGCGGTTGAGTATAACAGGCGTTATTCAGACGGCCTTCATTTTGCAGAAAATAACCGCTATTGTGCGGCATAAGATGCAAACTAATGAAAAATATACGCTAATTTACTTTACAAGCGGATACTGTTTAATGAATAATCATAGCAGTTCGCATTAAGCGTAACGTCATAAAACACGGAAGGTAGTATCCGGAAACGTCCGGCGGGCATAATTTTAATATTTTAAAGCCCCGTACCTGTCTGTATTTTTTCATTTTTTTAACACTTGCGGATAATAAACAGAAAGATACTTTATGATGAATTTTAGTAAAAAAATTGCAGCAGCTTGTTTGAGCCTCGGATTGATGACTTTTGCGATTCCTGCATCAGCCGATGATTTAGACGTGCTTGGCCAGTTTTTAGAACAGAACTTCCCGGTAGAAAGCGATCCTTTAGACGCTTTTGCGGTTATGAATTCGGATAATCAGTTGGAAGCGCAAGCGGCCTATGCAGGGCCGTTATTGGCATCTCAATCCGCCTTGATTGTCAACAATAAAACCGGCGAAGTATTGTTTCAAAAAAACTCTAATCGGGTAATGCCGATTGCTTCCATTTCCAAATTGATGTCTGCGATGGTTTTGTTGGACGCTCATCTGGATATGAATGAGAACATTACCATTACGGAAGCGGAAATCGACCGCTTGAAAGGCACCAGCAGCCGTTTGAGTATCGGAACAACCCTGCCGCGCAGCGAGTTACTCCATCTGAGCCTGATGAGTAGTGAAAACCGTGCCACCCATGCCTTGGGACGGAGCTACCCCGGCGGGATGTCGGCTTTTGTGGCGGCAATGAACCGCAAAGCACAAAGCTTGGGTATGACCAACAGCCGTTTTTATGAGCCGACAGGTTTGGATTTCCGTAATGTATCCACTGCGGTTGATTTAAGCAAAATGGTTCAGGCCGCCAGCAAATATCCGGAAATCCGCCGTAACACTACATCGAATTATGGTTCTGTTTATACCAAAAGAGGCCGTCAGCGTTATAAAAACAGCAATGCTTTAGTTCGTGAAGGCAATTGGAATATCGAGCTTCAAAAAACGGGTTATATCCGTGAATCAGGCCGTTCTATGGTTGTGAAAGCAAACGTACAAAATCAGCCTGTAACCATCGTTTTACTCAATTCGCCGTCTTCGTTGAGCAGGGTTAACGATGCCCGTAAAATCGAATCTTGGATGTTGCAAAGACGCTCTTAATGGTTACTTTGTTAATCATATAATGGGTGTTTTTACCAAAAGCCGTCTGAAATGGGTTCAGACGGCTTTTTAAATATATAACTAAAATATTGTTTTTTATGAAATTTTAAAAATTTACAAGTATTATCAATAAAATTAACTATAGTTTTACTCTAATTTTTTATAAACTTAGAGTATAATTACTAAACTATAAAGCACACATGAGGCTTTCAACTGCATCTGCTCTTATTAAGACATAGATGTTTTAAAGAGTATTTTTTTAAGTATGAGGCGGTTAGGAAACCGGACATCTACAAGAGAAGGAAATTTTAATGCAACACAACTTTAACCCGTTAGTCATCCGTGGCAAATCTTTAATTCCGATTGTGCAAGGCGGTATGGGTGTCGGTGTTTCTGCTTCCAAACTTTCCAGCGCGGTAGCGCGTGAAAACGGTATCGGTACCATTGCCAGTGTGGATTTACGCCACTTGCATGATGATTTGCTTGCCGAATCCAAAGTGAACCCGACCGAAGAAAAATATTGCAAACTCAATCATATTGCGTTGGATCGTGAGATTCAGGCTGCGAGAGCCAACACCGAAGGCAAAGGCATGATTGCGGTGAATGTGATGAAAGCGGTAAAAGACCATCAGGCTTTGGTTCGCCAAGCGTGTGAATCGGGTGCTGATGCGATTGTGATGGGTGCAGGCCTACCGTTGGATTTACCGGAAATGACCGAAGGCTATCATAAAGATGTTGCATTGCTGCCGATTTTATCGGAATCGCGCGGTATTAATATTGTTTTAAAACGTTGGATGAAAAAAGGTATTTTACCCGATGCCATTGTTATCGAGCACCCTGCCCATGCAGCCGGACACTTGGGTGCGATGACGGTTGACGGTGTGAACGATGAAAAATTCGAATTCAAACGTGTGATTGAAGAAACCTTTGAAGTGTTTAAAAAACTTGGTTTGGAAAGCGAAAAAATTCCATTGGTTTTAGCAGGCGGTATGGCTAACTTTGAAAAAATTACCACGGCATTGAAAACTTGGGGTGCTTCCGCTGTACAAATCGGCACGGCATTTGCCGTGACGGAAGAGGGTGATGCCCATTTGAATTTCAAGAAAACTTTGGCCGGTGCGCCGACCGAGCAAGTGGTTGAGTTTATGTCGGTAGCCGGACTGCCGGCGCGTGGTGTCCGCACTAAGTTTTTGGATAACTACATTAAACGCGAAGCCAAATTGCAGGCCAATGCCAAAGCGGATCCGCGCCGTTGTACCCAAGGCATTAACTGCCTTTCCGTGTGCGGATTGAGAGACGGTTTGGAAAAAGTCGGTCAGTTCTGTATCGATATCCAATTGGCCGCCGCATGGCGTGGCGAAGTGGATAAAGGCTTGTTCTTCCGTGGAAAGGATCCGCTGCCGTTTGGTTATTCGATTCGCTCGGTACATGAAACCATACAATATTTATTGCATGGCCATATTGTGGAAAACCTGCAATTACAGGCAGGTTAATGGCGAACAACTGAATAACAAGGCCGTCTGAAAATCCTATTCAGACGGCCTTTTATTAATAGAAAAGTTTTCGATAAGATAATATCAAATCAAGCCGTCTGAAACTTTTCAGACGGCTTGATTGATGAAGAATGAAAGAAAGTTGGATATCAATTTAAATAAGGCGTTGGGTTCACGGCTTTACCGTTAATGCGGACTTCAAAATGCAATTTCACCCGATCGGTGTCGCTGCTGCCCATAGTGGCAATGGTTTGACCGGCTTTTACGGTTTGACCTTTTTTCACTAAAAAAGTATCGTTGTGGGCATAAGCCGTGAGTGTGCTGCTGTTGTGGCTGATTAAAATCAGTTTGCCGTAGCCGCGCAAGCCCTCGGCGGCATAGAGCACTTTACCGTCGGCAGCGGCTCTGACGGGTGTGCCGCGTACACCGCCGATATCAATGCCTTTGTTTGACGTGCCGTTATATGTTTTAATAATATTGGCTTTGCCATTGTCTATTGGCCATTGCATATGCAGCCGGTTGGTTGGTGCAACCGTACGCGCCGAGCGGGTGCGGGAAGTGGAAGATGTTGAGGACGAAGAGCCGGAGCGGACACGCAAAACCTGACCGACTTCTATTTTTGACGGATCTCTCAGGTTGTTCCATGCCGCCAATGTTTTCGTGCTTTGCCCGAAACGTAAACCGATACGATAAAGGTTGTCGCCACGTTGTACACGGTAATATCCGTCGGGTACGGGACCGTTGGCCGGGGTGCCGGCACAAGCTGTCAATATGGTTAAAGAAACAAGGAAACCGTATTTTTTAAGGGCGGTATAAAAGGGGATTTGTATATTCATGGCCGTAAGGATAACAAATTTTTCCCTTGCCATGACATATTCGGACAGATTTTGCCTCGGTGCTTTACTTTTTTTTACGACCTGAGTTTTACCCGTTTTGACAACCATCAAGCTTGAAAGTAGTGGCGCTTAGCTCTATTTTAGCGGTTCGGATAACAATTAATACTATCAAGGAAAACATTATGCGTTTTTTCGGTATCGGGTTTTTGGTACTGTTGTTTTTAGAAATTATGTCTATCGTATGGGTAGCCGATTTTATAGGAGGTACGGCAACGCTTGGTTTGATGATTCTCAGTTTTATCGGCGGCATGCTGATGTTGCGGCATACCGGCCTTTCCGGTGTGTTTTTGGCAGGAGCGGCGATTCGTTCGGGCGAACAAATTTCCATGTATGAAATGCTATGGCCGATACGTTATGCAGTGGCAGCGCTTTTATTCATGAGTCCGGGTTTTGTTTCCTTGCTGATTGGATTGATTTTATTGTTACCTTTTAAAGGCAAGCCTATTGCTACGATGCAGCAGCAGACCTTTGGCGGCAGCCGTGATGAAAATCCTTTTACCAGGCAGCGTACACGGAGTAATGATAATGACGATATTATCGAGGGTGAATACACGGTAACAACGCCGTCTGAAAAAGACAAACAAAACTATATCGAACACAAGCCCGATTAATAAGCAGATAATACTCGGTTTTTTATCAAGGCCGTCTGAATTTTCAGACGGCCTAAACATTGTCAAATGTATAAGGGAAATAGTTCCGGTCTGTTATGTGTAAATTATCGTTCGGCGTGAATCCAAGAAATGTTATACTTAACAACTTATGCAATACGGAGCAACCCGAACACTTGTTCGGGCACAATAAATTATTATATGAGTAGAATTCAGCAGATTTTCAGCAAACAGGGCGATAACAAGGCTCTGATTCCCTATATTACCGTCGGCGATCCCGATATCCGAACCACATTGGCGTTAATGCATAGCATGGCAGCAAACGGTGCCGATATTATTGAGTTGGGCGTGCCTTTTTCCGACCCGATGGCAGACGGCCCTACCATACAACGTGCTGCGGAACGTGCTTTAGCCAAAGGCGTGTCATTGAGCGATGTACTGGATTTGGTGAAAGCATTTCGGGAAACCAACCAAACAACGCCGGTTATTTTGATGGGTTATCTCAATCCCGTACACAAAATGGGCTATGTTGAGTTCGCACAACGGGCGGCAGCAGCAGGCGTTGACGGTGTGTTAACCGTTGACTCGCCCGTGGAAACCATTTCCCCGTTATACAAAGCCTTAAAAGCCAATGGTTTGGACTGTATTTTTTTGATTGCACCGACAACCGATGAAGAACGGATGGCGGCAATCGGCAAATTGGCAAGCGGCTTTGTTTATTATGTTTCACTGAAGGGCGTCACCGGTGCGGCTTCGTTAAATACGGACGAAGTTGCCGCCAAGCTGGCGGTTTTGCGCCGCCATATCCAAGTGCCCATCGGTGTCGGTTTTGGTATTTCGGACGCTGATAGCGCGCGTAAAGTGGCTGCGGTGGCCGATGCGGTGATTATCGGTAGCCGCATAGTGAAAGAAATCGAAAACCATCCCGGTCAGGAGGCGCAAGCCGTCGGCACATTGGTAGCTACGCTGAAAGCCGCTATTTAAAAGCCATTTCAGGATATAAAACAGAATGGTGAAGTAAAAATAGCAGTTGCCAATCCGGTTGTTGCTGGCTTATATTGGCGACCATATTTCAAAAATACATGTTCTGGTTATCTTATGGTGATTATCCGTATCCTATTAATTTAATGATAATGACTTAATATTTTCGGTTTTGTGAAATATGCCGTATTGAATAATATTGAGCCCAAACAAACCGCTGAATGTATGAATATACACAGCCATAGACGGCAAGATAAGCCGTCTGAAAACAATAAAGGAGCTTTCAATGAGCTGGTTAGATAAAATCCTTCCCCCAAAAATCAAACGTGAAGACAAAAACGAATCTACTGTTCCGGAAGGATTATGGTACAAATGCCCCAATTGTTCCGCCACGCTTTATACAACCGATTTGCAGCAGAATCAACAGGTTTGCCCGAAGTGCGGCTATCATAATCCTTTATCGGCCCGCGAACGGATTCATTTGCTACTTGATGAAGAAGGGCACGAAGAAATCGGTGCTAACGTTAAACCGGTGGATATCCTGAAGTTTAAAGACACTAAAAAATATCCCGATCGGCTTTCTGCAGCGCGTAAAGCAACCGGTGAAGACGATGCTTTGGTGGTGATAAAAGGTACGATGAACGGTTTGCCCGTTGTGGTTGCTTCTTTTGAATTCCGCTTTATCGGTGGTTCTATGGGTTCTGTTGTGGGTGAGCGTTTTGTCGAAGGTGTGCGCCGTGCCGCTGCCGATAATTGTTCGTTTATTTGCGTGGCTGCTTCCGGTGGCGCCCGTATGCAGGAAGGTTTGAGTTCTTTGATGCAGATGACCAAAACCAGCGCATCTTTGCATTTGCTTTCCGAGAAAAACTTGCCGTTTATCTCGGTTTTAACCGATCCGACGATGGGTGGCGTATCGGCCAGCTTCGCATTTTTGGGCGATATTGTGTTGGCAGAGCCGAAAGCATTAATCGGGTTTGCCGGCCCGCGCGTGATTGAGCAAACCGTACGCGAAACCTTGCCCGAAGGCTTCCAACGTGCTGAGTTCTTATTGGAAAAGGGTGCGATTGATCAGATTGTCGACCGCCGTGAAATGAAAACCCGTATTAGCAATTTGATTGCTTTGCTGCGTCGTCAGGAAGCGGTTACCTTGCCGGTATAATTTATAAAATAAAAACAAGGCCGTCTGAATTTCAGACGGCCTTGTTTTTATGGGAAAAGTGATATTGGTTATTCAACCTAATACAATACTTCTTTAAGGATGTGCGATATAGGCATAAGCGGAATGATTGTGTATGGATTCGAAGTTTTCACTTTCGACAATAAATCCGTGTATACGTTTATCGGCCAATAAACGGGTGGCAACATCGCGTACCATATCTTCGACGAACTTGGGGTTTTCGTAGGCTTGTTCGGTCACGAATTTTTCATCGGGGCGTTTGAGCAGGCCGTAAAGCTGGCAGGAGGCTTGCGATTCCACACAATCAATTACTTCTTCGATGCCGATTTCGCTGCTGCAAGTGAGCGTAACGGTAACGTGAGAGCGTTGGTTGTGGGCGCCGTATTGTGAAATTTCTTTGGAACACGGGCACAAGCTGGTAACAGGTACAAGTACTTTGAGCGTATGGCTGTATTCGCCGTTTTTAATTTCACCGGTAAGGGTGACATCATAATCGAGTAGGGATTGGATGCCCGAAACCGGTGCGGCTTTTTTACGGAAAAACGGAAACGATATGCTGATTTTGCCGGAATGCGAATCCAACAAAGTTGTCATTTCATTCGTGAGTGTTTGTAGGCGGTCGAAAGATAAGGCTTCGGTTTGCTTTTCCATGAGTGCGACAAAGCGCGACATGTGCGTGCCTTTTTGTTCGGCAGGCAGATAGACGGTCATGGTTAGGCGGGCGACGGTGTGTTGCCGGCCTTCTGCAGTGTCTAAGGTAATGGGAAAACGTAAGTCTTTAATGCCGACCTGATTAATCGGCAGGTTGCGTAAATCGCGGGTGGATTGCACGTCTGCAATGGCGTTCATGCGGTAGATTTCCTTTGCATCTAAAAGGCTGAGAGCCTTTATGTGTGGGTGTCGGCTAAAAATACAAGGCCGTTTGGAACGGTTTTTTCAGACGGCCTGAGTGTCGTCTGTAACCATCTGTTTTTCATTTTAGCGGTTAATTATATCACTTGGATTTCTGCACAACATTGATTGTTTCTATTTTTTAGATAGTGATAAAATTTCTTTTCGTCCACTTGAAAGGTTTTGCCATGAAATTTGCTACCGAAGCGATCCATAGCAGCTACAATCCAGATGAACATAACCGTGCGATTATGCCGCCGATTTATCAGAATAGTATGTTTCGGCTTAAATCCATCGGCGAGAATGTGCCGTTTCGTTATGCACGTTTGAGCAATCCGACCCGTAAAGTATTGGAAGATACGGTTGCGGCCTTGGAGCATGGTGCGGCAGGGTTTGCCTTTAGCAGCGGTATGGCCGGTATTGATTGCGTATACCGTGCTTTTCTGCGACCGGGCGATACCATTATCGCCGTGAGCGATATTTATGGCGGCAGCTACGATTTACTCACCGAAGTTTATGCCCAATGGGGCGTGAATGTGGTGTTTGCCGATTTAACCGATGCCAATAATTTTGATAAGGTTTTGGCGGAAAACAGCAATGTGAAAATGCTGTGGTTGGAAACGCCGTCTAATCCTTTGTTGCGGTTGGTCAATATTGCTGCATTGGCGGAAAAAGCCAAGGCGGCCGGCGTGTTGGTGGGCATGGATAATACGTTTGCTTCGCCTTATCTGCAAAACCCGCTTGATATGGGCTGCGATATTGTGTTTCATTCGGCAACCAAATATCTATGCGGGCATTCCGATGTATTGATGGGTGTAGTGGTGGTAAAAAGCGAAGCTTTGGCCAAACCGATGCGTTCGATGATGGTGAATACCGGCGGTGTGGCGGGACCGATGGATTGTGCTTTGGTGTTGCGCGGCATTAAAACCTTGGCATTGCGCATGCAGCGGCATTGTGAAAACGCTTTGGAATTGGCAAGGCGTTTGGAACAACATCCTGCCGTTGACAAAGTATTCTATCCGGGCCTGCCGTCGCATGAGCACCATGAATTGGCCAAACGGCAGATGCGCGGTTTCGGTGGTGTGGTAACGATTTGGTTGAAAAATGACACAAAAGAAGCGGCAAACAGCGTGATTCAAAACCTGAACATTGTTCAGATGGCCTCCAGCTTGGGCGGCGTGGAAAGTTTGGTAAACCATTGCTACTCGCAATCGCATAGCGGCGTACCGCACGAAGTTAAAACGGCTGCCGGCATTAAAGTGGGTTTATTGCGGTTTTCAGTGGGGGTGGAAGATATTGAAGATATCTGGGCAGACGTATCTGTCGCTTTAGAGGTATCTTTAACTTCATAGGCCGTCTGAAAGGTTTGGAGTAATCATAAAACATGATGTTATTAAATATTAAAAAAGGGCGGATACCGCCCTTTTTTTGCGGAATTCAAATACCGAAGGTTTGATATGATTAAAATTAACAATTTGAAATGCTTATCTTTACTGTTTATAGGGCTATGATATAACTAAACTTATTGACCTAGTCTGATTGTTTTGGCTGCGCAATATTGGTATCCGTTAGGGATTGATATTGTTGTCGGATAAAGTAGTAAAACAGCGTTAGGGAGGTAGATATGAATGCAACATTATCTTCTGAAATTGTGAATACGTTGTCGGAAACCATGTTGATTCCCTTATGGGCGAAAGCTGTCGAATACGACCGCCCCGATGCGTTGATTCGTGATGCGGTTGCGGCCGATATGCTGAAACAGATAGATTATGATTTTGGCATTTTTGCCAAATCCAAAATGTCCCAGCCCGGATGCTGCGGGCGGGCGGCGTTGTTTGACGGGGAAATCAAGCGGTTTTTGGCGGAGTATCCCGATGCGGTTGTGGTGCAATTGGGGGCGGGCTTGGATGCACGTTTTGAGCGTTTGGGCAAACCTGCGGTGACGGCTTGGTATGATCTGGATTTGCCGGATGTGATTGAGGTGCGCCGCCGTTTATTACCCGAATCGGGCAATGTGTATTTAAGCGGCTCGATGTTTGACGAGGAATGGGCAAAAACCGTCGCAGCCCACGGGAAACCGGTATTGTTGGTGATTGAGGGGGTATTGATGTATTTTAAAATACCCGAAGTTCAGGCATTTTTTGCCATGATCAGCCGTTTATTACCGAGGGTGTCGGTTGTTTTCGATATGGTGCCTGCTATTGCTGTCGGGCATGCTAAGCATCATGATGCGCTGAGTAAAATGAGTCAAAACCGTCCTGAGTTCGAATGGTCGTTAAAAGAACCGAAAGAAATGGAACAATGGCAACCCGGCCTGCGTGTCAGCCGTGTACTTTTTTTAAGCGATTATTGTGGTCACCGCTACCCTTGGCTATTTCAAATGATCTACCGTACCGAATGGGGACGGCGCTACTTTGATCAACGTATTATCCGTGTTGATCTGGCATAAAAATCATGTTTTAAAACGGATAATTTGAAAGCAGACGAATATATGATGATAGGCCGCCCGAAGTGTTTCAGACGGCCTTATTGTTATTAGGCGGCTAAAAATAACTATATTATGAAAATGATTCGATAAGCATCAATATGATTGCGCCTGTAAATAGATTTATTGCTTGGTATACGGCTAAAAAGCCGTTATAATAATCAATCTTTGGCGGGTCTCCCCGCATGGTAATTCGGAGCAACGGGTCAGGGGCGGAAGCCAGCAGCCCACTCTGATGCGCTAGTGCCGGGGGTTTGGCTCGCCGCCCTTATTCTGAAAGCACCGATTGCAATTGGCCGTCGGTGCTTTTGTTATGTTTTTTAACATTCGATATTGATGCGCTTGTTTGTTTCGCTATTGGAAAAAATATGTCGGTTAACCATTATGAAAATTTCCCCGTCGGCTCGTTGGTATTGCCGCGGCGTTTGCGTAAACCCATTCATGCCGTTTATGCGTTTGCGCGTACTGCCGATGATATTGCCGACGAAGGCGGGGCTTCCGATAGCGAACGTTTGCAACAATTGGATGCATTGTCGGCACAATTGGATGCCATTGCCCGCGGTGAAACGCCGCAAACGCCAATGATGCGCCATTTGCAAACCCGTGCCATTCAACCGTTTAATCTGCCGTTGCAGC
Source organism: Neisseria montereyensis (assembly GCF_024834045.1). Lineage (GTDB taxonomy): Bacteria > Pseudomonadota > Gammaproteobacteria > Burkholderiales > Neisseriaceae > Neisseria > Neisseria montereyensis. Next base: position 95,940 of record NZ_JANUXW010000003.1, read on the forward strand.
CGTTTTATGATTTGCTGTCGGCATTTAAGCAGGATGTAGAAAAAAAACGTTATCAGAATTTTGGCGAATTGGTGGATTATTGCCGCCGCTCGGCCAATCCGGTCGGCAGGATTATGCTGCATCTTTACGGCGAACATGATCCGCTCAGTATTGCCCAAAGTGATGGTATTTGTACCGCCTTGCAATTGATTAATTTCTGGCAGGATGTGGCGGTGGATTGGGAAAAAAAACGCGTTTATCTGCCGCAAGACGATTTGGTTAAATTCGGTGTTACAGAAGCGCAGATTGCGGCCGGAAAAGCCGATTTTGCTTTTCAGCGCCTGATGGCTTATCAATGCGAACGTGCCCATAAAATGTTGAAAGCCGGTTCGCCTTTGGGCAAAACGCTGAAAGGGCGTATCGGTTTTGAATTGCGGATGATTATGCTCGGCGGCCAACAAATTTTAAATAAATTGTCTAACAATCAATACAATGTATTTGAAAAAAGGCCGAAGTTGGAAGCCAAAGATTGGTGGGTGATTGTGAAGCGTGCCGTTTTGAAAAAATAGCGGCCGATATGCTTTATCGCCGCTATGGATAATTGATCAATAAGTAGAAGTTAGTTTTCGGAGCGGCCGTTAAAAAATTCGGCTGCTCCGCCTTCAAAAAAGCTTTGCAAGATTGCTTGTGCGGCAACCTGATCCAATACCTGTTTTTGTTTTTTACCGAATACTTGCGCTTCGGCCAACAGGCTTTCGGCATAGAGCGACGACATGCGCTCGTCTACCCAATAAACCGGCAGCTTGAAACGGCCGTGTAGGCGCTGGCCGAATTTGCGGCTTAGGCGGGTCATTTCGTGTTCGGTACCGTCGGTGTGGAAAGGCAGGCCGACAACCAGTTGTTTTGGCTGCCATTCTTGCAATAATTTGCCGATGGCTTCAAATTTGGCTTCGTTGCTGTTTCCGGTTATCGTGGTTATCGGATGGGCAGTGCCGACTTCGGCATTACCTTCTGCCACGCCGATGCGCGCTTCTCCAAAGTCAAAAGCCAAAGTGGTGCCGTGAGGGGCTTTAAGCATGCCCGGCACCGTTCATAATCAGGCTGGGATTGATGCCGATTTTGGCAAAAGCGGCGCCATAGCGTTCGCCATAAGGCAGATCAAATAAAATATGGGTGTCGGCAGGCACGGTAACCCAAGCATTATCGGCCAATTCTTGTTCAAGCTGGCCGGGTTCCCAGCTGGCATAACCGATGCTGACAACGGCTTTGTCTACCGTGTCGGGTTGCGCCAAATTTTCAATAATATCGCGCGAGGTGGTGAGGGCGATATTGTCGTTTACAATCAGGCTATTCTGCCAATTGCCTACGGGAGTATGGACAACATAACCGCGGTCAATCTGCACGGGGCCGCCCATCATTACCCATTCGTTTTGAAAACGTTCGGGGATAGTGGTGTCGGCGGCGGCGAAGATTAAATCCATCGTTACCGGTGAGGGTTTGTTAATTACCACGCCCATGGCGCCTTCGTCATTGTGTTGGCATAAATAAACCACGCTGCCTTCGAAGAAAGGATCGTCCATAGATGGCATGGCTACCAGAAAATGGTCGGCTAAATTCATAGTGAGGATTTTTCTCTAGATAATTTATATTGATTTAAATGGGGGCTGGTGTGTGTTTTACAAGTATTTGGAAGGTAGGGAATAAAAGTTTCGGAAGTGTTATGTAAACAGGCCGTCTGAATGGTTTTCAGACGGCCTGTTTGTTAATATAAGCAATTGAATCAAATAATGAATATTTATATTTATATTCGGGGTAAACAGCTTGAAACGGCGATGGCTGTTTTGCACGAACGTTTAGGCTTTGCGCTGCATAACGGCGGCAAAGAAGCCGTCGGTTTGGTGCTGTTCGGTGTTCAGCCGCAGATAGGGGCCGGTATCCAAATCCACTTTGGCAGCCTGCAATAATTCGGCGCAGTTTAATAATTCAAACTCGGGATGCTCGGCCAGAAACCGCTCAACTTGCTGCTCGTTTTCTTCCGGCAAAATGCTGCATGTGGCATAGACCAAACGGCCTTTTTCTTTTACCAGTTTGGCGGCTGCCTGAAGAATATTGTGTTGTTGTTCGAGCAATTTAGCCACGGTTTCGGGCGATTGGCGGTATTTTAAATCAGGGTTACGGCGCAGGGTGCCTAAGCCGGAGCAGGGGGCATCGACCAATACGCGGTCGGCTTTGCCGTTTAAGCGGCCGATACGGGCATCGTTTTCATGGCTGATGCGTTCGGGGTGGATATTGGTTAATCCGGCGCGCACCATACGCGGCTTCAGATTGGCCAGACGTTTTTCGGCAATATCGAATGCATAGATGCGCCCTTTGTTGGCCATCATCGCACCGATAGCCAGTGTTTTCCCGCCGGCGCCGGCACAAAAATCAACCACGATTTCCCCACGTTTGGCGCCAAGCAATAAGGCCAGCAGTTGGCTGCCTTCGTCTTGCACTTCTAAGGTGCCGTCGAGAAACAGCGGGTGTTTATTGAGGGCGGATTTGTCGTTTAGGCGGATACCCCACGGCGAATAAGGGGTGACTTCGGCGGGCAGCCCTTCGTTTTGCAGGGCAGCGGCCACTTTATCGCGTTTGCCGTTGAGGGTGTTTACGCGCAAATCGAGCGGGGCGGGGTGGTTGATACTGCGGCCGAATGCGAGCAGGGCCTGCTCATCCCAATACGGCTTCATTTGGTTGATTAACCATTCGGGCAGTTCCGCTGCGGTATTGAGGCCGTCTGAAAATGTGGTTTTTAAGCTTTTCAGATGGCTTAAAAATTCACGCTCTTCTTCATCAATCAAATCGGCAAGCTGGCTGATATTCATGCCGCGCCCGACAACCAAAGCGGCTAAGGCTGCTTTTTTTGGCAGGGCATGGGGGCGGCGGATAACGGCGGCGATTTTCTGATAATGGCGCAAAGCGGCAAAAGCGGTTTCGGCAATTTCATGACGGTCTTGGCGGCCGAGTTTTTTGTGTTGGCGGAAATAGGCAGAAAGCACGGCGTCGGCCGGTTGTTTGAAAGTCAGCATGTCGGATAAAACGGCGGCGGTGTGGTCGAGTTGGGCGGGAGTCATGATTCTGCTTTATTAAAATAGGGAAAACGGGCAATTATACGCGAATAAGGAAACAGTCTAAACGGGCAAGATAATAGGCCGTCTGAAACGGTGTTATTAAAGGTGCGGCGTGATAGAGTGTTGCCTCAACCTACCATTCGCCGCGTTTGATTTTTTCAATCTGGCGGCGGTCGCGTTTGGTCGGCCTGCCGTCGGGATAGGCGGCGCTCACACGGCTGGCTTGGTCGAGCAGTTTTTGCTCTTCGCGGCGGGCGGCGGTGGCGGCGTCTTCTTCGTATAACAGTCGGGCTTCGGGAGCGGGGCGGCGTTGATGGTTTAGCGCCAATACTTTGATTTTATACGGCAGGGAGTTTAAGGTTAGATCGATGGTATCGCCGGTACTGATGTTTTTGCTGTTTTTCACCTTCGAGCCGTTTACCTGCACACGCCCTAATTCGATGTGTTTTTGTGCGAGCGCACGGGTTTTAAAAAAGCGTGCCGCCCACAACCATTTGTCGAGCCGCATGGCTGTTTGCTCATTCTTCTTGTTCATAGTGCTGTGATTATGGATTGAAGTATCGCTGAGTTTAGCATAAGATTGGCAATCCGGCTTGTTAAGAGTATTTATACTAAATAGCTTGGAAAGCCAGTAAAAACAGCGGTCTTACAGCTATTTTATAGAAACGGAACAACATTATCCGACCGGCTTTACAGGCAAAAACCTGCCCAAATTTTTGTTATTAGCGTATGATAACGCCCGAATACTATCGATATAAGAGCATTAAACATGGCATTAAATATGAAACCCGTTTTTCTGGATTTTGAGCAACCGATTGCCGAACTAACCAAAAAAATTGACGAATTGCGCTTTGTGCAAGGCGAATCTGCCGTAGATATTTCCGATGAAATCACTCGCCTGCAAAAGAAAAGTAATGATTTGACCAAGTCGATTTTCAATAAACTCACCCCCGTTCAAATCTCACAAGTATCACGCCATCCGCAACGCCCCTATACCCTTGACTATATAGAAGCGATTTTCACTGATTTTGAAGAATTGCACGGCGACCGCCATTATGCCGACGATAAAGCGATTGTCGGCGGTTTGGCGCGTTTTAACGGCCAAAGCGTAGTGGTTATCGGCCATCAGAAAGGCCGTGATACCAAAGAAAAAATCCGTAGAAATTTCGGTATGCCGCGCCCCGAAGGCTATCGCAAAGCCTTGCGCCTGATGCAGACGGCGGAAAAATTCCATCTGCCGGTAATGACTTTTGTCGACACGCCCGGCGCCTATCCCGGTATTGATGCCGAAGAGCGGAACCAGTCCGAAGCCATCGGCCGTAATTTGTACGAGCTGACCAAACTGCGCGTGCCGGTATTGTGTACCATTATCGGCGAGGGCGGTTCCGGCGGCGCATTGGCGATTGCCGTGGGCGATTATATCAACATGCTGCAATATTCTACTTATTCGGTAATTTCGCCGGAAGGCTGTGCGTCTATTTTATGGAAAACAGCCGAAAAAGCCCCCGAAGCTGCACAAGCTTTGGGAATTACCGCAAAACGCCTGTCGGAATTGGGTTTGATTGACCGCACGATTGAAGAGCCTTTGGGCGGTGCACACCGTGATCATGCCGAAATCACCAAACGGGTGAAAGAGGTATTGGCCGAGCAGTTGCGTGAGGCACAAGATATGCCGCTATCTGATTTGCTGACACGTCGTTTCGACCGCATTATGGCTTATGGTAAATTTACCGAGAAATAAGCAGGCGCAAGATTGAAGATTTAAAAAACAGGCTAATCAGCCTGTTTTTTGCTTTCAGACGGCCTATTATGTTTAGAGGCCGCCTGAAAATATTGATACGCTTTAACTGCTATGGCGAACAGGGTCGGTATGTACAATCACATCTGCCTCTTCAAATAAGGCTTTGATTTTATCCTCCACACTTCTAGCCGCCTGATGCGACGTTTCCAAACTCAAGCCACCATCCATACTGATATGGAGCTGAACAAACACCGTATTGCCGGCTTGACGGGTTTTTAAGCTATGCACATCCGCTACCGTATTCACCGATAAAGCGGCTTGCCGGATAGCATCGAGGGTTTCGGCGGAAAGCGCTTTGTCCATCAGCGTATTCACCGCGCCTTTACCGATATCGACCGTATTTTTAAACATCCATACCGCCAAAACCAACGCCAGCCAAGCATCGGCTGTATGCCAACCGTAGGCCGCCATTACCAAAGCAGCCAACACCACCGCATTCGATAAAATATCGCTCAGATAATGCAGGCGGTCGGCTTCCACCGCTTGGGAAACGGTTTGCCGCAATACATAACGCTGAAAGGTAACCAACGCCAGTGTAACGGCAACGGATATCAGCATCACGCCGATACCCCAGCCGGTATGCTGCACTTGTTCGGGGTTGATTAAACGATTAACGGCGTTGAGCAACAGAAAAACCGCCGAGCCGCCGATAAAAGCCGATTGGGCCAGCGCCGATAAACCTTCAGCTTTACCATGCCCGAAAGTGTGGTCGGCATCGGCCGGCCTTAACGCCACCCGCACGGCGATTAAATTCAATGCACTGGCGGCCAAATCAATCAAGGAATCTGCAAAACTGGCCAGAATACTCACCGAGCCGCTTAACAGCCATGCGGCCGCTTTTAAAAGCACCAAAAATACGGCGGTCAGCGTTGAGGCATAGGTTGCCATCGTTAACCATTTTTGTCGTGATAAAGCCACGCTGAAACTCCTTTACACCATTGTGATTTTTTCGGGGATACCGAAAACCCCGATTATTCAGACGCCGGCTTTCAAACTTTGTTCGAAGTCTTCCAGCATATCCAATTCAAAGCGGCTGAATCCCGCCTGTTCGCGGGCTTCGATATTCACATAACCGCGGAAAATAAAAAGATCATAGCGGGCGACAAGGTTGCGGAATAAGGCCGTCGGTTCCAAGCCGCGTTCGGCGCATAAATATTGATACCAGCGGTTGCCCGTTTTTACATGGCCGATTTCATCGCGGTAGATAATATCGAGCACATCGCAGGTTGCCAAATCACCTTTTTGGGCGACTTTGGCGCGTATGGCGGGGGTAACGTCCAAACCGCGGGCTTCCAATACGCGCGGCACCAAAGCCATGCGCAACAGCGGGTCGAAAGCGGTTTTATAGGCCATGTCCCATAAATGGTTATGCGCTTCAAAATCGCCGTAATCAAAGCCGTATGCCTGCAAACGGCCGCGCATCAGTTGGAAATGATAGGCTTCTTCTTTGGCGATACGAATCCAATCGCCCGTAAAGTCGGCGGGTAGGTTGCGGAAGCGGTAGGCCGCATCCAAAGCCAGATTGATGGCGTTGAATTCAATATGGCAGATGGCATGCAGCATGGCGGCGTAGCCTTCCGGCGTATTCATTTTGCGGGCGCGTACGGCGCGGGAGGGGACGAGTTCGGGCTTGGCGGGGCGGCCGGCTTCGCGGAAATCAAGCGGTTTTTCAGACGGCCGGTTATCGAAAAGGCCGTCTGAAAAACCGGAAAAAATCAGGGCGGTTTGGCGGCATTTTTCTTCGGGGCTGCTTGCCTGTAAGGCCGATAAAAGTGCGGGGTAAACGGATTGTGTTGTATTCATGTGATACATTTTACGGGTAAACAAGGTTTAAATTCAGGTTAAGCAAGCCGTGATTTTACCCTTGTTCATAAGCGTTTAGGCGTTCAGACGGCCTTTACACACAAACCATAATTATTTCAAAAAAACTCAAAGTATTGTATTTTCAGCAAAAAGGCTTAATATAGCCCTTGCCGTTCTGCACACGGCAGACGAATTTATTTCCGAAAAAGGAACATTTTGATGACACAAAAGAAGATTTTATTCCCCGCTTTCGCCGCCCTGTTTGCTTTGGGTATCGGCAGTGCCCAAGCAGGTGCGATTGATGCGCTGAAAAAATTCAACACCGATGCCGACGGCATCAGTGGCAACTTTACCCAAACCGTAAAAAACAAAAAGAAAACCCAAACCACCAGCGGCTCTTTCCAAATTTTGCGCCCCGGTCTGTTTAAATGGCAATACACCAAACCCTACAAACAAACCATTGTCGGCGACGGTAAAACCATTTGGCTTTACGACGTTGATTTGGCGCAGGTAACCAAATCTTCACAAGACCAAACCATCGGCGACAGCCCGGCCGCTATTTTGTCGAACAAATCGGCACTCGACAGCAGCTACACCCTAAAAGAAGACGGCTCGGCCGGCGGCATTGATTATGTACGCGCCACGCCCAAGAAAAACAATGCCGGATATCAATATATCCGCATCGGTTTCAAAGGCGAAGCCTTAGCCGCCATGCAGCTGAAAGACGGATTCGGCAACGAAACCACCATCCGCTTCAGCAATTTGAATATGCAGCCCAAACTTTCCCGCAGCGCCTTTAGCTTTACCCCGCCCAAAGGCGTGGATGTATTGAGCAATTAATTTTTAGGGTGTTTGCCCTATAACGGGATAACAGGCCGTCTGAATCAATATTTCAGACGGCCTGATTGATTAATGGACGGATTGCATGCATGTAGGGGCGGATTAAATATCCGCCCGTTGTTTGCATTTTTAAAGCCGCCTGTTTACATCGCCATCGTTTGGCTTTGGACTGTATCGGTTTGTTTAATCGGAAGTCCGACACGGGCGGATATTTAATCCGCCCCTACATCGGTGTGTTTTTTATTTGCCATATATTTTGGGTTTCCCCGATGCCGGTTAGATTTGCCGGTGATACATGATAGAATCTACCGTTTTCAATTTATTCAGGCCGTCTGAAAACGTTTGAAAACCTTATTTTCAGACGGCCTGATTCCTCCGCCATTATCATGACTTATTCCATTCCCGCCCCTGCTCAAAAATCCCATTGGAACGGCCTTTCCCGCGGCAGCCTGCCGTGGGCGTTGGCACAATATCTGCCGGAAAAAAAACTGAAAGTTATCCTTACCCAAGACGTAGAACAGGCATTGCGCCTGCATACCGCTTGGCAGTTTTTCCGCCCGCAGGATAACGCCGTATTCCTGCCCGATTGGGAAACGCTGCCTTACGAACGGTTTTCACCGCATCACGATTTGGTATCCGAGCGGCTTTCGGCTTTATGGCAGGTGAAAAACGGGCAGGCTGATGTTTTGATTGTGCCGGTATCTACCGCCATGCAGAAGCTGGCGCCGGTATCGTTTTTGCTCGGGCGCACATTTTGGCTGAAAACCGGGCAAACGCTCGATATCGAAGCCTTGCGAGAAAATCTGGTTGAAGCCGGATACAGCAACGTTTCCAATGTGATTGCCGCCGGTGAATTTGCCATGCGCGGCGGTATTTTGGATATTTTCCCGATGGGCAGCGAACTGCCGTACCGCCTAGATTTATTCGGCGACGAAATCGACAGCATCAAAACATTCGATCCCGACAGCCAACGCACACTGGCGCCGATTTCCGAAATCCGTCTGCTGCCCGCGCACGAATTTCCTTCCGATGACGACGCGCAAAAAATATTCCGCGCCCGTTTCCGCGAAGAAATCGATGCCGACTACAATGCCGCCACCGTTTATAAAGCCGTGAGCAGCGGCCATTACGGTGCCGGTGTCGAATATTATCTGCCGTTGTTTTTTGAAAACGAATTGGCCACCTTGTTCGACTATATCGGCGAAGACGCCTTATTGGTTTTTGTCGGCGATGTGTATGCCGAAGCCTCGCGCTTTTGGGGCGATGTCAAAACCCGTTTTCAGATGGCGCAGGGCGACGAAACCTACCCGCCTTTGCATCCACGGCATTTGTATCTCAGTGAAGATCAGTTTACAGGCCGTCTGAAACCTTATCCGCAGATATTGCCCGACTTTAGCGCACCCGAACATCAATTGCCCGATGTGGCCGTGAACCGCCAGTCTGAAACCCCGCTGGCCGCTTTAAAGCATTTTCAGACGGCCTTTAACGGGCAGGTTTTATTGTGTGCCGAAAGTGCCGGCCGCCGCGAAACCATGCTCGGCTTTTTCGCCCAGCACGGCCTCAAACCGCAAAGCGTGGACGGCTGGCAGGCATTCCTCGACAGCGGCGCCGCGTTGGCCATCACCGTAACCCCGCTGGCCTACGGCTTCCAACTGCCCGACCAACACCCGCTGGCCGTGATTACCGAATCCGACCTCTATCAATACGTTGCCCGCAGCCGCAATGTGCGCCGCCGTAAACATGCCGCCGTTTCAGACGGCCTGTTGCGCGACTTGGCCGAAATCAATATCGGCGACCCCGTTGTTCACGAAGAACACGGTATCGGCCGCTATATGGGCTTGGTGAATATGGATTTGGGCGAGGGCGAAAATGAAATGATGCTGCTCGAATACGCCAACGAAGCCCAGCTTTATGTGCCGGTTTCGCAGCTACACCTCATCAGCCGCTATTCCGGCCATGCCTATGAAAACGTGCAGCTACATCGGCTGGGCACCGCCGCTTGGAACAAAGCCAAACGCAAAGCCGCCGAAAAAGCCCGCGATACCGCCGCCGAATTGCTGAATTTATACGCCCAACGCGCCGCCCAAGAAGGCTTTAAATTCCCACTCAACGAAATCGACTACCAAGCCTTTTCAGACGGCTTCGGCTATGAAGAAACCGAAGATCAGGCCGCCGCCATTGCCGCCGTTTTAAAAGACCTCACCCAAGGCAAGCCGATGGACAGATTGGTATGCGGCGATGTCGGCTTCGGCAAAACCGAAGTGGCATTGCGCGCCGCCTTCGTAGCCGTGATGGGCGGCAAACAAGTGGCCGTACTTGCCCCGACCACCTTATTGGTCGAGCAACACGATAAAAACTTCAGCGACCGCTTCGCCGATTTTCCGGTAAAAGTCGCCTCGCTTTCCCGTTTCAACAGCAGCAAACAAACCAAAGCCACGTTGGCGGGTATGGCCGACGGTACCGTCGATATCGTGATCGGCACGCACAAACTGGTTCAAGACGATATTGTTTTCAAAAACTTAGGCCTAGTGATTATCGACGAAGAACACCGCTTCGGTGTGCGCCAAAAAGAGCAGCTCAAACGCCTGCGCGCCAATGTCGATGTGCTCACCCTCACCGCCACCCCGATTCCGCGCACCCTCAGCATGGCATTGGAAGGGCTGCGCGATTTCTCGCTGATTACCACCGCCCCCAGCCGCCGCTTGGCCGTAAAAACCTTTGTCAAACCCTTTAGCGAAGCCAGCGTACGCGAAGCCGTTTTGCGCGAACTCAAACGCGGCGGGCAGGTTTTCTTTCTGCATAACGAAGTCGACACCATCGAAAACATGCGCGAACGGCTGGAAACCCTGTTGCCCGAAGCCCGTATTGCCGTTGCCCACGGCCAATTGCGCGAGCGCGAACTCGAGCAGGTGATGCGCGACTTTTTGCAACAGCGTTTCAACGTATTATTGTGTTCCACCATTATCGAAACCGGTATCGATATCCCCAATGCCAACACCATCATTATCAACCGCGCCGACAAATTCGGCATTGCCCAACTGCACCAATTGCGCGGCCGGGTAGGGCGCAGCCACCACCAAGCCTACGCCTACCTGCTCACCCCCGAATACATCAGTAAAGACGCCGAAAAACGGTTGGATGCCATTGCCGCCGCCGACGAATTGGGCGCAGGCTTCACCCTCGCCATGCAAGACCTTGAAATACGCGGTGCCGGCGAAATACTCGGCGAAGGCCAAAGCGGTGAAATGATGCAGGTCGGCTTCAGCCTCTACACCGAAATGCTCAAACAAGCCGTGCGTGACCTCAAAAAAGGCCGCCAGCCCGATTTAGACGCCCCCTTAGGTGTCACCACCGAAATCAAACTACACAGCCCCGCACTGCTGCCCGAAGACTACTGCCCCGATATCCACGAACGCCTAGTGCTCTACAAACGTTTAGCCACCTGCGAAACCGAGCAGGATATCAACGCCGTACATGAAGAACTGGTCGACCGCTTCGGCCTGCCCGAACAGCCGGTTAAAACCCTGATCGAAAGCCACCGCATCCGCCTGATTGCCAAAGAAATGGGCATCGACGCCATAGACGCCACCGCCGAAGCCGCCACGTTTACCTTTGGCAAAAACAACCAAATCGACCCCGCCGATATTATTATGCTGATGCAAAGCAATAAAAACTACCGCTTGGCCGGCGCCGATAAGCTCAGAGTCAGCGCGGTGATGGACAATATAGAAACCCGCATTCAGACCGTAAAAGCCGTTTTGCGGAAATTGCAGGGGAAGTGATTGGTTTGAGTGTTGGAAAGGTCGTCTGAAAGGGTTTCAGACGGCTTTTGGTATTATTCAGCCCTTTTAAAGATTCACATTTCTAATAATTCGCTGTTTGCTATAATCGCCTCTTTTCTCAAACCAATATCCCCCAATGACTTCTCTTCCCAAAGCACTGGCGATTCTCGGCCCGACGGCCAGCGGTAAAACGGGTTTGGCTTTAAAAATAGCCGAACATCTGCCTGTTGAAATTATCAGTTTGGATTCTGCGTTGGTGTACCGCGATATGGATATCGGCACGGCCAAGCCGTCGGTGGTGGAGCGAGCGGCGGTGCCGCATCATTTGATTGATATTATTTCGCCTTTGCAAACGTATAGCGCTGCCGATTTTGTCCGTGATTGTGTCGGGTTGGTGCACGCTATCCGTGCGCGCGGTCGGCTGCCTTTGATTGTCGGCGGGACGATGATGTATTTTCATGCGCTCACCGAAGGGTTGAATCAGTTGCCCGAAGCGGATGCGGATGTACGCCTTGCTTTGCAGGTGGAAAAGGAACGGCACGGCTTGGCGCATTTATATGGCCGTCTGAAAACCGTCGATCCGCTCACCGCCGCGCGTTTGGAGCCTGCCGACAGCCAGCGTATCGAACGGGCTTTGGAAGTGTTTATGCTAACGGGCAAGCCTTTGAGCAGCCATTTTGCCGAAGCCAAAAACCGTGAGCCGTTGTTGGATTTATATACCGTTGCTCTGATTCCGGAAGACCGCGCGTTATTGCATGCCCAAATAGGGCGGCGGTTCCGCGATATGTTGGCGCAGGGCTTTTTAGAGGAAATGGGCCGTCTGAAACAAATATATCCGGGGTTGGATTTGGATACGCCGTCTATGCGTTGTGTCGGCTACCGTCAGGCTTGGGAGTATTCAGATGGCCTTTATGATTATGAAACTTTTGTGGAAAAAGGCATTGCCGCCACGCGCCAGTTGGCCAAACGCCAGTTGACATGGTTGCGTAAACTTTCGGTAGATCGCCGTATTGATCCTTATCAGGGCGATATATTGGCAACGGTTTTGGCGGATGTGCGGCGGCATTTTGCCGTATAGGGTGGTTGTTTTTCAGACGGCCTATGGATACTTGTGGTTTTTATAGGGTTAAATATCGTTAATAAACGTTTTCTATGATAAAATACAAACAATTCTCAACAAGCTGTATCCGTATCGTGATGGTACGGATATTTTTAATATTTATACCGATTAAAACTTAACGCTATCTTTTTCATTGATAATGAAACAAACATTACTTTTCCTCTCTCTGGCCGGTTGGCTGATTCCTGCCGTTGCCGCCGATGCGCCCGCTGCCGTACAACCTAAGCCCGAATTGGAGTTAAACCTCCATACGGCCAAACCGCCCGTGCTTCAAGAAAAAAATAAAGAAGCTGTTGAAGCGCCGTCTGCACAAGAAAAAGTAGTCGAAGTGGATGAAGCAACTCTACTTGCTCATACGGATTTACTTAATAGAGCGATGTATTCGGCGGTGATGGTGCAAAACATCGCCGGTATTAAGGTTTTGCTGCCGATTTATGAAAAATGGCCACAACATGATCAAGAAATGGCAACGTTCGCCCGTGCCTTGGTTTTGCAGGATGAAGGCCAAGCGGGAAAAGCGGTTGAGCTTTACCGCCAATTGATTGCCAAACAACCGGATTCGCCGATTATCCGTATGCAGATGGCGAAAGCATTGTTTGAAGACCAACAAAACGAAGCGGCAGCCGACCAGTTCGACCGTTTGAGAGCGGAAAAGCTGCCCGAAGAAGTGCTGCAACTGATTGAAAACTACCGTGCCGCTTTGCGCCGCCGCGATGCATGGCAGTTTTACGGCGGCATCAATATTGCACACGAACAAAATATCAATCAGGCGCCCGAACAGCAGCGTATCGGCAGGCAGTTAGAAGGGTTGGAATGCCAAATTTATCAGCAAAACAACCCCGGTAGCGATTGTTTTCAAGGCTGGACGTTTGATAAACCGGTTGATGCGACCGGTATCAGCTATCAGGCCGGAGCAGAGAAAAAATGGTCGTTAAACAAAGGTTTCTATGCCAAAGCAGGCATAGATTTATACGGCAAAATATACCGTTCTTATTCGCGCTATAACGATTCGACCGCGCGCTTTTCGGCCGGTGTCGGTTATGCCGACCAGCGCAACGATATCGGCATTACGCCGTTTCACGAGCGCCGTTTTTACGGCAATCATGCTTATAGTTATACCAACGGTGCGCGGATTTATTGGAACCGTTGGCTGAAGCCTAATCTGCAAAGCCTAACGGCTATTGAAGCAGGCCGTCTGAAAAACCAGCAGCGCGCCCGTTCCGATCTCAGCAACCGTTTATATAGCGGGGCATTGGTTTATTATCCGAGCGCCCGCCAAAACTGGTTAATCGGCACCGACTTCTACCAAGACCGTAATAAAGAAGACCGTTCCGATAATTTCAACCGCTATGGTGTTCGGGTAGGCTGGGGTCAGGAATGGAACGGCGGTTTGTCGAGCCGTGTACAAGTTGGTGCGGCCAGACGCCTGTATCAGACGCCGAGCTTTTTCAGCCAAGGCGAACGGCGTAGCGATAAAGAGTTATATACCTCGCTGTCGTTGTGGCATCGGGCGTTTCATTTTTACGGCATCACGCCGCGTTTAACGTTTAGCCATAGCCGTATTTCAAGCAATGATGTTTACTATAACCATAAGAAAAACCGCATGTTTATCGAAATGGGTAAGGTTTTTTAAGTTAATATCCAAACAAAGGCCGTCTGAAAATGTGTTCAGACGGCCTTTAATCTTTTTAAGCTTTTGAGCGCGATAGCCGCCCGTTTTCCATACGCCAAACTTCATCGGCGATTTCGGTGTCGGCCGGATCGTGGGTAATCAGAATCATCGGTATGCCGTTTGCCTGTTGCAGTTGCAGCAGTTCTTGGCGGGTGTGGCGGCGCAGTTCGGTATCGAGGGCGGAAAAGGGTTCGTCGAGCAATAGCAGCGGCGGTTGGGTGGCAAGGGTGCGTGCCAAGGCGGCGCGCTGTTTTTGGCCGCCGGAAATCTGATGGGGGTAGCAGTCGGCAAACGGCGTCAGTTGCATTAAATCCAACCAGTAGCGTACGTTTTCAGACGGCCTTTTGGGCGGATTACGCCAGCCCCGATGCAGGCCGAACGCAATATTTTGGGCAACGGTTAAATGGGGGAAGAGGGCGTAATCTTGAAACATCAGCCCGGCTTTGCGTTGTGCCGCAGGCAGGTGGGTCGGGTGGTCGAACCATGTTTGGCCGTTGATGCGGATATGGCCGCTGTCTGGTTGGAGCAGGCCGGCAATCAGCCGCAGGGTGAGGCTTTTGCCCGAACCGGAAGCGCCGATTAACACCAGTTTTTTCGCATCGGAATGCAGGCGGATGTCTAGCTTGAAAGCGGGCAGTTGTTTGTGGATGTCGATATCGAACAGCATCAGCTTCTCCCGTCGCGTGCGCGTGCCAGACGGCTGATAGCGAGTAAGATAACGATACAAACTGCGGAAATCAGCAATACCAAACCGTTGGCGAGCCCGTCTTCACCGGCCTGAACCGCTTCGTAAACGGCAATCGAGAGGGTTTGCGTTTGTCCGGGAATGCTGCCGGCAATCATGAGTGTGGCGCCGAATTCGCCAAGCGCGCGGGCAAAGGCCAATAGGATGCCCGCCAGAATGCCGCGCCATGCCATCGGCAGGCTGACACGGAAAAATACCGCCCAAGGGCGTAAACCCAATACTTCGGCGGCTTGCTCAAGTTGCGGGTTCACGCTTTCGAAAGCCGCCCGTGCCGGTTTGAAAACCAGAGGAAAAGTGACTAAAGCGGCGGCAATGACCGCGCCCTGCCAAGTAAACACCAATTGAATATCCAAAGTATCTTTCAGCCAGCCGCCGAATGTGCTGTTGCGCCCCAATAAAACCAACAGGTAATAGCCCAAAACCGTCGGCGGCATCACCATCGGCAGCGTTAGTAGGGTGTCGAGCAGGTCGCGGCCGGGAAAGCGGCAGCGTGCCAGCATAAATCCTGTGGCGGTGCCGAGAATCATATTGATCAGGGTGGCCGTTCCGGCTACTTTTAAAGAAAGCAGTAGGGTAACGGATAGGGCTTCGGTCATATTTCCGTGCTTTCTGCGGCCGCCGTTTTCAGACGGCACCGGCATGGGCGGTTGGATAATTAAGGTTGTTTGAAGCCGTAGCGTGCCAGTATGGCGCGGCCTGCGGGCGACAAGACATAGTTTACAAAACGTTGTGCTTCGGCCCGCTGCCCGCCTGCCCGCGCAACGGCAATCGGATAGGAAACGGGTGTATCGGTCGGCACCGTGCGCAAAATCCTGACTTTGTTTTTCATTAAAGCGGCATCGGTCTGATACACAAAACCGACATCTACTTCGCCGCGGGCAATATAGTCTAAGGTTTGCCGCACATGCTGGGTGCGGATGATTTTAGGTTGTAATGCCCGCCATACGCCTGCTTTTTGCAATGCCGCTTGGGCGTAGCTTCCAGCCGGTACGCTGTTCGGATTGCTGACGGCAACGCGTTCGAATTGCGGCTTGGTTAAGTCGTTTAAACGCGCCAGTGTCAGTTTGCTTGCGGCAGGGGCGGCAGCGACTAAGGTGTTTTGCGCAAAGTTACGGCGGGTTTGCGGGTAAATCAGGCCTTTGGCGGCGGCTTTATCCATGGTTTGCTGATCGGCAAATGCCAATACGTCAACCGGAGCGCCCTGTACGGCCTGTTGCAATAGGGTGCCGGAGCCGGCGGTATTCAGCCGCACACGGCTATCGGGGTATTGCTGCCGATAACTTTGGGCAATATCTTTAAACGCATTGCTCAGGCTGGCGGCCGCGGATACGGTGATATCGGCGGCAATAGCGGGCAATGCGGTTAAGGCGGTTAATAAAATCCAAACGGCTTTATGCGGCTTCATGGTTCCCTTTGTCGGCATTTTAAAGCATGCGGTATTATACTTGATATGCTGTTTTTGTTTTATCGGCATAAAGGCTTAGCCGGTATGGCTATGCCGTCTGAAAAGATTGTCGGCAACAGCGTAAGCGTATTATTTTATTACTAAATAAATAATATCGGCTTATCCGCCGTTTGGATAAGAGACAATTTACGCAAACTGCTTTACTATATAGTAAATTCTATTTATTTTTGTTATTTTAAGGGACAAGCCGTTTCAGACGGCCTGAACATTATGATTACCATTTTATATTTCGGTGTGCTCAAACAGCAATTGAATACGGAGCGGGAAGAGATCAACTGGCCGGGCGGCACGGGTAGCGAGTTATTGGCTTTGCTAAACCGTCGTGGCGGCGAGTGGGCTCAATATCTCAATACCCAATATATTTTCCGTTTGGTGATCAATAAAAAAATCAGTAGTTGGAACGATATCATTCCCGATAATGCCGAAGTCGGTTTTCTGCCGCCGGTAACAGGGGGCTGATAATGCAGCCGCTTATCCGTATCCAAACCACCGATTTCCATTTCCAACAGGAATACGACAATCTGCGTTTGCAGGGCGGCAATATAGGGGCGGTGGTCGGCTTTGTCGGATTGGTGCGCGACCGTGATACCGATATTCCGCTCTCGGCACTGTTTTTGGAACATTACCCGGAAGTTACCGAAAACGAAATTGCCCGCATTATCGAAGAAGCAAACACGCGGTGGCCGCTCACCGCATGTACCGTTATCCATAGGGTGGGCCGTCTGAAAGCCGATGAGCAAATCGTATTGGTGCTCACGGCTTGTGCACACCGCAAGGCGGCTTTTGCGGCGGCGGAATTTATTATGGATTTTTTAAAAACCGAAGCGCCGTTTTGGAAAAAAGAAATTTTTTCAGACGGCTTGGAAAAGTGGGTGGAGGCAAAACAGAGCGACAGAAATGCCGCGTTAAAATGGGAGGAATAATAATGACAATCAGTGCGTTGATTATGGCCGGCGGCCAAGGGCTGCGTATGGGCGGGAAAGACAAAGGGCTGGTGCTGTGGCAGGGCAAGGCGTTTGTGGATTATGTGGTTGATGCGTTGCGTTCGCAAGTAGACAATATTGCCATCAGTGTGAACCGCAATTTTGAAGAATATGCCGAACGTACCCCCAATGTTTTTACCGATGCCCGCCAGTGGCAGGGCTTGGGGCCTTTGGCTGCTTTGGCCACGGCCGCCTGTAATATCCAACTGAATATGGCGGAATGGCTGTTGATTGTGCCGTGCGATACCTTACTGCTGCCGGCCGATTTGGTGGCAAGGTTTACCGCCGCTGCAGAAGAAGAACCTTCTGTTTATGCATTTTATGCCGAAACCGCAATGCATCCGCATTATAGTGTTATGTTTATCCGCCCGCGTTTGCTGCAAAGCACGCCTGCCTATCTTTCAACCGGTATGCGTACTTTGCAGGGTTGGCTGGAACAGCAACATGCGCAGGCGGTGCGGTTTGATAACGAGCGGAATTTTATGAATTTTAATTCCGAACAGGAAATAGAAAAACCGATATGCTAGATTTCGATACCGCGTTGCAACAATTGCTCGACAGCCATTCCTGCGGTTTGGCTACGCTTGAGCTGCCGTTGGCCGAAGCGGCAGGCCGTATTTTGGCCGAACCGCTGTATGCCGTTTATCCCAGCCCGATGTTTGATAACAGCGCCATGGACGGCTATGCCGTTTGCGATCCGGAAGGCCGTCTGAAAAACTTTACCGTTATCAGCCGTGTTCAGGCGGGCGAGCCTACGGCGGCGGCATTGCAGGCAGGGCAGGCCGTGCGCATTTTTACCGGTGCGCCGCTGCCCGAAGGTACAACGGCTGTGGTGCCGCAAGAGCAAACCGAAACGGATGGCGACAGCGTGCATATCACCGCTGATATCCGCCCCGGCCAACACATGCGCCTGAAAGCCGAAGAAATCGAAGTCGGGCAGGCATTGTTGGCGGCGGGCAGCAGGCTGAATGCCGCCGCATTGGGGTTGGCCGCTTCGCAGGGGTATGAACAATTGTCGGTATTTCAACCGCTTAACGTCACCGTATTTTCAAGCGGTAATGAAGTAACCGAGCCCGGCAAGCCGCTAGGCGAAGGCAAAATATACGATGCCAACCGCTATCAGATGATGGCATGGTTGCAGGCACGCGGCGTGGCCGTGACTGACGGTGGTATTCTGCCCGATGATTTGGCCGGTACCGAAAATGCGCTCAAGCAGGCGGCGGCAACGGCCGATGTGATTATTACCAGCGGCGGCGCATCTGTGGGCGAGGCCGATTATTTGAAACAGGCGGTCGAAAGCGTAGGCACGCTAAGCTGCCACACTTTGGCCATCAAACCGGGCAAACCTTTTGCTTGGGGGCATATCGGCAGCACCGCCATATTCGTGTTGCCGGGCAATCCGGTAGCCGCTTTTGTTACCGCTAATATGCTGCTGTTGCCCGTTTTGAATGTATTGGTCGGCCAGCAAAAACGCTTGGGTTTGCCGATGGTTACGGCACAAGCCGCATTCTCTACCCGCAAGGCCATCAAACGGCGCGAATTCTTGCGCGTAGCAACCGCCATCAATGAAAACGGCAGATTGTCGGCACAATTATTGCCGAATCAGGGCTCCGCCATGTTGGCGACTTGTGTGGCGGCAGATGCCTTATGCGAAGTGCCCGCCGGCACGGTGATTCAAGAGGGGGATGCAGTGAAGCTGTATCTGTTGGCGTAACCCTATTGATGGGGGTGAAGCAGCATTAAGGCCGTCTGAAAAAACAGCCTTGATTGATATCTGAAACGGCTATCTGTCGTATCAAATCGTTTTATAGTGAAACATATCGGCGGCAGCCTGTATAATCTGCCGCTGATTCTTTTTAATTTCAGTTAATTTCCATTATGACTTTATCCGCATACCGGCAGCAGTTAAACGAAAAAGCCGAATATCTGCACATGCTTTTTTCACCGTTAAATATCCCCGAATTGGAAATATTCGAATCCCCCGAAAAGCATTACCGCATGCGTGCTGAGTTTCGTGTTTGGCATGAGGGCGAAGAGATGTTTTATGCCATGTTTGAACGGGGCAAAAAAGCCGGTGGCGGGGCTTTGGTGCGCTGCGACCAATTCGAGCCGGCTTGTACGGCGATTAACGATTTGATGCCGAAGCTGATGGCGGCTGCCGATGTGGTGCCGGTTTTGAAAAACCGTTGGTTTCAGGTGGAATTTCTTGCTACGCTTAGCGGGGAAATGTTGGTGACCATGATTTATCATAAGAAATTGGATGAAGCATGGCGGCAGGAAGCGGAAAAATTGCAAAATGCTTTGGGCATTGCCATTATCGGCCGCAGCAAAGGGCAAAAAATCGTTTTGAAGCAGGATTATGTAACCGAAATGCTGGAGGTGGACGGGAAAAATTTCCGCTACCGCCAATATGAGGGCGGCTTCACTCAGCCTAATGCCGAAATCTGCCGAAAAATGTTGGCATGGGCCTGCTCGGTAGCTGCACCGTTAAACGGCGATATGCTCGAACTGTATTGCGGTAACGGCAATTTCACACTACCTTTAGCGCGTTGTTTCGATAAAGTGCTGGCAACCGAAGTATCGAAAACCTCCGTGCAGGCGGCATTGTGGAATATCGAAGCCAACGGCAGCGATAATGTAAACATCGCCAGATTATCGGCCGAAGAGTTCACCGAAGCCTATGGCGGCGTGAGAACATTCCGCCGCTTGCAGGAACAGGGCATTGTGTTGGCCGACTATCGTTTTTCTACCATTTTTGTTGATCCGCCGCGCGCGGGGATTGATGATGAAACGCTGAAATTGGTGCGGCAGTTTGACAATGTGATTTATATTTCATGTAATCCCGAAACTTTGCGCAGCAATTTGGATGTTTTATCGGAAACCCATCATATACGCCGCATGGCATTGTTTGACCAATTTCCGTTTACCCATCACATTGAAAGCGGTGTGTGGCTGGAAAAGAAAGCCTAAATCTGCTTCATACTTTGATTTGAATAATGATTAAAAACAGGCCGTCTGAAAAGGTTTCAGACGGCCTGTTGTGATATTAAATCATTGTTATAACAATACTTTTTCAATACCGCCGTTATTGGCTTTTTCCACAAACTCGTTTTGCCAGTTGTCGCCGAGAATATGCTTGGCCATTTCAACCACGATATAGTCGGCAGGCAGGCTGTTGTCGTCGGTATAACGGCTCAAGCCTTGTAAACAGGCGGGGCAGGAAGTGAGCATTTTCACCGGTTCGCCTTGCGGCAATTGTTGCAGGTTTTTTTCAATTTCTTCCTGTTTGCGGAATTTCACCTGTGTGGCAATATCCGGCCGTTTCACGGCAAACATACCGGATTCGCCGCAACAACGGTCGCTCAATACCACTTCTTTACCCATCAGTTCGCCCGCCATTTTGGTGGGGTTCATGGTTTTGATGGGGCTGTGGCAGGGGTCGTGGTAAAGATATTGCTGTCCGGTAATGCCGTCGAGTTTAATGTCTTTTTCCAATAAAAACTCGTGAATGTCGATAATGCGGCAGCCGGGGAAAATATCTTCAAAACGGTATTTGGCCAGTTGGTCGTAGCATGTGCCGCAGCTGACGACCACGGTTTTAATATCAAGGTAGTTTAAGGTGTTGGCCAAGCGGTGGAAGAGGACGCGGTTTTCCGTTGTCATCTGTTCGGCTTTGTCTTTATTACCGCCCGCATCCTGCGGATAGCCGCAGCAGAGATAGCCCGGTGGCAAAACGGTTTGTACGCCTGCATGCCAGAGCATGGCCTGCGTGGCCAAGCCGACTTGGCTGAACAGCCGTTCCGAACCGCAACCGGGGAAATAGAAAACGGCTTCGCTGTCTTCGTTTAGTTGCGGATTGCGAATAATCGGCACGGTTTTGTTGTCTTCGATATTCAACAGGGCGCGGGCGGTACGGATAGGCACATCGCGCGGCAGCGGGCGGTTGATAAAGTGCACCACTTGCTCTTTGATGGGTGAACCGCCGGTAGTTGCTTTCGGTGCCTTTTTCTGGCGGCCGGCGCCGATATGCGCTTTTTTACCCCAGCTATAAGCCAGATTTTGAATTTTAAAGCCGGCTTGTACCACGCCTTTGCGCAATATATTGATGGTGCGCGGGTCGGTGGCGTTAAGCAATGCCATGCCGGCGGATACGGCGGGGTTGAATTTGCGTTTGCCGGTTTTGCGCAGATAGTTGCGGATGGCAACGGTAACATCGCCGAAGTCGATATTGACCGGGCAGGGCTTCACGCAGCGGTGGCAGACGGTGCAATGGTCGCCGACATCGTTGAGCTCGTCGAAATGGCGCAGCGATACCCCGCGGCGGGTTTGTTCTTCGTATAAAAACGCTTCCGTTAGCAGGCCGACGCCGAGGATTTTATTGCGCGGGCTATACAATAGATTGGCGCGCGGAACGTGGGTGCTGCACACGGGTTTACATTTACCGCAGCGTAAGCAGTCTTTTACCGATTCGGCAATGGTACCTAAATCGGACTGTTCCATAATCAGCGATTCCACACCGAGCAGCTCGAACGACGGCGTATAGGCATAGCTGAGGTCGAAACCTTTCATCAGTTTATGGCGGTTGAAACGGCCTTCGGGATCGACTTTGGCTTTGTATGCCCAGAAGGGCTGCATTTCTTCGTCGGTTAGAAATTCCAGTTTGGTAATGCCGATGCCGTGTTCGCCGGAAATTACGCCGTTGAGGCCGCGGGCGATTTTCATAATACGCGCCACTGCTTTATGGGCGGTTTGCAGCATGTCGTAATCGTCGGAGTTCACCGGAATATTGGTGTGGACGTTACCGTCGCCGGCGTGCATGTGCAGGGCGACGAATACGCGGCCGCGGACGACTTTGGCATGGATTTTGGCCAAATCTTCCATGATTTTGATGTCGCTTTTGCCGCTGAAAATTTCGGCAAGCGGTTTCATTACGTCGGCTTTAATCGATACGCGCAAACGGAAATCACGGAAAGCAATAAAGCTGCTTTCATCATCTTTCGCTTCCGGCGCGGTATGGATGGCCGAACCGTAGCGTTGTTTGTAAACGCCCAATGGTTCGTCGAGATTGGCCAACAGCCATTCCCAACGCTCTTTAACGGCTTGTACATGCGCCAGGCCATGATTGCCGCGCTCGCCCAAGATTTCTTGGCCGGGCAGATCGGTATCCATTCTGTCTACGGGCAGTTTGCCTTGCAGGTATTGGATTAGGGCGTCACACAAGGCCAGTTTGTTTTTAATTGATAATTCGATATTGATGCGTTCGATGCCGTCTGAATATTCGCCTAAGCGTTCGAGCGGAATCACCACGTCTTCATTGATTTTAAAGGCGTTGGTGTGTTTGGCGATGGCGGCGGTACGGCTGCGGTCGAGCCAGAAGGTTTTACGCGCTTCGGGGGTGACGGCGATAAAGCCTTCGCCGTCGCGCGCCTGCGCCAGTTTCACAATACGTTCCGCCGCTTCGCTAACAGCTTGTTCGTCATCGCTGACAATATCGGAAATCAAGACCATTTTGGGGCGGCCTTTGCCGGCGGCTTTGGTGGCATAGCCGACGGCACGCACATAACGCCAGTCGAGGTGTTCCAAACCGGCCAGTCTTACGCTGTCGTGGCCGAGCAGATAATCGCGGATTTCGACAATAGACGGGGTGGCATTGGCGACGGTACCGAAAAATTCCAAGCACACGGTGCGGGTGTATTTCGGCATGGTGTGCAAAACAAACGCCACGCTGGTAATGATGCCGTCGGTACCTTCTTTTTGTACACCCGGCAGGCCGCTGAGGAATTTGTCGGTAACGTCTTTACCCAAGCCGACTTTGCGGAATTTATGGCCGGGAATTTCGAGGCGTTCGGTTTTAACGATATTGCGGCCGTCTGAATCGAGTGTGTGCACATCGAATATGGCGGTTTCTTCATCGTGGATTTTGCCGAAATTATGGCGTACCCGTTCGATTTTTAACCATTCGCCTTGCGGGTTTACCATTTTCCAGTAGGCCAGATTGTCTAAGGCGGTGCCCCACAATACGGCTTTTTTACCGCCGGCATTCATGGCGACATTACCGCCCACGCATGAGGCATCGGCGGAAGTCGGGTCGACCGCAAAAACCAGTTTGCTGGCGGTAGCGGTTTCTTCCACACGCCGTGTAACCACGCCGGCGCCGCAATGGATAATCGGATGTTCGCCTTCCAAACCGGGCAGGGTAACGTATTGAACGCCTTTGTGCTTATCCAGTTTTTCAGTGTTGATCACCGCGCTCATGGCATCGAGTGGAACGGCGCCGCCGGTATAGCCGGTACCGCCGCCGCGCGGGATAATGGTGAGTTCGAGTTCGATAAGGGCGCGAACCAACGGCGCCACTTCGTCTTCGCTGTCGGGATTGATCACCACAAAAGGATATTCGACGCGCCAGTCGGTAGCATCGGTCACATGGGTTACCCGTGCCAAACCGTCAAACATAATATTGTGTTTTTTGGTGATTTTGCTGAGGCGGCTTAAAATCTGGCTGCGTTTATTGCGGGTATGCTCGAAGTTTTGGTCGAAATCGGTAACAGCCTTCTCGGCGGCTTGCACGAGTCGGGCGACTTGTTCGTTATCGTCGCGGCGTTTTTGGATTTCATTGAGGCGGTGGCGCATTTCTTTCACCAACGCGGCCTGACGGTGGGGATGATCAAGCAGGTCGTCTATCAGATAGGGGTTGCGCATTACTACCCAAATATCGCCCAATACTTCAAACAACATGCGTGCCGAACGGCCTGTTTTGCGTTGCCCGCGTAAGTCCTGCAATACATCCCACGTTTCCGAACCCAATAGGCGGATCACGATTTCACGGTCAGAATAAGAAGTATAGTTATAGGGTATTTCGCGTATGCGTTGCGGCGTGGTGGCAGTGGTCATGGGCGGTTCCGTATAATATTTTTTTAATTTTGTTATGTTGAAGCAATTTCTATTAATTATCAGACTTTTTCAAATGTTCGAACATAAGGATGAATAAAGGGCTAATTTAATGTAATTTCGATTGTTTTTCAATGGGAAATATCATTAAAAGGCATGTGGATATTTCAATATAACCACTATTTTTGTCAACAATCCGTGTGTTTTTTTGTTAACAATCCGTATCATAATACAATGAATCGTGTTATTGGAAACAGGATGTAATCATGAAAAAATTTCAGGATGATTATGATAGATTTTTATGCTTCTCACCCCGTGCCGAATTTTTGTAAGATAAAGGCCGTCTGAAACGGTTGTTTGGCAATAACCAAAGTTTTATAGTAGAAACCGAACCATATTATAAAGAAAGGCCGTCTTAAACTTATGCCCGTTATCTTGATTATGCGTCCGCAAGCCCGTATTGCCGCCGATGCGGCCGAGTGTGAGGCGGCCGGCTGGCAGGCCGTTCCGTTTAGTTTGACGCGTATAGAACCGGAAGAGCAGGCGCTGCACCAATTAAATGAGCGTTTTCAAAAAGCAGACGCAGTTTTTTGGGTGAGTCCGAGTGCCATCGAAATCGCGGCACCTTATATTGAATTTGTTTCAGACGGCCCTGTTCAATTGACCGTCGGCGAGGCCAGCAAACAGGCGTTGGCGGCTTTTTATCGGGGTGAGGTTATTTGTCCGGCAGCAGGAAACGACAGTGAAGCTTTATTGGCTTTAGATATCTGGCAGAAGTTACCACCTGCTGCGAAAGTATTGATTATCTGCGGTCATGGCGGGCGTGATTTTTTAAAAAAGGGGTTGCTGAAACGCGGGTTTGAAGTAGAAACAGCCGAAGTGTATTTCAGACGGCCGATAAGCCCCGATTGGGCGTTGTTCAAAGCAGTCAAACCGCAGGCCGCCTATATTACATCGACAGAAGCCGTGCGTATTTTATTTGACTGCGTGCCCGAGGGAATAGCCGAATCGTTAAGAACCTTGCTATACTTCACCCATCACCCGCGTATTGCCGAGGTTTTGCGTAATGCAGGGGTACATAATATCAAGATGGTGCAACGGTTGGATAAAGAAGTGTTAATGCACTGTATGTAAAAGAAGAATCGAAAAATGAGACGGAGTGAAGCATGAGCGAAAACAAAGCGAATCCCCCCGAAGAAACACCAGATACATCTCAAAGCAGTCAGGATTCATCGAAACAGATGCTGGTTGTTTCTCAAGACGGAACGGTTAGGCCGTCTGAAACCACCGATAGCCAATCCGGTGAAAAAAACAGCTTGAAAAATAATAATGCTAACGCCGACAAGGGCAAAAACAGTTCGCCCGAAGAGAAAACAGGCTTTGCCGCCGCCGCCCCGAATAATCCGGAACCGACAGGAAATCTTATGCCCGAATCAAAAAATCCCCAATCTCTCGTTACCCCCGCCGCCCCCGTTGTGATCAAACAATCGTCCGGCAGGGCCATTTCGGTTGTTGCTTTGGTGATATCCCTCATCGCACTCGGTGCGGGCGGGTTTGTGTTTGTACAAGGTCAGAATCTGTTGAAATCGCAAGAGCTGGATTTCAATAATAAGATAGATAAAGCCGCATTGGGTGAGTCGCAAAATGCTTCGTTGCTGCAAGAAAACCTCACCAAACAGGCGCAAACGCAAGCCGCTTTAGACCAATTGGCCGCCGCACAAAAACAAAATGCCGAAGGCCTTGCTGCAGCCAATCGCGGGTATCAGGAATTATTAAAAGGCCGCGCCGACTGGTTGGTGGATGAAGTTGAAACCATGTTGAATCTGGCCGAGCAACAATTGATACTCACCGGAAACGTACCGGTTGCCATTAATGTGCTGGAAAATATCGAAACCCGCTTGAGCCGTTTCAACCAACCCGAACTGCTGCCGATCAAACAAGCGGTAAGTAATGATTTGGGTGCTTTGAAAAACCGTGAATATATTGATGTTTCCGGTGTGGCCTTGCGTTTGGACCGTTTGGAAACCACTTTGTCCGGCCTGCCGTTAATGGTAGACGGTACGTTGCAACCGGGCAATACCGCCGCCGCACCTGCCACCGCGCCGGCAGCCAATCTGCCTTGGTGGCAGGATGCATGGCAGAAAACGCTGGCAACATTAAAAGGCATGGTGGAAGTGCGTCGTTTGGAAAACAACGATGCCATGCTGATTGCCCCCGATCAAGTGTATTTTATGCGTGAAAACCTACGCCTGCGTCTGCTTGATGCCCGCACGGCTTTATTGAAAAACAATGGCGAAGTTTATCTCAACGATTTAAATATGATTGAAACGGCCGCCAAACAGTATTTCGATACCGAGTCGCCTGCCACACAATCTTGGCTGCAAGAATTGGCGGCATTGAAAGCATTGGATTTACAGGCTGTTTCCGATGATGTTTTGAAAAACAGCCTGAATGCCGTGCGCCATTATCAGGATAGCGTCCGCCCGAACCGTACCGTTGCTCTGCCCGAAGCTGCTTCCGAGCCGGTAACTTCGGCATCCGACTCGGCGGCATCTGCCCCATCTGCCGCTTCCGCAGCTTCCGCACCGGCGGCGCAAGCTTCCGCACCTAACGGCGCACCCGCTACCGCATCCGAACCGACACCCGTAGCACCGACTTCGCCTTCAACCTTGAGGCCGAAAACCGAAGAAGAATCGAATGCTGCCAAGCCGACAACCGTACCCCGTGAAAGCAAACCGGCTTCTTCTCCTGCTGCAACAGTGAAAGGGGAACGTGCATGAAAGCTTTGATTTGGATTATTATTTTATTCGCTGCCGCAGTCGGATTGGCGATGGCTGCCGGCACTTATAGCGGCAATGTGTATGTGGTTGCCGAACAAATGATGTTGCGCATCAACCTGCATGCTTTTGTTGTCGGTTTAATTGTATTGGTGGTGGTGCTGTATTTATTGGTACGTCTGATTGCCGGCATCTTGAATATTCCCGGCCGTATGCAACGTTTCGGTACCGCCCGCAAAGGCCGTAAAGCCACTCATGCTTTGAATAGTGCCGGTTTGGCTTTCTTTGAAGGCAAATTTCAAAAAGCCGAGCAGGAAGCGGCCAAAGTATTGGCCAATAAAGAAGCCGGTGATAACCGTACTTTGGCATTGATGTTGGGTGCGCATGCCGCCGATCAAATGGATGATATCGAACTGCGCGACCGTTATTTAAAAGATATCGAATCATTGCCGGCCAAGCAGCAGCTTTCCCGCCATTTATTGTTGGCAGAATCTGCACTTAGCCGACGCGATTATCCGGTTGCGGAAAACCATCTTAATGCCGCTGCGCAGATTAATGCCAGCCTTACCCGTTTGGTGCGCCTGCAATTGCGTTATGCTTTTGATAAAGGCAATGCCCTTGAGGTTTTGGATAAATCTAACAAATTGGTAAAAGCCGGTGCGATTAACGATTATGAAGCCCAACAATATCAAAACTGGGCTTATCGCCGCCTATTGGATTTGGCTTCCGATCAAAGCGGTTTGAAAACCTGCCTGAAAAAGATTCCCGATAACTTGAAAACAGGTGAATTGTGTGTGGCCATTGCCAAAAAATACGAGCGTTTGGGCTTGTATAGTCAGGCGGTCAAATGGGTGGCCAATTATTATCCGAAAACCCACCAAATCGAATTATTGCAACCTTTTGTTGAAAGTGTGCGCTTTCTGAGTGATCGGGAACAACGTAAAGCCATTGATATGGCAGACGGCTGGTTGAAAATAAATCCGGAAGATCCGCGCCTGTTGATGCACTTGGGGCAGTTGGCCTACGATAAACAGCTATGGGGCAAAGCCCAAGGCTATTTGGAAGCCAGCATTGCGTTACACCCCGAAATATCGGCACGCTTGGCATTGGCAAAAGTGTTTGACGAATCCGGCCAGCCGGATAAAGCCGAAGTGCAGCGTAAGCTGGTGTTGGAAAACGTGGTTGAAGATGATGAAGATTTAGTGCCCTTATTGGAAAACAAATAATCCCAACATCGGTAAACTTTAACCGGACAGGCCGTCTGAAACTGTTTCAGACGGCCTTATATTGATAAACGGACCGAAACCGAAAGCTTAAAATGAATTCACTACAAAATGATACTTTTTTGCGGGCATTATTAAAACAACCTGTCGAATACACACCCATCTGGATGATGCGGCAGGCAGGCCGTTATCTGCCCGAATATAAAGCAACCCGTGCCCAAGCCGGCAGCTTTTTGGAATTATGTAAAAACACGGATTTGGCCACCGAAGTGACCATACAGCCGCTGGATCGTTTTGATTTGGATGCGGCGATTTTATTTTCCGATATTCTGACTGTACCTGATGCGATGGGTTTGGGTTTGTATTTTTCGGAAGGCGAAGGCCCTAAATTCGAGCGTGCGCTACAACATGAGGCGGACATTGCCAAATTGGTCGTGCCCGATATGGCAGAATTGCAATATGTTTTCGATGCTGTTTCTTCTATTCGCCGCGCTTTAAACGGAAGGGTGCCGCTTATCGGCTTTTCAGGCAGCCCGTTTACCTTGGCCTGCTATATGGTGGAAGGCAGTAGCAGTAAAGAGTTTCGCACCATTAAGGGCATGATGTATTCACGCCCCGATTTGCTGCATAAGATTTTAGATACCAATGCGCAGGCGGTAACCGCTTATTTAAATGCCCAAATCGAAGCCGGTGCCCAAGCGGTACAGATTTTTGATACTTGGGGCGGCGTGTTGAGTGATGCGGCTTTTGAAGCATTCAGCCTACGCTATATGAAACAGATTACAGACGGCCTCAAGCGCGAACACGAGGGCCGCCGTGTGCCGGTTATCCTGTTTACCAAAGGCGGCGGTTTATGGCTGGAAAAAATGGCGCAAACCGGTGCGGATGCATTGGGTTTGGATTGGTCGTGCAATATTGGCGAAGCACGCCGTAGGGTGGGGGATAAAGTGGCCTTGCAAGGTAATTTTGATCCGTTTGCCTTATTCGGTACGCCGGAAAGTATACGCAGTGAGGCAGCGCGGATTTTAGCGGCTTATGGTGAGGGTAGCGGGCATGTGTTTAATTTGGGGCACGGCATTAATCAACATACCGATCCGGAACATGCCAAATTATTGGTAGATACCGTACACGAATTATCGCGCCAATATCATTCCGCCCAATAAAATACGTTTATTATGTTCTCTTTATGAAGAAATAATATATTTGGTTTTTTAAGATGAAGGCCGTCTGAAAAATATTCAGACGGCCTTTAGATTTTTAAACATCATATTATGATTCGGTTTATTTTGTTTGTTTGATAGAGAAATGCTTGCAAACTTTGCAGGCAGGGAGTATTTTGATATTTTTTTATTCATCTTGGGATTGTTATTATGGGAAGAGAAGCTCCAGCCGTTTTCGGCAGTGTTTTTCATAAAGATATGCCGGTATTGGTTTTTGAAAATGGCGCATGGCAGAATGTGCGTTGGCAGGATACCAAAGCAATTGAGTTAAGCCCCGGATCACATGCCTTGCATTATGGTAGCGAGTGTTTTGAGGGATTGAAAGCGTTCCGCCAGAAAGACGACAGCATTGTATTGTTCCGCCCTGATGCGAATATTGCCCGTATGCAGCAAAGTGCCCGTTTATTGAATTTGCCTGTTCCGGATGCCGAAGCTTTTCATCGTGCATTGGTTGAGCTGGTGGCGCGTGCGGCCGATGATATTCCCGATGCGCCCGGCTCTTTGTATGTACGCCCGACACTTGTCGGTACCGATCCGGTTATCGGCAAAGCAGGTGTGGGGTCTGATTCTGCCATACTGTATATTTTGGCTTCCCCCGTCGGCGATTATTTTAAAGCCGGTGCGCCGATGAAATTATTGGTGGAAACCGAACATATGCGTTGTGCGCCGCATATGGGCCGTGTGAAATGCGGTGGTAACTATGCTTCCGCCCTGCCTTGGACAGTTAAAGCGCGCAATGATTATGGTGCGCATCAGGTATTGTTCTGCCCGAACGGCGATGTTCAGGAAACCGGTGCTTCCAATTTCGCGCTGATTAACGGTAATGAGATTATTACCAAACCGTTAACCGATGAATTCTTACACGGTGTTACCCGTGATTCGATGTTGAAAATGGCTGCCGATATGGGTTATCAGATTAGTGAACGCAATTTCACGGTTGACGAATTGCGTGATGCGGTTGAAAACAACGGTGCCGAAGCGATTCTTACCGGTACGGCAGCTGTGATTTCTTCGGTAACGGCTTTTGTGATTGACGGGCAGGAAATTGAAGTAAAAAACCAAGAAAAAGGCCTTGCCTTGCGCAAAGCCATTACTGATATCCAATATGGTTTAACTGAAGACCGCTACGGTTGGTTGGTAAAAATTGATGCGTGATTACTGTTTTTGATATTGGGTTATTTGTATAGGCCGTCTGAAAGATTGTTTCAGACGGCCTTTGATTTTTGTAATATTTAATGTGTTTTAAAACGTGTGATTTGGTTGTGAAACCTGATAATTTTACTTTTTTTATTATACAAACGCTGATTTCAGGTACACTTACCGTTAAGCTTTAGAGTATTTCAGATGGCTTAATATCGTATTTTAAAAGTTTGTGTTTTGTTGATGTTGATGCTTTTAAAAATCGGCCGATTGTTTTCGATACTTTTCACCACCTATAAAAATGATGAATATGGATATTCCTTGGGCTCAGCTTTTGATTTACCTGCATACGGCCGTAGTATTGGCTTGTGCGGTGCGGGTATTGTACAAACAACGTAACACAGGGTCGGCTTTTGCCTGGCTGATTGTTTTGTTTGCGTTTCCACTATTGGGCGTGGTGGCTTATCTGATATTGGGCGAGCCGCGCTTAGGCAGTGCCCGCGCCAAACGCTCGGATGAAATGAACCGCTTTTATAGTGACTTTGCAGACCAATATCTGAGTGATATGGGCTGGGATGGTGCCGATAGAATTTCCACGCATTATCTCGGTATCGCCAAAGTGGCTACGGATTCCGTGGGCTTGGATGTCACCAAAAATAATCATATGAACCTGCTGGCTACAACCGATGAAATTGTGTCGGCCATGCTGGCGGATATTGAAGCCGCCCGAAAATCATGTTTGCTGGCGTTTTATATTATTGACCCGCAAGGCAGAATCAAAGAAGTTTTGAATGCCGTTATCCGTGCCGCCAAGCGGGGGGTGGATTGTATTATTTTGGCCGATGCGGTTGGCAGCCATGCTTTTTTTAAAAGCGAATGGGTTGATTTGTTGCGTACCGAAGGCGTGGAAGTACACATCGCGCTGCCGGTGGGCCCGCTGAGAACGCTATTTACCCGCAGTGATTTGAGAAATCACCGTAAGTTATTGCTTATTGATGAGAAAATAGGCTATACCGGCAGCTATAACTTGGTTGATCCCAAGTTTTTCAAACAAAATTCAGGGGTGGGGCAGTGGGTGGATGTGATGATGCGCTGTACCGGCCCGATGGTTTTGGAAATGGCGGCCGTATTCTATGCCGATGTGGCAGTTGAAAACGATGAAAATCTCACCGAAGTACAACAATATCTCAAACGTTATATTAAAGATATTCAAGAAATTGTGCCGGAGTCGTCGCAAACGCAAGATATTGTGGCGCAAGTGATTCCGTCTGCTCCCAGCCAGACCGAGCGTATTATTTACGAAACCATTATCAGCGCTATTCATGCGGCTACGCAAAAACTGGTGATTACCTCGCCTTATTTTGTGCCCGACGAACCTTTATTAATGGCCTTAACAACAGCGGCCAAGCGCGGGGTGGATGTGACGCTGATATTGCCGGCCAAAGTCGATTCGTTGATGGTACGCTATGCATCTCAGGCTTATTATCCGGTTTTATTGCGTGCGGGCGTAAAAATCGCCTTGTTTGAAGGCGGGTTGCTGCATGCCAAAACCATGACGGTGGATGACGGCTATACGCTGTTCGGCACGGTGAATATGGATATGCGCAGCTTTTTCTTAAACTTGGAAATCAGTTTGGCAATTTATGATCAGAAAATGACTGCCGAAGTGAGCGCATTACAACAACAATATCTTGCCCAATGCCGTTATGTCAGCATTAAAAAATGGCAGAAACGCTCGAAGTGGTGGGGGCTGGTGGAAAATACCGTACGCTTGATGAGCCCGTTGTTATAAGTAGCGATTTAAAATGTCGTTATGAATTTGGCTTAGAAAAAGCAAATAAATGGATTTATCGAAGGCCGTCTGAAGTTATTCAGACGGCCTTCGATACGAATGGGTAAGACTGTATCATATACATCTTTATTTAACATAAATTTACATTTTAAAAGGTCGGATAATTTTTGATAGCAGGCCGCGTGTGACACTGCATTGGCGACAGTTTATTTTATGTCGCTCTTTTTGACGATTAGCGGCTTTGCTATTTATGCAAAGTCTTGTTTTATGTCTGCAAACTTTTTCCCTGATAATTTAAAGCAACCAAAGATAAACGTATGGCTTCTTTGTTTGGGCGGTTACCGGATGAAAAAGATTACTTTTTAGCGGTTTTGTCAAGACTGGAAGCGCGATAAAAAATACAGTATATTGTGTTCCGTTGGTCGGGGTACTACCGTATCTTGTGTTTTATGAAATTTTTGGGAAGAAATAGATGAACGCTTCAAGCAACCTACAAGTCACCAAACGCGACGGCCGTTTGGAACCGATAAATCTTGATAAAATCCACCGGGTCATCACTTGGGCAGCGGAAGGTTTGGACAATGTTTCCGTTTCTCAAGTCGAATTAAAATCACACATTCAATTCTATAACGGCATCCGTACCGAAGATATTCATGAAACCATTATTAAAGCGGCCGCCGATTTAATTTCCCAAGATACACCCGACTACCAATATCTGGCCGCCCGTTTGGCTATTTTCCATTTGCGCAAAATTGCATATGGCGAATTTGAACCGCCGCACCTGTTTGACCATGTTTCCAAACTCACCGAATCAGGCAAATACGACAGCCATATTCTGTCTGATTACAACCGCGAAGAATTCGACGAATTAAACGATTATATCGACCACAATCGCGATATGACGTTTTCTTATGCCGCCGTTAAACAATTAGAAGGCAAATATCTGGTTCAAAACCGTGTTACCCATCAGATTTATGAAACCCCGCAGTTTCTATATATTTTGGTGGCCATGTGTCTGTTTGCCAAATATCCCAAAGAAACCCGTCTGAGCTATGTAAAACGCTTCTACGATGCCGTTTCCACTTTCAAAATTTCATTGCCCACCCCGATTATGAGCGGCGTGCGTACACCGACCCGCCAATTCTCAAGCTGCGTGCTGATTGAGTGTGATGATAGTTTGGATTCTATCAACGCCACTACCAGCGCCATTGTGAAATATGTTTCCCAACGTGCCGGTATCGGTATCAATGCCGGCCGTATCCGCGGGCTGGGTAGTGAAATCCGTGGCGGCGAAGCCCAACATACGGGCTGTATTCCCTTTTTCAAAATGTTTCAGGCGGCCGTTAAGTCTTGTTCGCAAGGCGGTGTACGCGGTGGTGCGGCCACACTGTTTTATCCGCTTTGGCATATCGAAGTAGAAAGCCTGTTGGTATTGAAAAACAACCGCGGCGTAGAAGAAAACCGTGTCCGCCATTTGGATTACGGCGTGCAAATCAACCGCCTGCTGTATACCCGTTTGATTAAAGGCGGCAATATTTCCTTATTCTCACCGCATGAAGTGCCCGGCCTATATGATGCGTTTTTTGCCGACCAAGACGAATTTGAGCGTTTGTATACCCAATACGAGCAAGACCCGAATATCCGCAAACGCAGCGTACCGGCAACAGAATTATTTTCCCTGCTGATGCAAGAGCGTGCCGGTACCGGGCGTATTTATATTCAGAATGTCGACCATTCCAATACGCATAGCCCGTTCGACCCCAAAGTCGCCCCTGTCCGCCAATCCAACCTATGCTTGGAAATCGCACTGCCGACCAAACCGTTAAACGATATTAACGATGAAAACGGCGAAATCGCGTTATGTACCTTATCGGCCTTTAACTTGGGTGCATTGGAAAGTTTGGACGAATTGGAAGGCTTGGCCGATTTGGCCGTCCGCGCACTGGATGCCTTATTGGATTATCAGGATTATCCGGTAAAAGCCGCCAAAATTGCCACGATGAACCGCCGCACACTCGGCATCGGGGTGATCAATTATGCCTACTATCTGGCTAAAAACGGCGTGAAATACAGCGATGATTCCGCGATTCCTTTAACCCATCGCACGTTTGAAGCCATTCAGTATTACTTATTGAAAGCATCGGTGGAACTAGCCAAAGAATTCGGTGCCTGCCGGTTATTTAACGAAACCACGTATTCACAAGGCAAACTGCCGATTGATACCTATAAAAAAGATTTGGATACGATTTGTAAAGAGCCGTTGCATCTGGATTGGGAAAGCCTGCGTGCCGATATTGTGAAATACGGCCTGCGCAATTCCACTTTAACCGCCCTGATGCCGTCTGAAACCAGCTCGCAGATTGCCAATGCGACCAACGGCATCGAACCCCCGCGCGGCCTGGTATCGGTTAAAGCATCTAAAGACGGTATTTTGAGACAGGTGGTACCCGAATTCGAACGCCTGAAAGATCAATACGAATTATTGTGGCAGATGCCTTCTAACGACGGCTATTTGAAATTGGTCGGCATTATGCAGAAATTTGTCGATCAGGCCATTTCCGCAAATACCAGCTACGACCCGCAACGTTTTGAGGGCGGCAAAGTACCGATGAAACAGCTTTTAAAAGATTTGCTCACCGCTTATAAATTTGGTTTGAAAACCCTGTATTACCACAATACCCGCGACGGTGCGGATGATACCCAAGCCGATTTCCAAGATGATAACTGCGCCGGTGGGGCTTGTAAGATTTGATGCCTAGCAAACCTACTTCAAAAGGAAAGTGGATTATGCCAAGTAATCAAACCAAAGCCCTTAAGAATTGGAAAACTTATGAGGAGCAGTTGGATATTTTAAAAAGTAGGGGCTTGCAGATTGGAGATGAGAAAAAAGCTTTAGGGTATTTAAGAACCATTGGATATTATCGTTTAAGTGGTTACCTTTATCCATTCCGCCAAATTGATCCGAAAAATTCTAAACGCAGATTAGATGATTTTATCGTTGATAGCCATTTCGAAGATGTTAAGAGCTTATATATGTTCGATAAGAAATTACGGCAATTAGCATTGGATGCTTTGGAAAGAATCGAAATTGCATTGAGGGTCAATATAGCATACACATTGGGGCAATATTCCCCGCTGGCTCATCGAGATCAACAGTATTTTAATTCCGGTTCCAATTGTTTGGCATGGGTTGAAAAATACAATAGATTAATTGAGCGCGAAAGCAAAAATAGCTTCGTTAAACATCATCTAGATCATTATGGAGATCTTCCCATTTGGGTTGCATGTGAAATATGGGATTTTGGTACGATGTCGATGCTTTACAAAGGAATGAAGATTGGCGATAAGAATAAGATTGCCAATATGTACCGACTACAAGATGGTAAACATCTTCAAACGCATTTGCATGCTTTTAACCTTATCCGTAATGTATCCGCGCATCACAGTCGTTTATGGAATAGGGATATTACGATTAAAGCCAGTTTGAAAGGTTTGCGTGATCCTGAATGGCAATCGTTACCTGTAAATCGAGTATTTGTCTATTTTTGTTTGATGAAGCGGATGCTTGATATTATCTGCCCGAATTCA
The DNA here is from genome assembly GCF_024834045.1 of Neisseria montereyensis. Taxonomy (GTDB): domain Bacteria; phylum Pseudomonadota; class Gammaproteobacteria; order Burkholderiales; family Neisseriaceae; genus Neisseria; species Neisseria montereyensis. The sequence continues at coordinate 131,868 of NZ_JANUXW010000003.1, forward strand.
AGTTGGGGGCATCGCTTTTTAGAGGTATTAGGGGAGTTTCCACAGGTTGAAAACCAAGCGGTAACGTTAGAGCAAATGGGAATGACCATTAAACCAAAAGAATGGTTGCTATGGCAATAAAAAAAAGAAAGCCCCCAACCTTGTTGTTCCAACCACATGGGTTGGCAAAGTTGGGGGAGTTGTTGGCATAGAATTATACTGAAGTATCAGACCAAGGCAAGCGGTTTTACATATGTAACCGTTTATGCCACATAAGTTGCACAATACAATTTAAGTTATGGCAATTTATTTTATATTTCAATTTAAAATATAACTAATTAATTTATTTAGAGAACTACCATGTCCTGCGAACACTTAGTCATGTCCTACAGCACATTCAGCAAAGCCAAAAACAATGCGCTGACCGAACCGATGTTTTTCGGTCAGCCGGTGAATGTGGCGCGTTATGATCAGCAAAAATATGAGATTTTTGAAAAGCTGATTGAAAAACAATTGTCGTTTTTCTGGCGGCCGGAAGAGGTTGATGTTTCACGCGACCGTGTCGACTACCAAAACCTGCCCGACCATGAAAAACATATTTTCATCAGTAATCTGAAATACCAAACTTTGCTGGATTCGATTCAAGGGCGTAGCCCGAATGTGGCATTGTTGCCGTTGGTGTCGATTCCCGAATTGGAAACTTGGATTGAAACGTGGTCTTTTTCCGAAACCATCCATTCGCGCAGTTATACCCATATTATCCGCAATATTGTGAATAATCCTTCGATAGTGTTTGATGACATTGTCGAAAATGAACATATTGCCGCGCGGACGGAAGATATTGCCTGCTATTACGATGATTTAATCGAATATACCCAATACTATAATTTATTGGGCGAGGGTAAACATCAGGTTGGCAATAAAACCGTGGTGGTCGACAAACGCGAGTTGAAAAAGAAACTTTATTTGTGCCTGATGTGCGTGAATGTATTGGAAGCGATTCGTTTCTATGTTTCTTTTGCCTGTTCGTTTGCTTTTGCCGAACGCGAATTAATGGAAGGCAATGCCAAAATTATCAAACTGATTGCCCGCGACGAAGCCTTGCATCTAACAGGTACCCAACACATGTTGAATCTCATGCGCAGCGGTGCGGATGATCCGGAAATGGCGGAAATCGCTGCCGAATTGGAGCAGGAATGTTTCGATTTGTTTAAAAAAGCGGCCATGCAGGAAAAAGAATGGGCGGCTTATCTGTTTAAAGACGGTTCGATGATCGGACTGAATAAAGAGATTCTCGGCCAATATGTCGAATATATCACCAATCTGCGCATGATTGCCGTTGGTTTGCAGCCTGCTTTCGATGGCGCCAGCCAAAATCCGATTCCGTGGATTAATGCTTGGTTGTCATCCGATAATGTTCAGGTGGCACCGCAGGAAGTGGAAATCAGTTCTTATCTTATCGGCCAAATTGATGCGGAAGTCAGCGCCGATGATTTGGGTGATTTTGAATTGTAAACATGCGGGATTGAGTGTATAAAACAGGCCGTCTGAAATTATGAATACCCGTTTCAGACGGCCTATTTATTTCTGATTTTTTAACCATAATGATTTTGGCTGAATAGGCCGTCTGAAAGTTATTGGGCTAATAATTAGCAAAAGCAAAATAGTTGAAAGATTTGCCGTGTAAAGCGGTATGGGAAACCGGTTATGCCTTTGATTACAACCCGTCATAAAACTTTTGAACTCCAAGAGGGCGAAACGCTTTTGGAGGGGTTGGAGCGTACCGGGCATGAGGTGGAATACCAATGCCGCAGCGGTTATTGCGGCTCATGCAGGGTGAAACTGTTATCGGGCAAGGTTTCGTATCAAGAATTTCCTTTGGCGTTTATCGGCCCGAATGAAATTCTGCCGTGTTGCTGTACGGTTATCGAACCCATTGAAATCGATAGTGCTATGCGTATGACAGAGCCTGATTTGTTTGATGTGGATTTATTTGATGAACCGATAGAGAACGGATAAATCCACGCTATTCCGATTAATCCATTCTTAATTCAAAATTTATTCAATGCCTGCCTATTTATGTGTTTGTACACTTAATTGCCAATTATTGTCTTTTTCTCAATACATTATGCTTATTGCCATCCCAAAGTATTAATGAATGTTGAGTATATTTTTTATATGAAGGAAAATAATCTTTTTTTAAATATTAAAAAAATCAATCAAAATGTAAATCAAGAAGGAAAATTTTATGGCTGAAAAGAAAAAAGGGATTAATAGCAAAAGAAAAATAATTTTACTGGGGATTTCAGTAATTTTATTGATAGCTATCTCTATAGTATATAGTTTAATAGGATACAAGTTCTTTATGAGAGGAGCGTTTATTGCAGAAACAAATAAAAATATTGCAGAGCGTGGGCATCTAATAAGTGAAACTCATGTTACAACATTGACAAAAGATCAAGTTAATGACTTTTTACCCGAACAGAATAAATTAGAAGGCAATATATCAGATGTTCCTAAATATGATATTGATCTATATAAGATAGTTTATACTTCCGATTACAATGGCAAGGTTGTAAATCTTTCAGGCATGATTATGATTCCAAAGCGTGCAGACAAAATTACACAACTACAATATCACCATGGTTCACTTTATCCATATCCTGCGGAGTCTGGTTGGGGAAGTGAAGATGCTCCCTCTCTTTATGATGGAAAGGCTCCTCATGCACCTAAGTCAAATTATGAAACAAGAATGTACGGAAATATGTTGGCATCTAATGGTTATCTAGTTAGTATGCCTGATTATGCTGGCTATGGAATAGCCTCAAATTTAGAACATCCATATAGCGTAAATCCTGAATTAGCTAAAGAATCTGTAGACATGATCTTGGCAACTCGTGAATTTGCAAAGAAACATAGCATAGATTTAAATGAAAAAGTAGGCTTATACGGATGGTCAGAAGGTGGTGCTGTTTCTACGGCAACACAAAAACTTATCGAAAGTAAATATAACGACAAAATAAAAGTACTGGCCAATGCGGAAATGTCTGGCCCACTCCGGGTGGCTGATACTTTCAAATACGCATTAATATTTATGCCTTTACTTAGCGAAGAAATGAATACTGAAAGTCTGGATTATTTAGCTTGGGTTTATTATGCATACAATAAGTTTAGCAATCATCCTGTAGCAAATGAATTGATTTTCGATATTCCTGTAAAAAATGATTTAGACGTACTTAATAAACGAAAGACAAATATCACAAAAGAAGTGTTTAAGAACTTAGATAAAGAAACCTATCAGCATATGCTAAATCAAGCTTTAAAAAGTGATTTAGTAGTAGGTTGGAAACCTAAGGCTCCTATTTTTGTACATCATGGTGATAATGATGAATTAGTACCATATGATAATAATGCAGAAGTTGCTGTAAATACTTACAATAAGAATGGTGGCAAAGCCACTTTAGTAAAATATCCAGGTCATACACATATATCACTAGGTGCACTTTATATTAAAAATATAATAGATGAATTTAATAGCTTAGAAAGTAAATAAAGTATTTAAACCAACATAGATTAGTCTATGTTGGTTTTTTTCTAGACAATGGCTCAGATTCTGGTGTTTCAAGGTATGAGTAGACAAAAACCATGATTTTAATGTAATCAAAGGAAACCCATAAACACGGCGACGTTTCTAATATTTGTTGGTATGGCAGGCTTTAGTGTATTTTTCAAATGGCCTAAAATATATCGCTTAGACTAAGCCAGATAATCGGCATCACACTAAGAGTAGGTAAGATTACATTTGTTTAAACGGATAAATCCAAGCTATTCCGATTAATTCGTTCTTAATTCAAAATTTATTCAATGCCTGCCCATTTATGTGTTTGTACGCTTAATTGCCAATGCACCGGCGCATGAGGGCGGCTGTTTAAAATACCTATTTGGCGGATGGTGTCATGAATGTTCATGACACCATTTTCTTCGCAGGGTGAAAGATAATAATGCTTGGCGGTAATTTTATTTTCCATTTGTTCGCAAAATGCCAAGATATCGCCATCGACGACAATACGCACTTCATCGGCTTTTTCAATACATTGTTTCTGATATTTGTCGGCATAGCGAGCTTTGGGGCTGGTGGCGACAAAATCAATTTGCAACGGGGCAGGGTTTAAGCCGTTGGTTTCCATGCAGAGTTTATAGCCTTCGGCTTTCAGTGCATTCAGTAGGGTATGAAGATGGGGCTGTATGGTTGGTTCGCCGCCGGTAATAATAATATTGCGGGCGGTATATTGTTTCAGACGGCCTAAGATATCGTTCAGGCTCATCATGGTAAAGGTCAGATAATCGGTATCGCACCAAGGGCAGGCAAGGTTGCATTTGCCCAAGCGGATAAAAATCGCGGGCATGCCGGTGTTATAGCCTTCGCCTTGCAGGCTTTCAAAAATTTCAACAATGCGGTATTGGGGATTTTGGGGGAAGATTTCGGTCATGGTGTGTGGTGTGAAATAATAATAGGACAGCCGTATTTGGCGGCGAATAGGGTGGTGGTTAAGATAACCACTTTTTTTGTAATATTATAATTGATTTAAATTTTAATTATAAAAATAAATTTAAATAAGATTTTAAAAACCAGTTTTGATGCGAAAACTAGAATTTTATACTGATATTGATAGGGCGTAACAACACAATCTTCTAGCCGGAACAATGATTTTTTAAACAAATTAAAATAATATTGCACAATTGCTGTATTTTAACATGCTTATTTTTTAAGAAGGAACGATTCATGAAACACCCCAACACTGCCAAATATGTTTTAGGAACCATTGCTGCTCTGCTTCTCGCCGCTTGTTCGCCGTCGGAAACCCAATCGGAAAACACTGCTGCGGCAGAAGGTAGCAAACGGGTGGCGATTACTGCGATTGTCGAGCATCCGGCTTTGGATTCGGTGCGTGAAGGGGTGATTGAAGAATTAAAAGAGAAAGGTTTTGAAGAAGGTAAAAACCTGACGGTTGACTTTCAAAGTGCGCAAGGCAGTACTGCTAATGCGGCTCAGATTGCCAAAAAGTTTGCCGGCGATAATCCCGATGTGATTGTGGCCATTGCTACGCCGAGTGCCCAATCTGTTGTGGCGACCACTAAAACCATTCCGGTGGTTTATGCGGCGGTAACCGATCCGGTAGAGGCTAAATTGGTGCCGAATATGGATGCATCGAATACCAATGTGACCGGCGTTTCCGATGAATTGCCGCTTGCGCCGCAAATTGAACTCATGAAAAAAATTGTGCCGACGGTGAAAAACGTGGGTTATGTTTACAGCCCCGGCGAAGTGAATTCGACTATTGTATTGGAGCAGCTGAAATCGCAACTGGAGCCGCAAGGCATTAATCTGGTGGCTGCGCCTGCACAACGTTCCTCCGATGTGTTAACAGCCGCCCGCAGCTTAAACGGTAAAGTAGATTTGATTTATACTTCATTGGATAACAATGTTGTATCTTCATATGAATCCATGGCGAAAGCCGCCAGTGAAATGAAAATTCCTCTGATTGCATCTGATACCGATTCGGTAAAACGCGGTGCCGTCGCCGCTTTGGGGGTGAATTATCACGATTTGGGTAAGAAAACAGGCGAGCTGGCCGTGCAAATTTTAAACGGTACGAAAGCCGGTGAAATTCCGTCTGCCCGTATGGAAAATTTGGATTTGTTGCTCAGTAAGAAAAATGCTGCCGCACAAGGCATCGTGCTTCCAGACGCATTGGTGGCGGAAGCCAAAGAAGTTTTTGAATAAACAAACTTTTCTGAATAAACAGCATTGGCCGGCCTTCGGGTTGGCTGATTGCTTTTCAACCGCTTGGCTTTGATTTTTCAGACGGCCTTTGGTTGTAATCTCTATTTCAATAAAATCAATAAATAGAAAGCTAGTATGAGCTTAATTGCTTTTTTCGGCGGCATTGAAGCAGGCCTGATTTATGCGCTGGTAGCGCTAGGCGTGTTGATTTCTTTCCGCATTCTCGATTTTCCCGATTTAACGGCCGACGGCAGTTTCCCTTTAGGTGCCGTGGTGTTTGCCGTATGTGTGGGTTCGGGTATGAACCCTTGGCTGGCCTGTTTGGCCGGTGCGGCAGCCGGTGCGTGTGCGGGCGTGGTAACGGCATGGCTGAATGTTTCGCTTAAAATTTTGCCGCTCTTGGCCAGTATTTTGGTGATGGTGGCCTTGTATTCGGTGAACCTGCGTATTACCGGCGGTACACCCAATCTACCTCTCATTAACGCGCCGAGCGTGTTTTCTTCTTTTGTGGCAGATGATTACAGCAATCAATTTTGGGTACAGCCCTTGATTATTGCCGGTTTTGTGGTTGTTGCAAAATTATTGTTAGACTGGTTTTTCAATACCAAAACCGGTTTGGCGATGCGTGCAACCGGTGTGAATGCGCGTATGGCCAAATCTCAGGGCGTGGCAACCTCTAAGATGATTGTGTTGGGCATGGCGATTTCAAACGGCCTGATTGCTTTGGGCGGGGCATTATTTGCCCAAACAACGGGCGGAGCCGATTTGGCCAGCGGTATCGGTACTATTGTGATCGGTTTGGCGGCGGTGATTATCGGTGAAAACCTTTTAAGCAGTAAGCGCATTGTTTTCATTACTTTATCGGCCATTATCGGCGCGATTGTCTACCGCTTGCTGATTTCGTTTGCATTGGGCAATGCGTTTTTACAAAGTATCGGCGTGCGACCAACCGATTTAAATCTGATTACTGCCATATTGGTTGTGATTGCTTTGCGTTTGCCAATCATAAAACGTGCTTTAAAGAGGAAACAAACATCATGATGCGCGCAGATAATTTAAAGGTAACATTTAATGCGGGCACGCCGATTGAAAATCCCGCCATGCGCGGTATGAGCCTGCATATTCGTGATGGTGAGTTCGTGACGGTTATCGGGAGTAACGGGGCGGGGAAATCCACATTTCTCAATGCTATCAGCGGCGATTTGATAGTGGATAGCGGTAGTGTTCATATCGATGGGAAAGACGTCACCAAATTACCTGCGCATAAACGTGCCCATCTGGTTGCCCGTGTATTCCAAGATCCGTTGGCCGGAACCTGCGAAGCGCTCAGTATTGAAGAGAATATGGCGCTGGCTTATTCGCGCGGTCGCAAACGGGGTTTGGGCTTTGCATTAAATAAAGATAATCGGGAATTATTCCGCGAAAAGCTTTCGGTTTTGAAACTTGGTTTGGAAAACCGTTTATCAGACCGTATCGGTTTGCTTTCAGGCGGCCAACGGCAGGCAGTCAGCTTATTAATGGCCAGTTTGCAGCCCAGCAAAATCCTACTGCTTGATGAACATACGGCAGCACTCGACCCGAAAACTGCGGCTTTTGTTTTGGAACTGACTGATCAAATCATTCAAGAAAACAAGCTAACCGCTATGATGGTGACGCATTCCATGCGCCAAGCGCTTGATCATGGCAGCCGTACCGTTATGCTGCATCAGGGTAAAGTGGTGTTGGATGTATCCGGTGAACAACGCGCCGGTATGGATGTACCCGATTTACTCAATTTATTTGAGCAAACCCGCGGCGAAAAAGTTACCGATGATGCTTTGTTGTTGGATTGATATATTTTTGTTGTTTAAATAAAAGTGTTTAATAGTGTTATCGGTGTATCCGCCCTATAATATAAACAAGCCGTCTGAAAGTTTCAGACGGCTTGTTTTTAAACCCTGGCAATCAAGTGATTATAAAATACCTTGTGTTTGGGTTTGTTGCTGGATTTGATCTTGTGCCGTCGCTGCATAGGCCGTGCTGTCCACACCGTAGCTACCGATGGCTTTATCGATAGCAGCGCTGTCCCAAGTGGTGTCGCTTTCGGTAAACACAAACTCTTCGATGCGGTAGGCACTGTCTTTAAACCAATTGGCTACGGTGATGCTGTCTTCATCGTTGGCATGGATTTGCAAATCGGTGCCGACACGCGAGAAAGTCAGATCGCTGGCTTTAATGCCTTCGCCGAATTGCAACACATCGGTATTGCTTGTGTCTTGATCATAGTCGCAAATCGTATCGTTGCCATAGCAAAGATCAAAGACATAAGTATCGCAACCGGTGCCGCCGTCCAGATAATCATCGCCTTCACCACCGTCTAAGGTATCGTTACCACCTTTGCCGTACAGCGTATCATCGCCATCCAAACCTTGCAGACAGTTGTCACCGCCATTGCCGGTAATAACGTTGTCAAGGCTGTTGCCTGTACCGTCAAGGTTGTTTAGACCCATCAGAATCAGGTTTTCAACGTTATCGGTCAGGGTGTAGTCGATTTCCGTGCGTACGGTATCAATGCCTTCGCCGGCTTTTTCAATCACCTGATCGCCGGGTTGTTGAACATAATAAATATCATTGCCATCGTTGCCGGCCATAATATCATCACCAAAGCCGCCATTCAGATAGTCATTGCCTTGGCCGCCATACAGTTTATCGTCACCATCTTGTCCGTATAAGGTGTCACCACGGTTATCGCCATAAATAATGTCGTTACCATCGCCGCCATATATAACATCAGGGCCGTCTTCCGCATGGATAACATCATTGTTTTCCGTACCGTATAAGGTGTCTTTTTTATCCGTACCGTGAAGGATGCCTTCTTCATCAGCATGACCTCTGGTTATATTGCCCGGGTTGAGGTCTTTGCTGCCAAAATGGTTGTCGGGGTTTTGATCCGAATCTTTGCAATCATTGCAGTCTTGATCTTCATCGTCCTTAGGGTCGGGCTTAGGATCTGGTTTGGGATCGGGTTTAGGATCGGGTTTAGGATCGGGTTTAGGATCGGGTTTAGGATCGGGTTTAGGATCGGGTTTAGGATCGGGTTTAGGATCGGGCTTAGGATCGGGTTTAGGATCGGGTTTAGGATCGGGTTTAGGATCGGGCTTAGGATCGGGCTTAGGATCCGGTTGAGGATCCGGTTTCGGATAAGGTTTTGCGGGTGGGCAGTCCGGAACAAAAACCTTCACCCCGCAATAGATAACCCATGTACCCTTTCCTCCATGATGGCTATTGGATGAGTGGCCACCCCAACCATAATGGTTGTGGTGGTGGCCATGATGATTGCCGTAGCCATAATGACCATAGCCGCCATAACCACCTTTGCCATAACTATGTGATTGACTATGAGAATAATAACCGTAAGTCATAATTTGACACTCCCAAAAGTAAGATTTATTGTGAAATACCATGCCATCGTAATTAACTATTATTCATAAAATGAAAATAGCATAAGTACCTGATGGAATTGGTGTTTTTATTCTAATTTATATCAATTCAAGAGTGATTGTTTTTATTTAAGTGGGATTATTTTAAGCCAAATGGCAATGTGATAATATATGTGAATATTACATTTAGATGATAATGATTTTGAAAAATAACAATAAACAGAATGAAAAAATATGACTTCTAAAAGCAATATTTGATGATGAAAGAAGATGACAGGAGGAAAGATTAAATTCAGAAACATTATAAAAATATGATAGAGATATTAAAAAAGGATTAGCCATTTCATCATAACCATAAGTATTTTAGGCCGTCTGAAATCTTTCAGATGGCCTAAAATATATGAGATAACAGATTATTTATATTCATAAACCCATTTCAAAAGTTATTTAATGGTGAGCCTTATGTAAATAAAAAAACACTGAATTTGCATATAAATTCAGTGTTTGTAGATTTCATTATTTCATAGCCTTTGGATGTTTATTTCCAATAACGCCACCATGGGATACTAGTGTTTTCCCATTTATTTTGCAGATAGGGGCTATTAGGGAAGTTTTGTGCCAAAATCCGGCGGGTATCATCAGCCAACTGAGGTTTATTCAGTTTGCGATAAGAAGCTTCCATAATCGCCAGTGATTCTTCAACAAAGCGGGTATTCTGATAACGCTCGACAATTTTTTGAGCGCGGTTGGCGGCTGCCAGATAAGCACCGCGGTTCATATAGTATCGTGCAATGGCTATTTCATTACCACCCAAAGCATCTACCAGTTTGGTCATGCGTTCGGTTGCATCCGGTGTGTATCGGCTGTTTGGGTAAAGCTCGATTAATTGTGAGAATGCCTGATAGGCATCACGGTTGGCCTTCGGATCGCGATCCGACCAATCTTGAGAAGCCAATTTGTTTAAGAAAGACTGATCTTCATTAAATAAAATCAAACCCTTAAGATATAAGGCATAATCCATATTGGGGTGTTGCGGATGGATACGTTGGAAACGCTGAACGGCAGCGAGTGCTTTTTCCGGCTCGTCGTCTTTATAATAGGCGTAGGCAGTATCAAGTTGGGCTTGTTGGGCATAGCGACCGTTAGGGAAGCGGGATTCCAAAATTTCGTATAACTTGATGGCTCGCGTATAATTGTTACTGTTGAGCTCGTCGTGCGCCTCGGCATACAGTCTTTCAACTGTCCAATCCTGAGTGATTTGCGCGTCTTTATCAATTGTGCCATTGGTGCCGGCGCAGCCGGCCAATGCCAAACCTAATGAGATTACTAAAAGAATTTTTTTCATGCAGAATATTTCCTTTGACAACGAAACCGATTATAACGATGATTTGCCATTTGCGGCAGCCCCAAATGCAGAAACTTGCATTAATTTAACTGTTCCCCTCGATTTGGCGGGTATGCGCTTGGATGCGGCACTGGCCAAATTGCTGCCCGATTATTCGCGCAGCCGTTTAACCGCTTGGATAAAAGAAGGCGCGGTTACGGTAAATGAAAAAACCGCCCAACCGAAAGATAAACTGATAGGCGGTGAATATCTTGCGGTAACGGTGCGTCCGAGTGAAGAAAATTTAGCGTTCACGCCGGAAGCTATGGATTTGGATATCGTTTATGAAGACGATACCGTTATTGTTTTAAACAAACCCGCCGGTTTGGTGGTTCATCCGGCTGCCGGCAATTGGACCGGCACCTTGCTCAACGGCCTATTGGCTCATGCCCCCGAATTAAGCCAGATTCCGCGTGCCGGTATTGTGCATCGTTTGGATAAAGACACCAGCGGTTTAATGGTGGTGGCTAAAACATTACCCGCACAAAATTCTTTGGTGCAACAACTTCAAGAGCGTACGGTTAAACGTATTTATCGTGCGGTTGCCGACGGAATTGTGCCTTTCGACGGTAAAATCGAAACCCTAATCGGCCGTGATCCGCACAACCGCCTGAAAATGGCGGTGGTTAAATTCGGCGGCAAACCGGCGATTACCCATGTGAAAGTGCTGGAACGTTATGCGGCACACAGCTATATCGAATGTACTTTGGAAACTGGGCGTACCCATCAAATCCGTGTTCACATGCGCGAAGCCAATCATCCTTTGGCCGGCGATCCGGTTTACGGAAATCCGCGCCATCCTTGTGCGGATAATATCAAAGAAGCCGTCCGTAATTTAAACCGGCAGGCACTTCATGCTTATCGTTTGAGTTTTATTCATCCGGTTACTCAAGAAACCGTATCATTTGAAGCACCTATTCCGGCCGATATGTATCACTTGTTATCGTTATTGCGCCTTGAAGCCGGTTTGGACTCTTCTTTAAGCCATGAAGACGAATGGCATGAGAAAAATCAACATGACGACGACTGGGACGATGATGATTACGATGTGGAAGTGATTTATGTACGCAATTAGTACAGCGTTGTGTTTAACCTTTCTTAACGGAATAGTTGAACGGTTTCTATGCCGAGAAACGTTAAAAACAATGAACCGAACAGGTGTAGTGAGGCGGTAGCCACTGCCGCCGCCCAGCGTTGTTCCTGCAACATGCCGATAATTTCTAAAGAAAAACCGGAAAAGGTAGTTAGGCTGCCGAGAAATCCGGTAATCAACAGCAGGCGCCAATTCGGGCCGAAATGCGGAAAAGATTCCAGCAGTGAGGCTATCAGCCCGATAAGGTAAGCCCCCGTCCAGTTTGCTACCAAAGTACCGAGTGCCAACCATGCCGATGTGCCGGCAAACCATACGCTGAAAGCATGCCGGAATAGGGCGCCGAATGCGGCACCGACAATAATGGCGAAAAAGTTGGCAGGCATGAATCTATCCTTAAATTGAGGCCGTCTGAAAACGACAGACATTCGACCGATATGGTTTATTCAATTTCAGGCAAATCCATAGCCAGTACGACTTGTTCCTGCTTGAGTCGGAATTCTACTAATTTTCTGGCCAATTCATGGTTTTCATTGGCCAACATGGAAATGGCAAATAAAGCGGCATTGGCAGCTCCGGCTTCGCCGATGGCAAAAGTGGCCACGGGTACGCCTTTGGGCATTTGAACAATGGAAAGCAAAGAATCTTCACCGCTCAGATATTTACTGGGAACGGGTACACCCAATACCGGAACGGTGGTTTTAGCTGCAACCATGCCGGGCAGATGGGCGGCACCGCCCGCACCGGCAATAATGGCTTTTAAGCCGCGCTCGTGGGCGGTTTCGGCATATTCAAACATCAGATTCGGCGTACGGTGGGCGGAAACGACACGGGTTTCAAAAGCCACACCGAATTCTTTTAAAAATTGTGCGGCATGGCGCATCACCGGCCAATCGCTGTTGCTGCCCATAATAATGCCTACTTGTATCATATGTTTTCTTTCTTCCCTGAATTAATAAATGGTTTGATAAGCATGGTAATGGAAATGAGCGGGAATTATGCCGCACTCTTTTCCAATATTCTCTACTTATTCTGAAACTTTTCTAACCATAATGGCTTTAAACGGATTTTGCCATATTTTAAGCGGTATGGTTATCTTTATGTTTTCAGACGGCCTTCATATGAATAACAGGCCGTCTGAAAATAACTTACTTGCCGCAGCGTTAACGCCGTTTTTGTAATCGGGCATATGCGCGTTTTGCCGCAGGGCTGTCGGGATAGCTGTGAATCAGTTTGCGCCAAGTGTCGCGGGCGATGTCTTGCTGTTGCATTTGGTATTGGCAGGAACCGACGCTGAATAGGGCTTCGGCGGCTTGATTGGTACTGCGGAAGCGGACGGCGAAGCGGCGGCCGATATTAATCACCGATTCGCAATTTCCCAAACGTTGATGGCTTTGCATTAACAGATACATACTGTTACGGTCGTTATCGCTACCGCTGCCGCCGCTGTCGGCGCCCTTGAGGAGTTCGGCGGCAGCGGCATAATTACCACTACGGTATTTTTTTAAAGCTTCGCTATATGTATTACTGCTTGGTGGTGCGGACTCTTCGGATGCGCTAGGGCTGTTTGCCGTCATATCGGAAGCGGCGGCAAGAGGTTGTGGCGAACGGGTACTGCGGCTGGATACCGGCCGCCGCTCAAGTTGGCGGATGCGGGTTTCCAGTGTTTCGATATGTTGTTCCAAGCGGGTGATTTCAACGCCTAATTGATGGATTTGCGACTGCATATCCGGTTCCGGATAAGGGATGGCGTTATCGGCCGACACATCTTCAATAGGACGCGGTGCCGTATCGGGTGTGATATTGGCACAGGCATTTAAGATTAATATACCGGTAAGCAGGGCGGGAATACGGATATTCATGATTGTCCTCGCAGTTATTTTTTTAACAGGAGTGTCAGGCCGTCGCCTAAGGGTAGGGTAATCGGAATGATTCGGTTATCATTCGGCAGATTGCGGTTAAACGTTTGTAAAACAGCATGGGCGGGCGGGCTGTCTGAACCTAAAGGCTGCATAACACGGCCGCCAAGTAAAATATTGTCGATAGCGATAATACCGCCGCTGCGTACCAATTGTAGGCAGCGTTCGTAATATTGCGGTGTGGGTGGTTTGTCGGCATCTATAAGTGCGATGTCGTAGGTTTCCGATTGTCCGTTACGGATTAAGTCGTCTAATGTAAGTAGGGCAGGTTGTAGATGTAGGGTGATTTTATCTGCCACACCTGCCGCCTGCCATGTTTCGCGTGCAATATCGGTAAAGGTAACATTAATATCGCAGGCGGTTACGGTACCGTGCGGTGGCAAAGCCAATGCCATAGCGGTGCTGCTATATCCGGTAAATACGCCGATTTCAAGATAGCGCTCGGCACGGATAAGACGTGCCAGCCATGTCAACATTGCCGCCTGTGCCGGTGCGATGGCCATTTTGCCCAAGCGATGGTTTGCCGTGCGGTTGCGCAGTGCGTGTAGCACCGGATGTTCGGGTTCGCCGATATTATTGAGATATTCGGCTAACTGTGGCGGAATGTTGTGTTTATGGGTTGCCATGGCTTAAAAATAGGCCGTCTGAAATAATCAGTCGGGTTGGTAGGCATAAGGCTTCTTAGGCAGCTTGGCAGCCTGATAACCTGCTTCTTCTTCGGGATTGAGTTCGACATCCCATAAAATACCTCGGTTTTTTAAGCGTTGTTTGGCTTCTTCGGGGTGTTTCTCTAAATAATCTTCGAGAAATTGAGTGGCATCGGATTTGTAGTCGTACATGATTGTGTCCTTATTTTTCTTTAGGGTATGGAATACTTCTTTATATTATATAGCAAAAAAACCGAATGATTCTATGAAATAATGCGGTTTTGCCGTTGTTAGTAATATGACATGGCAGAATGTTTTAAAACGGTTGTAAGGCGGCAATCTCGGTTTGTAGTTGTTGGGGTGTCCAGTGATTGCTAACGGCCAGTATCAAAAGGGCGGTGGCGGTTTCCAGATTCATTCTGCCGCCATTCACTGCACCCGCTTGCAACAATGCATTGCTTTGGGCATAAACCCGTGCGGCATTGCCTTTGCCGACCTGACTGATATTTAGTACCGGCCGGCCTGATGCGGTAAATTGTTGCACGGCCTGTATCAATTCGGGATATGACGGCGTGTTGCCGTGGCCATAGCTTTGCAGAATGGCGGCATCGGCCTGATTAGGGTTTAGGCCGTCTGAAAATAGTTGTTTGGAAAGGCCGGGAATAAAGGTGTAGCAAGCAATGCGGACATTCGGGTTCAGTTTGAGCGCTAAACCCTGTTGTTGTTTTTCAGACGGCCTGTGGCGGATATGCTGCCAGCCGTTTTCTGGCAACCAACTGCCGGAAATGCCGAAATGGGGGTTATTAAATCCTTCGGGGTCTTCGGTGCTGATTTTGCTACTGCCGACGGCAGGGAACAATTTGCCGTTAAAGGCAATGGAGACTTGTGGTAAAGCGAGATTTAGGGCGGCGACGGCGGTAGCCAGATTAAAAGGCGCATCGCTATCGGGTGCGCCGTAAGGTTGTTGTGCGCCGGTTAGTACGATGGGTTTTTCCAAACTACGCAGAGTCAGGGCTAAAATATTGGCTGTGTAGGCAAGGGTGTCGGTGCCGTGCAAAATCAAAATGCCGTCATAGTTCGGTATATTTTTTTGCAATAATGCCAACCAACTCTGCCAGTTTTCGGGCGTAACGGCGGAAGAGTCAATCAGCGGATCGCAAACGTGCCAGTCGAACGAGAGGCCGTCTGAATGGTTGGCTAGAATTTTACGGGTAATGGCCGTATCGGGAATCAACCCGTGGCCGCTTTCAATCATACCGATTGTTCCGCCTGTATAGAGGACAAAAATTTTCTTCTGTTTATTCATGAAGGGTTCTGCAAAATGAGTTAAATCAATGATGTCTGATTATGGATGTGTTAGGCCGGATAATCAGAAAGGCATGATAATGTATTTTATCCGCTTGAATAAAGGGTTGCTGATGTTTCAGACGGCCTAAGATTGGGTTGCTTATATTGTGGCATAATTTAATTAGGGAAAAGGGTTCTCAAACACGTTGCCGGTCGCTTAGATTTTGTGTACGGGGCGGCTTTTAATTCGTTAGGTTGGTTGATCATCGTATTACTTATTCCCAATAAGTAAGCCGTTGCGTGAGGAGGTGGTAGGCTGGGCTGCCATTATTGTCTTGATTATGGATAAATAAAAAGCCGACTGAAACATCAGCCGGTTTTTTTATTCTATTTTCATTATATCAAAATGAATAAAATTGCTATTTTATAACCAATATTGAATTTGTTTTAACATAAAATTAAATTTATTTTGATTTTGTGTTTTTTTGTTTCAGGAACTTTGTAAAGTTTATTTCTTATAGTCTTATATTCGTTGTTTAAAAATACTTTTTTATAAAAACATATATATATCATATTGTTATTTATTTATTTTATTAAAATGGTTTATTGATTTTTAATTAAATATTAATTAGTTTATTAAAATAAATGCATAATAAATTGAATTTTTTATTCAAAATGAATATAAATTTATAAAAAAATAATTAAAATAAGTTAAATTATGTATTTTAAAAAAATTATAAAAAATAATTTATACATTCGGAATAGTTGATATGCATAAATTTCAATGTAATAATTGAATAACATAATTGATTTGAATATACATATTTTAAATTTTATATAATTATTCATATGTAAATATAAATTTACATATGAATAAGTTCCTGTTGAAATATTTTCCATGATGATGGATTATTTTTTATCGGTAGCTATAATCAATTTGGATTTACAGAAAAGCATTGTAATTTAAATGAATATTGCTTATTCATTTTTATAGGCAGTTGCTTTTTGTAGATTCATGAAATAATTGTGGATTTTTTATCTTTTTGAATTTTGTCTAAGTTTGGATTTTTTAAAATCTATTTTCTTAAGGCATATTTCAATTTCTTTTTAAGGAATATATTTATGAAAAAAATTGCTACTGCTGCATTGGTATTGGCCGGTTTGGGTTTGACTACTTCTGCTTTCGCTGCCGGTTCGTTCAGACAAGGCGTTGCTGTTAACAGCGACACTAAATTGAGCATTGTTGAAGGTGCTAAAAATACTCAAGGTTTGAACGTAGTAAACGGTTCTGCTGTTAAAGTTAAAGATGCAGTACAAGAAGTTGTCAGCAACAAAGATTTGGAACTGAAACTGTCTCACGCTTCTTACAACACTCAAGGTGCCAACGTAGTAATCGGTAACAAAAATACCGACACTATCCGCCAAGCTGCCTACTTCAACAAAGTTGATTTGTCTATCGAAAAAGGCGGTTACAACACTCAAGGCGTTAACATCGTTAACCTGAACAAATAATCATTATTGATTAATATCGGCGGCGGCAGTTTCGATATTTCGGCTGCTGCTCCGATTTCTAATATTATTTATGGTATGAAAGACAGGGGCTTGTGATGAAAAAAATTTCCGGATTAAGCACTTTGTTATCTTTATTGGTTGTCGCATTTCCATTGGTTGCGCAGGCCGAACACCCGGGTTTCCCGGAAATACCTTATACCCATACGATAACCACACCTGCAACGATGATCTATTCGGCACGGGTAAAAACGCAAGAGCCGAGAACGGATGGTTATTATGTTACTGATCCGTACGGTGAGTCTTTTTATGTTGATAATCTCGTAAAACCGAAATGTGTGTTTTATGGTAATTATATCAATATTGATGATAGTGGTAATTTGATAGGTTCTGAAAAAATAAATATTACGACAAAGGCCTATATTGACCAAGTGAATATTAAAGGTTGTTTTTAGTTTTGAATATAAGGCCAAACAAATTTCTTAGGGAACAATAATGATGAAATTTTCTGCTTTAAAGGTATTGGGTTTGACTATGTTGCTTAGCGGATGCGCTTCAAGTACCGTAGATTATGTGTCTACCCGGGCGACACCCGGTTATACCCAATCTTCTTTAGACCAAGCTTTAGACTGTGTCGGACAGGCACTTGAGCGATTTTCACCTGATTCCCCAAGGGTTTCTTTATTCATTGTTTCCAATGTTGCCGATGGAACGGTTCGACAACAAGCTTTATACAGCCCTTTGTCGGATTCCGGTGTATTCCATCTGCGTACGCGTATTCATGCGCTTTTCCCTTCCACATTGGCTAGGGTAATTAAAGAAGAGCCGTTAATTTTGCAGGCAGTAAACGGACCGATAGGGATTAATGCATTCGGTTTGGTTAACACCGATTATCTTCAAGCCTATCAACAAGGTAACTTGGCATCTATCAACTTTGGCCGTAAACAGGCAGGATTACCAGCCGCTTCTTATCTACAATTGGTACCGATAGAAGCGGCATTTACCCGCAATGATCAGGATGATTTTTTCACCGGGGGGCAAGGTTTTAATGCTTCTCAAAGTAGGGCGCGGATTAGAGGTAACCTGGATTATGGAACCAGTAATTCATCCAAGGTTATCAGCTTGGCAGTGAATGTATCCGATCCTTCTACGAATACCATTGCCTATGCAACTTCTTTTGATTTGAAATATTCCGCCAGCCGTAAGCAATTCAGTTTACAGTTAACGGGTACGGAACCGGGTGTCGGTTATTCGTTTTCTTCAGGTGAGATAGAGAGTGTACAAAGTGCCCAGCAAGTATTGCTTGATGCGGCCAGCTTGTGGATTGCCGATTTGTCTTATCCTGAGTTGCAATTAAATAAAACCTGTTACCGTAGTCAGATTTCTTAAAGCAATTTTTAAAAATTAAATATATAAATACATAAAAAAGCGGATAAAATATCCGCTTTTTTATGTATTTGAATCTGATCTATGCTTTAAATAACTGAGATAACCTATTTCAGGCATATAGAAAAGCAATGTCAGATACACGATGAAACCAAAACGTAGTCAGCTTGTGAAATATTGAATGAAAAATATTCTTTATTTCTTTATTAAAACTCGGTTAATTATTTATCTATTAAGAAATATCGGGATCATGTAATAAAGCGTTTAATTCATCGATAACTTCGATCCAAACGGCATCACGCTCCCATTCTTCCCGTAAAAATGCACGTTGTTTATCCGTCCAAAATTTTGCATCAATCAATCTTTCGGAATTATCAAGTTTGTGCTCTTTGATAAACTTTTCGATAGATGCTTCATCATTCGCAAGCCCTAATTGGCTAAATAAATCTGCTATATTGTAATCTGGTTGGCCTAGCATATTAAAAACTCCTTTTGATAAGTTGTATATGATAAGTATTTAAATATATATCATATGGCTAAAATTAAAAATAGAAACAAATTTGCCAATGAAATATATTTTTCAAGTGTTTTAGTATAAACCCCTATATTAAAAGTTGCCTTGCCAGAGGTGTGTTATTGGAAACAATATAGCCAATTTTAGCTTCTAATGTAAAGTTGTTTTTCTATATCATGGCTATTTTTAATTGTTTTATTCTATGGATAATATGGTTTTTGTATATAAAACAAATTTATATTGCATTTGAATAAATATCGGATATATCTGAAATCAAATCGTATTCCAAACAGTTTTTTGAATGGTATTTATCTTTTCTTTTGTAATAATTTAACTTAAAATGAGTAAATAAAAAGTTTCGGACAATGCTTTTATAATATGATTATTTTGGCATTATTTTGCGAATATTCTTAATATATTATTAAATATTTTAGGCCGTCTGAAAAAATCAATCGGTATTTTTATGAAAAATAGCATGTGACAGAAGCAGGCTGTTTGATGATATCTAAAAGTTAATAAATTGAATGCTTGGTTCAAAAAATAAAAAAGGAGGCTTGCCTTATGACTTTAGCTGCAAATCGGTTAAAAATGCGTAGTCATTTCGGTATTTGTTTATTTTTGGCTGTGTTTACGGTTTATGTTCATGCGGATGGGCAAGGGCGCCAAAACAATGAACCGATGGATAATGCGGCTTCGCAAGTGAATAACCAGTTTGAAAAAAAATCTGATGATCCTAATCGTCTTGTGCAGCCCTCGAAGCAGCCCGCATCTGTGAATAAAATATCAAGATATGATAAAAATGCTTCGATACAGGTGAAAGCAAAGCCGGCCGCACCGAATCCTGCGGTAGCCAAAGATAAAGCCAAAGCTTCCGAGCGTGCTTTCAGAAACAAAGTGCAGGAAAATCCGCCTTTTAAAGATCTGGATAAGCTGAGTGCCGACGAGCGTGAAAAAGTATTGAAAAAATCCCTGCCGATGATAGGGCAATATGGCAATATCGATTCTACCGGATTGGGCAGTTATCCACGTTTGGAGGGGGAGGTTTATCGTTCTGACAAGCCTATCATTTATTATATTGAGCAATAAAGCAGGTTTTTTTAACCTTATTGGAAAAGGCCGTCTGAAACCGAATAGATAAAGGACAACCAACCATGCAAAACCACATCACGCCGAATTTTGTGTTTTCCCCAATGATTCCCGATCATGCCAAGGGTAGCCGTGTTTGGGATAGAGAAGGGCGGGAGTATATCGATTTAGCGGGCGGTATTGCCGTGAATGCGTTGGGGCATTGCCATCCTGCATTAGTCGAAGCCCTAACCGAACAAGCCGGAAAGCTTTGGCATGTTTCCAATATCTATACCACCGAGCCTGCTCAAACATTGGCGGCCAAGCTGGCCGAACATACTTTTGCCGATAAAGTTTTCTTTTGTAACTCAGGGGCGGAGGCCAATGAAGCGGCTTTAAAATTGGCGCGAAAATATGCCCGTGATCATTTCGGCGAAGATAAAAACGAAATCATTGCTTGTGTGAACGCTTTTCACGGGCGTACCTTATTTACCGTATCGGTAGGCGGGCAAGCTAAATACAGCCGCGATTTTGCACCGCTGCCGCCCGCGATTACCCATGTTCCGTTTAATGATGCCGAGGCATTGGCAGCGGCTATCTCTGAAAAAACCTGTGCGGTGATTATCGAGCCGATACAAGGCGAAAGCGGTGTGTTACCGGCGGATAGTGCGTTTTTAGAGGCGGCACGCCGTTTGTGCGATCAACATCAGGCGCTGTTGATTTTTGATGAAGTCCAAACCGGTATGGGGCGGACGGCCAAACTGTTTGCATACGAACACTACGAGGTAACGCCCGATATTCTGACCAGCGCGAAAGCTTTAGGCGGCGGATTCCCTATCGGTGCTATGCTGACAACCGATAAAATCGCCCCCAGTTTCGGCCCGGGAACACACGGTACCACTTTCGGCGGCAATCCTTTGGCTTGTGCCGTCGCTAACCGTGCATTCGATATAATTAACAGCCCGGAAACCTTGCAACATGCCGAACAACAGGGGCGTAAATTGCAAGCAGCTTTAACGGCATTGGGTGAAGAAACCGGCGTTTTCCAAGAAGTGCGCGGTATGGGCTTGCTTATCGGTTGTGTGTTGGCCGAACCCTATCGGGATAAGGCAGGCGAATTGATTCAGACGGCCTTAAATCATGGTTTGATGATTTTGGTGGCCGGAAGCAATGTGATTCGGTTTGCCCCCAGTTTGCTGATTGATGATGAAGACTTGAATGAAGGCATGAAGCGGCTACGCGAAGCGTTATTAAGCTGGCGTACGCAAGCATAAACTTAAAGGCCGTCTGAAAACATTTCAGACGGCCTTTTTAATCATGATTTCAATGGTTTATCCGACACGGTAGAAAGCCAAGCTGCCTAAGATATTCGGCAGTAGGTTGACCTGCTTGCCTGCCGTCATCACGGTGCGTTCCAAAACGCGGATTTGGTTTTTTTCACACAAGCGGTCGAAATCTTGCAGGGTACACCAGTGGATATTGGGGGTGTTATACCACTGATAAGGCATGCGTTCGGATACGGGCATATGGCCGAGTAGGGCGATTTGCAAACGGTTGCGCCAATAACCGAAATTGGGAAACGAAACAATGGCCTGTTTGGCAACGCGGGTGAGATCGCGCAGAATGGTTTCGGTGTTTTGCATAGCCTGTATGGTTTGGCTTAATACCAAAATATCGAAGCTATTATCGTCGAAATCTTGCAAGCCTTGTTCCAAATCGGCCTGAATCACGTTAACACCGCGTTCCATAGCGGCAATCACGCCGTCGGTATCGATTTCCACGCCGTAGCCGCTGCAATTTTTGCGGCTGATTAATGCGGAAAGCAGTTCGCCATCGCCGCAGCCTAAGTCTAAAACACGGCTGCCGGATGGAATCCAATCGTAAATCAGTTGTAAGTCATCGCGCAATTGAGTCATTGGCTGCATTCCTTCGCTACATTATTCATATAGGCGCGTACGGCACGGATATAAGGCTCGTCGGTCATGAGAAAAGCATCGTGGCCGTGGGTGGATTCCACTTCGATATATTGAACGTATTTTCCGGCTCGAACCAAATGTTTCACTAGGGCGCGCGAGCGGGCGGGGGCAAAGCGCCAGTCGGTGCTGAAGCTGGCAATAAAGAATTTTGCCTGTACGGTTTTTAAGGCGGCGTTCAAATCATTGTTAAACTCGGCGGCGGGGGCGAAATAGTCTAAAGCTTTGGTCATGCGCAAATAAGTATTGGCATCAAAGCGGTTGGCAAATTTATCGCCCTGATAACGCAGGTAGGATTCTACTTCAAATTCGACGTCATAGCCGTATTGATAGCCTTCGCTCTGCATGCTTCTACCGAATTTTCTGCTCAAACCCTGTTCGGCCAGATAAGTGATGTGGCCCATCATGCGGGCAATGCGTAGCCCGCGATGGGGAATGGTTTGATAGCGGCGGTAGTGCCCGTCGTGGAAATCGGGGTCGGTAATAATGGCTTGGCGGGCGACATCGTTGAATGCGATGTTTTGCGCCGATAAACGGGTGGATGATGCGATAACCAGCGCATGCCGTACGCGGTCGGGGAAATCAATAGTCCATTGCAAAGCCTGCATGCCGCCCAAGCTGCCGCCGACAACAGCCGCCCATTGGCGGATGCCGAAATAGTCGGCCAATAGTGTTTGGCTTTTTACCCAGTCTTTCACGGTAACAATCGGAAAATCGGCGCCGTATTCTTCACCGGTTTCGGGGTTATGGCTTAACGGCCCGGTACTGCCGTGGCAGCCGCCGAGATTATTGAGGCCGACCACGAAAAAACGTTCGGTATCAATCGGTTTGCCGGGGCCGACCATATTGTCCCACCAGCCGGGGTATTTGTCGTCGGGCGAGTGTCTGCCGGCAACGTGGTGATTGCCGGATAGGGCGTGGCAGATTAAAACGGCATTGGATTTTTCTTGATTGAGTGTGCCATAGGTTTCAACCATTAAATCAAAACGCGGCAATGTTTGCCCGTTTTGCAACGCAAACGGTTGCTCAAACGGGATTTTTTGCGGGCTTACAATCCATGTGTCGGTAGTGTGTGTTGTCATTTCTATGGGCGGAAATGTCGGAAAAAAGTTATTATAGCGGCTTGGCCGAAGCTTGTGCTAACCGTTTTCAAGCGGCTGCGGCTATTTTTTTAATAAAATATATTGGCGCGTGAAGTTCGGTATCGGCTTGATGTGGATGATGGGTTTCAGACGGCCGGAGGGCTGATATTATGGGCCGTATTATACGGATTGTTTTTTTTCTTGCTTTAATCGGCTTGATTGCTCACCGCTTGTTTAGCCGTTCTCAGAAACGGGCTTTGCATGAAGTGATTCAAATCAGCGCATGGGTGTGTGTGGCCGCTGCGGTGTTGGCGATATTGTGGCATTGGTTTATCGGGTTTTGAGTTTTTAAAATCAATAAGGCCGTCTGAAACATTTTTTCAGACGGCTTTGTTTATTCATGTTCGGATTCCGGTTGTGTGTTGGCCAATCTATGTTGCATGCATTCGGCAGCATATTCTTCCCCCCATTTATACATGGTTCGGATAACGGGCATGAGGGTGAGGCCGAGTTTGGTGAGCGAATATTCTACTTTAGGCGGTACTTGCGGATAGACTTCTCGATGCACAATACCGTCTTTTTCCAATTCGCGCAGTTGTAAGGTCAGCATCCTTTGGGTGATGGCGGGCATTAGGCGTTGTAGTTCGTTAAAACGGCGGGTTTCAACACTGAGTTGGTAGAGAATCAATACTTTCCATTTGCCGCCGATAATATCCAGTGTGGAAACAACGGGGCCGCAGGGGTCGCCCGGAGGGGTGGTGGTTTTCATCGTTATGCTTCTTTCTGTTTAATTAACAGTATAAAAAATGTATGTACTTGCTAAAAAGTTAGTATTAAGTATAATACACATAAGCAAACAAAAGTATAGTAAATGTAATAAAAGAACTATTAAATATTTGATAAGGCCGTCTGAAATTTTTATCGGGCATACACACCAAGAAAGGAGCGCACTATGCGTATTGCAGAATTAGACCGTATTAACGAACTGGCTCGGAAAGCCAAAACTTCAGGTTTGAGCGAGGCCGAATTATCTGAGCGTGCGGCTTTGCGCCAAGCTTATATCGGCAAAGTGTGCGGACAATTAACCAATATTTTATCGGTGGTAACCGTTGTCGATGTGGAAGGCAATGATGTAACGCCTGATAAATTGCGTCAGGCACAGGCTGCCGGTATGCAGGTGCATTAAATACCCGTCTGATTTACTATGCCTAAGGTCAATATTTTTCATAAACAGTAAGTTTGGCGGGGTGTACCAATCCGAGTAGAATAAAAGCATGTATGCCGGTTGTGCGTTTTATAAACCGGCATACATGCTTTTTAATTTTTGTATAGAAATAAGGTTTTAAATATACTTTTCTAACACTTTGGTTTCTACTATGTCTTTTTATTCTAATTAAACATAAGAAGGAATCTCTAGAAATCTCACTTATAATAGATTTGATAACGACTAGCTATATTGATCAATGATTTCGTTAGCAATCCTCAGAATTTCATTAGAATATCTTTTATCATAAAGTTGAACTGTATTACTTTTACAAAATCGAATTAATGCTGATTTTGTTTCATCGTTCATCATATACTCTGTAAAATCATAACGTGATCTACTGTATAATTTCATTAATGCTATTTTAGCTAAAATGCTTGTTGGCCCTTTTGCTTTAATTAATGAATTTAATCTTTGCGTATCAAAGGTATTCATTTTTAACCACGTTTCAGACATTATTTCTTGTGATTTTTCTTCTGCTGCACTGATTAAACTTTTTCCAACACTAGATAAAATATCAAAGAATCCCATTTTATTTTATTCTCCTTGATTTATAATCATGATCTGGAATAGTAGAAAAAATATGAAGTAAATATGTATCGGGGAGTTATTATAGCGGCTTGGTTGAAGCTTGTGTTGGTTATTTTATAAAATATATTTATGAGTGAAGTCTTGCCTAGCATCTGTTTGATATGAATAATAGGTTTTAGATATTTTTAGGCAGTAAGTTTGGCGGGGTGTACCAATCCGAGTAGAATAAAAGCATGTATGCCGGTTGTGCGTTTTATAAACCGGCATACATGCTTTTTAATTTTTGATAGGAGTTGTGCAGATGAATACAGTAAGTAATTATCAGGAATTATTGGCCGCCGTAATGCGTGGTGATAACGAGATTGTCATCAGCCGTAATATTCGGGCGTTGGGCTCGATTATGTTGGCTCCTGATATGGTATTGCGCGGAAAAGCACAGGAAAACGGCGAGTTGCCGACGGTTACTTTTTCCAATAGCGACGGTGTAGCAGTCACTAAAAACAACCGCATTGCCGACTTAAATATTCAAACCGATGTGAAACATCGTGCTGTTTATAATGTCTTGCAAGAAAAAGATTTAGGCAAATTCGATTTTAATAACCTGACTTTGGTCGGCCAGTTTTCTTTTATTACCCGTGCGGGCACGCAATCTGCAAAACTGAATATTAATAACTTGGATATTGTGGCCTGCGATGCGCGTCATCATCCAGAACAGCCGCAAAAATACGGCGTCAACGTATATCAGGGCGCGTTAACGGTATATAACTTCAACAGCCAAAAAGACAGTCGAATTGATTTAACCATCGATAATATCCGCATCGGTCGCGAACATGCGCCGGTATTGGGTTCGGGCTTGTTTGTTTCCGGTTTCGGTGATGAAGGCGGTCAAGTGGTGGCAGACCGCATTACCACGCAAGCCGTTTATTCAGACGGCCGCCTGCCTTTCGGCGTGCCGGATATTATTACCGCTGCGGTATTTATTGTTTATGGTGCCAAAGTGAAAGAGCTGGTTCACCATGAAAATATCGTCACATACGGCGTAAACGATATGGTCTTGGATACTTGGGGTCATGTTGATAATTGGCTGTCGGAAAAAAATGTTTTGTCATACGGCCCAAGCGGTATCGGCTTTGTCAACTTCGGCACGGTCGGCAATTTTGTGGTGAAAGGCGAAGTGGCGACCTATGGCATGGGCGCACGCGGCTATAACCAATACGACGGCACGGTCGATAATATTGAATTCGGTAGCATTTCCACTTATGGCGACGGTTCTATCGGCATTCAATTGAGCCGTAAAATCGGTAAATTAACCGTACACGGTGATGTCAAAACCTATGGCAGCGAAGGTGATTCATTGGTGAAAGGCGTGGTTCTGCGTTTAAAACCGTTGGCTTTGTCGATTCAGAATGGTGGCGAAGCCGAACAAATCACTATCGGCGGTAATTTGGAAACCTTGGGCGACGGCGTGAGCGCGTTGGACGTGAAAAAAGGCGGTAAAATTCAAGCCATGCAGGTTGGCGGCGAGATTGTGGCCAAAGGCAAGGGTAGCCAACGGTTAGCGATTGAAGAAGGTGCCGAAGTACCGGCAAATATTAAATAAATATTTGATTAATAATATTTAATTATCGGAAAAAGGCGGATGAATATCCGCCTTTTTTATTTTATTTTTTTACCGAGCCAATAAAACGGATAAACGTTCAACAATCGCCGCCGCCGCCTGATTTTTATCGGTTTCGGGGAACTCGGTTTCGCCTTGTTCGTCAATAATGGTAATCCGGTTAACGGGTTTGCCCATGGCCAATGCCACATCGTTGGCCACCAGCATCGGAATGCCTTTTTTCAGCCGCTTGGCGCGGGCATGTTCCAATACTTTTTCACTTTCGGCAGCAAAACCGACGCAAAAAGGCGCGTGTTCAAGTTTGGCGACCGAAGCGAGTATATCGGGGTTTTCCGTAAGCTCGATAACGGGCGGCGTGCCGGAGCCGTCTTTTTTCAATTTTTGGCTGCTGCTGTTTTTCACTTTATAGTCCGCGACTGCGGCAACCGAAATAAACACATCTTTCCCCGCAATCTCGGCCATGACGGCGCGGTACATTTCCTCGGCGCTCACGGCTTGGGTGGTTGACGCCAAACCTGTCGGCAACGTGGTTTGAATCTGTCCGTAAATCAAGGAAACTTCGGCACCGGCGGCACGGCAGGCACGGGCAAGCGCCATGCCCATTTGGCCGCTGGAAATATTGGTAATGCCGCGCACCGGATCAATCGCTTCGAATGTCGCACCGGCGGTTATCAATATTTTTTTGCCCTGCAAGCGTTTCGGCGCCCATAAGTCGGGCAGCAGTTCGGCCAGCTCCGCCGCTTCGGGCATACGGCCGATGCCGATTTCGCCGCAAGCTTGTTCGCCCGATGCGGGCGTGAAAACGGTGATGCCGTCGTTGCGAAGTCGGGCGATATTGCGCAGATTGGCCGGGTTGTGCCACATTTCCACATTCATGGCCGGGGCAACGGCCAAGGGGCAGGTGCGGGCGGCGGCTAGGTTGGTGAGCAGGTTGTCGGCAATGCCGTTGGCGATTTTGGCCAAAGTGTTGGCACTGGCGGGGGCGATAAGAAAAACATCGGCTTGGCGGGTAAGGTTGATATGCGCCATACCGTTGCCGTCTGCGCCGTGATGCGTTTCGGATAAAACGGGGTTGCCGCTGAGGGCTTGGAAAGTCAGCGGCGAAACGAATTCGGTGGCAGCGCGGCTCATGGCAACGCTCACCTGATGGCCTTGTTTTTTCAATAGGCGTACCAGTTCGCATGATTTATAGGCGGCAATACCGCCGCTGATGCCGAGAAGAATATGCTTGCTCATGGTGTGTAATATCCGAAACTATGATAGGCAGGCCGTCTGAAAACGTTCAGACGGCCTGTCAGTATATAATCAATATAGAAATTTGTTGATATGGCGGGAATATGATTAGGCCGTCTGAACAGCAGTTTGTGCCAGTGCTTTTTGTTGATATTCCATCAATTCGCTTATTCCTTTGCTGCCCAATTCAATCAGCTTGTTAAGTTCTTCAATGCTGAAAGGTGCGCCTTCGGCCGTGCCTTGAATTTCAATTATTTTACCGGAAGCGGTCATCACAATATTAATATCACTATCGCAGCCGGAATCTTCGGGATAATCCAAATCCAATAACGGCACACCGCCGACAACGCCCACGGATACGGCGGCAACGGCTTCGCGAATAGGGTTGTGTACTAACATGCCGGCATCAACCAGTTTGTTAATCGCCATTTGCAATGCCACAAAAGCGCCGGTAATCGATGCGGTACGGGTGCCGCCGTCGGCTTGAATCACATCGCAATCTATCAGAATCTGACGTTCGCCCAATTTATCAAGCTCGACCACTGCGCGTAGCGAGCGGCCGATTAAACGTTGGATTTCCTGCGTGCGGCCGCTTTGTTTGCCTGCGGCTGCTTCACGGCGCATACGCGAAGCAGTGGAAGCGGGCAGCATGCCGTATTCCGCCGTTACCCAACCCTGATCTTTACCGCGCAAAAACGGTGGCAGGCTTTCGTCGATGGAAGCCGTGCAGATAACCTTGGTATTGCCCGCTTCAATCAGGCAGGAGCCGTCGGTATGGGGCAGGAAGTTGGGGGTGATTTTAATGTCGCGCAGTGCATCGGCAGGGCGTGAGGTACGGGTATAAACAGTCATCATAATTCCTTAATCTCTAGTGCCGCGGATTATAACACGCAAAATTGTGGTATATTTTTCAAACTTTCACTCGATAAATTTTAAAACGGAGTAAAACCCCATGACTATTCGAAGCATGACAGGCTTCGCCAATGCGGCCGGCGAATGCGGCGGCAAGCGTATTAACTTGGAAATCCGCGCTGTAAACCACCGCTATCTCGATATACAGTTCCGTATGCCCGATGATTTGCGCCATCTGGAAAGCGCATTGCGGGAAAGTATCGCAGCGCATGCTACGCGCGGTAAATTGGAGTGCCGTATTCAGATTCAAGATATTGCCGGCAGTGCGCAAGGTTTGGATGTGAATCAGGATTTGGTATCGCAATTGGCGGCGCTCAATCAAAAATGGCGCAAAGAACACAAGGAATTAGGCAAATTAACCGTAGCCGATATTTTAAAATTCCCCGGTGTGTTGGTTAGCCAGAATGAAGATGCGGAATTGTTTGCCGAAGCGGTAAAAAAATTATTGGAACAGGCTTTAGTGGATTTCACTGCCGCCCGCGCCCGCGAAGGTGAAAAACTCTCGCAGCATTTGTCTTGGCGTTTGCAGGAAATGGAAAAAATTATCAACAATTTAAGCGGCATTTTTCCAAGTTTGTTGGAAGCGCATATGGAAAAAGTCCGTACCCGTTTACAAGAAGCGGTATCCAATATTGATAATGACCGTTTGCAGCAGGAATTCGCTTTGTTTATTCAAAAATCGGATGTGGATGAAGAATTCAGCCGTTTGCGTACCCATATTGAAGAAGTACGCCGCACATTGATGAATGCAAAAGGCCGTAGTGTCGGCAAGCGTTTGGATTTTCTGATGCAGGAGTTGAACCGTGAAGCCAATACCTTGGGCAGTAAAGCGATTGCGGCGGAATGTACGCAGGCTTCGGTGGATTTAAAAGTATTAATCGAGCAAATGCGCGAACAGGTGCAGAATATCGAGTAATGTTTTCAGACGGCTTAAGCCTATAAAATAAAAGGCGGATATATATCTGCCTTTTATTTTTGGTTGTATGTAGCGGAAATAGCCTATTGGTTTTTCAATTAACAATAAGGCCGTCTGAAAACTTATTTCAGACGGCCTGAATATTACAGCGAGTGCTATACCCTAATCACGCTTTGCACATTCGTAATCGCGTGTATATCTTTGATGATGCTGTTCAATTGATCAACGTCTTTCACTTTAATAAAGAACTTAAATTGGATAAAACCTTCGGTGCCCGGTTTTTTCTGAGGGGTTTCCACCGATTCGATATCGGCACCTGCCGAGGAAATAGCTTGTGCCATTAAAGCCAACAAACCGTGGGCATCGAGCGAGCTGACAATCAGTGTGCTGCGGAATGTTTGATCGGGGATACTTTCCCAATCCGCGTCTAATTGTTGTTCGGGGTCGGTTTTTAACAGGTTCGGACAGTTATCACGGTGGATAACCAAGCCCTGATCTTTAATCAGCACTGCGCGTACTGTATCGCCCGGTAAAGGTTGGCAGCAGGGGGCAAGGTGTACCCGTCCCATTGTTTGGCCGTTAATTTTAATCGGGCTCAGGCGCACTTCTCCGCCGAAATATTCACCGGCCAATTCGGCAATGTGCATGGCAACGGTAATCGGTAGGGTATGCCCCATGCCGACGCTGTATAACACATCTTCAAATGTTTTTTGCTGATTATTTAAATCATTGAGGTATTTTTCTTTCAATGTTTCAGACAGCAAAATATTTTTCGGTAGTAAGCTGGAGAGGGCTTTTTGAAGCAGGTTTTCGCCCAGTGTTACCGCATCTTTGCGGTTCATGTTTTTAATATAGTTGCGGATGGCGCTTCTGGCACGACTGGATGCAACAAAATCCAACCATGCCGGATTGGGCTTGGCATGTTCGGAAGTAATCACTTCGACGGTATCGCCCGTTTTTAATTTGGTTCGCAGCGGCATCATGGTGTTGTTGATGCGTGCGGAAATGGTATGGTGGCCGATATCGGTATGAATAGCATAGGCGAAATCAATCGGAGTAGAGCCTTTGGGCAGCGTTAAAATTTTGCCTTTGGGCGTTAGGATATAGACTTCATTGGGGAATAAATCGACTTTAACGGCTTCGAAAAATTCCATAGCATCGGCACTGCCGGCTTGCAAATCGAGAATATTTTTTAACCAGCGGTTGGTGTGCAATGTTGCCTGATCTACCGTGCTTTCGCCGGATTTATAAATCCAATGTCCGGCAACACCGCCTTCGGCAACGGCATCCATTTCATGAGTGCGTATTTGAACTTCAATCGGCAGCCCGTAAGGGCCGACCAAGGTGGTGTGCAGGCTTTGGTAGCCATTGCTTTTGGGAATGGCGATATAGTCTTTAAAGCGTCCGGGTTTGGGTTTGTACAAACTATGAAGCGCACCGAGTGCGGCATAACAGGCAGGAATGCTGTTCACAATCACTCGGAAACCGTAAATATCCATCACATCGGCAAAACGCAGGTTTTTGGTATGCATTTTTTGATGGATGCTGTATAGGTTTTTTTCACGTCCTTTAATTTTGGCTTCGATATTGGCTTCGACCAAACGTAAACCGAATGCCCGCAATACTTTGCCTACCACATCGCGACGGTTGCGGCGGCTGGCTTTCATGGCTTTTTGCAGGGTTTCGTATCGGCGCGGGTGAAGGTTTTTGAACGATAAATCCTGTAATTCCTGATAGGCATTGTTCAAACCGATACGGTTGGCGATTTGGGCGTAGATTTCCAGTGTTTCTTGTGCGATACGGCGGCGTTTGGCCGGCGCCATCGCGTCGAGTGTGCGCATATTGTGCAGGCGGTCGGCCAGTTTGACGACAATCACGCGTACGTCTTTGGTCATGGCCAAAATCAGTTTGCGAAAGCTCTCGGCCTGATGCTCGGCCTGGCTGTCGTATTCGAGTTTGTCTAATTTGGAAAGGCCGTCGACCATTTCGGCAATGGTGTCGCCGAATTCAGCTGCCATTTCGGCTTTGGTAACGCCTGTGTCTTCCAGTACATCGTGCATCACGCCGGCGCATAAGCCCTGTATGTCCATGTGCCAGATGGCCAGTTGGGCGGCAACGGCTAAAGGGTGGGTGATATAGGGTTCGCCGCTTTTGCGTGTTTGTCCGTCGTGCGCATGAAAAGCATAGGCGCAGGCTTTTTCGAGCAGCTCCTGATCTTGTGGCGTGAGATAGAAAGCTGTTCGGAACAGTAAATCGCGGGCTTGCGCCGTAAGAGGATCATACGGCGCGGTGGGGGCTGGCGTATGCATTCAGACGGCCTTAAAAATTATTTTCCGCGTTTGAGGAATTCGGCACCGATTTCGCCGGCAGCGATTTCGCGAAGGGCGGTCACGGTGGGTTTGTTGTTGCGGATATCGTCAACCAGCGGTGTGGTGCCGTTTTCCAGTTGGCGTGCGCGGCGGGCGGCGGTCAGGGTTAAATCGAAGTGATTCGGGATTTTGCTTACGCAGTCTTCAACGGTAATTCGTGCCATGTTGATGGTTCCTTCAATAAAAAATAATCAGTGTTTTGATGAATTATAAAGTCAGGCTATATTGTCGCTGTTTTTATAAGAATTTTCCAATAGTTTCTAAGGTTGTGCCAATAGATTTTCAATAAAGGCATGTTGTGCCGATTGTTTCAGCCGTTGGGCTTTAATAATCGCCAATAAATCGGCTTCGGCTTCAAGTAAATCATGATTCACGACAACATAATCAAATAAAAATGCTTGTTCGATTTCGCTACGCGCTTTGCTCAGGCGTTTGTTAATCACTTCGGGGCTGTCGGTGCCGCGTCCGGTCAGCCTGTCGGCCAGCACTTGAAACGAGGGCGGCAGAATAAAAATACTGCATGCGTCGGGCAATACGCGGCGTACTTGTTCGGCACCCTGTATGTCGATTTCAAGAATCACATCGTAACCTTGATCACGGAGGCTGTTGATGCTTTCAAAACTGGTACCGTAGTAGTTATCAAAAACTTTGGCATGTTCGAGAAAGGCTTGTTCACGAATAAGGGCTTCAAATCTGGCAGCATCAACAAAATAGTAATGACGGCCGTGTTCTTCACCGGCACGCGGTGCACGGGTGGTATGGGATACGGAAACGCGTATATCGCTGCGGGATTGGAGCAAGCGTGAAACCAAAGTGGTTTTGCCCGTACCCGATGCGGCGGAAATAATAAAAATATTACCTTTGGTAGGGGATGGCATAAAATGATTCCAAATGAGTGAAATTTTATGGTTTATTATGCCATATAGCCCGATAGGGCGACAATGTGCGCTCACTTTTGTTACAATTGAGTGTTTGTATTTCAAAAATTATCCAAGGTGTCGATTATGTTTATCCATCCTGAAGTTATGGGTGTGGCCGCGCTGGCTGAAAAAATCCGTAAAATACCCGATTGGCCTCAAAAAGGTATTTTGTTTCATGATATTACCCCGGTTTTGCAAAGCCCTGAATATTTTAGGCTGCTGGTCGATTTACTGGTTTACCGTTATATGGGTCAGAAAATCGATGTGGTAGCGGGTTTGGATGCGCGTGGTTTTATTATCGGCGCCGCTTTGGCTTACCAGTTGAATGTCGGGTTTGTGCCCATCCGCAAAAAAGGGAAACTGCCTTTTAATACCTTGTCGCAAAGCTATGAATTGGAATATGGCGAGGCAACGGTGGAAATCCATACCGATGCGATTACCAAGGGCGCACGCGTTTTACTGGTTGATGATTTGGTGGCAACAGGCGGCACGATGAAAGCCGGCATTGAATTGGTACGAAAATTGGGCGGCGAAATTATCGAAGCGGCGGCTATTTTAGAGTTTACCGATTTATCCGGCGGGGAAAGTATCCGCGCTCAGGGTGTGCCGTTGTTTACGCTGTATCAAAACGATGGTTCCATGCCTAAAGCCGATAAATAGTTTATTGTTTTCATTAAGCTTTTGAGGCCGTCTGAAAAAGGTTTGGCGATAGACAACCTGTTTTCAGACGGCCTTTATGTTTTCATTGATTAGCGGAAAATATGATATAATTTTGCGCTTTAAATATTTATTCCGTAAAGGGTTTATTGAAATGATTTCTACCAACGGCATTACCATGCAGTTTGGCGCCAAGCCGCTGTTTGAAAATGTATCTGTCAAATTCGGCGAAGGTAACCGCTACGGCCTGATTGGTGCCAATGGTTCGGGCAAGTCTACATTTATGAAAATTTTGGGCGGCGATTTAGAGCCGACCAGCGGCGAAGTAGCCATTGAAAACGGTGTCCGCCTCGGTAAATTGCGCCAAGATCAATTTGCTTATGAAGATATGCGCGTGTTGGATGTGGTGATGATGGGGCATACCGAAATGTGGGCGGCCATGACCGAGCGCGATGCCATCTATGCCAATTTGGAAGCCACGGAAGACGACTATATGCACGCGGCCGAATTGGAAGCTAAGTTTGCCGAATACGACGGCTATACCGCCGAAGCCCGTGCCGGTGAGCTATTGAGCGGCGTCGGCATTGACGAATCGTTGCACAATGCACAAATGAGTGAAGTGGCGCCCGGTTTTAAATTGCGCGTATTGTTGGCGCAGGCTTTGTTTTCCAAACCCGATGTATTGCTGCTTGACGAGCCGACCAATAACTTGGACATCAATACCATCCGCTGGCTTGAAGGCATATTGAATCAATATGATTCGACCATGATTATTATTTCGCACGACCGCCATTTTTTGAACGAGGTCTGCACCCACATGGCCGATGTGGATTACAACAGCATTACCATCTATCCCGGCAACTACGATGATTATATGTTGGCTTCGACACAATCGCGCGAGCGTGCATTAAAAGACAATGCCAAAGCGAAAGAAAAATTGCAGGAGCTGCAAGAGTTTGTCGCCCGTTTCTCGGCCAATAAATCCAAAGCCCGTCAGGCAACCAGCCGTCTGAAACAGGCCGATAAGATTAAATCGGAAATGGTGGAAGTGAAACCTTCTACCCGCCAAAACCCTTATATCCGTTTTGAAACCGATGAAAAAGCCAAGTTGCACCGTCAGGCTGTAGAAGTAGAAGGCTTGAGTAAGCGTTTTGAAAAACAATTGTTCAAAAACATGAGTTTTATTTTAGAAGCGGGCGAACGCTTGGCCATTATCGGCCCGAACGGGGCGGGTAAATCTACCTTATTAAAATTATTGGCAGGGGCGTTTAATCCGGAATACAGCGACGGCATCGAGCCGGATAGCGGTACCATTAAATGGGCGGAAAAAGCCAATGTCGGCTACTATCCGCAAGATCATGAAAATGATTTTGATGTGGATCTCAACCTCACCGAATGGATGCGCCAATGGGGGCAGGAAGGTGACGACGAACAAACCATCCGCGGTACGCTCGGTCGTTTGTTGTTCGGCAGCAATGACGTGGTGAAACAGGTTCAGGTGCTGAGCGGCGGTGAAAAAGGCCGTATGCTTTATGGTAAATTGATTTTGCTGAAACCCAATGTGTTGGTGATGGACGAACCGACCAACCATATGGATATGGAAAGCATCGAATCGCTGAATATGGCTCTGGAAAAATACAAAGGCACTTTGATTTTCGTATCGCACGACCGCCAGTTTGTATCCTCTCTGGCCACTCAGATTATCGAGTTAGACGGTAATGGCGGTTATGAACATTATCTTGGTGATTATGAAAGCTATTTGGCGAAAAAAGGCTTGGTATAAAGCCGTATTTCGATTGAACGCCGAAATAAAAAACCGACATGTTTGAGCATGTCGGTTTTTTATAGATTGCGATGGTATGAAATGCCATCGCAATTGTTTATTATTTCACTTCTGAAGAGATTTCCACATCAATATTGCCGCGGGTGGCTTTTGAATAAGGGCAAATTTGGTGTGCAGTATCCACAGCTTTTTTCACTTCTTCGGCGCTTAAAGTGGTGTTGCTGGCGATAACGTGCAGTTTGGCGGCAATGTTGTAGCCGTGGTTGTCGTCTTGCAATAAATCCACCTCGATTTCCAAAGTAGAATCAAATTGCAGGTTTTGCATTTGTTTGACAACGCCTAATGCACCATCAAAGCATGCGCCGTAGCCCATGGCAAATAGTTGTTCGGGGTTGTTACCTTCTTTGCCTGAACCGGGCATGGCCATATTGATCACCAAATCGCTGTCGCTCAATTTGGCGGTTCCGGCACGACCGCCAACTACGGTTGCTTTTGTAGAATATAATTTTTTCATACGGTATCCTCTTAATAAACCTAATTAATGATGATAAATATTTATAAATAAAATCATCAGGTTGTGAAAAAAATGAAATGTTAGATTGTAGATTTTTATCTTATTAAAGTTAAAGGAATGCTAGCTAAAAATAAGACTCGTTCATTCTAACAAATTTATCCGTTAATAAAGAAATATTTGATATTCAAATGTTGTAATTATTTGCTAATGAATTTTAAATAATCGATTGAACAACCGATTGAGAGGGAAAATGGATGCTTTCAGACGGCCTTGCGAATACAAAGCCGTCTTTTTATCACAATCCCATAGCATGCCGGATTAAGCGGTTTTTCATCCACGGCGCGGCATTGACTAGGTTCAGGCCGGTATTGCGGATGAGCGGTAGTGCAGGCAGTTTTTTTTCGTTGAACAAACGGAATAAACCGTCGCAACCGGTTTGCATGGTGCGTACGGGCGCCAAACGGCTGAGGGTATATTGGCGCAATAGTTGGTAGGCGCCGATATCGGCGGCATCGCGGCTGAGCTCGGCAAAGGCGGCAACATCGCCGAAACCGAGATTGACACCTTGTCCGGCGAGCGGATGAATCGTGTGGGCGGCATCCCCCATCAGGATAATGCGTTGTGCCGATGTCGATTCGGGGCGGCGCAGAATCAGGTTAAAGGCGAATGCGGGTGATAGCGGTTGCAGGTTGCCCAATACGTTTTTGCTTTTTTGGGTGACTTCCGCCGCCAGCGCTTCAGGCGATAGCGAAGTGAGTTTTTCCGGCGTAAACGTACTCCAAACCATAGAAATTTTATGATCGGGCAACGGCAGGCAGGCCAATATTTCGCCGTCTTCAAACCATTGGAAGGCGGTGCCGTTGTGGTCTTTTTCGGTGTGGAAATTGGCGACTACGCCGTGCTGACCATAAGGCGTTTCGTTGACTTGAATGCCGCTTTGTTTGCGTACCCAAGAGTTGGCACCGTCGGCGCCGATAATCAAACGGGCGTTTAGGGTTTCGCCGTTTTCTAGCGTTAGGGAGGCCGTCTGAATATCGGTTTGCAGGGAAACGGCGGCTTCCTGAATCACGGGGATATCAAGGGCGCGGATTTGTTGCCATAAGGCGGCAAGCAGCCAACGGTTTTCGGCGATATAGGTGAGAAACGGCGTATTGGTTTCGGCGGCGCTGAATTCAATTTGTCCGCCGTTGTCGCCGCGCACGTCCATACGCGATACGCCCTGTATGCGGCTTTCAGACGGCCATGCGTCTAGCGATTGTAATAAGGCGCGGTTGGCCGGGCTGATGGCATAAATACGGGCATCCCAACCTTGATTGAGAAAGTCGGGGTCGGTTTGGGGCGGGCGTATTTCTATCAGAGCCACATCGCGGCCTTGTTTTTTCAGGGCAACGGCGGCAGCCGCGCCGACCAATCCGCCGCCGATAATCAGGATTTCATGTGTCATATAAGGTATTCCCGTGGGTTCGCTTCGGATTATAACGCAAACGGTTGCCTGCGATGGCAAATGCTTATGTATAAACCGTATTCAGACAGCCTTAACCGCTTTGTTTTATTCGCGATAATCCAAAACAAAACGTGCCTGATCGTCTTGGGCGAGAAGTTTGGTTAATGCGGGTAGGGTGTCTTGCAATTGTTGCGCCAGTATATAAGGCGGATTCAATATAAACATGCCGCTGCCGTGCATGCCGAAGCCGTCTGAACGGGGGGCGTGTACATGTAGTTCGGTGTGCAGATAATGTTCGGGCGATAGTTTTTTTAGTTGTTCGGGCAGTTTCCGGCTTTCTTCGCGGCTTAGGCACGGATACCACAACAGATAACAGCCTGAAGCAAAGCGTTTTTGGGCGGCTTTTAGGGTGTTGATGACTCTGGCGTAGTCTTGTTTTTCTTCATAAGGCGGGTCGATTAACACCACGGCGCGGCGGGTCGGCGGCGGCAATAGTGCGATTAAACCCTGATAGCCGTCGGATTGGCTAATCAGCCCGCGCTTACCTAAACGGGCTTCCTGCATATTGTGTTGTAAATGTTGGTAGTCGGTCGGGTGTAGTTCGAATAGGCGCAGTTTGTCGCTAGGGCGGGTCATGGCTTGCGCCAACCACGGTGAACCGCAATAAAGATTTGATTGCGGCAATATGCTTTTCAGACGGCCTTTGAAACTATTGAGCGGTTCCGGCAGGGATTCGGCCTGTATCAGTAGTGAAAACCCGCGTTTGTATTCACCGACTTTTTGCGCTTCGCCGCCGCTTAAATCGTATAAACCGGCGCCGCTATGGGTGTCGATATACCAATAAGGTTTGTCTTTGCGGTTGAAATAATCGAGGGTGAGGTAAAGTACAAAGTGTTTGAGCATATCGGCATGGTTGCCGGCATGAAAGGCGTGGCGGTAGCTGAGCATAAATAAAGGCCGTCTGAAACGATAAAAACCGTTTATTTTAAGCCAAGAGCGGTTGCGGCGGTAGAGGGCATGGCGGCAATAAGCTTTCAGACGGCCTATATGGTGTGAAAACCATACCGTGTTCCGTATAATGTTTCGGTTTCCGATAGAAGATAAAACCGATGAGCCATTTGATTGTATTGAATAAGCCGGACGGTGTGATATGCCAGTTTTCACCGCATGAGAAATACGAAAGTTTAAAAGATTATATTGATGTTGCGGATTTTTATCCGGCCGGCCGCTTGGATACCGATAGCGAGGGTTTGCTGCTGCTGACCGACGACGGCCGTTTACAGGCAAGGATTGCGCATCCGAAGCACGGCAAGAAAAAAACCTATTGGGCGCAGGTGGAGGGGGTGGCGGACGAAGCGAAACTTAATCTGCTGCGTTCCCGTATGGACTTGGGCGATTTTGTGACTCAAGCGGCTAAGGTGAGGGTTTTAGATGCTGCCGAAACGGATCGCTTATGGCCGCGGCGCACGCCTATCCGAGTGCGCAAAACCGTGCCTGATTTTTGGGTGGAAATCATGATTAGCGAGGGGAAAAACCGCCAAGTACGCAGAATGACGGCTAAAGCCGGCTATCCCTGTTTGCGTTTGGTGCGGGTAGCGGTAGGCCGTCTGAATATTTTTGATTTGGGGCTGGCATCGGGCGAATGGCGGTTTTCAGATGATTTGCCTTGATAACCGGATTTTTAACCATAAAAACGGTCTAGCCGAATAGGGCAAAGGTTTGTTTGAATAAGCCGAATGCCAGATAAAACATCATCACTGCAATAGCAGTATCCAATATCTGCCAAACGCGCTCACGCTGAAACAGCGGCAACAACAGGCGCGCTCCGTAGCCGAGACTGAAAAACCATACGCCGGAAGCCAGCAATGCGCCGATAAGAAACAGAAATTTATCGTGTTGATTTAAATGATTCGCATAACTGCCGATAAGCACGACGGTATCGATATAAACATGAGGGTTGAGCAGGGTGATGGCTAAGGTAGCGGCTATGCTTTTTATGATAGATGAGGGTTGGCTCTGCCCCGCCTGAATCGACATATGCCCGCCGCCCTGCCATGCCCGCTTTAGGTTCATGAGGCCGTAAACCAACAGAAAAATGCCGCCGGCCAAGGCCAATAAAGCGGATATTTTAGGGCTATCGGAAAGTAGGGCGGAAACGCCGAATACGCCGCAACTAATCAGCAAGACATCGCACAACCAGCAAGTCAACACAATGGCGCCGATATGTTGTTTTAGCAAACCTTTTTTCAAGACAAACGCATTCTGCGCGCCGATGGCAATAATCAGGCCGCTGGAAATCATCAGTCCGTTGAAAAAAGGGTTCATATCAATACGCCTTGTCGGTAAATAAAATCGATTATGGTTTGAAACGGGTATGCTGTTTTAGTGTTTGTGCATACCCGTTTTAAACGTTTCAGACGGCCTTTAATAAGGTTTAGCGATTTTGCCCGGCTTGCTCGGCCAGCCAGTCGCGTGGTTTTAAAAAGTCGTTTAAACGCGCTTCGGGCGAATCGGGTTCGGGCTGATAACTGTATTCAAACCGTACCAACGGCGGCATTGACATCAAAATACTTTCCGTGCGCCCGCCGCTTTGCAGGCCGAATAACGTGCCTCTGTCCCAAACCAAGTTGAATTCGACATAACGCCCACGGCGGTAGAGTTGGAATTGGCGCTGGCGTTCGCCGAAAATAATATTTTTGCGTTTGGCAACGATAGGGATATAAGCCTGTATATAGCCTTCGCCGACGGCTTTGATAAAGTTCAGGCAGGTATCGAAATCCCAACGGTTTAAATCATCGAAAAACAAACCGCCGACGCCGCGTGTTTCGCCACGGTGTTTTAAATAGAAATATTCATCGCACCATTGTTTGTATTGCGGATAAACATCATCGCCGAAAGGTTGGCATAAGTTGGCAGCGGTTTGATGCCAATGCAGAATATCTTCTTCAAAAGGGTAAAACGGGGTGAGGTCGAAACCGCCGCCGAACCACCACACCGCTTCACCGCCTTCGGGATAGGCAATGAAAAAGCGTACATTGGCATGGCTGGTGGGAATATAGGGGTTTTTCGGATGGATAACCAACGAAACACCCATGGCTTCAAAGGGGGCGCCGGCCAATTCGGGGCGGTGTGCGGTTGCCGAAGCGGGCATGGCATCGCCTTTAACGTGTGAAAAATTAACACCGGCCTGTTCAAAAACGGCACCGTTTTTCAAAACGCGGCTTTCGCCAATGCCCAATTTGCTTTGCCATTGGTCGGCGATAAATTTTGCACCGCCGTCTTGGTTTTCCAAGGCGCTGCAAATTTGATCTTGTAATGTTTTCAATACGCTTAAAACGGCTTCTGTATGCATATTATTTCCTTTAAAAAGAACGTTTTCAGACGGCCTTTGAGATAAACCATATCGTATTTATTTATCTAATAAAGATTAGTCTGAATGCTTATTTTATAAAAGGCCGTCTGAAACCTATTTTCAGACGGCCTTTGTCAATAAAGCCTATCGCTTATTCGCTATCGTTTTTTTGCTCTTGGCGCGGTTCGCGCTCAGGTGCTTCAAGCAATGCTTTGATAGATAAACGCACACGGCCGCGGTCGTCTACTTCCAGCGCTTTCACCTGTACGTTTTGACCGACTTTCAAATAATCGCTAACGTTTTTCACGCGTTCGTGGGCAATTTGGCTGATGTGTACCAAACCGTCTTTACCCGGAATCACGGAAACGATGGCGCCGACATTGTTGTCGAGAATTTTCAAAACCGTACCGTCATACACTTTGCCCACTTCCACTTCGGCAGTGATTTCTTCAATGCGTTTTTTCGCAGCTTCACCGGCTTCTTGAGTCGTGGCGGCAATGGTTACCGTACCGTCTTCGGCAATATTGATTTCGGTGCCGGTTTCGGCTGTTAGGCCGCGGATGGTTTCGCCGCCTTTACCGATAACGTCGCGAATTTTATCTTGTGGGATTTTCACGGTAAACAGGCGCGGTGCGTGGGCGGATAACTCTTGCGGGCCTTCAACGGCTTCTTTCATTTGCGCCAAGATGTGCATACGCGCTTCTTTGGCTTGTGCCAACGCGATTTGCATGATTTCTTTGGTGATGCCTTGGATTTTAATATCCATTTGCAAAGCGGTGACACCGTCGGCGGTACCGGCCACTTTAAAGTCCATATCGCCTAAGTGGTCTTCGTCACCCAGAATATCGGTTAATACCGCGAATTTGTTGTTTTCCAAAATCAAACCCATGGCGATACCGGCAACGTGTGCTTTTAACGGCACACCGGCAGAAAGCAGGCTCAAACAGCCGCCACATACGGAAGCCATAGAAGAAGAGCCGTTGGATTCGGTAATTTCGGAAACCACGCGCATGGTGTAGCTGAATTCTTCGGGCGACGGCAAAACGGCAACCAAAGCGCGTTTGGCCAAACGGCCATGACCGATTTCGCGACGTTTCGGCGGGCCCATGCGGCCGACTTCGCCGGTAGAATACGGCGGGAAGTTATAGTGCAGCATAAAGCGGTCGGTATATTCGCCGCTTAGCGCATCGATAATTTGTTCGTCGCGGGCGGTACCCAAAGTGGCAACGGCCAGAGCTTGGGTTTCACCGCGGGTAAACAGGGCGGAGCCGTGAGTGCGCGGTAAAACGCCGGTTTGGATATTAATCGGGCGTACGGTGCGGGTGTCGCGGCCGTCGATACGGGGTTGGCCGTCTAAAATCTGACCGCGAACCACATCGGCTTCCAATTGTTTGAAGATGCCTTTGATTTGGTTGGCGGCCAACGTATCGGTTTCTTCGGTAATCAAAGCGTCTTTAACCGCATTCCATGCTTCGTCGAGCTTGGTAGAACGGGCTTGTTTTTCACGGATTTTAAAGGCTTCGCTGATAAGGTTGCCGGCGATTTCGCGGATTTTTTCCACTAAGGCGGCATCTTTTTCAGCAGGCTGCCATTCCCATACCGCAGGGTTTACTTCATCGGCAAATTCGTTGATGGCGTTAATCACGGTTTGCATTTGCTCATGGCCGTAAACCACCGCGCCCAACATCACGTCTTCAGGCAGTTCGCTGGCTTCGGATTCCACCATCAATACGGCTTTTTGCGTACCAGCAACCACTAAATCCATTTTTGATTTGGCCAATTGTGCTTTGGTCGGGTTCAATACATAAGCATCGTTAACAAAACCGACGCGGGCGGCACCGATAGGGCCGTTGAACGGTACGCCGGTCAATACCAATGCGGCGGAAGCGCCAATCATCGCAGGGATATCGGAATCAATTTCAGGGTCGATAGAAACCACCATCGCCACGATTTGAATGTCGTGGTAGAAACCTTCGGGGAATAACGGACGGATAGGGCGGTCGATTAAGCGGCTGGTGAGAATTTCTTTTTCGCTTTGTTTGCCTTCGCGTTTGAAAAAGCCGCCGGGGATTTTACCGGCAGCATAAGTGCGCTCGAGATAATCAACGGTGAGCGGGAAGAAGTCTTGGCCTTCTTTCACATCTTTATTGGCGGTGATGGCAACCAGAACCACGGTGTCGCCCATAGAAACTTTAACGGCGGCATCGGCCTGACGGGCAATTTCACCGGTTTCCAAGGTAACGGTGTGTTGGCCGTATTGGAAAGATTTAACATGCTTGTTGAACATTTTGTTCCTTTCAGTTGGTGCCGTTGCCGCTAAAACACTAATGATGCACACAAATTAATCAAACTATGTGCATGGTTAGGGTTTCAGGCGGGCATCGGCGGGATTTGGGTTTTCAGACGGCCTGTTATCATTGCAGACCGCAACTATGGATTATAGCGTTAAAACAGGTTGGAATCCAAATAAGAAAATGCTTTAAAAATGTTTTTGGCATGAGCGTTCGCCATAATAGCAGACAGCATGATATAGGTATTGGCGAATGGTTTGTAAATATCCTTTTTAAGCATAGGGTTAATTGTAAAGATTATAGTTAGACAGGCCGTCTGAAAGGTTTTTCAGACGGCCTAAAATATATTGTGCCTAACCAAGCAGTATTTGACCGTGTCGGGCGAAAAAACGTACACTTAAATTCATCCGGATACTCATTAATTTCAGGAAAAAGAAATGACTACCACGCAGCTGATTCAAAAATTTACCGATATTGTCGGTGCGCCTTATGTGATAACCGATCCGAGTAAAACCGAACCCTATCGGCAGGGCTACCGCTTCGGCGAAGGCAAAGCGTTGGCCGTTGTGCGGCCGGGAACCATACTTGAACAATGGAAAATTTTACAGGCCTGCGTAGAGGCCGATGTGATTGTGATTACACAAGCGGCCAATACCGGGCTGACCGGCGGCTCGACGCCCGACGGCAACGATTACGACCGCGATATTGTGATTGTGAACACCATGCGCATGAATATCGTGCAGCCGATTAACAATAACGAACAAGTCGTCTGCCTACCCGGTTCGACCTTGAACCAGCTCGAAGTTTTATTAAAACCGTTGGGCAGGGAGCCGCATTCCGTGTTGGGCTCTTCGTGTATCGGCGCATCGGTATTGGGTGGTGTGTGCAACAATTCCGGCGGCGCATTGGTACAGCGCGGGCCGGCCTATACGGAAATGGCCTTATTTGCCCAAATCAACGAGCAAGGCGAGTTGGAACTGGTGAACCATTTGGGGATTGATTTGGGTGATACGCCTGAAGAAATATTAACCAATCTGCAAGGCCATCATTATCAGAGAAAAGATATTACGGTTGATGCGGGCAAAGGGCACGACCATACCTATTGCCAACACGTCCGCCAAGTTGACGAACCCAGTGCCGCCCGTTTTAATGCCGACCCTTCCCGCCATTATGAAGCATCAGGTTCCGCCGGCAAGCTGATGGTTTTTGCCGTACGCATGGATACTTTCCCGCTCGAAGAAAATACCGCCGTTTTCTATATCGGCACCAACGACACGGCGGAATTAAACGGCATCCGCCGCCATATTTTAACCAAATTTGAAAACCTGCCGATTTTGGGCGAATACCTACATCGCGGCGCGTTTGATGTGGCGGCCAAGTATGGCAAAGATACGTTTTGGATTATTAAAAAATTCGGTACGCATCGTCTGCCCGCTTTATTTGACTTTAAAGCTAAGGTGGAACGCTTCAGTAAAAAAGTAACTTTCCTGCCCAAGCATTTTACCGATAAAGCTTTGCAATTTATTGCCGGCTGTCTGCCTGAGCATTTACCCGCTTCTTTATACGATTTCCGCGACCGCTACGAACACCATTTGATTCTGAAGATGGGCGGTGCGGGCGTGGAAGAGGCGCGTGCCTTCTTAAAAGATTATTTTAGCGACAAAACGGGCAGTTATTTTGAATGTAATCCCGAAGAGGCTCAGGCAGCTTTATTGCATCGTTTTGCCGTCGGCGGCGCATCGGTTCGCTATCGTGCCGTGCATACTCAGGATGTGGAAGATATTGTTGCCCTTGATGTGGCGTTGCGCCGTAACGATCATGATTGGTTTGAAAAACTGCCGTCTGAAATC
This sequence comes from Neisseria montereyensis, assembly GCF_024834045.1. Lineage (GTDB taxonomy): Bacteria > Pseudomonadota > Gammaproteobacteria > Burkholderiales > Neisseriaceae > Neisseria > Neisseria montereyensis. The sequence continues at coordinate 176,561 of NZ_JANUXW010000003.1, forward strand.
GACGACCAAATCAGCAAGAAAGTGTATTGCGGCCATTTCTTATGCTATGTTTTCCATCACGATTATCTGGTGAAAAAAGGCCGCGATTGTGTGGCACTGGAACATGAAATGCTGGAATTGTTGGAAAAACGCGGTGCGCAATATCCTGCCGAGCATAATGTCGGCCATTTGTATGAAGCCAAGCCTGCGCTGAAATCGTTTTATCGAAAATTGGATCCGACCAACAGCTTTAATCCGGGTATCGGCAAAACCTCTAAGAAAAAATATTGGGCTTAAATCAATCCGCCAACCCATATTATATTAAAGGCCGTCTGAATAAATATTTCAGACGGCCTTTTTAGCTGGTTGATATTGCTTAATTATACAACCGTATCTAATGCTTTATCGGAAGTGTTTTTCTTAAACTTCAAAACAGCTTTATCGTTGGCTTCATCCCAATCTATCCGCACAAAACCGCCGTCGGCCAGTTTGCCGAAGAGTAGTTCGTCTGCCAATGCCTTGCGGATTTTGTCTTGAATCAGGCGCGACATCGGGCGGGCGCCCATTTGCGGATCGAAGCCTTTTTTCGCCAGATATTTCCGTAAAGCCGGTGAGAATTCGGCTTCCACTTTTTTATCAAGCAGTTGTTGTTCCAGTTGCAACAGGAATTTATCAACCACTTTGGCAATCACGGCTTCGTTGAGCGGTGAGAAGGCAATCACGGCATCCAAACGGTTGCGGAATTCGGGTGAGAATTGTTTGTTGATGGCTTCCATTTCATCACCGCGCTCGCGTTTGCCGGCAAAGCCGATGGTCGGCTTGCTTAAGCTTTCCGCGCCGGCATTGGTGGTCATAATAATAATGACATTGCGGAAATCGGCACTCTTGCCGTTATTGTCGGTTAGTTTGCCGTAGTCCATCACTTGTAGCAACACATTGAAAATATCGGGATGGGCTTTTTCGATTTCGTCGAGCAATAAAACGCAGAAAGGCTGTTTGTTTACCGCTTCGGTTAGCAATCCGCCTTGTTCAAAGCCGACATAGCCCGGCGGCGCACCAATCAGCCGCGATACGGCATGGCGTTCCATATATTCGGACATATCAAAACGTTGCAGCGGAATGCCTAACGAAAACGCCAGTTGCTTGGCCACCTCGGTTTTCCCTACGCCGGTCGGGCCGGAAAACAAGAAGCTGCCGATGGGTTTATTGGGCTGTCCCAAACCGGAACGCGCCATTTTAACGGCGGCCACTAAAGCATCAATGGCATCATCCTGACCGAATACCATGTTTTTCAAATCACGCCCTAAATACTGCAGCACTTGTTTGTCGTCGTGGGAAACGGTTTTTTCGGGAATGCGAGCCACTTTGGCAATCACGGCTTCAATTTGGGCTTTACCGATAACCTTTTTCTGTTTTGATTTCGGCAAAATACGTTGTGCCGCACCGGCTTCATCCATCACGTCGATGGCTTTATCGGGTAGGAAACGTTCGTTAATATAGCGTGCGGAAAGTTCGACCGCAGCCTCTAAAGCACCGGCGGTATAGCGCACGTTATGGAAGCTTTCAAACATCGGTTTTAGGCCGCGTAAAATCTGTACGGTTTCGCTGATACTGGGTTCGACGATGTCGATTTTTTGAAAACGGCGGCTTAATGCGTGGTCTTTATCGAAAATCGTACGGTATTCGTCGTAAGTGGTCGCACCGATGCAGCGCAGTTGGCCTTTGGCCAATGCGGGTTTGAGCAGGTTGGAAGCGTCCATTGTGCCGCCGGAAGTGCTGCCCGCACCGATAATGGTATGGATTTCATCCACAAACAAAATAGCGTGCGGGATTTTGGCCAATTGTTTTAAAACGGCTTTCACGCGTGCTTCAAAGTCGCCGCGGTATTTGGTTCCGGCCAATAGTGCGCCCATATCCAATGAGAAAACAACGGCATTTTTTAAGTTTTCGGGCACCGTACCTTTTACGATTGCATGAGCCAATCCTTCCGCCAGCGCCGTTTTTCCGACACCGGCCTCACCAACCAATATCGGGTTGTTTTTACGGCGGCGGCATAAAACTTGAACCAAACGCTCCATCTCATGCTTGCGGCCGATAAGGGGGTCGATACGACCCGCAGCAGCTTCAGCATTCAGATTCACGGTATAAGAAGACAATGCATCTTTTTTATTAGGGCCTTTTTCTTCTTTTTCCTCTTCCTGTCCGTCGGAATCCTCGGATGAGTCTTCGGAAGCGCCTTTACCGTGCGCCAGCGTGCGGAGAATGTCGTAGCGCGTTACCGATTGCAGTTGCAGAAAATAAACGGCGGGGCTGTCGGTTTCGCTCATTAGTGCCACTAAAACATCAGTCGGCTTCACTTCGCGCTTGTCGGCAGATTGGGCGTGCACCATGGCACGCTGCAATACGCGTTGGAAGCCTAGAGTAGGTTGTGTTTCGGTTTTATCAAGTAAATGTGTGGGTAGAATCGGGGTGTTGTCGACAATACTGCTGATAAGTTGTTCCGAGAGCACTTTGCAGTCTACATGGCATTCCTGCAGGGTTTCCCGTACTTCGTCGCTTTGTTCGATTAACACCAGCAATAAGTGCTCCAAGCTGATTAACTCATGCCGTTGCTTGCGTGCGTCGGCATAGAGAATTTGTAAAATTTGCTCAAGCTCTTCTGAAATCATTTATACCTCCTCAACAACACATTGTAGCGGTTGTTCCTCCTGTCTGGCGAGCCGCATAACTTGTTGTTGTTTTGTTTCGGCTATATCGCGGCTGTAAACGCCGCAAAGCCCTTTACCTTCGTGATGCACCAACAGCATCACGGCGATTGCCCGCTCTTCGGGCAGCATGAAGATTTCCGTTAATACCTTAACAACAAAATCCATGGTTGTGTAATCGTCGTTCAAAAGAAAGACGCCATATTTCTTAGGTGGGGCTGTTTTGTTCCGGTTTAAAGTGTCGGTATCGGTATCATATTGGGTATTATTTTTGGTCATATTAAGTCTTCGCTGGAATTTCGGATATGGCTTATGTTGTTTTTTGCATTATTTTAATAAATTTTGTTTTTTTTCCCAAACACTACTTGACTATACACCTTAACATAGGTAAAAAGTAAGTCAGCATAACTTGGCATCCACAATATAAATCTAATGGTTTAGGAGAAATCGGAACTTTTGGTTTTTTGAGTTGCCTAATATTTGCTGTTTTTTGTTAATTTTTTTTAGTATAGGAAGTTCAATGGCAACCGGTATTGTTAAATGGTTTAACGACGCTAAAGGTTTTGGTTTCATTACCCCCGATGAAGGCGGCGAAGACTTGTTCGCACATTTCTCTGCAATCAATATGGATGGTTTCAAAACATTAAAAGAAGGCCAACGCGTTTCTTTTGATGTAACCACCGGCCCGAAAGGCAAACAAGCTGCCAATATTCAGGCTGCTTGATTAAATTGTGCCGGTTGTGCCGGTTGCAATGATTCATGTATGGCAGGTTTTTTTAAACCTGCCATTTATTTTTATGCAGATTCTTTATTTTCAAGATGGCAATCTGTAAATAAAATCTAACCCATCTTTTCAAATACGAATGTCATGATGATTGTTGATGCCGATTATCAGAATGCACGCAGACAAATAGAAGAATTAATCGATTATTTGCGCAAAAACCAATCTACATCGTGTGCGATGGCGGAAGAAGATCTGATTCTAACAAGGCTTGCCGATTGGCAAACCGATTTAAAACCGAACCATAAACAGGCCATTGCCGCTATTAACGAATACTACCGTCGTTTTATAGAAAAATAAATATAAAAACAACTATTTAATAAAATAAAATTTTAATATGGATATTGTGAAGCCTGGAATTTACCGCCATTATAAAGGCGGGCTATACGAAGTTATCGGCACGGCGCGCCATTCGGAAACCGAAGAAGAAATGGTGGTGTATCGTGCCTTATATGGCGAATATGGTTTGTGGGTGCGCCCCTTATCCATATTTGTGGAAAGTGTGGTTTATCATGATGAAACAATACTGCGCTTTTTGTGCCTAAAAGCATTTTAAATAGGGTTTCAGACGGCCTTCTGATAAAATAGGCCGTCTGAAAAGATTGATACGATTGAACGATTATGAGTATAGCCAATAACCGCAAAGCATTTCACGACTATTTTATTGAAGACCAAATCGAAGCCGGTTTGGTTTTAAGCGGCTGGGAAGTAAAAGCCATCCGTGCCGGTAGGGTGCAGCTTAAAGAAAGCTATATCCACTGGAAAAAAGATGCGTTTTATCTGGTGGGCTGCCATATTACCGCATTAGCTGATGCTTCCACCCATGTGAAAACCGATCCCGTACGCCCGCGCAAATTATTATTGAAGCAGTCTGAGATTAATAAACTAATCGGCAAAACAGAGCGCTCGGGCTACACCATCGTGCCTTTGAACCTGCATTATCACCGTGGCTATGTGAAAATGGATATCGGGCTGGCGAAGGGTAAGAAACAACACGATAAACGCCAAAGCCTGAAAGAAGCCGATTGGAAACGTGAGAAACAACGTTTGATGAAAAACGCAGGTTAATTCTGTTCGGCCATACTCATTTATTGAGATACTATATTTTCAGACGGCCTCTAATCAAACAGCTTTATAGGTCGTCTGAATATCATTACTACTTTAGCAGTCGGAGTTTTATACCATGCCACAATCCTCACTTGCATTACCGCTGTTTTTAATTGCCGCCGGAGCGGTTTGGTTTTTAAAAAGTACGGGTGTGCTTCCGGCAACGGCTACGCTGATTGCCATCGGCTTGGCTGTCGTCGGCATTGTGGTGTTGTTAGTAGACGGCATCAATAAACAATCCATCGTATCCGGCCCGTTTTTGGTTTATATCGGCGCGGCGGTTTATTTAAGAAACGAATACATCTTCGGCTATTCGCCGCTGATTGCATTGGGTATGATTATTCTCGGCGCATTGCTGTTGTTGTCGCGCAGTAGCATCGTGCCCTACAAACATCAAAAACAGCTTAAAGAATAAATCTGCCGTTAATGGCAAACTGATTCAGGCCGTCTGAAAAATGGTACAATGCTGCCTTTTCAGACGGCCTTATTGATTACCCTGTCTGCACGATATAAATCTTTCGATACAACCTGTTCTCATCCCAAAGAAACCGCTATGACCCAAGACAAAATACTCATTCTCGATTTTGGTTCGCAAGTAACCCAACTGATTGCCCGCCGCGTACGCGAAGCGCATGTTTATTGCGAGCTGCATTCATTCGATATGCCTTTGGAAGACATTAAAGCCTTTAACCCCAAAGGGATTATTCTTTCAGGCGGCCCCAATTCCGTTTATAACTCCGATTATCAGGCCGATACCGGTATTTTCGACTTGGGCGTTCCCATTCTCGGCATTTGCTACGGCATGCAGTTTATGGCCTACCATCTCGGCGGCGAAGTTTCCCCGGGCGACCAGCGCGAATTCGGCTATGCGCAAGTGAAAACCATCGATTGCGAATTAACGCGCGATATTTTCGACCATCAGCCGAATATCTTGGATGTGTGGATGAGCCATGGCGATAAAGTATCCAAACTGCCGGAAGGTTTTGTGGTGGTAGGCGACACCCCGAGCTGCCCGATTGCCATGATGGAACATGCCGAAAAACAATTCTACGGCATTCAATTTCACCCCGAAGTTACCCATACCAAACAAGGCCGCGCGCTATTAAACCGTTTTGTTTTGGGCATCTGTAAAGCGCAACCGAGCTGGACCATGCCCAACTATATCGACGAAGCCGTTGCCAAAATCCGCGAACAGGTCGGCAGCGACGAAGTGATTCTCGGCCTTTCCGGCGGCGTGGATTCTTCGGTGGCCGCAGCCTTAATTCACCGTGCCATCGGCGACCAGCTAACCTGCGTATTTGTCGATCACGGTTTATTGCGCTTGAATGAAGGCGAAATGGTGATGGATATGTTTGCCCGCAATCTTGGCGTGAATGTGATTCATGTAGATGCGACCGATGACTTTATGGGCAAATTGGCCGGCGAAACCGACCCCGAGAAAAAACGCAAAATTATCGGCGCCGAATTTGTCGAAGTTTTCCAAAAAGAAGCCGGCAAACGCCAAAACGCCAAATGGCTGGCACAAGGCACGATTTATCCCGATGTGATTGAAAGCGCCGGCGCCAAAACCAAAAAAGCCCACGCCATTAAAAGCCATCACAATGTCGGCGGCCTGCCCGAAACATTAAACCTGCAATTACTCGAACCCTTGCGCGATTTGTTTAAAGACGAAGTGCGCGAATTAGGTGTCGCGCTCGGCCTGCCGCGCGAAATGGTATACCGCCATCCGTTCCCCGGCCCCGGCTTGGGCGTGCGTATTTTGGGCGAAGTGAAGAAAAACTATGCCGACTTACTGCGCCGTGCCGATGATATTTTTATTCAGGAATTGCGTAACCATACCGATGAAAACGGCACTTCTTGGTATGACCTCACCAGCCAAGCCTTTGCCGTGTTCCTGCCGGTGAAATCCGTCGGCGTAATGGGGGACGGCCGCACTTATGAATATGTTGTCGCCTTACGCGCCGTTGTAACCAGCGATTTTATGACCGCACACTGGGCGGAGCTGCCATATTCGCTGCTGGGCAAAGTGTCTAACCGCATTATTAACGAAGTACGCGGCATTAACCGTGTTGTGTATGACGTGAGCGGCAAACCGCCTGCTACGATTGAGTGGGAGTAGGAATTTATAGTAATATAAAATACTATAATAAATAGTATTATTTGTTTTTTAATAGACTTTTGAAATTTTGAGGATAAAAGTATGAATGACCAAGATGAAAAACTACAAATGAATAATCAATATTTGGATGATAATGAATACGAGGATGAATATGAAGATGAAGATGAAAATAATGAGCTTATGGCATATGATATTGCTGTTTTTTACAATACCTATAACTTATCAACATTAATGAAATGGTGGGGTAAAAAATTAATTGTGCCTAAATTTCAAAGATCTTATGTTTGGAATCAAAAAAAAGCATCGGAATTTGTTGACTCTATGCTTAGAGGATTACCTGTACCTTCAATGTTCTTTTATGATGATATTGAAAAAAATAGGCTTATAGTAGTAGATGGATTACAGCGATTAACGTCTTTATACAGATATATTGTTGAAGGATCTTTTAGTGGAGAAAAAAAATTTAAGTTAATTGGTAATATTCACCCAAAATGGAAAGGTAAAACGTATGAAGACCTTGAAGCAGAAGATAAAGACAGATTAGATGATGCTCTCATGAATATAACAGTAATGAGGCAACTAACTCCACACAATAGTCAATCATCAATGTATTTATCATTTCAAAGAATAAACACAGGTGGAATAACATTAAAGCCTCAAGAAATTAGAATGGCTGTATCATTTGGGGATTTCGCAATATATTTAGATGAATTAGCAACCGATACAAGGTTTGATAAATGGAAATTTTTAAGGACGGATGCCCAACGCAAAAATGATAATTATTCACCAATACAAGAACTCATCTTAAAATTTTGGGCATACTATTTTAGCTACCCTGATTTTTCTGGCTCATCCTCAAGAGGGTTGTTAGATGATTTTTTTGATGCTCAAAAAGACTTTGAAAATCCAGTTAAAAAGGAATCTAATAAGACATATTATTCTAAAGCAGATTTTGACGAAGCATTTAATGCTGCTTTCGATCTTGTAAATGAATTATCTGAACAAGATTTGTCACCATATACAAAACCAACTCAAACATATTTGGAGTCTATTTGGGTTGGATTAACTTATAGACGCTTAAAGCTTAAAAAGAATGATGATATTAGCATTGATAAACTGAAGGAGCATATTAAGAATTGGAAAGATGTTATTGGTGAAGATAAATTTTCTGAGTTATTTCAAGCACGTAGAGCATCATCAATGAAGTCTGTTAGAGGTAGAATTGAAGCAGGGATAGATTATTTTGGAGGCGATTTTTAAATGCACATATTGGATAATACTATCGAAGATATAGAATTTAGATTATCTGCAATATTTAAGGAATACGCAAAAATAGGAGATGCTACTATTCAATCATCATTTGCTTCTTACGGTTGGATTTTGTTAGATTCTTGGGTAGCTTGGAGAAGCTTACGTTATCTCTTAAGAGAAATTGATATTACTGCAGATGTTAGTAAAAAATGGTTTCAAACACCGTCTTCTTATAGTGCATCTCAATTAAAAGCAGTGTGGCAATTTAATGAAGAAACAGATACATTTTTAGAAGATAAAATAGGTAAAAAATTAAAAACATTAATAGATGACACTGTACAAAAAAAAAGAAATTCAAGCGCACATTTTAATCAAAAAGCTGAAATACAAGGGCAAGATATTCGTAATGAAATAATTCCTTATTTTAATATTTTAAAAAAAATATTTTTAATGTATGAAACAAATAAGTTTTTGATTTCTATGTGTAATAAGCTTAATCTAAAGGGGTTTAGTGAATTTAAAATTATTTATGATGATAATAATCAATATGAGCTCACATCATTTTTAAATTCTATAGAACAATATAGTAATATTTATGATGGAGTTAAAAGATATACACTATCTTTTAAGGGTAAGCCTGATAAAGAATATACTCTAATATTTTCAGATGGTGATTGTAAATGTAATATAGATGGAGGAGATGAAAAAATACTATCGAATGAGGAAGCAGAACACTATAATTTTTTCAAAAATAAAGGATTCTATAGGAATATAGATTTATTTATTGAAACATTTGAAAAAAATTTTAATATAAAAAATGTAGTTGTTCTAGATAATAGCTAAAATACTATTTAAGTAATGAATAAAGTGCATATTTTCTAATAGAAAATGATATATTATAAATGTTGGTGTTTTATTTTAATAGTTTTTTATTGAGAATAATAGGTTTTTTATAGTGAAAAATCCTAATAGATATAAAACAAGGGCGGATAAAATTATCCGCCCTTGTTTTATATTAGCTTTCAGACGGCCTTTATTACTCTATATGCCGTAAGCTTTAAAACGGTTTATTAACTTCCCCGATAAAGCGAAACAATCGTTTCAGCCGCTTTCACACACGTTTCAATATCGGCGACCAATGCAATGCGTACATAGCCTTTGCCGGGGTTGCCTTGCGGGGTGTCGCGGGCGAAGAAGCGGCCGGGTAAAACTTGGATGGCGGCTTTTTGCCAGAGATTACGGGCGAATGCCAAGTCGTCGCCGTCGGGCACGGGCAGCCAGATATAGAAAGAGGCTTCGGGTAGGCGCACGTCGAAGGCTTGTTGTAATATCGGCAGCACTTTATCGAATTTTTCCTGATAAAGGCGGCGGTTTTCGATAACGTGTTCTTCGTCGTTCCATGCGGCGATGCTGGCATATTGGATGGGCAGGCTCATGGCGCTGCCGTGATAGGTGCGGTATAGCGAAAAGGCATGGAGCAAGGCGGCATCGCCGGCGACAAAGCCGGAACGCAGGCCGGGCACGTTGGAGCGTTTGGAAAGGCTGGTAAACATCACGATGCCTTTATTGCTGCGGCCGAGTTGGGCGGCGGCTTGCAGGCAGCCGATGGGTTTGCGGCCTTGAAAATAGATTTCGGAATAGCATTCGTCGGAGGCGATAACGAAGCCGTAGCGGTCTTGCATGGCGAAGAGTTCGGCCCATTCGTCGAGCTGCATCACGCTGCCGCTGGGATTGTCGGGCGAGCAGATAAAAACCATTTTGGTACGCTGCCAGATGTCTTCGGGTATGTTTTTCCAGTCGGGGGTAAAGCGGGGCGGGCGGTTGTTGGTGAAATAGATTTCGCCGCCGCCGAGCAGGGTGGCGCCTTCGTAAACCTGATAAAAAGGGTTGGGGCTGATAACGATGGGCTTGGGGCCGTCTGAAGTGGGATCCAGCACCACTTGGGTAAATGAAAACAATGCTTCGCGCGAGCCGAGTACGGGCAGGATTTCGGTTTCGGGGTCGAGCTGCAAACCGTCATAGCGGCGTTTGGCCCAATTGGCGCAGGCTTGGCGCAGTTCGGGCAGGCCATTGGTCATGGAATATTTTTCCAAACCGGATAATGCGGCGGTTAGCGCGTCGGTGATGATTTTGGGCGCGGGGTGTTTGGGTTCGCCGATATGCAGGGGAACGGGGGCGATGCCGGCGGGGGCGGGAATATCTTTCAGGGCGGCGCGCAAACGGGCGAAGGGATAGGGTTTGAGTGTGTCGAGTAATGGATTCATAATGTTATGGATTGATGATTAATCAAAGGGCTATATCTTAGCATTAAAAAACGCAATAGGCAGGCCGTCTGAAACGATTTTTCAGACGGCCTGTTTCATGAGGGGAAAAGGTGTATAACTCAAAACGGGTTATCGGGCGGGTTTGTTTTTCTGCTATTATTCGGCGGTTAGAAAAAAGGCCGTCTGAAAGGATAAAGAGAAGATGAAAGTGGCTATTGTAGATTACGGTATGGGCAATCTGCATTCGGTTTTAAAATCGGCGCAGGCGGCGCAGAAGTTGGCGGATATTCCGGCGGAAATCATATTGACCGACCGTCCCGAAGAAGTGTTTGCCGCCGATAAAGTTATTTTTCCGGGGCAGGGCGCAATGCCGGATTGTATGGCGGCTTTGCAAAAAAGCGGCTTGGGCGAAGCGGTTTCAGACGGCCTGAAGAATAAACCTTTTTTCGGCATTTGCGTGGGCGCGCAATTGTTGTTCGACCATAGCGAAGAGGGCGACACGGCGGGCTTGGGTTGGTTTGGCGGCGAAGTGAAGCGTTTTCGCAACGATTTGCACGATGCGCATGGCGACCGCTTGAAAGTGCCGCATATGGGCTGGAACACGGTTCACCAAACGCAGGCGCACCCGCTGTTTGCCGATATTGCCCAAGATACGCGCTTTTATTTTGTGCATAGTTATTATTTTGCACCCGAGCAGTCGGATATTGTGTTGGGCACCAGCGAATATCCGGAACCGTTTGCCTGTATTGTCGGCAAAGACAATGTTTTTGCCACGCAGTTTCATACTGAAAAAAGCCATGACGGCGGTTTATTGCTGTTGCGTAATTTTTTACGCTGGAATGGCTGAGTTGTGTAGTAAAATAAGCAGGTTTTTCCAACCGTTTCAGACGGCCTTATATATATTGAGATAAAAGGCCGTCTGAATAATGATGCAGATAACGGACAGATTATGTTATTGATTCCCGCGATAGATTTAAAAGAAGGGCGTTGTGTGCGCCTGAAACAGGGCTTGATGGATCAGGCAACGGTATTTTCCGACAATCCGGCAGAAACCGCGCTGCACTGGCTGAAACAGGGTGCGCGCCGTCTTCATTTGGTCGACTTAGACGGTGCTTTTGCCGGCAAGCCGAAAAACCTTGAAGCGGTCAGCAATATTTTGCAAGAAGTGGCGAAAGATATTCCGGTGCAATTGGGCGGCGGAATCCGCGATTTGGCAACCATTGAAAAATATTTGGATTTGGGGCTGAACGATGTGATTATCGGCACGGCGGCGGTGAAAAATCCCGAATTTGTGCGCGAAGCGTGCAAAGCGTTTGAGGGGCGGATTATTGTGGGCTTGGATGCGAAAGACGGCATGGTGGCGATTGATGGCTGGGCAACGGTGACCGATTATCATGTTACCGAGTTGGGCAAACGCTTTGAAGACGACGGCGTGAACAGCATTATTTATACCGATATCGGCCGCGACGGTATGATGAGCGGTGTGAATATCGAGGCTACCGTGAAACTGGCCGAAGCCGTGCGTATCCCCGTTATCGCTTCGGGCGGCTTAACCAATCTGGACGATATCCGCGCTTTATGTGCCGTAGAAAAAAGCGGTGTGACCGGCGCGATTACGGGCAGGGCGATTTATGAGGGCAGTATTGATTTTGCCGAAGCCCAACAATTGGCCGATTCGTTAACCGCTCAAAACGCTTAATCAATAGGCCGTCTGAAAGTTATCCATACCGATTATTCAGACGGCCTACTAATAAAATAATGAAACAGCATATATAATAAAACCTTTTGTATTATTTTAATCGTTTGCAATTTATAATTATTTATCATTTTTTTTAAGGGGTAATCATGTTTCAAGCATTTATATTGGGCTTTTGGGCGGCGTGGTCGTCTGATCGCGATATTCACGCCGTTAGCGAGGGGTTGGCTTTTACCATTTTGGCTGTTTTAATCAGCATGGGTATGGCCTTTGAAATACCGTTTATCGACGGGCAATGGGTAGCGGTGAACTGCCTGCTTTGGGCTTATGCGGCGTTGGTATTAGGCATTGTAAACCGTTTTGCGCAAAACTTTATGGGTTCGTTGGTGATGGCGGCAATCGGTGCGCTGGGTTATTATTATTTCTATCTACACTTGCCGGCATGGGTGGCGGATTGGATGGCTTAAACACGGGCTGCTTCGGCAGCCTTGATTTTTCCCACGGCTGCCGAATCATGCGGTTGTTATTGCCTTATGGGTGAAATGGTTGTTTGAAAAATAAAGGAAACAAGAATATGGCATTGGCTAAGCGAATTATCCCTTGTTTGGATGTGGATAACGGCCGTGTGGTGAAAGGCGTGAATTTTGTCGGCCTGCGTGATGCGGGCAATCCTGTCGACGTGGCCAAACGTTATAACGATGAAGGCGCGGACGAATTAACCTTTCTCGATATCACCGCTTCTTCCGATAACCGCGATACCATTTTGCATGTGATTGAAGAAGTGGCTTCGCAAGTGTTTATTCCGCTCACTGTTGGCGGCGGGGTGCGTGCAGTGGCGGATATACGCCGCTTGTTGAATGCCGGTGCCGATAAGGCCAGTATTAATACGGCGGCGGTAACCCGTCCGGATTTGGTGAATGAAGCGAGTGATTTTTTCGGTTCGCAAGCGATTGTTGTGGCGATTGATGCCAAAGCGGTGAATGCGGAAAATACCCGTTGGGAAGTGTTTACACACGGCGGCCGTACGCCTACCGGTATTGATGCGGTGGAATGGGCGGTGAATATGCAGAAGCGCGGTGCCGGTGAGATTCTGCTCACCAGTATGGATAGAGACGGCACCAAAGCGGGCTTTAACCTGCCGCTCACCCGCGCGGTTTGCGAAGCGGTGGATATTCCGGTGATTGCATCGGGCGGCGTCGGCAATATTGCACACTTGATAGAGGGCGTGAAAGAGGGCAAAGCCGATGCGGTTTTGGCAGCGAGTATTTTCCACTTCGGCGAAGTGGGTATCCGCGAAGCCAAAGAAGCCATGCGTGCGGCCGGCATCGAAGTGCGCTTATAAACTTGTTTGAATCAGCCCGTCTGAAAAGGCGGAATAGGGAAAGCCATCCATGAAAAAATCGCTGTTGGTTATTTTAATGTCGTCTTTATTGGCTGCTTGCGGTGGTGGTTCGACCGATAAAATCGGTGAGGCAGATACCGTGTTTAATTTGCTCGGTAAAAACGACCGCATTGAAATTCATGCTTTCGATGATCCGCAAGTTCAGGGCGTTACCTGTTATATTTCTTATGCGAAAAAAGGCGGCTTGAAAGAAACGGTGAATCTGGAAGAAGATGCTTCCGATGCTTCGGTATCGTGTGTTCAGACGGCCGCTCAGGTCAGCTATAACGAAGCGGACGTACTCAAGCCGCAGCAAGTCTTTAAAAAAGGTTCGAGTCTGATTTTTAAAACCTTACAGGTGATGCGCTACTACGACCCGAATCGAAAAGTGTTTTCCTATATGATTTATAGTGATAGGGTGATTGAGGGTTCGCCGAAAAATGCGATGGACGCTTTTTCATGCTATACCGGCGCACCGCTTAACGCGGCGCAATCGAATGTGCCGACAGGCAAACAGGTTTTCGGCTCGTGTTTGGTCACTGTTGCGCAAAAATAATCAGGCCGTCTGAAAACAACAGAGGCAACGCTTATGGATTTGACTTATTGGCATTATCTGGCCATTGCGGCTTTAGGCATTTGCGCCAGCATTATCAATATATTGGCCGGTGGCGGTTCTAATTTTATTTTGCCGCTGCTGATGTTGTTCGGCGTGCCGCCCGATGTGGCCAATGCAAGCAACCGTGTCGGGATTTTTTTCCAATCCTTAGCCGGTATTCGCGGTTTCCAAAAAGCAGGCGTTTTGCCTACTTATGATTTGCGCGGCATTTTGTTGCCGGTCTCGGCTGGCGGTTTGGTCGGTTCTTTATTGGCTTCGGTTTTGCCCAATACTATTTTAAAACCGGCATTATTATTATGTATTCTCGGCGTGGCCATACTCACTTTTGTGAAGCCTCAGCTGTTAATGCCGTCTGAAAACATGAGCGAGCGGAAAGTATCCGAAACGCGTGCCGCATCGCTGCTTTTGTTTGGCGTGGGGATATACGGCGGCTTTGTGCAGGCGAGTGTGGCCTTTTTATTGCTGCCGGTATTGGCAGGGGTTTTGAATTACAGCCTATTGCGTGCCAATTCTTTGAAATTGGTGTGTACTTTAGCCTTTACCATCGTTTCTTTGGTGGTATTTATCATACAGGGCAAGATTTGGTGGGATGTCGGCCTGATTCTGGCGGCAGGCAATACCATTGGTTCGCTGATTGGGGTGAAAATTGCCTTGAAACTGCCGCCTGAAAAATTAAGATTGATTTTAATGGTGATGACGGTGGTAGCCGTGATTGCGGCATTTTTGAAATAAACAAAACCATGAGCCTATGAAAAGTGCTTCGGCGCGGCTTTTTTGTTATGATGCCGCACCGTTAGGCATAATGGTTTTTCTACTATAAAAACAATCAAGCCTGCCTAAATCGGCTTAATACATCATCAATCGGTTTTGAGGAGTATTGGAAATGTCCGAAGCGTTATTGGATGCGGTTAAATTTGATGAAAAGGGCTTGGTTTGCGCCATTGCCCAAGATGCGGCAACCTTGCGGGTATTGATGGTAGCATGGATGAATGCCGAAGCCCTGCAAAAAACTGCTGAAACCGGCTATGCCCATTATTACAGCCGCTCACGCGGCAAACAGTGGATGAAGGGTGAAGAATCGGGGCATACCCAAAAAGTTTTCGAGCTGCGTTTGGATTGCGACGGCGACGCGGTTATTATGTTGATCGAACAAGCCGGCGGCATTGCCTGCCATACCGGCCGGGAAAGCTGTTTCTACCGCGTTTGGCGCGACGGCGAATGGCAGATTGTCGATGCGGTATTAAAAGACGAAAAAGAAATTTACGGACATACGCATACACACGGCTAAACATGGTTACAATAACCAGGCCGTCTGAAAAAATGATGACCTGTATTTGCTGTATTGTGAAACAAGCATTTGCATGATTAGCCATTGAGGTAAAAATATGAGCGAACAGGTTTTAACCGAAATTCAGAATGTTATCGAAGAGCGCAAAAACAGTAGTCCCGAAACATCTTATGTTGCTGGGCTGTTGCATAAAGGCGAAGACAAAATTCTGAAAAAAGTGATTGAAGAAGCCGGCGAAGTATTGATGGCATCAAAAGATGGCGGTGGCGAGCATTTGGTTTATGAAGTGGCCGATTTATGGTTTCACACCCAAGTGTTGCTGGCACACCACGGTTTACGGGTTGAAGATGTGGTTAGCGAATTGGCACGCAGACAGGGGTTGTCGGGGCTGGTGGAAAAAGCTTCTCGGCAGGAAAGTTGAAATTGTATTAAAATCGGCCAAACAGCAGATGCAAGAAGCCGTCTGAAAGCTTATTTTCAGACGGCCTCTGTTGAAATATAAACATATTAAGCCGTCTGCAAATAAACAAACCGCTATTTTGGAGCTTCTGATGACCGATTGTATTTTCTGTAAGATTGCAGATAAGCAAATCCCCGCCGATATTGTGTATGAAGACAACGATATGTTGTGCTTTAAAGATATCAATCCGGCAGCGCCTGTTCATTTGCTCTTGATTCCGAAGCAGCATTTGGTTTCTTTGGCAGAAGCCGGGCCGGAGCATGAAGCCTTATTGGGTAAAATGATGGTTAAAGTGCCTGAAATCGCCGAAGCCAATGGTTTGGGATATGGTTTTAAAACGCATATCAATACCGGCAAAGGCGGCGGGCAGGAAGTGTTTCACCTACATATTCATATTATGGGTCGGCCGGTTTAAGGCGGCTTTTAATTTTTTAAATATTTTAAATAATCAAATCAAAAGGATTTTACGTTATGGGTAGTTTTTCTATTTGGCACTGGGTTATCGTTTTAGTGATTGTCGTATTGGTATTCGGTACCAAAAAATTGCGCAATGTCGGTAAAGACTTAGGCGGTGCCGTGCATGATTTCAAAAAAGGTTTGAATGAAGGCGAAGAAGGCAAGAAAGAAGACATCGTAGAGCATCAAAAAGACAACGATAAATCGGCTTAAAAAATGTTTGATTTTGGTTTTAGCGAACTACTGCTTATCGGCGTGATTGCCCTAGTGGTGCTCGGTCCGGAACGGCTGCCCAAAGCCGCGCGGGCGGCGGGCAATCTGCTTGGGCGTGCGCAGCGCATGATCAGTAGCGTTAAAGAAGAGTTGAGCGCACATGCCGATATGGAAGAATGGCGTAAAGCCAAAAGCGAATTTGAATCGACCGCTGAACAGATACGGGGTGAAATCACCAATATCGGTTCGACGGCTCGCCAAGACCTTCACGAGATTTCAGACGGCCTAAGTGTTCCCGCATGGGAGCGGTTGCCCGAGCAACACACGCCGGCCGATTTCGGCTTGGATGAAAACGGTATGCCCTTGCAGGATGCTACAGAAGAAATGCAATGGAATAACGATGATATGCCGTCTGAAACAGCCAATAGCATAGAAGGCGGCTATACTTATGCAAACAGCTTCCATACCGCTTCCATACGCAAACAAGCCATTCGGCGCAAGCGCAGTGCGCGGCCGCGCCAACGTCCCCAACCTCAGCTGCGCGTGCGCAAGAAATGAGCAACCGTGTCTGAATCCGAACAACAATATTCCCAGCCCTTAGTGGAACACTTAATCGAATTACGCCGCCGTTTGATGTGGTTGATTCTCGGTGTTTTAATCTGTTTTTTGGGGCTGATGCCGTTTTCCCAACAGCTTTATACCTTTGTTGCCAATCCGTTGATGGCAACCTTGCCTGCCAATACCAGTATGATTGCCACCGATGTGGTGGCGCCGTTTTTCGTGCCGGTAAAAGTAACCTTGATGGTGGCTTTCTTATTATCACTGCCGCACACGCTGTATCAAGTATGGGCATTTGTGGCGCCGGCACTGTATCAAAATGAAAAACGCCTAATTACGCCTTTGGTGCTTTCCAGCGTGATTTTGTTTTTTACCGGTATGGCTTTTGCTTATTTTTTAGTCTTCCCGATTATCTTTAAATTCCTAGCCGGTGTAACGCCTGTCGGCGTGAATATGGCAACCGATATTGATAAATATCTGTCGTTTGTGTTGGGGATGTTTGTCGCATTCGGCACCACTTTCGAAGTGCCGGTTGTGGTGGTATTGCTAAACCGTATGGGCGTGGTTTCCCCGGAGCAATTAAAAGTAGCGCGGCCTTATGTGATTGTCGGTGCTTTTGTGATCGCAGCGGTGATTACGCCGCCGGATATTATTTCGCAAATCATGCTGGCGGTGCCGCTGATTTTGCTCTATGAAGCCGGTTTATCGCTCTGCCGGTTTATGAAACCTGCCGATAGGGATGATGAAGATTAAGTGTATTTGAGTTATATCATAAGAGGCCGTCTGAATTTTCAGACGGCCTTTGTTTATTCATATATAAAAATTTAGTGGTTTATTTTAGGCAATATGCGCGGTACTCATTAGGCGCACGGCTTTCAGACGGCCTGTTTGTTGCTGATATTCTGCCAAGCCGATAAAGGTGTTGTCTTCGCCGTATATTCTTATCGGGCCGGATGGCAGCGGGTTAATTTGGCACGTCGGCTGTTGGCCTTTTTGTAACATATCCACCGCTTCGGGGTTTACCGTTAACTCGGGCAAATGGCGGACTAAAACATCGCAAGGCAGCAATAGGGCATCACGTTCGGTTTCCGTTAGCGTTTCCAAGTCGGTTAAAGTATGGCTTTGGGTGATATTAAATCCGGCGGTTTCCGTACGGCGTAGGGCGGTTAAATGGGCAAAGGTGCCGATGTGTTTGGCAATGTCTTCGCTTAGGGTGCGGATATAAGTGCCTTTGCTGCACCGCACATCAATCACGGCTTCGGGTGGGGCATAGTGTTGGATATCAATGTGATAAATGGTGATATTTCGCGGTTTGCGTTCAATCACAATGCCTTTGCGGGCATATTCATAAAGCGGTTTGCCTTCGTGCTTTAAAGCGGAAAACATCGGCGGCACTTGGCGGATAGTGCCTGTAAGCGCAGAGCAGGCCGTCTGAAAGTTTTCGAGGGGGATATCGGCGTTGGCGGTGTCGATAATATTGCCTTCGGCATCGCCCGTTTCGGTGGCTTCACCCAGTTTCATGGTGGCGGTGTAGGCTTTGTCGGCATCAAGTAGATATTGGGCGAATTTGGTGGCTTCGCCAAAGCAAACCGGTAATAGCCCGGTTGCCAACGGATCCAATACGCCGGTATGGCCGGCTTTTTCGGCACGGTAGAGGCGGCGTGCTTTTTGTAGGGCGGTATTGCTGGAAAGGCCTTGAGGTTTATCCAGCAGTAAAACGCCGTTAACAGGCCGTTTTTGCGGTTTTTTTATATTGGCGGAGGCGGGCATATTGTTGAAAAAACTCTTAAAAGGTCGGGAAGGTTTGGGATATCACTGATTAGTGTTTGAATAGGCCGTCTGAAATTTCAGACGGCCTGTTTATTTCATTAATCTTCTATGGGTTTTTCAGAGGCAACCTGATCAATCAAATGCGAAATGCTCATGCCGCGTTCGAGTGATTCGTCGTATTTAAAGTGTAATTCGGGGGTTTTAAACAGTTTGATGCGTTTAGATAATTCGGTGCGCAGATAGCCTTTGGCATTTTCAAGCGCTTCTTCGGTAATATCGCGGGTGTTGTCGTCTAAAACGGTATAGTGAACGGTGGCATGGCTGTAATCACGGGTAACATCCACTTCGTTGATGGTGATAAAGCCGGCACGCGGATCTTTTAAGCCGGTGCGCACAAGCTCGGCCAATTCGCGCATAATTTGTTCTTTGACGCGGTCTTGGCGGGCATAGCCGCGTTGTGGTTTTCTCATGGGATTCCTTGTTGCTGAATGAGTGAGGCCGTCTGAAATATTCAGGCGAGCTATTAGAATGAAAGCCGTTATTATACTGCTTTTCTTGATTTAAGGCTTTAATTAAGAAATGGGCAGCTTTAGACAGCCTAGAAAATTAGTCTATGAACTGAGTCGTTTATATATAATGAAAACGGTGTAGGTTGTGAGCCAAACAAGCAGATGGTTTTAATTAGTCAACGTGTGGGTATCAATGGCATATACCCTATGCAGTTTTTTATTCATAATAGGCGTTTTGATGGAAAATCCCAGTATCCTTTCCCATGTTTCTTTAGGTACAAACCGCTTTGCTGAAGCCGTTGCTTTTTATGATAAGGTTTTGGCTACGTTCGGTATTGGCCGTATTTTAGATGTAACCGAGCATTTTCCAGCTATTGCTTATGCTCGCGCTTATCCCGAATTCTGGATACAACAACCGTTTAACGGTAAACCGGCGGAGGCTGCCAACGGTATACACATTGCTTTTATGGCTAAAAATCGCGAAGAAGTGCATGCATTTTATGAAGCGGCGTTGGCGGCAGGAGGGAAAGGTGACGGAGAACCCGGCACGCGCCCGCATTATGGCGATGCTTATTACGGCTGCTTCGTACGCGATCTTGACGGCCATAAAATCGAAGCGATGGCGTGGTTGGCGGGTGAAGTAGTCGGTGAATAAGCTATATTGTTTATATCATTTAGATAAACAAGCCGCTATGTTTTGTTGCATGGCGGCTTTTTGATAACTCAATCAATATATTTGTTTTTAATACCGTGCATTAACCAACCGGCCTTTTTGGTAGGTTTGTTGCTGCATAATATTACCGTTATAGGCATAAACTGTTAATGTGCCGTTTTCAGGATGGGCACGGAATTCGAGTAAATGTTTGCGGTCGACCGTATAGGGGTCAGTGCGTTTTCTATTATTGTCGCTATAAAAATCTTGTACAACATATTCATCACCGCGTCTATGAAGTAGTTGACGGTGGAATCCGCCTTTAACGGCATTATTACTTACTCTGCCATTGGCATCGAAATAAGTAACGGTTGGTTCTTCAACGTTTTTCAAGCTGCTATTATCGGCTCTACCGATATTGGTACCAACCGGAATATTAATGGATGTTCCCAAACCTATATGTCTGCCGATACCCGTACCCAACCCGACGCCGACCGACATGCCGGGTTGTCCGACCGAACAAGCACTTAAAGCAGTTAACAAAAAGCCCGCAAATAGGATGTTTTTCATGATGTATCCTTTTATTTATATTCGTACTATAAGAGTATAAAGGTATTTGGGGAGTGATTTTGTTAGTATTGGTAAAGAGTAGGGTGCCGATATTGAAATTAAACTCATAAAGTTTAATTTTTTTAAAGGCTTAGCAATATATTCATATTGCCGATTGAGATGTGTTGAAAATGATAAAAAGGTCTGTTGCAATATGGCGCAATAGACCTTTTGGTTTGGGGAATATATTTAAAATGCTAAACCTGCCTGTTGAACAGGAGCTGTTTTGCTGAATTTAAATTCTTTAATAACGCTGAATTGAATGTTATCACCATTCATGGTTACGGGGCGCATATACTGGGATTGAATCCAGCTGATGGCTTCGGCATCAATGGTTGCCGAACCGCTGCTGCGGACAATGCGGGCATCGCTCACTTTGCCTGACGGGCTGATGTCGATACTCATAGCAACATTACCATCTGTTTGGCTGTTTACATGATTGTCGTGAAATGTAACCGTTTGGGCTAAGGCGGTTTGGGCGCCGGCAAAAAGGGCAAAAGCGGTCAGAGTGGATAAAACGTGTTTGATTTTCATAAATTATCCTTTTGGCAAATATGCCTGAGTAATGTGTTTGGCCATTTTGTTATCAGAGGTTTTGAAACAGAAACCATTGATGGGGGATAATCTTTGGTTTTGATTGTTTCGTTATTTATTCTGCATGAAAGTTAGCTATAAAACAAGAAAAATTTTAATTATTCGGCATTAAAATATGATAATCGGTTTTTATTAGGGTTGGGAAAATAGTATCTGTATAGACTATTTTTATTGTTTTGTTAATATAGATGATTGTTTATCATGATATTTTAAAAATATCTGTTTAGCATGTGAGGTTGCTGTTTGTTTTTTTACTAATAGGTTTGTCTCTTCTTTACAACTTTAGTCTGTTTCATATTGCCGTTGCTTGATAATAATGTTGAAACTTTTTGAAGCAAACACATTTATCAGCTAATCGGTTTTTGCTTTGGCAAAAGATGTGGAAAGTTTATTTTTAATAACATTAATAATAATTTTTATATTTATTTTTATAGGTATAATAAGAGAAAATACCCGGCGGCTATCCGTAAATTTAAGTCGCCGATAACATATAATCAAGCGCATTATCGTGTAGAATCCGATTAGTTTTTCAGACGGCCTCAACCGTTGCCGTTATCATAGTGAGGAATATGATGAAAACATTAAAATTTACGAAGATGCATGGGTTAGGTAATGATTTTATGGTTGTCGACGGCATCAGCCAGTCGTTTGATCCTGCGGATGCTCCGCTGATTAAATGGGCAGACCGGCATAAGGGTATCGGGTTCGACCAGCTTTTATTGGTGGAAAAACCGCAATCGGATGCGGTAGATTTCCGCTACCGTATTTTTAATGCCGACGGCAGCGAAGTGGAGCAATGCGGTAACGGTGCGCGCTGTTTTGTGCGTTTTGCAGTGGATAAGGGGTTAACCGATAAACATGAAATCGTAGTGGAAACGGCAAAGGGCATTATTGTGCCGCAGCTGACGGAGCAGGGCTTGGTCACCGTAAACATGGGCAAACCGCGCTTTAAGCCGTCTGAAATTCCGTTTGTTCCGGCATCGGATGAAGTTGAAGATGATTTGATTCACATCGTTTTGGTCGGTTTGGAATCCGTACCGGTCAGTTGTGTGAATATGGGTAATCCCCATGCGGTGATTGTGGTTGATGATGTGGATACCGCACCGGTTGAGCATTGGGGAGAAGCCATTGAGTCGCACGAGCAATTTCCGGAGCATGTGAATGTCGGCTTTATGCAGGTTGTCGATAAACAGCATATCCGCCTGCGTGTTTATGAGCGCGGTGTCGGCGAAACACTGGCTTGCGGTACGGGTGCTTGTGCCGCCGTGGTTGCAGGTGTCCGCCTCGGTTTGTTGGAGGAAGGCGCATCTATATGTGTCGGTTTGCCGGGCGGTGATTTGCAGATTAGTTGGCAGGAAGGGGCGGATGTTCTGATGACGGGCCCTGTTGAAACTGTATTTGAAGGTGAGTTGCAATACTAATGAATAATTTAAACCCACAAAATGTTTTGGATTTTTTAAAAAAACACCCTGATTTTTTGGTGGAACATGCCGCCGAATTAGGCGTGCGCCTGCGTGATGACAAGGTTCGTTCTTTTGCACAAGCCAAGCTGGCCGAATCACAGTTGAAAATTGAAAAAATGGCCGACCAATTAACGGTGATGATGTCTGATGCCGAAGCCAATCAAAATACTATGTTGCGCCAGTTTGCTTTGGATATCGGATTGTTAAAGGTGAATACGGTTGCTCAGTTGGCAGATGTTTTATATGAATCGTTGCGACAAGATTTCGGCTTACAGCTGTTTAAATTGGTGATTGTTGCCGAGCCTAAAAAAGCCAAAGTCCGTATTCCCGAAGATATGCTGGGCGGTAAAAAAGTGCGTGAAGACATTCTGGCAATAACAAAACCTATCTTGGGCACTAAGATAAGCAAAGAAATGAAAAAGTTATTACCGTCAACCGATATGGTGGCGGAAAGTTATTTACAATTGCCTATTGTTATCGGCAAACAAACCGGTGCGCTATTATTGGCGGCCGATAGTGATGTCAACCGTTTTGCCGCCGATTTGGAAACCGATTCGGTTCGATATATGGCCGATGCGATAGGTGCTGCTTTATCGCGTATTATGGGTTACCGCTAAAATGATACCGAGTTTGGATTTATGGTTTTTAGCGGTTTATATTACGGTGTTTCTCGTTGCCAGCTATCGTTCCGGTGAGTTTCAGTGGCTTTGGGGCAGTGTGTTATTGTGGGTCGGCTTTAGCGCTGCCGGCCTGCGGCTATTGCCCGGTTTATGGGGACTAACCCATATTGCACCACTGTATATTCCCCATTTTTATATCGCGTTGGCCGCTTTGTTTTTCTTTGTCAATCATTGGCGGAGATCGCCGGATAAAAAAATTTGGTATGCGGTAGAGGCGGATAGTTTTATCAGTTTGTTTGCCGTCAGCAGTATATTGATGAGTGTGGTATCCTTTTTCCTGCTGCTGATTATTTATAGCCGCTTCCCAAGCGGTATCACACCTTATGTATTACCGGCTTTTGTACAAATGTATGCTTTGGAACCCGGCGGTTGGTTTGTGATGCAGGGTGTGGTGATGGCGATTTTTTATCTTCACCGGACAATGATTTTAAAGGAGCCGGCAAATTATTTTAGTAGCCGCCAGTTACAACTTGGCTTTTTGTTGGCCTTGATATTTCAGACGGCCTATATTGTTTGGATACTGCTGGGCTTCCGTTATAGTTAATGAGAACGGATTATCTAAACGAATAGAAACATCAGATATAGGGTGCAACAAACGGCTTCAAATATGCTTCGCTTTTTATAACTAACGGTTATAAATTAAGAATGATAAATTATTGGCTTTTCAAACAGTCACGTTTTAGGATTTATTCTTCAATTTATTTTAGGAAAATATCATGAATATTGCACACAGTATTACTGATTTAATCGGCCATACGCCGTTGGTCGAGTTAAACCGTCTGACCGAAGGCCTACCCGGCCGTGTCGTTGCCAAATTGGAATTTTTTAATCCCGGTAGCAGTGTTAAAGATCGTATTGCCATTGCTATGATTGATGAGGCTGAAAAAGCCGGAAAAATTAATAAAGATACCACTATTGTCGAAGCCACCAGCGGCAATACCGGTATCGGTTTGGCTATGGTGTGCGCAGCGCGTGGCTACAAACTGGCAATTACCATGCCTGAAAGCATGAGTAAAGAGCGCCGTATGTTATTGCGTGCATTCGGTGCCGAATTGATTCTTACCCCTGCCGCAGAAGGTATGGGCGGTGCGATTGCCAAAGCACAAGCTTTGGTAGACGAGCATCCGGATACTTATTTTATGCCGCGTCAATTCGATAATCCCGCCAATCCTCAGATTCATAGGGAAACCACAGCCGAAGAAATTTGGAAAGATACCGATGGCCAAGTAGATATTTTTGTGGCCGGTGTCGGTACCGGCGGTACGGTAACAGGTGTGGGCGAAGTATTAAAAGAGCGCAAACCTGAAGTGCAAATTGTTGCGGTAGAACCCGAAGCTTCCCCCGTATTAAGCGGTGGTGAAAAAGGCCCGCATCCGATTCAAGGTATCGGTGCAGGATTTATACCCAGCATTTTAAATACCAAAGCTTACGATACCGTGATGAAAGCCTCTAATGATGCATCTTTTGAGACAGCCCGTTTGATGGCTGAGAAAGAAGGTATTTTGGTGGGTATTTCTTCAGGTGCCGCTGTATCGGCAGCGTTAGAGTTGGCTAAAAAACCGGAAAACAAAGATAAACTAATCGTTGTGTTAATACCGTCTTACGGCGAACGCTACCTTTCTACCCCTTTGTTTGCCGATTTGGCTTAAAGCTTTATAAAATATCCCATATATCAGAAAGAGGCTTTTTAAGGCCTCTTTTTTCTATTGGATACTTTGAGGCCGTCTGAAAATACCGGGCGGGTCGGTATTATTCAGTTTCCCCACAATATGCTACAATCGCCCGTTAAATTTTACATCTGTTTCGAGAATTAAATATGAGCTTAAAATGCGGCATCGTCGGCCTGCCCAACGTCGGCAAATCTACTCTGTTCAACGCGCTAACCCAATCCGGTATCGAAGCGGCCAATTATCCGTTTTGTACTATCGAACCCAATGTCGGCATTGTTGAAGTGCCTGATCCGCGTATAGATGCGTTGTCCGCCATTGTTAAACCGCAAAGAATCCAGCCTGCTATTGTCGAATTTGTCGATATTGCCGGTTTGGTAGCAGGTGCCAGTAAAGGCGAGGGGCTTGGCAACCAATTTTTGGCCAATATCCGGGAAACCGATGCCATTGTAAACGTTGTCCGTTGTTTTGATGATGACAATATCGTGCACGTTTCCGGCAAAGTCGATCCGATTGCCGATATAGAAACCATTGGTACCGAATTGGCTTTGGCTGACTTGGCCAGTGTGGAAAAAGCGATTGTGCGCGAAGGTAAACGTGCCAAATCAGGCGATAAAGATGCACAAAAACTGGTGGCATTGCTTGAAAAATTATTACCGCATCTGAATGAGGGCAAGCCTGTGCGTTCGTTTGGATTAGATGAAGATGAAACCGCTTTATTGCGTCCGCTATTTTTACTCACTTCTAAACCTGCTATGTATGTGGCTAATGTGGCTGAAGACGGCTTTGAAAACAATCCGCATTATGACCGTTTAAAAGAATTGGCTGCTCGAGAAAATGCACCGGTTGTAGCCGTTTGTGCAGCACTGGAAAGCGAAATTGCCGAGTTGGAAGAGGATGAGAAAGCCGAGTTTCTGGCGGAAATGGGTTTGGAAGAGCCGGGCCTGAACCGCCTGATTCGTGCCGGCTATGATTTGCTCGGCCTGCAAACTTATTTTACCGCCGGCGTGAAAGAAGTACGCGCATGGACCATTCATAAAGGCGATACCGCACCGCAAGCGGCAGGTGTGATTCATACCGATTTTGAACGCGGCTTTATTCGTGCTCAAGTGATTGCCTATGATGATTTTATTACGTTAGGCGGTGAGGCCAAAGCCAAAGAAGCCGGTAAAATGCGTGCGGAAGGTAAAGAATATGTGGTGCAAGATGGTGATGTGATTCATTTCTTATTTAATGTTTAAAACTATTGAAGTAACAGTAAATTTTAAGCTTCATAAACATTAAGAATCAATTCATATTGGGTAAGGGCTGTATTAGATAGATAAAGTTTCTAATACAGCCCTTATTATTGTAGGTCTGATAATAATAAACGGCATAAGATTCAGCTTGCTTCTATTAAAAGTTATATTTATTTTTATTGCATAATATATTTAACAAAAAGTATACGTTGTCATACAATATTTACGATTAATATACAGCATCATTTAGAAATCAATGAAATTCTTGTTAAAAATAGATTTAGTTAAAGGAGGGTGATTTCTAAAGTAATTAAAAATTAAATCACAAATTTATTTTATTGATATGAAATCTTTTAAATTCACAAATCACAAATAAGGATAATAAATGAGCTTGAATAAAGTTTTACTTTTGCTCCCCGTTTTATTGGCCGGTTGTATTTATATCGGTGATACGGATAGTATTCCCGAAACCCATGATCACCCGCGTGGGCAACCTGCTCCCAAACGTCATCCGAGAATTCATTATCCTTCTGAAAATACACGGGCTTACCGTATTCAAAATGCAGATGGAAAATGTTTGGATCTTAGTGGTGCTAATAATAAAGATATGCTTACTTACCGCTGTCATGGTCAGAAGAACCAACAGTTTACGTTTAAAAATAACAGCATCCGTGTAAACGGCCTGTGTTTGGATGTTGCCGAAGCGCAAACCAGAGACGGTGCCCCTGTTATTGCTTATGCCTGCCATGGTCGGGATAATCAGAAATGGTATCGTGAAGGTCAGACTATCCGTAGCGCATTAAACGGAAAATGTATGGATACGGGTAAAGGCGGAAACCGAGTGCGAATGTATCGTTGTGATGGCAGTAGAGGCCAAAGATTCCGCGTTTCATAACGATAGTCCATATAAAACAAAAGGCCGTCTGAAAATTAATTTCAGACGGCCTTTTGTTTTGAATAATAGAATGCTAGCCGCCAAATAGATTTTTTAAATCCGAAGATTTTTTACGGTAGGGTAAGCGGATATCAACGCGGAAAATACCGTCAAGCTGGCGGCTTTTAATCACGGCATCGTTGTCGTACATTAGAGCAAGGCGTTCTTTTAGATTGTGTAATGCCATCGAATTACCTTTGTGCGGTTTGGCATTTTCTTGGCTTTCCGTCGGCACATACGGGTTTTCAATCCGGATATAAATCCAATGTTTTTGACGGGTGGTTAATACGGATACGCAGCCGGGGCGGTGGGTGGATTCGATTCCGTGAAAAACGGCATTTTCCAATAACGGTTGCAACAGAAGATGGGGGGTTTCCGCATCATCGGGGGCATGGTGTTGCCACATCACTTGAACGCGTGTGTGCCCCATCCTAATCTGTTCAATGGCGATATATTCTTGAGCCCATTCGATTTCTTGCCCTAAAGTACTGTTTTGGCTGCCGTCCCGTAGTTGTGCTCGGAAGAGGTTGGCCAAGTTTTCAAGTAGGGTTTCGGCATCATAAGGCCTTAACCTGATCAGGCTGATGGCGGCATTCAAACTATTAAAGAGAAAGTGCGGGCGGATGCGTGCCGTTAATGCACTCAGTCGCGCTTCGGAAAGAGAGGGTGCAAGGCTATAACGGCGTGAAGCTTCGGAATACATAAAGCCTAAAGCAAAAATATTAAATAAGAAGAAATGCTGCCAAAAATGCATCCGCTCACCTAAAACCACGCAATTAATCAGGGTAAAAATCGCTAAATCACTAAGATGGAAAACCAATACGGCCCATTTGGATTCGATGAGACGGGGAAATGAGCTAACCAGTATATAACCTTTAATTAAAATCAATAATAATGTCGGCGCGGCCCATGCGGATTGGGTATAAAGTTGTTGTAAATAGCTTTCATTCGAACCGCTGATTAAGGGATATAAAATCAAAGCCAATATCCCGGTCATAATTAAACGGGAAATGGTGCCGAAATTTCTAAAATCAGGCAGTACAAACCAAGATTGTATTTGACGTATAATAGGCATCTTTACAACAAACTCTCTTAGACACTATAAGCGAATGGATTAATTTATGAGTGATAATAAAACTTGGTCGGGGCGTTTCAATGAACCCGTATCCGAGCTGGTGAAGAAATATACCGGCTCAATCGACTTCGACAAACGTCTGGCAAAGTGGGATATACAAGGATCTTTGGCTCATGCGCAGATGTTGCAGCAGGCAGGTGTATTGAGTGCGGAAGACTTATCCGCTATCCGCCAAGGAATGGCCGATATTATATCAGAAATAGATGCCGGACGAATGATTTGGTCGTTGGATTTGGAAGATGTTCATATGAATATCGAACGGCGGTTAACCGATAAAATCGGTGATGCCGGCAAGCGTTTGCATACGGGGCGAAGCCGTAACGACCAAGTTGCGACCGATATCCGTTTATGGTTGCGCGACCAAATCAGCGATATTCAAGTATTGATTCGTGATTTGCAAACGGCATTGGTTGACTTGGCTGAAAAAAATGCAGCCGTGGTGATGCCGGGGTTTACCCATCTTCAAGTAGCCCAACCGGTAAGCTTCGGGCATCATATGTTGGCTTATGTTGAGATGTTGGGGCGTGACGACGAGCGTATGGCCGATTGCCGCAAGCGTGTTAACCGTATGCCTTTGGGTGCGGCAGCATTGGCAGGTACCACTTATCCGATTAAGCGGGAAACCACTGCCGAGTTGTTGGGGTTTGAACAAATTTGTCAGAATTCATTAGATGCCGTTTCCGATCGGGATTTTGCCATTGAGTTCACCGCCGCTGCCAGCCTGTTGATGATTCACTTGAGCCGATTGAGTGAAGAGTTGATTTTATGGATGAGCCCGCGCTTTGGCTTTATTGATATTGCCGACCGCTTTTGTACCGGCTCGTCGATTATGCCGCAAAAGAAAAATCCCGATGTACCGGAATTAGTGCGCGGTAAATCAGGCCGGGTTATCGGTCATCTGACGACATTATTAATGCTGATGAAGTCGCAACCGCTTGCTTACAATAAAGACAATCAGGAAGACAAAGAACCTTTGTTTGATACGGTAGATACATTGATTGATACCTTGCGCATTTATGCTGATATGATGCGCGGCGTGACCGTTAAGCCTGAAAATATGCGTGCGGCCGTATTGCAGGGTTTTGCCACGGCAACGGATTTGGCAGATTATTTGGTGAAAAAAGGCATGCCTTTCCGCGATAGCCATGAAACAGTAGCTTTGGCGGTACGTCATGCCGATACCGAAGGCGTAGATTTGAGCGATTTGCCTTTGGAAACTTTGCAAAGCTTTAGCAATTTGATTGATAAAGATGTGTATGATGTTTTAACACCAGAAGGTAGTTTGAACGCTCGCAACCATATCGGCGGAACAGCACCTGAGCAAGTGCTTTTGCAAGTACGGCGCTGGAAGGCTTTATTGACTGGTTAATATTTAATTCCATTTAAATTGATAAAATCAGTATCAAGGCCGTCTGAAATATTTCAGACGGCTCATTTATGGTTGTTCTTGATAGAGTTAATCAAGTTTGGATATCTTACTTAAACCGCCTCGTTTGGCCTCTCCTGTTGTAGTCGATAGCGCCATACCCAATACCATCTCATCTGAATTTTTCATTGTACGTTCCCATTCGGGCAAGGGTCTCACGCCCGCTATGCGTTTGCGCAAAACCAAACCGTAAACCGCTGCTGCAGACGGCCACCACCTGTTTCCCGCTGCTTCCATAAAGTGCCAGCGCTTTAGTGAACGTTCGGTGTTCACTGGTGGCACATATACCATAAATTGGCCTTGTTCAATCTCAAATCCTATTGATTTAATTTGTTTTTTTAAATTTGTTAATGGTTGGCAATATTGTTTTTCAGGCAGTCTCTCGCCGTTAAACCAATGGCTGTAATACCATAAAGAATAAGGGTTGAAACCGCTAATAACCAGTTTGCCTTCGGGTTCGAGTACACGAAAAGCCTCGATCAAAGTCTGATAGGGCATATCGCTGATTTCCAACGTATGGGGCATGAGTAATAAACTGAGCGAACTGTCGGCAAAAGCTAAAAAATCAGGTTTCATCAACACATCATGATATACATAAATATGACTTTCAGACGGCCTTAACCAATTGTCCATGCCAAATTGTACAACCTTACCTATGTCTTGATTCGGTATATGGCGTTTGAAAAAACGTTTTTCCCTATCGGCTGTATATAAACCGGCAGGGTTATCTGAAAACCATCTTTTTAAACGCTCATATCTCATTGGAAGCAAACCCTTTTTAATACTATGCCTATAATGATAACCTCATATTTAATTTAATATGAAAAAATTTTTTATTTCTATAGTTTTGCTGGTAAATATCTAAAATATTTCATTTTATTTTATTTATTTTACAATAAAATCTTGACGATTTTATGTGAAAAATATTACTATCCGATACATTCAAATTAACTATTCACGATATTATTTAAAACTATGGCCAAATTAAAATCAATAGCCCTGGCCGTAACCGGTGTTTCGGCGGTTTCAGGTGCGGCATACAGCCACGCAGCAACTTCTAACCAAACAGGTATGGCAATGATGCGTTTAAATTCATCATTACTCGACCAAGTACATAAAAAGACAGCGGGAGGAAGCCTTTGGAATGTCATGCGCAAGAATTTCCAGATGGCCGAAGTCAATTCCGAATTAGTACGGCGTCACGAGAGTAAATTTTCTGCCGGTCGTGCTTATTTCGACCGTACTATCAACCGTAGTAAACCTTATATGTACCATATTGCGAATGAAGTAAAAAAACGCAATATGCCTGCCGAAATCGCATTATTACCCTTTATCGAAAGTGCTTTTGTTACCAAAGCAAAATCTCATGTAGGCGCATCCGGCTTATGGCAGTTTATGCCGGCAACCGGCCGCCACTTCGGTTTGGAACGCACATCCATATATGACGGCCGTCATGATATTTATGCTGCAACCGATGCAGCATTGAATTATTTGGAATATCTTCATGGTATGTTTGGTGACTGGTCTTTGGCGTTGGCCGCCTACAACTGGGGCGAAGGTAATGTTAGCCGTGCAATGAAACGTGCTCGTGCCCGTGGGTTGGCGCCGGTATATGAAAACCTGAAAATGCCTGCCGAAACCCGTAACTATGTTCCTAAATTACTGGCTGTCCGCAATATAGTTAATAATCCCAATGCATTCGGAATGCACTTGAGTGAGATTGAAAACAAGCCGTATTTCCAAGCTGTCAGTGTCGACAGACCAATGGATACAGAGGCTATTGCACGCTTGGCAAATATTAGTGAAAATGAATTTTTAGCATTAAATCCTGCTTTTAATGCACCGGTATTCGTTCCGAAAAGTAACCGTAAATTGTTGCTTCCCGTTTATGCTGTTTCTACATTTGAAAAAAATTACCGTAACGCCAAGCCTGAGAATTTATTTTCTTGGCAAACTTATGCAGCCGGCGGCAAAGTCAGCTTGAGTCGGATTGCCGCAGATGCCGGCATGAGTGTGGCAGAGCTTAAAGGCCAATATGTTCCGAATGTAGACACTTTCCATGCTTCACAAAATATTTTAGTTGCGAAAAATGACAAGGTTACTCCGGATAATTCAGGCTTCATTCATGTTGCGGCAAGCAGTAAAAAATTGCCGGATGGCTATAAAACCAATTTAACTTCCCTGCAAGAAATCAATGGCGGATCAGAGCGTCCTAATTCATCGCCTATTACCATTTTGGCACAACAATCAAAACCGGCGGTTAAAGCGGAACAGGCAACGGACTCAAAATCTCTCTCTATTGCTGCCGCGCTGATTGCTGAAAATGATGCATCGGTAGATACAGGCAATATTCAAAAGGCAAATCTTGACAGTGATATCAGAATTGCTTCAAATGCAATTGAAATCCCTGAAGTTTCAACTGATAGTATTGAGTTAGCCGTAACAGAGCCTTTGTCTTTACCGACTCAAACTTCGGCAACGCCGGCTCCTAACCAACCGACACCTTCTGATAATCCGAATAATGTTGCGATTACAGAAATTAACTTGAATAATAGAAATGCCACTTCAGAGTCGCAAGATCCATTATTGGCCTTGGTTAATGATGCGGAGCAGCAGCGTTTAGATGCAACGGAGCGCATTAAAAACTCACTTGCCCAATCCGAAGTGGAAGAGGCAGCGGCCAAAGCGCGTGCAGAACGTATTGCTGCCAACCGTATTAAGCAACAACAGCGCACCGAGGCACGTTTAGCCCGTGCCAATGAAGCTGCAATGCAAGCCAATAATACGCATAAAGTGGTGGCTGGGGATACGTTATTTAATATTTCCCAACGGTATAATGTTAGTGTTGCAGATTTGATTACCGTTAATAATATTAAAGGCAACAGTATCCGCAAAGGGCAGGTATTGAAAGTGACGGCCGCTTCCGTTCAGCGTAATGCGGTTCGTAATGTTTCCTATACCGTTCGCAAAGGCGATACTTTAAATACGATTGCCAGCCGCTTTAATGTTGATGTTAACGATATCCGCCGTTGGAACCGTAATACGCGTACGGTAAAACCCGGACAACGCTTAAGATTAATCGGCAGTTAAAGCGAATACCAATCCATATAAAACACCTGAATATTTCAGGTGTTTTTTTTTAGCATTTAGAGAATACATACACAATCAATACAAGGCCGTCTGAAAATTTTCGGGCATTTTTTATTCATTAATCTACTTCTAAAGAACTACCCATCACCTTATTCCAGCCATTGAATACACATTATTTTGCTGTTCCCGATTGCGCTTTCGGGGCATATTTTTCTTGCGT
Source organism: Neisseria montereyensis (assembly GCF_024834045.1). GTDB lineage: Bacteria > Pseudomonadota > Gammaproteobacteria > Burkholderiales > Neisseriaceae > Neisseria > Neisseria montereyensis. Next base: position 209,422 of record NZ_JANUXW010000003.1, read on the forward strand.
GCTATCCACTAAGCTTTTATCAATGAAAAAGCCATAAAAATAAAACCGCTATTTTTTAAAAGCTACTTTCAGACGGCCTGAAATATGCTGTTTGAGCAGTTAACCCAAAAGGAACACGACGATGAAAATAAGAGCACAAGTCGGCATGGTTTTGAACTTAGACAAATGTATCGGCTGCCATACCTGCTCCGTTACCTGTAAAAACGTGTGGACTTCGCGCGACGGTGTCGAATATGCATGGTTCAATAACGTAGAAACCAAACCCGGTATCGGCTTTCCCAAAAATTGGGAAGATCAGGGAAAATGGAACGGCGGTTGGGTTCGTAAACCCGACGGTAAACTGGTTCCCAAGCAGGGCGGTAAACTAAAGATTCTGGCCAATATTTTTGCCAACCCCAATATGCCGCAGATTGATGATTATTACGAACCGTTTACCTATGACTACCAGCATCTGCAAAATGCACCGAAAATGTCCACGCCGCCGACGGCACGTCCGATATCGATATTAACCGGTAAAAAAATGGACAAAGTAGAGTGGGGGCCGAACTGGGAAGACGATTTGGGTGGTGAGTTTGAAAAACGGGCGAAAGATGTTTTGTTTGAAGGCATTCAAAAAGACATGCATGCCGCATTCGAGCAAACTTTCATGATGTATTTGCCGCGCTTATGCGAGCATTGTCTGAATCCGACTTGTGTCGCTTCTTGCCCTTCCGGCAGCATTTATAAGCGTGAAGACGACGGCATTGTATTGATTGACCAAGATAAATGCCGTGGTTGGCGGATGTGTGTTTCCGGCTGCCCGTATAAAAAAATCTATTACAACTGGACCAGTGGCAAAGCGGAAAAATGTACGTTTTGCTATCCGCGTATCGAAGGCGGCCAGCCGACGGTTTGTTCGGAAACGTGTGTCGGCCGTATCCGTTATTTAGGCGTATTGCTTTATGATGCCGACAAAATCGAGCAGGCCGCTTCTATCGAAAATCCGCAAGACTTATATGAACAACAATTGGGTCTGTTTCTCAATCCGCATGATCCCGAAGTGCAACGCGAAGCTTTAAAACAAGGCATCAGCCAAAGCTGGATTGATGCGGCCAAAAAATCGCCGGTCTATAAAATGGCGATGGAATGGAAAGTGGCTTTCCCATTGCATCCCGAATACCGCACCTTGCCAATGGTTTGGTATATTCCGCCGTTGTCGCCGATTCAGTCTGCCATTGAAAACGGTTTGGTGGGTGAAAACGGCATTATTCCGAGTGTGGATGAAATGCGTATCCCGTTGCGTTATCTAGCCAATCTGTTGACCGCCGGTAAAGTGGAACCGATTAAATTCGCATTGGAACGCATGATTGCCATGCGCCGTTTCAAACGCGGACAAGTGGTACATGGTGAAACATTGGCACAAACACTGGAAGGTACGGGGCTAACGCCCGAGATGGTTGAAGATATGTATCAAACGATGGCCATTGCCAATTATGAGGATCGTTTTGTTATTCCGACTTCTCATAAAGAAATGGTGGAAAACAGTTTTAATGATCAATCAGGTTGTGGTTTTACATTCGGCAATGGTTGTTCGGATGGGGAAAGTAGCGAAAGCCTATTTGGTAAACGGAAAGGTGCACCGATTGTTTTTTACGGTTTACGAAAAGATGTTGAAGAAAACCGTAAGGAAAAAGAAGAGGTGCGCTGATGGATACTTATCCTGTTTATCAATGGTTTTCTGCACTTTTGTGTTATCCGGAAGCCGAGTTAATTGAGGTTTTACCCGAGTTTCAGACGGCATTAAACGAATGGCTGCAGCTTAGCCGTCAGGCAGACCGTTTGCAAATATTTTTAGATTATTTAAACAGCCATAGTCTGCGCGAATTGCAAGAAAATTATGTCGCGACTTTCGATCGCAACCGTAATCATGCACTGTATATTTTCGAGCATGTATACGGGGAAGACCGTGACCGTGGTAGTGCTATGGTGGATCTATTAGAGGAATACCGTAGCGGCGGTTTTGAGTTGGGTGATGAAGAACTGCCTGATTATCTGCCTGTATTATTGGAATATTTGAGTCAGGTGCCGGCCGAGTATGCGCAAAAGCTGCTGGGCGATGCGGTTCATGTGATTGCCCATATCGGTCATAAACTGGCACGAAATGATTCGCCTTATGCCGTTTTATTAGAAGGCTTGACCGAACTCAGCCCGATTCGACCGATGCCGCTTACCGAGCCGCCGGTGCGTGATATGGATGAAGCCATGGAAACGTTCGGGCCTGATATGGCCGGTATCGAGCCTCTCTTGAAGCCTTCAGTCGAAACCATACAGTTTTATCCTAAAGCCGCATTTCAGACGGCCTTAAAAGGAGCATAAACCATGAACACGTTTAACCAATTTTTCTTCGGTATCTATCCTTATATTTGCTTGGCTGTTTTCTTCTTAGGCAGTTTGGTTCGTTTTGATCGCGAGCAGTATTCGTGGAAGAGCGATTCCAGCCAGATTTTATACGACGGGCGGCTTCGCTTAGGTAATATTTTGTTTCACGTCGGGATTTTGGCTATTTTCTTTGGCCATCTATTCGGCTTGCTTACCCCGTTGTGGTTTTGGGATGCTATCGGCGTGTCTCATGGTGCCAAACAGATTTTTGCGATGGTGATGGGCGGTGTTTTCGGCATTATTGCCATGATCGGTTTGATTATTTTATTACAACGCCGTCTGAAAAGTGAACGCCTTGCCGCCAACAGTACTTGGCGCGATAAATTGGTATTAATCTGGTTGATTATAACGCTAAGCTTGGGTTTGCTGACTATTTTAGTCAGCATGGGGCATACCGATGGTGAAGAAATGGTGAAATTAATGAGATGGGCGCAACATATCGTGACTTTTCGTGGCTCGGCGCCTGCTTATATGGAAGATGTGAATATCTTGTTTAAACTGCATATTTTTATGGGTATGACTTTTTTCCTGATTTTCCCGTTCACCCGTATGGTGCATGTATGGAGCGGGTTTGCCAGTGTTGCCTATTTAGGCAGGGCATGGCAGTTGGTACGGCGGCGTTAATATATATACATATTAAAACAGAGGCCGTCTGAATATTCAGATGGCCTCTGTTTTGTATTGATTTTTAAGTATTGAGTACGGATGGTACAAAACGTAAAACCGTATCACGCAGTGCAATCAGTTTACCGTGGAAAAAATGCGAAGCTTCGGGAATCACGATAACCGGTAGCTCTTGAGGCTCTGCCCATTTGAAAGCATTTTCCAGCGGTACGACTTCGTCAATCTGGCCGTGAATCAGCAGGGTTTTGTTTGCATCGGGGGCATTGGGTTCGGTGATACGGTCATAATATTTAACAGCAGGCGCCATTAACAGCAGCAAATCGGGGTTGCGCTGTTGGGCGGCGAAGAGAGAAACGTAACCGCCGAATGAAAAGCCGCTGATAATCAGTTGGGGGGCATTGGGATGTTGTGCCCGGGCATAATCGATAACGGCAATGCAGTCTTCGGTTTCGCCCCGCCCGTGTTCGTGCTCGCCGTCACTATTGCCGACACCGCGAAGATTGGGCAGATAGCAATGGAAACCAAGTGTATTCAAAGCCTTGGCAACAGTTTGTACTACCTTGTTGGTATTGGTGCCGCCATGTAGCGGATTGGGGTGATTGATAACGGCAACGCCGCGTTCTTCGCCTTGTGCCGGCAGATAAATGGTTTCTAATCCACCGACAGGGCCGGGAATGGTTATTTTATCAACGGGTTTCAACATAACATATTCTCTTGGTGTGAATGGTTGGAAAAGTATATCTAAAAGCGCTTTCAGACGGCCTTATTCGTTTTCTGTTTCCGGCGGATCGATAAGCAGCCGCTCGACGGCCTGACCTTGCACCAGATCTTGATCAAGAATGTCTTGTAAGTCTTCTTCATCAACATAAGTGTACCAACGACCCTCCGGATAAATCACCATCAGCGGGCCTGATTCGCAACGGCCGAGACAGCCGGTTTGGGTGATGCGTAGTTTGCCGGGGCCGATTAAACCCATTTTTTTGGCATTGCCCCGAATAAAATCAATGGCCGTTGTTGCTTCATCGTTGTCGTTACAACTTTGTTTGCAGGCATCGTGGCGGGCATTGGCACAAATAAATAAATGGCGGTCGAAGTAGCTCATATTTTTTGCCTTCTGTTTCGGTGTGCGGCGTTTCAGACGGCCTTAAGCCGGATTACAGATAAAAATGTTTGCCGTTATTTTGGTTATTGGCTTTTAAGGCCGATAGCATTTCTTTGAAATTAAGATCATATTGTATCGTTAATTTTTCGGCCCGTTTTTTAAGTTTGTCGATATTTTGTTCTTTGGGACTGCTTTGAAATGCGATAACGGCAACATTGCCATGACTTTCGGCGGGCAGTTCTAAAACACGGCCTTCAAAAACGTTTAGCAGACGTTCGACAAAGCGCTGGTAACGGCGGTCGCCGCTCCACCAGTTGGTCACGAAAATGCCGTTTTCGGAAAGTGCTTGTCGGCAGTCTTCAAAAAATGGTTCTGCCACCAGAGCATCAATAATCTGCTCGCCGTCGAATCCGTCGGTTAGAATCACATCGGTACTGCCGCGCATGGTTTTAATATATTCGGCACCATCGGCTTCGATAATTTCAAAATGCTCATCTTCAAAAGGCAGCTCGAAGAGATTGCGGGCAACATTAATCACTTGCGGATTGATATCAATCGCGGTTTGCCGTGTATTCGGCAGATAGGCATCAATCCATCTGGCGAAAGAACCGCCGCCAAGTCCGATTTGCGTAATGTGGCGGGGCTGATCGTTAAATAGCAACCAACCCATCATAGCCCGGCTGTATGACAATACCAGCTCGGCAGGGTGGTCAAGGTTCATCGAACTTTGTACGGTGGCGCTGCCTAAATGTAATGAGCGTATATTGCCTGTTTCGGAAATACCGACTTCGGGCAATTCGTTTCTTTGCGCCCGTAGGCGGCGGTAAGGATGATGGGCCATAAGTGATTGTGTGTAGGAAAAGGGTATTTTAATACAGTTTGTATTGATTTGAATGGATTTCAGACGGCCTTTGCAAGCGTAAGTCAAACCATAACTGAATATGTGTGAAACAGCGTTTAAAAAAGGGAAGCTGTTTCACACATATAAACGGCTGCTTATTTTGGGAAGGCATCACACTCAGTGGTTGTTTGCTCGGCCTGTAAACGCAGTATTTTACGTTTTTCGGCAGCTTCAAAACGACAGTGCTGTAATTCTGTTGTCAGTTCAAGCGGTGGTACGGGTACAGGTTTACCATCATGCATGGCAACCATGGTGAAATAGCAGCTGTTGGTGTGGCGGGTTGTGCGGTCGTGTATGTTTTGTGATTCGACACGGATACCGATTTCCATAGAAGTACGGCCTACATGGTTCACACTGGCTAAGAAAGTCACCAACTCGCCAACATGGATAGGTTCTTTAAAGGTGACTTTATCTACGGAAAGGGTAACGCAGTAATGACCGCTGTAACGGCTGGCACAAGCATAGGCTACTTGGTCGAGCAATTTGAGCAAATCGCCACCGTGCACATTGCCGGTAAAGTTGGCCATGTCGGGTGTCATTAAAACAGACATTTGTAATTCATGTTGTAGGGCGGTAGGGGTATGTATATCCATAATTAATCATTCTTTCGTTTTTTGGTAGAGTGGTTTGAGACGGTTTCGTATTATTTGAAAGACTCTTTGAATATATAGAAGCCGTCGATTTTCATAATATAGTGCCAAATGTATATTTTTCCATCTCAAGCAATGTTTTTAGGATTGTGTTGTATAAATTTTATTTTAAATATTTTTTATTGGGTCGAATTTTAAAGGGTAGGGTGGTAGCTTTAAATAAAATTTAATTAAATACAATTGCTTAAATGTTTCAGACGGCCTTTAGGCCGTCTGAAAGTTTATCCGCAACAAAGAGCAGGGCTAAATTTATACCTAGCATATGGCTCCCGCAATAGCAAAAATTAATGAATCACATATTTTTATTTTTGTGATGCGATTAGGGTTTGTAGCGCACGGCTATTGTTGATAATACTGCCGCTGTCTTGAATAGGCAGAACAGTTTCGGCAATTAGTAAATTAACAGGCCGTCCGGCATGCAGGCTCATGCGCATTTCTGCCGGTGTAAATGCCAATTGGCGTGAAGCGGCAAATGCACGGGCGCGGCGGTTGGCTGTTTGCAGCATGGGCAATAGGGTGATATCAAGATGGAAGCGGCGTACACCCAATACGATAATCCGTGCTGCAAACCAATCGGCTTCTTCGGTAAAAACTTCCGGGCTGCGGTCGCTGAAATCATGCCGCATCGCTGCGATTAGGGTGGCTACGGTGCGGATTTGCGGCAGCAGGGATTCACTGATTTGAATACCTTGTGTTTGTGGTACACCGGGGGCGCATAAATCGGGGCGGTGTATATTGCTGTCGGCAATAATATGGATGGTTTGCAAAGGCTCGGTTTTCGGTGGTGTAGGCAATGTTGCGGGTTTCATTTTAATTTGCTCCTGCGGTATGTGGGGGACAGGCGGCAAAGCAATAAAAAGGCCGCCTGATTTTCGGGCGGCTTCTTTTCGCGTTTGCTTGGGTTATCTGTATGGTTTCAGACAAGCGCAAAAGAGTACCGCACGTTTGTGTGGTACCAATAAAAATAAGCAAAGGGGCGAATGTTTAATGTTTTCATAAGTGGGCATTAGAAAGGAATATGGCTATATTGTCAACATTTTTTTCATTTTCGGGGAATAGGGTGGATTTCCCGTTTCGCCGGATAGATGGTTTATTCACCCCATTTGGGCATTAATGTATGAGGGATATGTAGTTGGTCAAGAATTCGGGCAACCACAAAATCAATCAAATCATCAATGGTTTGCGGATGATGGTAAAAACCGGCCGCCGGCGGCAGAATCACCGCGCCTAGACGAGAGAGTTTGAGCAGGTTTTCCAGATGAAGAGTGGAAAGCGGGGCTTCTCTCGGTACAATCACCAATGGGCGGCGTTCTTTTAAGCATACATCGGCGGCACGCTCGATAAGATGATCGGAAGTTCCGTGTGCCACGGCGGCAACAACACCCATACTGGCCGGACAGATAATCATGGCATCGGCAGGATTGGTGCCGGAAGCGGGCGGGGCAAACCATTCGTCTTTACCAAACACGCGCAGTTGGGTAGGGCGGACATTAAATTTTTCGCATAATAAAGTTTGGCAGGCCGCTGCGGAAGCGGGCAGGGTAAGGCTCATTTCTTGTTGTGCAACAACTTGCGCGGCTTGCGAATATAAAAGCCATACTGTTTTTCCACTTTGCAACAGGCACTCTAATAACCTTATACCGTAAGGCATACCGGATGCGCCGGTTAGCGCTAGCGTAACGGTTTGAATCGGATGGGGATATTTGCTCATATGGTTTGGCCTATGATTTCAATAAGAATAGGGAACTCGATACGATACGGTATTGTATAAGGCCGTCTGAAAATATGATTAGGGTTTCAGACGGCCTTTAATCAAATAATCAAATCGGTTTGCTTGAGTCATAAAGAATTTTATTTAACCATTATCAACACTGCGTTCGATTTCAATACCGACTTCACGAACATCGGGCAAAATGCCGGGTTTGACAATGCGGACTTTCACCCATTGCGCACTAAAATCTTGTAAAACAAGTTCGGCAATGTGTTCCGCCAGTGCTTCCAATAGCAGAAATTCCTGTACTTTCAAACTATTGCGTACCGTTTCGCATACGTCGGCATAATGAATGGTATGGTTGATATTATCGTCTGCCGCAGATTTTTCCGGTATGCCTATGGTTAAATCCAATATCAGGGTTTGTTTGCGTGTGCGCTCCCAGTCATATAAACCGATAAGCGTATCGGCTTTAATGCCGTGTAAAAAGATTTTATCCATTTTGTGTTACGCCGTTTTCACGTTAAAATCACGGTTTATTTTAAAACAAACCAAAGATTCTGTAATGTTTAATTTGTTGGTTATTATCGGCGGCTATTTAATCGGCTCGCTTTCTTTTGCTGTCATTGTTTCCAAGTTTTACGGAATGGCAGATCCGCGTACTTATGGTTCCGGCAACCCGGGGGCGACTAACGTATTAAGAAGCGGTAGGAAAAAAGCGGCTGCATTTACTTTATTGGGGGATGCGCTCAAAGGGCTGTTCGCCGTTTTATTGGCGCTTCACCTGCAAGATTTTTTTTCCTTAGATCATGTCACCATCGGCCTTGTGGGGGTTGCTGCATTGGTGGGCCATATGTGGCCGATTTTTTTCCGCTTTAAAGGCGGCAAAGGCGTTGCAACGGCTTTAGGCGTTTTATTGGCTTTATCATGGCCGACGGCACTGGTTTGCGCCGTTGTTTGGTTGGTGATGGCTTTTGGTTTCAGAGTGTCGTCTTTGGCGGCATTGGTGGCTACGGTTATCAGCCCGGTAGCCGCATATTTCTTCATGCCTTATTTGTCTTGGGTATGGAGTACGGTGGCGATTGCCTTATTGGTACTGTATCGGCATAAAGAAAATATTCATAAATTGATTAAAGGTGAAGAAGGCAAAATCGGGGAGAAAGCCGGAACGGTAGATAAAACTGAGTCGGAATAGAATAAAAGTAGTTTATATAAAAAATATTGATACAAAATAAAAAGGGGATATACAAAATGGCATGGGGAGATGGAATTAAACCTGAAGATAAAATATATCAAAATCAAGGTAATGAAATAAACTTAGGCACATTAATGATGCTAGTGACCCTTTTCGTTATTGCAGTTTCGATAGCTTATCTTGCATTTAGTAAATATCGTGAACGAGTGGAAATGGAGGAAGCTGCTAAGTATGCACAAAAGGCACTTATTGAATGGAATAAACAAATGAGTGAATCAATGGCACGAGAAAATCGAAGAGTAGAAAAATTTAAAAATAGATTTATACCGCCAAAGCCATTATCAGAAATCAAGGTTCCTTATCCTGAGCTATCTAAAATCAACGATGAACATGGAACCGTATTAGTAGAAGTAACTATAAGCAGATATGGTAGGCCTGAACGCGTAAAACTAGCAAAAACCAGCGGCTACGAACGACTGGATACGGCGGCACTAAAAACCATAGAAAATACAATGTTTGAACCTGCCAAAAAAGGATATGATCAAGTACCGTTTACGTATGTGATAGATATTCATTTTTAATAGAAATTATTGCTTGAAAGGGATAAATAATAATTCGCATTCGGAATAGTAAAAAATATGCCGGATACTAGATATTTGGTACAGAATTTTTATTAAGTTGATATATTTTAAGCGGTAGGCGTTTTCCGTAATTCAATAACGGTAATTTCCGGCCATACGCCTAATCTACCCGGAAAGGCAAGGTAACCGAAGCCTCGGTTTACATTTAATCTTTTGCCTTGTTCTTCGTACATTCCTGCCCAATATTTATATTGCCATGTTCCGGGACTCCATTTGATAAAGCCTTCGATTTCAATACCTAGCTGCATACCATGAGTATGGCCGCTAAGCGTTAAATGAATGTTTTTGTTTTGTGGTAAAACAACATATTCCCAGTGGGTCGGATCGTGACTCATTAATATTTTGAAGTCATTATCATCAACACCTTCAAGAGCTTTTTCTAAATCACCATGTTTGGAATAGTGGCCATAGCCCCAGTTTTCTACCCCCACTAAAGCAATTCTTTGCCCATCTTTTTCGAGATAGCGGTGCTCGTTTAGCAATAAATCCCAACCCATTTCTTTTTGCAATCGCTTAAAATCCTCAAAATTTTGGGCTTTTTCTTGAGGGCTGGTCCAGTTTGAATAATCGCCATAATCGTGATTGCCTAATGTTGAAAATACGCCGTCTCTAGCTCTGAGTTGGCCAAAAATATCTTTCCAAGGCAAAATTTCTGATGCGATATTATTAACAAGGTCTCCTGTAAACAAAATCACATCACTTTTTTGTTGGTTAATTAAATCAATACCATATTGAATTTTTTCTCTATTATCAAAGCTGCCGCAATGAACATCTGATATTTGTGTGAGCGTATAGCCTTCAAAAGCTTCAGGCAGATCATCATAATAAAGGGTGTATTTCCAGACTTTGTAGTTATATCTGCCTTTTGTAATGGCATAAATCATTGAAGCAAAAGGCACCATGGCTAAACCTAATGCCATCCAGCCAATGAATTTTCGTCTTGAGGGTAAAGAAGTTTTTGCATTGGGATTTGGTTTTTTACGGAATAAACGAATACAAATCCGTTGAATATCTTCTAAAAACAGCACTAAAGTAGCCGTGATAAGCATGAATAGCCAAATCACTAAAGCGGCAACGGAATATACTAGAATAGGATTCCAAATAGATTTAGCTCGGAATGTCCATTGCAAAATAAGATTAAGCGGAATAATAATCGCAACTACCCAAAACAAGTAATACCATATTTTAGAAGCTTGCAGTGTTTTAAATACTTGGCTGACATAAAAAGATAGAATAAAACAAGCTGGAATAAATACTGTAAAAAAGTAGATCATCATTTTAGCGGCCACATATCACAACTAGTGAAGTGAATGATTATACTATGTAGATATGGCACATCTGAACATGTAAAGATGGTAAAACAATATAAATAATAATTCGCATAATGTATATTATGTTAAATTTTATATTAGTAAAAAGAATCGGGCTGCTTTCAATCTTACTTATTAATTAAGCAACCCGATTCTTTGTACTCTTCCGTTTTCATTTATCCAATCAAAACGGTTTAATATTTTACGCCTTTATGCAAAGCCACGACACCGGCAGTCATATTATAGTAGTCCACACTGTCAAAGCCGGCATCCAACATCATTTGCTTGAGCGTTTCCTGATCAGGATGCATACGGATAGATTCGGCCAAATATTGGTAGCTGTCGGCATCTTTGGCAATCATTTTGCCCATCAATGGCAGTAGTTTGAACGAATATAAATCGTATGCCGGAGCCAACGGTTTGAATACTTTGGAAAACTCAAGCACCAATAAAGTGCCGCCCGGTTTCAATACGCGGTACATTTCTTTCAATGCCGCTTCTTTGTGCGTCATATTGCGCAGGCCGAATGCAACGGATACCAAGTTAAAATAATTGCTTGGAAACGGCAGTTTTTCGGCGTCGGCCAGTGATACCGGCAAAATTACGCCTTCGTTAAGCAAACGGTCACGACCGACCGACAACATAGACGAGTTGATATCGGTAAGCCATACCTCGCCTTTATCCCCTACCCGTTTCGCCCAACCGCGCGACAAATCACCGGTACCGCCGGCAATATCCAATACCTTATCGCCTTTTTTTAGGTGTGCGGTATTAATCGTAAAATGCTTCCATGCCCGATGCAGGCCGCCGGACATGACATCGTTCATAATGTCGTAATTTTTGGCTACGGAATGGAACACTTCGGCAACTTTTTTTGCTTTTTCACTTTCATCAATGGTTTTATAGCCAAAATGGGTTTTATTGTTGCTCATGGTCAGGCTTTCTTAATAAAAAACTCAAATTAAATCTTTGCAGAAGGATAGCGGGATGCGCCCGCCGCTTCGATTTTCTGTATATAGTCAGCCCACATTGTATCGTATTCATGTGCTAATTTATACAGATAATCCCAATCGTATAAGCCGCTGTCGTGGCCGTCTGAAAAAGTGATTTTTAAAGCATACTGCCCTACCGGTTCGATATTGTTTATCACCACATCGGCTTTACCTGTTTGCAGCATTTCCTGTCCGGGTGCGTGGCCGCGCACTTCGGCGCTGGGCGAATAAACCCGTAAATATTCGGCAGGCAGTTTTTTGACTTGGCCGTCGTATATTAAGGCAAGGGTTGAGCGGTTGTCTTGCAGGCGGATTTCCTGAGGGGGATTATGCTTCATTTTAACGGTATTCGGGTTGGCATTGATAATGGGCTTATTCTACCAGTAATTTTTCAGACGGCCTTGAATAAATCATGCACCGCCTTATATTAAGTGGCTGTTTACTTGATTTTTTATTCATTCAAATGGAACACTAATGAAAAAAACCATTGCTTTAACACTGATTTCCGTCCCTTTTATATTGGCGGCCTGTAAAGACAATACACAAGCCCAACTCGAACAGCAGCAAAAGCAGATTGAAGCACTGCAACAAGAGCTTGCCCGCCAAAATGCGCAGCAAGACAATACGGTTTACGAGTTAACCGCCAGCGGTGTTGAGGAAACCATTCCGGAGCAATATTGGGCAGACGGCAACCAAGGCGAGCCGGTCACCGGAAGTGACGGCCAGCAATATATTTATGATTCATCAAGCGGTAGCTGGTTATTGCAGAGCCTTATCGGGTCGGCGGCCGGTGCTTTTATCGGCAATGCCCTTGCCAATAAATTCCAAAGAGCCCGTGCCGATACGCCGGCCGTACGCCGTGCTCAGGCCAATTATTATCAGTCTGCCAAACCGCCACGCCGTACCAGCAATAATTTAAACACCCAAACCGTGCCTAAGAAAAACAGAGCCGCTCCTGCTTATCGGCCAACCCAACGGGCGCAACCGAATCACCGCCGCCCTGCCCGCCGCCCTGCCCGCCGCGGTTTCCGCCGTCGCCGCTAAACAATGAATATGCCGTCTGAAACCTTAATCGACGGCATATTATTGGTTTTCAGACGGCCCTACATTTCATCTATATAAATTTTATCAATCGTAATATTACAACACAGCACGATGTAGAGCAGGTATAGTTTCGATATCTTAAATTAACAGGCCGTCTGAAACCTGTTCCAATATTTACCCTATTAAAAATAAATAAAGGAAATCATTATGAGCGAACATAGAAAACTGATTATTCTCGGCTCAGGCCCTGCCGGTTATACGGCTGCCGTTTACGCCGCCCGCGCCAACCTTAAACCGACCATTATCACCGGTATCGCCCAAGGCGGCCAATTGATGACGACAACGGAAGTCGATAACTGGCCTGCCGATGCAGACGGTGTACAAGGCCCCGAATTAATGGCACGTTTTCAAGCCCATGCAGAACGTTTCGGCACGGAAATGATTTTTGATCAGATTCACACGGCCGATCTACAAAAACGCCCGTTTACCTTAAAAGGCGATATGGGCGAATACACTTGCGATGCCCTGATTATTGCCACCGGCGCTTCCGCCAAATATTTAGGTTTGCCGAGCGAAGAAAAGTTTGCCGGAAAAGGCGTTTCTGCTTGCGCCACTTGCGATGGTTTCTTTTATAAAAAACAAAATGTTGCTGTAGTAGGCGGCGGTAATACCGCTGTCGAAGAAGCCTTATATCTGGCGCATATTGCCGATACGGTAACCTTGATTCACCGCCGTGATACCTTCCGCGCCGAAAAAATTATGATTGATAAATTAATGCAACGTGTAGAAGAAGGCAAAATCATCTTGAAGCTGAATGCGAATTTAGATGAAATTTTAGGCAACGACATGGGTGTGGTGGGTGCACGTTTGAAAAACAACGATGGCACAACGGAAGAAATTACCGTTAACGGTGTCTTTATTTCCATCGGCCACAAACCGAATACCGATATTTTCAAAGGCCAGTTGGATATGGATGAAACCGGTTATCTGATTACCAAAGGCGGTATTACCGATAATGTCGGTGCCACCAATATAGAGGGCGTATGGGCTGCCGGCGATGTAAAAGACCATACCTACCGCCAAGCGATTACCAGTGCCGCTTCAGGTTGCCAAGCCGCGCTAGATGCCGAGCGTTGGCTGGATGCACAAAATTTATAAAATAAATTAGCTAATCAGGTTATTAAAACATCAAAGGCCGTCTGAAAAGTTTCAGACAGCCTTTTTTAATAACAGATTTATAACCAACCGTCAGGTGATACCGGTTTGTTGTCATACAGTTTAATAAAGCCGGCCACTACACGATAAATAAACCAGATGCCGACTATAAATAAAATAATGCTGCCAATAAAAATAACCAATGTGATGTAACCGATAATAAAACCAAGCAAGCTCCACCAAAAGGTTTTAATCAAATATTGCATATGATCATAATAGAGCGTGCCCTGCATCTCATCACGCTTGATATAAGCCATAATAACACCGGCTATCACAGCAGCACCGATCGATAACAAGGAAGCGGCATATAAAGCATAGACAATAATTGCCTGCGTACGCAGTTTGCCTGTAGCCGGTCGGTTATTATCAATAATTTCATTGCTCATAAATATTCCTTTGCTCGACTATAGCCAATACTTCGGTAAAGTGCTGCTTACTCACGCTGATGGCAAGTACCCGAGCCACATGGTTTTCAGCCGGCCGGACAGGCCTTCGAAGTTAAGATGGCAATGTGGATTAATTGCATGATATATATAAAGAACCTAAATGTGGCGGAAAAGATTTTACCATAAGGATGTCTTTTTCAGACAGGCTTTTTAAGAGGCAGCTTGATATGCGGTTTGGTATGTTGGGTTTCTTTAAATGCCGGTTTTAGGCCGAGCTCGATTTGCTGCTGTTCGCTTAATAAATCACTCCAGTCCCCCTTTTTATACCAGTCAGGGCCGTCTAACTCAATCGGGTGTTGGATTCTTTCGCTACCGTTACCGCATTGTAAATCGGTAGCTTTGCAATATTTGTCGCAACCCCAGCAGATGCGCTCGGGATTTTTGGGGTGGATAGGAAATTTTTTGGCCATAATGTTTGTCCTATATATTCATATTCGGTCATGGCCTATGCCTGTTTGAAAAATACACAAAGCGGGAACGTTTGCCCGCTTTGTGTATTTTTGTTTTATTTATAAGGTATAGGTCGGGCGTTCACTATGCATGATACTGCCTAATTTTTTTCTATGCGTACTGTGATGTTGATTTCATCGAAATCACAAGCCAAGCCGATGCTTTGGGGCGGTTGGCCGATGTGCGGGCCAGATTCTTATGAACAATTTGGGTACATAAGAATCTTTTTTCAATGCTTTTGTCTTTTATTAAGGTTTATGATTAACGAGATTAAAATATTAACTTTTATCCGGTTAAATATTTAAATATCCGTTGCCACTTCAACATCTTGCGGCTTCAATACTTTCAAATCTTGCGGATGGATAGACACCAGAAAACCGCGCTTACCGCCGTTAATATAAATTATATCCAAATCCCAAATTGTTTTCTCAACATATACCGGCAAGGCCGTTTTGGTGCCGAAAGGGCTGGTGCCGCCAACTAAAAAACCTGTCCATTTATCGGCCTGTTTCGGTTCTGCCGGTTCGATATGTTTCATACTCAACGCTCTTGCCAAGTTGCGGGTCGAAATATGTTTATCGCCGTGCATCAACACAATCATGCCCTGCTTTTTCTCATTTTGCAGCACAATGGTTTTAATCACCTGATGTTCCGGCACGCCCAAGCAAGAAGCGGAATGTGCCGTGCCGCCGTGTTCGACATAGGGATAAAGATGGGGTTGGAATGGGATTTTGTGTTGGCGTAAAAAACGGATAGCCGCCGTGATAGGATAATCGGATTTACTCATAAGGCCGTCTGAACATTTCTATCAAAATAAAATTATCAAAACCGATTGGCATCATGATTCGGTTTTTTCGCCGATATGCTAACATAAACACCCTATCCCAAAAACAATAAAGGAAATCACAATGAGCATCAAATATTTAGGACAAATGCCGCGTTTATCGGAAGCGGTTATAGCCAATGGTTTCGTATTCCTTTCCGGTATGGTGCCCGAGCGCACCGATGTCGGTATCGCCGAGCAAACCCGCGATGTATTGGCACAAATCGATCGTTGGCTGGCCGAGTGTGGTTCCGATAAAAAACACATTTTGGAAGCCACGATTTTTCTAAGCAATATGGCATACTACGCAGCTATGAACGAAGTGTGGGATAAATGGGTCGCCCCCGGACATTCGCCCGCCCGCGCCTGCGTCGAAGCCAAACTGGCAGATCCGGATATTGCGGTAGAAATTAAAATTTCCGCCCTACAAATTCAAGCATCGTAATATTAAGTATCAGGCCGTCTGAAAATGTTTCAGACGGCCTGATATCCAAAAACTGGCTCTAATAGTTAAGATTTTTTATTTATATAAATCAAATTACTAAATTAAAAATATTAAAATAGTTTAATTAATCTGATTTAAACTACGAAAAATCTTAGTTATAATTAACTTTATCGGAAAGCCGTTTCAGACGGCCGCTTATTTTTTAAGGATAACCGCATGTTGTTGGCGCTTTCATTACGCGATTTTGTGATTGTAGAAAAGCTGAATCTGAATTTTCAAAACGGCTTTACCGTGCTAACCGGCGAAACCGGCGCGGGCAAGTCGATTACGCTGGACGCCATCGGCCTGCTACTTGGCGATAAAGCCGATTACAGCCAAATCAGAAGCGGTGCATCCGAAGCCGGCCTTTCCGCTTTATTCGACATCAGCGCCCTACCCGAATTGCAGCAGGAATTATACGAGCAAGGCTTATCTGAAGAAGATGCTTCCGAGCTTAGTATCCGCCGTATTATCGATATCAAAGGCAAAAGCCGCAGTTTTATCAACAACCATGCCGCCACCCTTGCCCAATTAAAAAGCATCGGCAGCCGCCTGATTGATATTCACGGGCAGAATGCCCACCAATCCCTCAACCAAGAAGCCGAACAGCGCCGTCTGCTCGATGCCTTTGCCGGCAGCCTGCCGCAAGCCGAGCAAGTCAAGCAATACTATCAGGCTTGGCATCATGCCCGCCAAGCGTTGGCCGACGCACAAAATCAGGCGGAAAACACCGCCATCGAACGCGAACGGCTGGAATGGCAGTTCAACGAATTAAGCCGCATCAATCCGCAGCAAGGCGAATGGGAAACCCTAAACCAAAGCCACAGCACGCTTTCCCATGCCGCCGACCTGCTTCAGGCGGCCGAGCAAACAGGCGAATATATCGACGGCGACAACGGCATGCAACGGCAGCTTTACCAATGCCAGAAACTATTGGAAAGCCTACAAAATATCGAACCGCGCTTTGCCGAAAGCCTGAATATGTTGGCCAGCATAGAAGCCGAGCTCAGTGAAATCAGCGCCAATATGCGCGATGTGGCCGGTCGGGTTGAAATCAATCCCAACGAGTTGGCCGAGCAGGAACGGCGGATGGGCGAACTCATGGCCACCGCGCGGAAATACCGCATCGAACCGCAAGATTTGCCTATCAAACTGATTGAGTTGGATACCGCTTTACAAGCCTTGGAAGCCGCCACCGATTTGGAAGCTTTGGCGGAAGAAGTGGCGCGCACCGAACAAGAATACAGACAAGCCGCCGAAGTGTTGTCGGACATGCGCCGCGAAGCGGCCGGCCGGCTGGAACGGGAAACCACCGAACACATGCAGCATTTATCGATGAAAGGCGCGGCATTTCATGTGGCATTGATGCCGTCCGAACCGGCGGCCAGCGGCTTGGAACATATCCAATATCAAATTGCCGTCAATGCCGGCAGTCCGCTGCGGCCTTTAAACAAAGTGGCTTCAGGCGGCGAATTGGCGCGTATCAGCCTTTCCTTGCAAGTGGTTACCAGCCAATACACCCAAGTTCCCACCTTAATTTTTGACGAAGTCGATACCGGTATCGGCGGCGGCGTGGCCGAAACCGTTGGCCGTGCCTTACGCGCTTTGGGCAAAGAACATCAGGTATTGGCCATCACCCATCTGCCCCAAGTTGCCGCTTGCGGTGAAAACCACTGGCAGGTATATAAATACAGCCAAAACGATCAAACTTTTAGCGAAATCAATGTATTGGATGAAGCAGGCAGAGTGGGTGAAATTGCCCGCATGCTCGGCGGCGAAACCATTACCGAAACCACCCGCGAGCACGCCGCCGAGCTATTGGCAATGGCCGAACGTTCGGCCTAGATTAGCGGATTAAACAACGGAAATAGCGTGCTATGGCCTGGTTTGCCGCATCACCTGCCCTATCATTTCCCGCAATGCGCTGCGGCGCTTTTCATCTAAAGTACAGGCCGTCTGAAAAGCCGTTTTGCTGCCCCAAAAAACAAATTGTTCACGCGCGCGGGTTATCGCGGTATAGAGCAAGGCTTTGTTTAAGCCGTGGGTTGGTTCGTTTTCTTCTTCGGTCGGCGGCAACAGCCATACTTCTCGGTATTCCGAACCTTGGCTTTTGTGTACGGTAATCGCAAAAGCGGTTTCATGTTCGGGCAGGCGGCTGAGTGCGATTTTCCGATAGCCTTCCGGCGATGGGAAATAGGCCGCCAGTGCCGCTTCGTCCGCTTTATCCGTATCCGGCATAATCAGACCGATATCGCCGTTAAACACATCCAAGGTATAGTCATTGCGCGACACCATAATCACCTGTCCGGCAAACCACGGCACATCGGCGCGGGCGCGTCCGTGTTTTTGTAGGCAATAGCGGTAGGCTTCGTTAAAGGCTTCCGCATCATATCGGCGCGCAGCCAACACCATAATATCGGTTTGGTGCCCGAATGCCGCCGCAATATCGCCCGTATCTACCGCCTGCCAATAGTCTGCCTGCTTGCTATAAAACCTTTCCGCCTGCTGCTTTAAGCTGCCTGCCTTCAAATGCAGCTCGTTCGGGAAAGAATCAAATTGTGCCCAAGCTTCGCCCGAGTCACCCTTAATAACCGCACGCGCCAAAGCGCCGATACCGCTGTCGTCGCCAAAACGATGGCTGACTTGCAAACGGGCGATATTTTGAGCCAACGGCGGCGGTTGGTCGGCGGTAGCCAATCCGTGTTGCGGTAATAAAGCAGCCAGTTTTGCCGCCGTATCGTTATCTAAAACCGTTGTTTGCGCCAATTCAGCCAAAACCGCCCCGGCGCCGACCGAAGGCAGTTGATTTTCATCGCCTAATAAAACCAAACGGCAGCCTGTGGGAATGGCGCGCAATAATTGTAATAACAACGAAATATCCAACATAGAGGCTTCGTCGACAACCAAAATATCCAACGGCAACGGGTATTCGGCATGAAACGAGGGCATCATTTCCGGCGGACGCAATTTGAGCAAACGGTGAACGGTCTGCCCGTCGAGCTGCAATAAATGGTTGCGGATGGGTTCGGGTAAGGCAAAGGTAGCGACGGCACGGTGAAGCGCACGCGCCATATGGGCGGCGGCTTTTCCTGTAGGCGCGGCCAAAGCAATACGCGGCAAGGCTTTGCGGCCGCTGCATAATAAGCCGAGCAATTTGGCTACGGTTGTGGTTTTGCCCGTGCCCGGCCCGCCGCTGATCAGCATAAACGGCTCTAATAATGCCAATGCCGCCGCATCGCGCTGCCCTTCGCTGCCCTTGCCGGCAAACCAAGTGTTCAAATATTCGGCTGCGGTTTGTTCGTTTATTCCGCTCACGGGTGCATTGGCCAAGCGTACGATTTCGGTAGCGACATCATGCTCCAACTGCCAAATGCGGCCGAGAAAAAGTTTTCTACCCATTAGGATAAGCGGCGTATTGCCTTTATCGCTGACAATGGTTTCCAGTTTGCGCAGGGTGTCGGCTTCGTCGTCATCCAGCCATAAAAAAGCGTGCCCTTCCTGCAAGGCGGCAAACAGGCGGTACACATAATCTTTAACCGCTGCCGTCTCTTGCGGCGCATGGCGTTGTAATACCTCAACCGCGGCTTCGGCGGCGGCCTGATTTAAATCTGCAACGGGAGCTGGCTGCATGGTTCCGATTCCTGACTTTGAAAATAATCATATGGATAAATGATGGATAAGTGCCGATTATAAGGCTTTATTTGTCGGTATAACATCAATCGGGCCGTCTGAATGAATAAAAAGGATAATATTTTCAGACGGCCTTAGATTGTTTTGTTTAAGCCTTTATGCCAAAATCCCCAAAATACTTTTACACAACCCCCTTACCTCTATATACAACAGGAAACCAATATGTTTCAGCATGTGGCATACTATCCCGGCGACCCGATTTTGGGTTTGGTCGATACGTTTAATCAAGACCGGCGACCTCATAAAGTAAATCTCAGTATCGGCATTTATTTTGATGAAAACGGCAAACTGCCGGTATTAGATTCAGTGCGTAGTGTCGAAATAAAACGGGCCGAATCCGCCCAACCGCGCGCCTATCTGCCGATGGAAGGCTTGGAAAGCTACCGCAAAGCCGTTCAAGCATTGTTATTCGGTGCGCATCACCCTGCCCTTCAAGAAAAACGTGTGGTCACCATGCAAACCATCGGCGGTTCGGGCGCATTAAAAATCGGTGCCGATTTTTTATACAATTGGTTTCCGAAATCTGAAATTTATGTCAGCGATCCGACTTGGGATAATCATAAAGGCATTTTCGAGGGCGCGGGCTTTAAAAAAGTCGGCACTTATCCGTATTACGACCCGGCTACTAACGGTGTGAAATTTGAAGAAATGTTGGCATTCTTTATGCACCTGCCGGAAAATAGTGTTTTGCTGCTCCACCCCTGCTGCCACAATCCCACCGGTGCGGATTTAACCCATGCCCAATGGGATGCGCTGCTGGAAATCGTACAAACCCGCAAACTGATTCCGTTTATGGATATCGCCTATCAGGGCTTCGGGGAAGATTTTGAAAGCGATGCCTATGCTATCCGCAAAGCGGTAGAAATGGGTTTGACTTTATTTGTGAGCAATTCTTTTTCTAAAAATATGTCGCTCTATGGCGAACGTATCGGCGGTTTGTCGGTGGTATGCCCGAATGCGGAAGAAGCCGAATTGGTGTTCGGCCAATTGAAACTGAATGTGCGCCGCATTTATTCGAGTCCGCCGGTACATGGTGCGTTTGTAGCTACCGAAATATTGAATACGCCCGAATTGTTCGCACAATGGCAACAGGAAGTTTATGTGATGCGCGACCGTATCCGCGCCATGCGTCAAAAACTTTATGAAGTCTTAACGGCAAAAGTGCCGGGTAAAAATTTTGAATATTTGATTAATCAAAGAGGTATGTTCTGCTATACGGGGCTGACGCAAGAGCAAGTGCAACGTTTGCAACAAGAGTTTGCCGTTTATTTGTTGGCATCGGGCAGAATGTGCGTTGCCGGTTTGAACGAATCGAATATTGCTTATGTAGCCGATGCCTTTGCAAAAGTGATGGAATCATAAGCACTCACCATTATCATCAATACGGGCGGGATTTATTTATCCGCCCGTTTTTACTTTAATGATGTGTAATAACCGTCGCTTTTTCAGGGCTGCCCAAGAATAAGGCTTTCTGTTAAGATATTTTCAACCTTTCCCGAATTTTAAATCATTATTTATGGCCTCTTTCCATACCGTTTCCCTTAAACGCCGTTTTGCCGCCCTTTTATATGAATCGCTATTAATTGGTGCCGTTAGCATGCTTGCCGGTTTGTTGGCAGGTATCGTTACCATCCTATTAAACCCTGTTTCTTTAATGCTTTCCAGCTTTGCCGCCACCGTGATTTTTATTGCGGCATGGTGGTTTTATTGCAAAGCCAACTGGCACAAACAGGGGCAGACCTTGCCGATGCGGGTATGGAAAATCGGTTTGGTGAATACTGCCGGCCACCGCCCTGCCCTTAACCAATTGCGCCTGCGTTTTATTTGGAGCTGTATTTTTATCGTGTTTGTGCCTATGCTGGCTTATGCCGCTTTACGGCATTTAAGCGGCATTCCGCCCAAGCCGGCATTCGGCGCCGCATTGATTTGGTGGATTTTGCCGTGGGGATTTGCGTTATTGAATCCTGACCGTCAGTTTTTATACGACTATCTGGCCGGAACGCGTTTGATTGATTTAAGGGTGGATAAACCATCAAATACCGATAGCCAGTAATATAAACATTAAAAGGCCGTCTGAAAGATTGATTTCAATATCTTTCAGACGGCCTTTTACATACCAATTCAAACAATGCTTGGGCTAAATAGTTATCACAGACCCCGTTGTGTTTTTTCCTGCCATGCTTTTAAGCGCTCGGCCACATTTTGTACGATATTGCCGTAGAAGAAATTATAATCATATATGTGATAGACTTCTTCACCCATTGGCATAAGCAATTCATCAATGATTTCCGGCGTAGGAATCACTAACGCACCATTATCATCAATTTGGGCAGAGGTAAAATGCGGAATTTTCCTGCCATTTATATAAGCGTAAGTGTTTTTACTATTGGGTTGATTTTGTTTGCTATTAGTCCAATCAAGCGGATTAACCGCCAACGCACCTTCTTTAATCACTATCGATTGTCCGCCTTTGCCAATGGTGTTCCAAGTAATCAAGGCAGGCGTTTGCGTTGGTGTAATCCCAAGCGGCACGCCGATTTTCTCAATATCTTGTTCGGTAACGGTATAACCAATCGCATAAATACCGACTAAATTCTCTTTCGGAATACTGTTTGGCTGTTCAACAAGCATATCCTTAATGTTATTCGAGCCTTGACTATGGCTTGCAATAAAATAAGGTTTGTTTTGATTAATGTTATCTCGATAATACTGCCATGCATTTTCAACATCTTTACGGCCAAAATCCAGATACTGCTTACCTTCCTCGGCAGGTAATGTTAAAACATTGATTGAGGCCTGACGGTATTTAGGGGCATAAATATTACAGCTTTCGGCGAATGTGCCTACTAATTCCTGTACCAATTGCGCCGTAAATGCGTTTAACGCCACATTATCCAAACGGGCGTTCATACCGTCGCTTTCGTCAAGATAAGTGGTCGGATGTACAAAAAATACATCGCACGGCTTATTGCCGTTATTTTCAAAAGCAACCCAATTGTCTTTTTGGGAATAATCGATTTGTTGAACGGTTTTTTCTGTGTGGGTCATTGTTTGTAAGCCTATATTGGAGCAGCCGGTTGTTAATGTTACTACTGCGATGCTACTAATTTTTTATTAGTACACATCTTTATTAAAAAGTTGCATTTCGTACCATTATAGTCCGAAATAGGATTTCGTAAGGCATTTAATGATGTTATGAATAGTGGGATTCCGCCGAAAACAACGTTCGGGGTTACATTGGTTTGGCATTGGGATGTGCACTATTAGATCCGAATAATCGGTTTTTATACGACTATCCGGCCGGAACGTGTTTGATTGATTTAAGGTCAGATAATCCGTAATCTTAAAAAAATTAAAAAGCAGCCGTATTAACAATATCAATAAAAGAAAATATTCAAATATGTATCGAAATATCTTTCAGACGGCCTTTTATAACGGTATGCACTTATAAGGAAGAATTATGAACATCCGTTTTCCATCTTTTCCGGTTGCATTGCTTGTTTCATTTATCACCGCAGCCTGTCAAAGCCATACCATTGCGCTTGACAGCAAGGTCGACGTCCCCACCGCTTTTAATCAGACCCAAGCCGCGCAAGGCAGTGCTGATATCCGCCATTGGTGGCAATCTTGGCACGACCCTGTTTTAAACAACTTAATCGAACAGGGTTTGCAAAAAAACTTCGATATTCAAACCGCCCGCAGCCGCTTGAACGAAGCCCGCGCCAATGCCCGCCTTGCCGGTGCCGATAAGGGGCCTGCTGCGGTTTTAAGTGCGGATGCGGCGCATTCGGAAGGCCGGATTCGTAATCCTTTAAACGATACGGTACGCAACAACTTGCGCGCATTTCCACAAGCAGCCCCGTTCACTGCCGACCATTTTAACCTTGACGGCAATAGCTTAAGCGGCGGTTGGTCCGTTTCATGGGAGCCGGATATTTTCGGCCGCAAAAGCAGCGATGCCGATGCCGCCCGCGCGGCGGCGATGGGGGCGCAGGAACAGGTTTACGGCGCGCAATTATTGGTTGCCGGCGATATTGCCGACAATTATTTTAAAGCCCGTGCCGCCGAACAACAAATGCGAACGGCCAAACACAGTATCGATACTTTGGCCCATTTGGTGCGTTATGTGAAAGGCCGTTTTCAGGCCGGGCACCTGACGGCTTATGAAGTCGGCGAAGCCGAAAGCCGTTTAAGCGCATTACAGGCTAAATACAGTACCTTGCAGGCACAACGGGACGCTTATATCCGCAATATTGCCGTATTAACCGGGCAGACACCGCAAACCTTCCGCCTGCCCGATAGCGCCGTCGATATTTTGGCAACGGCGCCTGCCGCACCATCCGGCCAAACCCCGCAAGGGCTGCTGGAGCGCCGCCCCGATATTCGTGCACGCGCAGCACAAGTGAAAGCTTATGCCGCGAAGTTAGCCAGCGCCCAAGCCGATCTGCTGCCCCGTTTTTCGATTGATTTTTTAGGACAGAGCTCCATCAGCGTTGATAGCGATAGCGGGCTCAGGGGCTGGGGCAGTCTGCTGAAAGCCGGCATCAGCGTTCCTATTTTTACCAACGGCCGTATCCGCGCCAATATTGCCGCCGCAGATGCACGGCTTCAGACGGCCTTATTGGAATACGACCAAAACATCCTCAAAGCTTTAGGGGAAGTCGACAGCAGTTATCAAACCTATTACGCCTTAAACAGGCAAAGCGCCCTACTTGCGACCGCACACCAACAAGCCGCCAAACAAGCTGCCGATGCCGAAAAACTGTTTAAATACGGCAATCAAACGCTCGATAAAACCTTAACGGCACGTTTGGAAGAACAACAACGGCAGGAAGACTTAATACAATCGCAACTTGCGCGCGCCCAAATATTGGTTTCACTTTATAAAGCATTGGGCGGCGGTTGGACGGCCGAGCAAACGAATACGGAAAAACCATAAAAAAATGATAACTTTCCGATTGAAAAGTTATCATTGGCTTCAATATTGTTAGAGGCCGTCTGAAAAAGTCGACATCAACAATAAATAAATTTTATCCAAGTTTTAAGCAAGACGGACAAACAAATAAGTTACCTTGGTATAAACTAAACCACGGTTTTATTGTTGAGGTTGGAACTCCGGCTCGGGTTTTTCTATAAAATCTTGTTGCGGCTGTTCCACCACTTCGGCATTAATCAGCCGACAGGCATCTTCATCGCCACCTTTACAGGCCAGTTCAAACAATGCTTGGGCTTTTTCAACATTTTTTACAACGCCGCGGCCGTCAAGATACATACCGCCCAAATTATATTGGGCAATGGTATTGCCCTGATCGGCTGCCTGCGTATACCACAAAGCCGCTTTTTCCGCATCGGCGGCCACACCTTCGCCGGAATCATACATAAAGCCGATTTCCGCCTGCGCTTCCACCAAGCCTTGGCGTGCCGCCTTTTCATACCATTGCGCCGCTATCGGCATATTTTTTTCAACGCCCGCACCTTGTGCATACATATAGGCCAGATTTTTTTGCGCCGTACTTTCACCGTTTTCGGCAGCCTTTTGAAACCATGATAAAGCCTTCTGATAATCCTGCTTCACCCCATATCCGTAGAAATACAGGCGGCCCAGGTTATTTTGGGCATATGTATTGCCCTGCTCGGCGGCTTTGCTATACCAAGATAGCGCCCTTTTCAAATTGGCTTTAACACCACGCCCTTCCTGATACAGCATACCTAAATTGGCTTGGGCATCAGCATGCCCCTGCCGTGCCGCACGCTGATACATCTTCGCGGCAGCCGCATCATCTTTTTCAATACCGTCTCCGGTTTCATAAGCCAGCGCCAATTCATATTGCGCCTGCTTATCGCCCGTAGCCGCCAGCTTTTGGCGCAATGCGATTTCTTCCGCTGTGGCAGCAAAGGCGGAAAAAGCCAAACCGCATAAAATGATTCCTACTGTTAAGCGAGTTTTAATGACATTCATTTCTTTATTCCCGTTACAATATACGCGAAATAAATAATAACAAACTTGATATACCGCTTAATCATAATCATGACATACGGGCATTTTTTGGCACTATAAGGTTATAAATAATGCATTTTGCAACTTATTTTTAAATGTATAAGCCTAAAACGCCAATCAACCGAATTCGTTTCGTTATAAAAGAAAATATTTTTCAGACGACCTGAAAGTATTTATCAAACCGTAACGGATAAGCAGGGCTTCCGTTATAATTCCAAATTTACCCAAGAAACCAATTTACCGAACCAATAGGATTTTTTATGGCCAAGGCACCGAAAACCGTTTACCAATGCAGCGAATGCGGCGGAACCACGCTCAAATGGCAGGGCAAATGCCCGCATTGCGGCGAATGGAATACGTTGCAGGAAAGCCTGGCCGCGCCCGAACCGAAAAATACCCGCTTTCAATCTTGGGCGGCCGACAGTGCCCATGTTCAGGCACTCTCCGAGGTAACGGCCATCGAAATACCGCGCCAACCTACCGGCATCGGCGAACTTGACCGTGTGCTTGGCGGCGGTTTGGTCAACGGGGCGGTGATTTTGCTGGGGGGTGATCCGGGTATCGGGAAATCGACATTGCTGTTGCAAACCATCGCCATGATGGCGGCAGACCGCAAAGTGTTGTATGTATCCGGTGAAGAATCCGCGCAACAAGTCGCCCTGCGTGCGCAGCGGTTGGGCTTGCAAAGCGACGGGGTCGATTTATTGGCGGAAATCCGCATAGAAGCGATTCAGACGGCCTTAAAACAACATGAGCCTGCCGTAGTCGTGATTGATTCGATTCAGACCATGTATTCCGACCAAATCACATCGGCGCCCGGCTCGGTTTCGCAAGTGCGCGAATGTGCCGCCCAATTAACCCGCATGGCCAAACAGATGGGGATTGCTATGATTTTGGTCGGCCATGTCACCAAAGACGGCGCCATTGCCGGCCCGCGCGTATTGGAGCATATGGTCGATACGGTTTTGTATTTCGAGGGCGACCAGCATTCCAACTACCGAATGATACGCGCCATAAAAAACCGTTTCGGTGCTGCTAACGAGTTGGGCGTATTCGCCATGACCGAACACGGCTTAAAAGGCGTATCCAACCCCTCGGCGATTTTTCTGGCCAGCTACCGAGATGACGTGCCCGGTTCTTGCGTATTGGTGACACAAGAAGGCAGTAGGCCGTTATTGGTCGAGATTCAGGCCTTGGTAGATGATGCACACGGTTTCACCCCCAAAAGGCTGACGGTCGGGCTCGAACAAAACCGTTTGGCGATGCTATTGGCCGTCTTAAACCGCCATGCCGGCATTGCCTGCTTTGACCAAGATGTGTTTTTAAACGCAGTCGGCGGCGTTAAAATCAACGAACCGGCCGCAGACTTGGCCATTATCCTCGCCATGCTTTCCAGCTTCCGAAACCGCCCGCTGCCTGAAAAAATGGTCGCTTTCGGCGAAATCGGCCTTAGCGGCGAAGTGCGCCCTGTTGCCCGCGGTCAGGAACGCTTAAAAGAAGCGGAAAAACTCGGCTTCAAACGTGCCATCGTGCCCTATGCCAACCTACCCCGCAACCGTAAAGATTTTCCGGGTTTACAGATAGACGGCGTGAGCAGTTTGCAAGAGGCGGTTGAAATATGTAGGAATGGGGACGGATAAAATACAGATAAAACAATATCCTCCTAACCTTATAATATTATTCTATATATGATATTTTGATATATGATATTTTGATATTGTCAAAAACGGCAATATCCCGCTCTTATACTTCACATCAAGCCGTCTGAAATTCAGACGGCTGTTTTGATAACTATCTCGACTTATCAATAGCTAATTACTTATAACTATCTAATATTCAAACTAATTTTTAATATATGTAATCAATAACTATAGAATTATTTAATACTTAATAGTTTAAGTAAAATGATGAACTTTTCTTGATATAGCTTCTTCTTAGGTAAGTAAATGCCCTAGAAAAATTATCCCTTTTGTATTTTATTTCGCTTTTAAAATAAAAATAAATTATTGTTTTTATTATCTATTTACTCAATTTAAATTAAATAAAAATATTTTTATTTTGATCGGATACACAACTTAAAAATACCTCGATACCAAATTCGTCGTCATATTTTTTGTAGTGCAAACCGGTACACCTGTATTTCTTTAATGTGTACAACATAAGAAGTTTCTAACCAACAGGAGTGGCAAAATGAAATATTTGAAAATTGCAGCCTGCCCGTCCGTTCGAGACGGCTTTATTACCGATTATGAGATTGTCGATACCCACCATACGGATTTTACCAATATCGGTGCGGTTGCCGTTTCGGCCGAACATGCCAAAGAAGTGGTGAGAAAAGTAAAGGAAACCGGTTTCGGTATTCCGATATTTATCGCTTTGCAACCGGATGAAGAAATCCCCGAAGGGGTTTTGCCTGCTTTAAGCGGTGTTTTCCAACTCGGCTTCGGTAACCGTCATTTCTACGGCAAACAGATTACCGCCGCCGCCGAACAATACGAATCCAAACTTGCCCCTCCGTTTTTCAATGCCTTAAAAGCCTATACCCAACGCGGCTATTCTGCTTTCGACTGCCCCGGCCATCAGGGCGGACAATTTTTTTCCAGACACCCCACCGGCCGTGAGTTTTTTAATTTCTTTGGCGAAACCCTGTTTCGTGCCGACTTATGTAATGCCGATGTCCGTTTGGGCGACCTTTTGATTCATGAAGGCCCGGCATGCGAAGCGCAGCAGCATGCCGCCAAAGTTTACAATGCCGATAAAACCTACTTCGTTTTAAACGGTACATCGACTTCCAATAAAGTGGTTACCAGCGCCTTATTGGCAAAAGACGACTTGGTTTTATTCGACCGCAATAATCATAAATCCATCCATCTCGGTGCTTTGATGATTTCAGGTGCCGTTCCGGTTTATCTGCAAACCGCCCGCAACCCTTACGGCTTTATCGGCGGGATTGATTCCAGCTGTTTTGAAGAACAATATATTCGCGAAGAAATCCGCAAAGTTGCCCCCGAACGCGCCGATGAAGAGCGCCCGTTCCGATTGGCGATTATCCAGTTGGGCACTTACGACGGCACCATCTACAATGCGCGGCAGGTTGTCGACCGTATCGGCCATCTTTGCGACTATATTTTGTTTGATTCCGCTTGGGTCGGTTATGAACAATTTATTCCGATGATGAGCGAATGCTCGCCTTTGCTGCTCGAATTGAATGAAAATGATCCGGGCATTATCGTGACCCAATCGGTGCATAAACAGCAATCGGGCTTTTCGCAAACATCTCAAATTCACAAAAAAGACAAACATATCAAAGGGCAAAAACGCTATTGCAACCATAAACGCTTTAATAATGCCTTTATGATGCATGCTTCCACCAGCCCGTTTTATCCGATGTTTGCCGCTTTGGATGTCAACGCCAAAATACACGACGGCGTTGCCGGGCGGAAACTATGGCGCGATTGCGTTGCCGTCGGTGTGGAAGGCCGCAAATTGATTTTGAGAAACTGTTCGATGATTAAACCTTTCGTGCCCGACTATGTCGACGGTGTACGCTGGGAAGATTATCCCACCGAGCAGATGATTGACGACCTACGCTTTTTCAAATTCGAGCCGGGTGCCAAGTGGCATGCTTTTCCGGGTTATGTGAAAGACCAATATTTTGTCGATCCGTGCAAATTTATGCTGACCACGCCGGGCATTAATGTGGAAACCGGCGAATATGAATCTTTCGGTATCCCCGCCACCATCTTGGCCAACTTCTTGCGTGATAACGGCATTATTCCTGAAAAATGCGACTTGAATTCGATTCTGTTTTTGCTGACGCCGTCTGAAAACATGGCCAAAATCCAGCATTTGGTCGCCATGATTACCCGCTTCGAGCAACATATTAAAAACGACAGCCCGATGAGTGAAGTATTGCCGGGTGTTTACAGCCGTCATGAGTCTTATTACAAAGGCTATACCATCCGCCGCCTGTGTCAGGAAATGCATGATTTCTATGCCCGCAACAATATGAAAGAGCTGCAACGGGAAATGTTCCGCTCGGACAGCTGGCCGAAACAGGCCATGAGTGCCTATGACGCCCAACAGGCCTTAATTCGCAATCAGGTGAAACTGGTTAAGCTGAGTGAAATCGAGGGTGAAATTGCTGCCGAAGGAGCGCTGCCCTACCCGCCCGGCGTACTGTGTACCATTCCGGGTGAAGTCTGGGGCGGTGCGGTGCAGAAATATTTCCTTGCCTTGGAAGAAGGCATTAACAGCCTGCCCGGTTTCGAACCTGAGATTCAAGGGGTTTATCTGCAATCTCAGGAAGACGGCAGCCGCCGTGCCTTCGGCTATGTCATCGATAAAGAAGCAGACTGATACACAAACAGGCCGTCTGAATATTCGTTTTGATAAACACTGTTTTCAGACGGCCTATTCTGCCTTTCTTTTCTCAAACAATTCCTTTTAACAATTAAAAGAAAAGGATAGCATCATGGCAAATTCCAGAAGCAAAATGAGTGTGTTACAGCTCACTATCCTCACTGTGGTCAATATGATGGGTTCCGGCATTATTATGTTGCCGAGCAAATTGGCGCAGGTCGGCACTATTTCGATTTTATCTTGGCTGGTGACTGCCGTCGGTTCTATGGCTTTGGCCTATGCGTTTGCCAAATGCGGCCGCTTTAGTAAAAACACCGGCGGTATGGGCGGCTATGCCGAGTATTCGTTCGGTAAATCGGGCAACTTTATGGCCAACTATACTTATGCGGTATCGCTGCTGATTGCCAATGTGGCCATCGCAATTACCGCAGTGGGCTATCTCAGTGTGTTTATGGGTTGGAATCTGTCGCCGTTGCAAGTTGCCCTGATGACGATTGCGTTTGTTTGGGCAACGATGGCGGCAAACTTTGGCGGTGCTTCCATTACCGGCAAAATCAGCAGCATTACCGTTTGGGGCGTGGTGATTCCGGTTATCGGCGTTTCCTGTATCGGTTGGTTTTGGTTTAGCGCCGATATGTATGCCGGTGCATGGAACCCGCATAATATGCCGCTTACCCAAGCCGTTCCGGCTTCTATCGCGATTACCTTATGGGCGTTTCTCGGATTGGAATCGGCTTGCGCCAACTCCGAAGCGGTGGATAATCCTGAGAAAAACGTTCCGATTGCCGTGCTGGGCGGAACCTTGATTACGGCCATTATCTATATTGTTTCGACCAATGTGGTGGCGGGTATTATTCCTAATGCGCAATTGGCCGCCTCAGACGCGCCGTTCGGTTTGGTTTTTGCCACTATGTTTAACCATACCATTGGTCAGATGGTGATTGCA
The DNA here is from genome assembly GCF_024834045.1 of Neisseria montereyensis. Lineage (GTDB taxonomy): Bacteria > Pseudomonadota > Gammaproteobacteria > Burkholderiales > Neisseriaceae > Neisseria > Neisseria montereyensis. The sequence goes on from NZ_JANUXW010000003.1 coordinate 240,424, forward strand.
TTGATGATTATGTCTTGCACAGGCTCCCTGCTCGGCTGGCAATTTACTATTGCGCAAGTATTTAAAGCCGGTGCCGACGAAGGTTATTTCATCAGGCCTTTCGGCGTTGCCACCAAACACAATGTACCGATTGTCGGTATGTTGATTATTGCCGCCGTTCAAACTGCATTGGCGATGATGACCATCAGCCCGAGTTTGGGCAGACAATTTGATATTTTGGTGAATCTGGCAGTGGTTACCAATGTGATTCCTTATATTTTATCGATGTCATCCATTATTGTTTTACAAAAATCGGCCCATGTACCTGCCAGAGAAATGATAGTGACCAATATTATTGCGTTTATCGGTAATTTATACAGTTTTTATGCCTTATACAGTTCGGGTATGGAAGCGATGTATTGGGGCAGTCTGGCCGTATTTGCCGGTTGGGTACTCTACGGTAAGGTGGTTTCCAAAAAATATGATTTGAAAGAATCCTAGCAATGACATTTGATTAAAATAGGCCGTTTGAAATCTTTTTAAATATTTTTTCAGACGGCTTGATGTTTTCAAAAAAATGGCGGCAGCCTGATTTTAAAAGAGTTTCCCGCATTATTCACAAAAGCTGTGGATAAATTTGTGGATAGTCTGTGAAATTGTCGTATTTGCCCCGATAAATCAGGCCTTGCACACAATTGCCCAAAAATTAAGCCAATTAATAAATTTTATATTTATCAAAAAGTTACATAGTATTTCATCTTGTCAAGTATCTTCATGGCTATTTTGGTAAATCAATTGTGACGCCATGTGGATAAATATTTGACCACTTGACAAAGCCGCTGGAAATAATAACCCTGTCAAGCCAAGTATTTATCATAACGAATCTTAAATATTGCTTTCAGACGGGCTAATATCTTACCCGATAATATCTTAATTTATTACCATTCGGAATGATGTATCTGAAAGCGTATTGACATGATTTTTTTCTTTTTCAGAATCCGTAAACATGAGCCGGATTTTATTTGATAATATCATTTTGGCATTAAAGATGAGGCGCTTGGTTATTCGAGCTGTTTGGCGATAGAATACCCATATATAACCCCACACACTAAGGATAAGTTTCATGCAGACCCGTTTACCTTTTTTCGGTATTGTGCGCGTATCCGGAGACGACCGCGCCACTTTCCTACACGGACAGCTTTCCAACGATATTAACAATCTACCGCCTAACCAAGCCTGCTATGCCACTTATAACACGCCCAAAGGCCGCGTAATCGCCAATATGGTGGTGCTCAACCGTGGTGAAGATTTATTATTGGCGATGGCTGCCGATTTGGTGGAAACCGTTGTGAAACGTTTGCGGATGTTCGTATTGCGTGCCAAAGCGGTTTTTGAACCGTTGCCGGGCTATGCCGCTGCAGGCAGCTTACCGGATGATATACCGCCCCACGCTGCCGAAGCACCTTCGCTGGCGTTTCCCGCTACCGAAGAAAACGGTGTCTGGCAGATTGCCCTGCCCCATCAAGGCCGTCTGAATATTGGTGCCGAAGAGAATCTGCCCGCATACGATAAAGGTGTGGAAAACCTTTGGAATGTACACGAAATCACCAGCGGCTATCCGTGGATTAGCGCCGCAACCACGGAAACCTGCGTCGCCCAAATGCTCAACCAACACACTATCGGCGGCGTACACTTCAAAAAAGGCTGTTATCCCGGCCAAGAAATCATTGCACGGGCGCAATACCGCGGACAGGTAAAACGCGGCTTGGCGGTATTATCGGGCACGGCATTGGAAGCAGCCGGAGCGGCGGTAATGCACAATGATGAAGATGTCGGTTTATTTATTAATAGTGCGCTTACCGAAACCGGCAGCATCAGTTTGGTGGTGATCAAGTTCTCAGCCGCCGATATCGACCTCACCGATTCAGACGGCCATATCTTGAAACAAGAACGGCTGTTTTTCCAACCGGAAGCCAAAGCATCATAATAAAAATAAGCATTCTGTTTCAGACGGCCGTCTGAAACAGAATGCGCTTATCATTATAAAAAAGAATTGGGGATTTATCCCATTATACTTAAACAATATTCGCCCTTTTGCCGTTAACCACATCAACCGGATATGTGCACAAACCATTATGCTTAAAATGAGAATCCGCACCGACAGTGCCAAATTTACCAAATTTTTATTGAACATCTGGCCGCCGTTATTTTTCAGCGGCATCCATATTACCGAGCTTTCCGATGATTTCCGACACATGAAAGCCACCCTCAAAGACTGGGCCAGCACACGCAACGTTCACGGTGCCCAATTCGGCGGCAGCCTGTTTGCGCTAACCGATGCCTCTTATTCCGCCATGCTCAACGGCATGATAGGCAAACGTTATTATGTTTGGGATAAATCCGCCCATATCGACTTTATCAAGCCCGGCCGCGGCGCAGTATTTATTGAGTGCAATATTACCGATGAAATGCTGGAGGATATTTACGAACACACCAAAAACGGCGAGAAATACCTGCCCGAAATGCCTGTCCGTATTTTCGACAAACAAGGCGAAACCGTTGCCATTGCCAAACGGACACTTTATATCCGTCTCAAACCGACGTTCAGACCCAACCCACCGGCCTCTGAAAAAATAGAAGCAAATAACGGCGAAGCAAATAAATCAAAAAAACATACCGATAATACGGCGGTTTAAATAAGCCGCCTATCCGATTTTTCAGACGGCCATAGGTTTGGAACACTATCGACCATTATTTATACCGACATCTTTTTTTACATGGCTTGTAAAGAGTTATTGCGCACGGTTATGATGGCAACGTGTTTTTAATACAGGCCGTCTGAAAAAATGAAACAAGCGTTTATTCTCAGTGATTGCGAACCGCCCGTATGCGAAGAAAAGCCTTACGCACTGCTCACGGCCAATGTTACCAAAGGCCACCACTTTATCGCCCAAACCGAACAACGCCAGCATGCTTTTAATACCCATGTTAATCCGCAAAATCAAAACGTTTACCGCTTCGGTTTGGAAATGTTCAGAAAGCCTTATCATGGTCAGGCCAATAGCGTGAATATTGAAAACAATTTAGAGGTCAACAATCTCTATACGCTTTCCTTTGTCGAAGGCAACGGCGGTAATCAATATAATCTGGAAAACTGGTTCAGCCGTTATGAAAGCGGCTATGAAGATGCCTGCAATATGCTGAAAACCATCCGCAGCGGCAAGCAGAAAGTCCCCCAAGCCTTATGGCGGATTTTGCAACTGAAAATGCTCGGCATTTTCCGCAACCCCTATAACCACAACAGCCTGTTCGCCAATCATTTGCATAAAGCCATATGGCGGCAACTACCGCATATCAGCACTGAGTTTGTGACGCTGATTGCCGCCCGCCCACACGAACGTGTCGCACGGATACTGCAAAATTTTGCTTTTTCCCCCGACGGCTACACCCGCTGGCTGGCCAATCTTTACGGCATGCTCAGCGACGGAGTGATGCAGCCTTCGGTATTCGAACGCTTGTTTGCCGCCGTGTTTGCCGATCCCGACAGTGTAAAAATCGAATTATTCCGTTACAGCGAAGAATCGGACTGCTGTTTTTTTGCCGATACCGGCTTTTGCGTACAATCGTCTAAAGAATTATCCAGTGTCGGCATCAGCATTTCCGCCGATATGTTTGCCATTGTCCATATTCAAAACCGCTATTGGTCGGCGATTAAAAATCATTTTGCCGAACACGTTAGCAAGCGGGCGGAAATGGATGTGACGGTATTCGACAATAATCAACAGCAACGGATAACCTACAACCGACTTTGCGTCCGCGAAGCACGCGAAGCGGTATTCGGCAAGAGTAACCGGCGGGAAGATTATTTTTGATAATAGACTGAGCAATATAAAATCCCCGGCATGTATTGTCGGGGTTTTTTGTTGTTTATCGGTATTGTTTAGTTCAATCCCTTTTAAGCCGTCTGAAAAATATGGTTTTTATGGTAATGAAAAGTTAAAAAATACATCAATATATTCAATTTAAGTAAATTAAACACATATAAAATCAAACTGTTTTTTATTGAATAAGGCAGTTGGGAAAATTTCATAGCTACTATGCAGATATTGACGCATACCAATTACCACGGCAGCTTGGTAAAACCAATATGTTTAGGCGTTAATTTTATTGATAAATATCAAACAATCTTCATTATTTTTAAAAAAAATGAATAATACGATTGCATTTTATATTTTAATCAAGATATTTAATAAATTGATTTTAATTAATAAATATAGATTTTTTTAAAAATTAAATTACGATAACAATAATCATATATAGTAATATTTCCAACTTGGATTGAATATGGATTTAAAAGGGATTAAGATAAAAAATAAATAAGAAAAAATATCAATATTAATTGCATTTAGAGTGAGAATGCCTGTTTCCACCTTGTTTTTAATTTAAATTAATCAACATAAAAAAGGTTAAATACCATGTCTGCCATTCCTCTATCAAATCTTCATAAAGGTGCTTCCGCCTATATCGAATCTATTCAGGAAAACCCTGAGTTCGGCGAACTTGATTTCTTGGTTACACGCCGTCTGAGCGATTTAGGTTTTTCTAACGGTATGTCTTTAAAGGTAATGGCTGTCGGCGGCTTGGGTAAAGGGCCGTTTGCCGTACGTTTGGGCAACCAATCCCAATTTGCCTTGCGCGAGCCCGAAGCTTCCAAAATCATGTGTCGGTTGACGCAAGAAACCCAGCAACAATAAATATTTTATTTTTAAGTGATTTTTAATTTTAAGTTTCAGACGGCTTTATAACTCCGTCTGGAAGATTTATTGTTTTCAAACAGATATCAAAAAATATTTAGTTTTTAGTTTTAGGAGAGGAACCCAATGAGTGCCGAAGCAGTATCTTTAAGTTATTTTGCGCTAATTGGTGCGCCAAACTGCGGTAAAACCGTATTATTTAACGGCCTAACCGGCGCACACGCCAAAGTCGCCAACTATCCCGGTGTGACCGTCGACCGCCGTGAAGGGGTGTTTGTCGACGACAAATCCATTCATATTATCGACTTGCCCGGCACATACAGCCTGCGCACCACCAGCTTGGATGAAGCCGTTGTGCGCAATGTGGTTTTGGGTAAACTCGGCCAACAACCCGATGCGATTATCGCCGTAGCCGATGCCACCAACCTGCGGATGACGCTGCGCATGATGTTGGAATTGAAAACGCTCGGCCTGCCGATGGCAATTTCATTGAACATGAGCGATGTGGCTCGCGCACGCGGTTTGAAAATCGACGCTCAAAAATTAAGCGAACTTTTAGGCGTGCCCGTTTTGGAAACCGTTGCCGTTAGCAAAGACGGTATTCATGCCGTTCGTGAAGCGGTTGCCAAATTACCGCGCCGTTTGGAAAAACCGATTAATCCGGAAGAAGTCGAACAGGTATTAAACAATTTGGACAGTAACCAACTGTATGAACAAGTAGAAGATATCCTGCATCAGGTGGTGCGTACGGAAATGCACATGCCCAACTGGCACCGTCGCTTAGATGCGGTTGTACTGCATCCGGTATGGGGTTTTGCCATCTTATTGGTGATTCTGCTGCTGGTGTTCCAAGCGGTTTATTCTTGGTCGGAACCGCTGATGGATATGATTGAGGGCGGGTTCGGCTCGCTCGGAGAATGGGTCGCAACAGTCATGCCGGAAGGCATTCTGCGGGATATGATTGTTGAAGGTGTGATTGCCGGTTTGGGTAGTGTGTTGGTGTTCTTACCGCAGATTGCCATTTTGTTTGCATTTATTCTGCTATTGGAAGATTCCGGTTATCTGCCCCGCGCGGCGTTTCTTTTGGACAATATGATGTCGAAAAGCGGTTTATCCGGTAGATCGTTCATTCCCCTACTTTCCAGCTTTGCCTGCGCCGTTCCGGCGGTAATGTCGGCACGAACCATTCAAGACCCGCGCGAACGCTTGGTCACTATTATGATTGCGCCGATGTTGACCTGTTCCGCCCGCCTACCGATTTATGCCCTGATTATTGCGGCGGTGATTCCGTCCCAAACGGTATGGGGTGTGTTCAACCTGCAAGGTTTAACCTTATTCGGTTTATATGTGGCCGGTATCGCTTCTGCCGCACTCACTGCTTATGCGATGAAATTGATTGCACGCGGCAAAGGCAGTATTCAGCAATTCCCGCTATTAATGGAATTGCCGACTTACCGTATGCCTAACTTCAAACACATTATGATCAGTTTATGGGATCGGGTGAAAGCGTTCTTAAAACGTGCCGGTACTATTATTTTTGCGTTAACTGTTGTATTGTGGGCGTTAGTAAGCTTCCCTGCCGCACCCGAAGGCGCCACCGGAGCCGCTATTGATTATAGTTTTGCCGGTATTATCGGTCATTATCTCGAACCCATATTCGCACCTATCGGCTTTACTTGGCAGATGTGTATCGCCATGATTCCGGGTATCGCCGCGCGCGAAGTGGTGGTGGCTGCATTGGGTACGGTTTATGCCGTAGGTGCCGGATCGGAAGATGCCGTACAAAATGCGTTGATTCCGATTGTTCATAGTAATTGGGGGTTGCCGACAGCATTCGCCTTCCTAGCTTGGTATATCTATGCGCCGATGTGTATGGCCACGATAGCTGTGATCAAACGTGAAACCAAATCCAGTGCACAAACGGTGATGATTACGATGTATCTGTTTGCGTTGGCTTATCTGTTTGCATTTATTGTGTATCAAGTAACATCGAGGATATTCTAATGGTACAATATATTATTGTCGGCATTATTGTTGCCGCATGCGCATGGTATGTATTGCGTAGATATGTATTCAAACCGAAAAACGCAGCTTCCGCCGCCTGTGAGGGTTGCGACCGCTGCGGCGGAGGCGGTAAAAGCAGCTGCTGCCATTAACCTTGAAAGGTCAAAACAGCAGTATTGACTGCTCCGTATATGAAACAGGCCGTCTGAATATTTTCAGACGGCTTTTTATATTGGATTATTTTAGAAAAAATTTTGAAAAATTTAAACGGCTGCTTTATTTATTATCAAAAAAAGCAGCCGTCTGAAATCTCAGCCTTTTAGCGTAATTCGCGGATATTGCGCCAGCCATCGTTGGTTTTCACCATCGTTGCGGTCATGGTGCGCGACATATCGGGATGATCCCAAGGCCTACCGCCTTTTTCGAGCATTTTTTCCGCCCATTTTTCAGCATCGACTTTAACTTCATAAGATACTTTGGAAATGGTTAAACCGTTAGAAGCTGTCGGCTCGGTAAACCAATTCACTTTCACGACTTTCTGCTTGCCGACACACATTAACGGTCTCATACGGCCGCGTCTGATTTGTTTTTTGCCTTTGTCGGTTAATTCATAAACGGCTACTTTCACGTCACCGCTGCCATTTGGTGCGGCCATGGTTTCCGTTGTTCTTTTCCGATAGAAACCTTCGTCATCCAATACATCTATCTGATCAAGCACCTGCTTATTAACTCTTTTACCGTCTGCATTACGTTCGACAATTCTAATCTGCGGCGCACCAACTACCACGCGGTTATTGGTGATGCCGCTGTTTTGCACATTAAACGTTAACGGTACGCAGATACGTTGTTGTTCTGCATAGCGGTTAATGGCTTTTTCAAAAGCACGATTACTCGCGCCGTTATTATCGGAACAAGCCGACAATAATAAAGCGGCGGAAACGGCGGAAACAGTAAAAATCTGCTTAAACATTGCACACTCCTCAAGCATCCATACAAATGGGAACAGCATAGCGGTTTTTCCCGCGCATGACAAACCCTATGTCCGCCCTTACAATAGAAGCCATCTGAAAAAAACAAACGGATTAATCATGACTACCCTATACGGCATTACCAATTGTAATACAGTTAAAAAAGCCCGCACATGGTTGGATGAAAACCATGTCGGCTATGAATTTGTCGATTTCAAAAAAAGCCCGCCTGATGAAGCCTTGATTAAGCGCTGGCTAAAAGATATTGATCTGGCTGTTTTACTCAATAAGCGCGGTACCACTTGGCGCAAACTCAATAGCGAGCAACAGGCTGCTGCCGAAACCGAAGAAGGTGCCATTCAACTGATGGTTGAAAATCCCAGTTTGATTAAGCGGCCGGTGTTAAACCATAACGGCCATTTCCAAGCCGGTTTTCAGACGGCCTCATATGAAGAAACATTCGGCAAATAAAGCCAAGCCCCCAGGTATTCTGAGGGCTTTTTTAATTGTCTATATAATCATGAGTTCTATGCAAATAATGAATTATTATTTGCATTTAAAACCGAACACCCTAATTATATAGAAGAACTAATATAGGCAGGCATTGTTTGGGAAAATACTATTCCGAATAGTTGCCGCCACCATCTGTTTATTTTAAGTTTTTTCTAGAAAAGGAAACACCTTAATGGCCCGTTTAACCGTACACACCGTCGAAACCGCCCCCGAAGCCGCCAAAGCGCGCGTGGAAGCCGCTTTAAAAACCAACGGCTTTTTGCCCAATCTGATTGGTGTGCTTGCCAACGCTCCGCAAGCATTGGCTTTTTACCAAGAAGTCGGCAAATTGAATGCCGCAACCAGCTTAACTGCCGGTGAAATAGAAGTGGTGCAAATTATTGCCGCTCAAACCAACCAATGCGGTTTTTGTAAAGCCGGCCATACCAAATTGGCTACTTTGAAAAAACTGCTTTCAGAGCAATCGATTAAAGCCAGCCGCGATGCAGATCCGAAAGAGTTTGATGATGCCAAATTGGCTGCGTTGGCAACTTTCACCTTGGCAGTAATGGCCAATAAAGGCGCAGTATCCGATGCCGAATTGAAAGCTTTCTTAGATGCCGGTTATAACCAACAACAATCTGTTGAAGTGGTGATGGGTGTGGCTTTGGCTACTTTGTGCAACTACACCAACAATCTGGCTCAAAGCGATATCAACCCCGAATTGAAAGACTACGCCTAATCAGCCGATATTGTTTGATAAGGCCGTCTGAAATCCATATTCAGACGGCCTGTTTAAAAAACCATCTATTTGTTTTATTTTCCCCCGAATATTTGATGACACATACCGGAGAACCCCATGTCTCGTGACAGCTTGCTGCATAACGTTGCCGAATTGGTTAACACGCAATTAAGACCTTTAGTAGAAGACATCGACCGCAAAGGCCTTTACCCCGAATCTTTTTTACGCGAATTAGGCAAGATAGGCGGTTTTGCCTGTGTCGGCAGCCAAGAAGAAGGCGGCAGCGGTTTGGGATTGGCAACGCAAATCGATGTTTTGCGTGAAATCGGTAAAGCCTGCGGTGCAACGGCATTCTCGGCTTGGTGTCAGGCTGCCTGCGCTTGGTATTTGCACCAAACGCCCAACGAATCGGTGAAACGTTATCTGCCCGATGTGTTGAGCGCCAAAGTATTGGCCGGAACCGGTATGTCGAATACCGTAAAACATCTTGCCGATATTGAAGCGCATTTGCTTCAAGCCAAACCGGCCGACGGCGGCTATATCGTTAACGGCATGTTGCCTTGGGTTTCCAATCTTGGCGACAACCATATTTGGGCCAATGCCGCCCAAACACCCGACGGCTATGTGATGTTTATTACCGGTGCGGAACACGAAGGCGTTTCGCTGATTGAATGCCCGGAATTTTGCGCACTCGAAGGCACGCGCACATTCGGCATTAAATTCGACAATGTTTTTGTACCGCATGAAGACGTTTTAGCCGAGCCCGACCAGTTTGAAGACTATATTAAAATCATCAAACCGGGCTTTATTTTGCTGCAAAACGGTATGGCGGAAGGCATTATCGACGACTGCCTGAAAGAAATCGAAATCGCCAATGTCGGCAGTGAAACCAATTATTTCCTTGAAAACGGTATCGAAGAATTAAGCAAACGCCACCATACGCTATTGCTAAAAACCAAAAAACTGGCCGATGATGCCGATCAAAATCAAGCCAATATGTTGGAAACCCTGCAATTGCGTGCAGACATTTCCGTTTTAACATTGGATGCCGCTCAATCTGCCGTTTTACATGCCGGTGCCAAAGGCTATCTGATGAGCAGCCCGGTACAACGCCGTGCCCGTGAAGCGGCTTTTGTGGCGATTGTTACCCCCGCACTCAAACACTTATTAAAAGAAATCAGCGAACTCGAGTTTATGGGTAGCGATGAGTTCTCTATTTGAAACGGCCAAAATAATGCATGCACTTTCCGTTCAAAACCTTTCACTCGGTTATCAAGAACAAGGCCGTCTGAAAACCATTTTGCAAGATTTCTCACTGGATATCGCGCCCGGCGAACTTATCAGCCTGCTCGGCCCCAGCGGTGTCGGCAAATCATCGCTGCTGCGGGTGTTGGCCGGGCTAAACCGCCCGCTTGAAGGTAGCGCCAGTTTGTTTGGCGAAGCCATAGAAAAACCGCATCCGCGTGTGGGCTTTATGTTTCAGACGGCCTCTTTATTGCCGTGGTTGAATGTGCGCGATAATGTGGCATTCGGCTTGGATTTTAAAAAACAGCCTAAACTTGATGCGGCCGAATTAAATAAACGCGTAGAAAGTGCATTACAGGAAGTCGGCCTCGGTCATGCCGCCGATAAATTCCCCAGCGAACTTTCCGGCGGTATGGCGCAACGTGTTTCCCTCGCGCGTGCACTGGCCCGCCAGCCCCAAGTATTGTTGCTTGACGAACCGTTTTCCGCACTCGACGAAGTTATCCGCACCCAGATGCAGGATTTATTACGGCAAATTATCCAACACCGCCAAACCGCCGCCGTGATGGTAACGCATGATATTGACGAAGCCCTATTGGTTTCCGACCGCATTATCCTGATTGGCGGCATGCCCGGCCATATACTCGGCATCTGGCAGCCGGAATACAGTTTCCCTCGCCATGACAAACTATGGGAAATGAGCATGATGCGCAGTGAAATCCTAAAATCGCTACACGACGCGCAACAATACAATATTCAAGCAAACACTGTTGATTTTATTATTTAATTCACCATAAAAACCCTAGCATAAACACCGGTTTTCAGACGGCCTGATTGTAAAACGGTTTATCAATATTCAGGCCGTCTGAAAATAGGAATATGCTCATGCACACCCGCCGCGACTTTCTCAAACTTTCCGCACTCTTCACCGCAAGCGCCGCCCTGCCGTTGCTGCAAGCCTGTACTCAGCGTGCCGCTGCCGAACCCGATGCCCCGCTCACCATCGGCTATCTGCCGATTCTGGATGCAACCCCGCTCTTAGTGGCACACGGCAACGGCCTGTTTCAACAAAACGGCATTGAAACGGTAAAACCCGTTTTGTTCCGCTCTTGGGCCAGTTTGGTAGAAGCGTTTCTGAGCGGTCAGGTGAACCTTATTCATGTGCTTTCCCCGATGAGCGTTTGGATGCGCTACAGCAGCAAAGCCCCGGTGCGCGCGCTGATGTGGAACCATACCTGCGGCTCCGCCCTAACCGTCCGCCCCGAAATCGAAAGCGTACATGATTTACAAGGGCAAACCGTGGCGATTCCGTTTTGGTATTCGATTCACAATGTGATTGTGCAGCAGATGATACGGCAGGCCGGATTAGAAGTGGTTGAAAAAGACCCCCAAGCCGGGCAAATACGCCTGGCCGTTATGTCGCCCTCCGATATGGTGCCCGGCTTGGCTTCCGGCCAGATTGGCGGCTTTATTGTGGCCGAGCCGTTTAACGCATTGGCAGAAGCCAAAGGCGTAGGCAAAGTGCTGCGCTTCAGCGGCGACATCTGGAAAGACCATGCCTGCTGCCTATCGATGATGCACGATCACGATATTCAAAACCGCCCGGATTGGGTTCAGGGCGTGATCAATTCATTGGTACAGGCTTCCGCATGGGCGAAGAGCCACCGAGTGGAAACCGCCGCCCTACTCGCCAAACAAGGCATTCAAAAATATACCCCCCACGATGCCGCCGTTTTACGCAGCGTGTTGCAGCCGGAGCCGGTAGTTTGGGCCGAATACAACCGCGACGGCGCCATCCACCACCCCGAATGGCACCAACACCGGATTGATTTCCAACCCTATCCGTTCCCGTCTTACAGCGAAATGCTGATAAAACTGCTACAACAAACACACCTCGCCGGCGTCAACCAATTTCTACTCGACTTAAATCCGGCAGAAGCTGCAGAAGTTTTGTTCGATACCCGATTTGTGGAAAAAGCCCTTAATCAACAAAATCTTACCGGAACATTCAATCTGCCCGAAAATTTACGACGGCGGGAAGTTTTTGAACTTTGAGTTCATCGCGATTTGGATAGGTATTTTTATCTTATTTTAAATAAAGGGGCCGTCTGAAATATTTTCAGACGGCCTCTTTTCAATAAATGCCTTTATCTATAAAAACAGTTATTTATACAAATTACGCAAAGTAAGATTCCTATCTCCGGCACGTTGTATTATCCGTTCGCGCAAACCCTCTGCTGTCGAAGGCTTGCCGTCTTCGCAGAATGAACGATAAAGCACACCGTGTATCGGGTCGGCATCATTTAAAATTGATCCAATCGATTTCCATTCGCCCTTTCTCAAAGGAATCCAGCGTTTGTTTACCGTATCGCCGTATGCATATACTTTAAACGACGAACGTTTGCTGGCATCTTTGGAAAATGATGTCGTGGCTGCGCAGAAAAGGCCTTCGGCACTCAGGTTGTCATAACCACGGCTCGAGCGGGCATTTAATATATAACGGATACTGCCGTCTTCGGCGGGGGTGATACTCTCTAATAAGATTCTCGGCTGTCCGTTAAAAGTATTACCTGCATAAATATCGAACCAGCCCTCGCTGTTCATATCCGGAAAAGCTGGTAAAGGTAGCTCGGCTTCTTTAAATTCGCGGGCGTTTTTTTCCGCCTCGCTTTCCTGATAACGGTCATTAATGAGTGCGTTTTTCATGGCGCGGGGTGCGGCAAATGCCTGAGCGGCCATTAAAACCGAAGCGCATAAAAGAATACGGCGCATTGCGCGTTCTCCTAAAGTTGGTATGTCGGTATTGTAAAGGTGTTGGGCTTGAAGGTGCAACCGAATAGGCCGTCTGAAACAGATGTTTACGATAAATAACCATACTATCATGATGGCGTAACATCTTCATCATAAAGATTCTTTGCTATCCACCAATCCAAGCCGGTTTCATGTTAAAATTACGCCAAATTATTCCGAATAAAATATCTAACTGATTATGACCGACGCAACCATCCGCAACGACCATCACTTCGCAAAAGAAACCATCCCCATCAGCCTTGAAGACGAAATGCGCCGCAGCTACCTCGATTACGCTATGAGCGTTATCGTCGGCCGCGCGCTGCCTGATGTTCGGGACGGTTTAAAACCGGTGCACCGCCGCGTTTTATACGCCATGCACGAATTGAAAAACAACTGGAACAGCGCTTATAAAAAGTCTGCCCGTATTGTCGGCGACGTCATCGGTAAATACCACCCTCATGGCGACAGCCCCGTTTATGAAACCATTGTGCGTATGGCGCAGCCGTTTTCGCTACGCTATATGTTGGTTGACGGTCAGGGTAACTTCGGCTCGGTCGACGGCGACGGTGCCGCTGCCATGCGTTATACCGAAATCCGTATGGCGAAAATCGCCCATGAAATGTTGGCCGATATCGAAGAAGAAACCGTTAATTTCGGCCCCAACTACGACGGTAGCGAACACGAGCCGCTGGTTTTACCCACCCGTTTCCCCGCCCTGCTCGTTAACGGTTCTTCCGGCATTGCCGTCGGCATGGCCACCAATATCCCCCCGCATAATCTAACCGATACCATCAATGCCTGCCTACAGCTATTAGAAGACCCGGAAACCGATATCGAAGCGCTAATCAGCACCATTAAAGCCCCCGATTTTCCCACCGGCGCGACTATCTACGGCTTAAGCGGTGTACACGAAGGCTACAAAACCGGCCGCGGTCGTGTGGTAATGCGCGGTAAAACCCATATCGAACCCATCGGCAAAAACGGTGAGCGTGAAGCCATTATTATTGATGAAATTCCCTATCAGGTGAACAAAGCCAAGCTGGTTGAAAAAATCGGTGATCTGGTGCGTGACAAAACACTGGAAGGCATTTCAGACCTGCGCGACGAATCCGATAAATCGGGTATGCGTGTCGTTATCGAATTAAAACGCAACGAAAACGCCGAAGTTATCTTAAACCAGCTCTATAAACAAACCCAGCTGCAAGACAGTTTCGGTATCAATATGGTGGCTTTGGTCGACGGCCAGCCGCGCCTGCTGAATCTGAAACAAATTTTGTCGGAATTTTTGCGCCACCGCCGTGAAGTGGTCACCCGCCGCACCTTATTCCGCCTGAAAAAAGCCCGTCATGAAGGCCATATCGCCGAAGGTAAAGCCGTTGCGCTATCCAATATCGACGAAATGATCCAACTGATTAAAGAGTCGGCCGACGCCCCCGAAGCCAAAGAAAAACTATTGGCACGCCCTTGGCAGTCCGGCTTGGTGAGCGACATGCTTTCGCGTACCGATTTGGATTTGCAAATGGCACGCCCGGAAGGTTTGCCCAAAGGTTTAGGCTTGCAAAACGGCGGTTATTTTTTAAGCGAAATACAAGCCGATGCCATTTTGCGCATGAGCTTGCGCAACCTAACCGGATTGGATCAAGATACCATTATTGCCGACTATAAAAATATCATGGAACACATTATTGATTTTCTCGATATTTTGGCAAAACCCGAACGCGTTACCCAAATCATTCACGAAGAATTGGAAGAAATCAGAAGTGGTTTCGGCGATGAACGCCGCAGCGAAATCAATCCGTTCGGCGGCGACATTGCCGATGAAGATTTGATACCGCCGCGCGAAATGGTGGTTACCCTCACCCATAGCGGCTATATCAAAACCCAACCGACCACCGATTATCAGGCGCAACGCCGTGGCGGGCGCGGTAAACAAGCAGCAGCCACCAAAGACGAAGACTTTATTGAAACCTTATTCGTTGCCAATACGCATGACTATCTGATGTGTTTCACCAACTTCGGCAAATGCCACTGGATTAAAGTGTACAAACTGCCAGAAGGCGGACGCAATAGTAGAGGTCGGCCGATTAATAACGTCATCCAATTGGATGAAGACGAAAAAGTCAGCGCTATTTTAGCTGTGCGTGATTTCCCGGAAGACGAATATGTATTCTTCGCCACTGCACAAGGCATGGTGAAAAAAATCCAGTTAAGCGCATTTAAAAATGTCCGCAGCCAAGGCATCAAAGCGATTGCCTTAAAAGAAGGCGATTCATTGGTCGGCGTGGCCAAAACATCGGGAACCTGCGACATTATGCTGTTTTCGAACTTGGGTAAAGCCATACGCTTTAATGAATACTACGAACGTACCCATGAAACCGATGATGAATTGGATGGCGAAGATTCAGACGGCCTGAACGATAACGGCAGCGATGAAACCGAAACCGATGACGGCAACGATACGCTGGTGCTCAAAGGCAATGGTGTTCGCCCGTCCGGACGTGGTAGCGGCGGCCTACGCGGTATGCGCTTGCCCAAAGACGGTCGCATCGTCAGCCTGATTACTTTCCCGCCCGAATCCGAAGAAGAGGATCTGCAAGTCTTAACCGCGACTGCCAACGGCTATGGCAAACGTACACCGATTAGCGATTACAGCCGCAAAGGTAAAGGCGGACAAGGCAATATCGCTATCAATACCGGCGAGCGAAACGGCGATTTGGTAGCGGCCACCTTGGTTGCCGAAGCAGATGATTTAATGCTGATTACCAGCGGCGGCGTATTGATTCGCACCAAAGTAGATCAAATCCGCGAAACAGGCCGTGCCGCTGCCGGTGTGAAGCTGATTAACTTAGATGAAGGCGAAACCTTAGTCAGCCTAGAGCGCGTTGCCGAGCCTGAAGAAGACGAAGAAAACGAAACCGATGTGGCTGCCGAAAGCAACCATGAAGAAAATCCAAACGGTGAAGCCTCTTCTTCCGATTCTGATGATGAAGCCAATAAATCCGAAGAGTAACAAACAATAATGTTTGCAGAGGCCGTCTGAAAGCATTTCCAAACTTTCAGACGGCCTTTAATGATGAATAAAGACAATATATAAAATGATGACTGAAAACAACGAAACCCAGCACCAACCTTCAGATGCCGAAAGCCCCAAACGCGGCATCCGCAGCTTCGTATTACGCCAAGGCCATATGACCGCCGCCCAACAACGTGCCATTGATACCATGTGGCCGCAATTCGGCGTTGACTATCAAACACAAACACTGGATTTAAACACCTTATTCAACCGCCCTAATCCCAAAGTATTGGAAATCGGTTTCGGTATGGGCACGGCCACTTTAGAAATCGCCAAAAGGCTGCCCGAAAAAGATTTTCTGGCTATTGATGTGCACGGCCCCGGTGTCGGTAATTTATTAAAGCTAATTGAAGAAGAAAAAGTCAACAATATCCGCGTGATGCGTCATGATGCTGTCGAAGTAGTCGATAATATGCTGGCAGATAACGCCCTGGATGGTATTCATATTTTCTTCCCCGACCCATGGCATAAAAAACGCCATAACAAACGCCGTTTGATCCAAATTCCTTTTGTTGCAAAATTACTGCCAAAACTCAAACCGGGCGGCTATATCCACTTGGCAACCGATTGGGAAGAATATGCAGTGCAAATGCTTGAAGTATTAAACAGTTTTGAAAGCTTGCAAAATACCGCCGAAGAATATGCCCCTACACCGGCATACCGTCCGGAAACCAAGTTTGAAGCGCGCGGCAAACGCTTAGGGCATGGTGTTTGGGATTTGGTTTTTGTTCGTCATGAATAATCCTCTTCAATTAATAAAGGCCGTCTGAAAACCGTTTAGTTGGGTAGTTTCAGACGGCCTTTATTGAAATATTTTATCCATCGCTTTGAAATTAAATTTGTTTCACTTGACTAAACATTTATAAAAATTTAAAATTGAAATCTTTGCTTTGAAGCCATCGTCTTCAGCCAACTTCCTTCGAGCCTGATTAAAGGCTTTCTGATTTGCTTTTATCATTATGTATCTAAAGCAATACCTTGCAGGTTGTCGCCGATGTTAACTACAGGCCAACAGTGTCTGCGACAACCCTGCGTATATCATTTTTTATGTGCGTACGTTATCTTTAGCTTCAAGACCGTTTGAATATTTCAAACGGGAAATGTGTTGTTGTGTCCGTTCAGGAAAAACATGTCTTTAAAATTTACCGATTTAAACCTCGATAAAAACCTCTTATCTGCTCTAACCTCTGCCGGTTACACATCCCCTACTCCCGTTCAAGCACAAGCCGTTCCCTATGCCTTAGAAGGCCGCGATATTATGGCTTCGGCACAAACCGGTTCGGGTAAAACCGCCGCTTTTTTATTGCCGACTTTACAGCGTTTGATGAAACGCAGCGAAAAACCCGGTAAAGGCCCTCGCGCATTGGTACTCACCCCTACCCGCGAATTGGCCGCGCAAGTTGAAAAAAATGCCCTCACTTATTCTCAAAATATGAAATGGTTCCGTACGGTCAGTATTGTCGGCGGTTCTTCTTTCGGCTATCAATTGCGCGCCTTAAGCAAACCGATTGACTTGGTTGTGGCCACTCCGGGCCGCTTGATGGATTTGATGAGAAGCGGAAAAGTCGACTTCAACCGCCTTGAAGTGCTGATTCTCGATGAAGCAGACCGTATGTTGGATATGGGCTTTATTGAAGATATCGAAACCATTGTTGCCGCTACTCCGGAAGACCGTCAAACCTTATTGTTCTCGGCAACATGGGATGGCGCAGTAGGCAAGTTAGCACGCAAACTCACTAAAAATCCTGAGGTTATCGAAGTAGAACGTGTCGACGACCAAGGTAAAATCGAAGAGCAGCTTATCTATTGCGACGATATGCGCCACAAAAACCGCCTGCTCGACCATATTCTGCGCGATGCCAATATCGACCAGTGTGTTATCTTTACATCGACAAAAGCCATGACCGAAGTTTTGGCAGACGAATTATATGAAAAAGGCTTTGCCGCCAACTGCCTGCATGGTGATATGCCGCAAGGCTGGCGTAACCGCACATTGATGGATTTGCGTAAAGGCCGCTGTAAAATTTTGGTAGCGACAGACGTTGCCGCACGCGGTATTGATGTACCAACCATTACCCACGTTATCAACTACGACTTGCCCAAACAGGCAGAAGATTATGTTCACCGTATCGGCCGTACCGGTCGCGCAGGCCGTACCGGCTTAGCGGCAACTTTTGCCGAAGTCAATGAATACATTAAGGTTCATAAAATTGAAAGATACCTCAATAGAAAACTGCCTGAAGTGACTATCGAAGGCATGGAGCCGACCAGAAAACGTTCTAAGCCTGCCGGAAAAGGAAAAGGCGGATGGGGCGGCCGCAAATCCGGCGATAAACGCTTCGGCGAGAAAAAATTCGGCGACAAGAAATTTTCAAACAGAAAACCTGCGTCCGGTAAGCCTAAAAGCCAAAGTTCCGGCAGTAGAAGAAAACCGACCGCCGGTAGCTTTATGAAATAATGATGCTTGATATAAACCAAAATCATTAGGTTTAAGGCCGTCTGAATATTCAGACGGCCTGTTGTTTTAAAATCAGTTAAAATATACCTCTTTTTATTGCCCACAAAAATTATGAATATCCTGCAAGCAGAAAACCTTTCCTTTGCCGTCGGCCATGTCGCCCTGCTCGACAAAGCCTCATTCCAACTCGATAGCGGTGAAAAAGTCGGCCTTATCGGGCGAAACGGGGCAGGAAAATCATCATTTTTAAAAATTTTAGCGGGTGTTCAAAAACCGGACGACGGCCAATTAATTTTACAAAACGGCTTAAAAACCGTTTATGTACCTCAAGAAACGTTTTTTGATGCCGAAGCTTATGTGTTTGATGTGGTGGCGGAGGGATTGGGCGCACTGCACGCTCTGCTTAGCCGTTACCACCAAGTCAGCCGACAACTCGCCAATGCCAATAACGAAACACTGCTTGAAGAACTGCATACATTACAAACCGAAATCGAAGCGCACGACGGTTGGCAGTTTGATGCCGCCATCAAACAAGCCATTAGCGAATTGGGACTGCCTGAAAACGAACGTATCGGCAACCTTTCCGGCGGTCAGAAAAAACGTGTCGCTTTGGCACAAGCATGGGTACAAAAACCCGATATATTACTGCTTGACGAGCCGACCAACCACCTTGATATTGAGGCCATTATCTGGCTGGAAAATTTATTACAACAATTTAGCGGCAGCCTGATTGTCATCACCCACGACCGCCGTTTTCTCGATAATATCGCCAGCCGTATTGTCGAACTGGATCGCGGCATTTTGCGCTCTTACCCCGGTAGCTTTTCCAAATATACCGAAAAGAAAGCCGAAGAATTGGCGGTAGAAGCCGAGCACAATCGTTTATTTGATAAATTCCATGCACAAGAAGAAGCATGGATACGCAAAGGCATAGAAGCCCGCCGTACAAGAAATGAAGGGCGTGTCAAACGTTTGGAAGAGTTGCGTAAACAACGTGCTGCGCGTCGTGATCGGCAGGGACAGGTTAATTTCAAACTCAATAGCGGCGAGAAAAGCGGCAAAATTATTGCCGAATTGGAACATGCTTCATTCGGGTATGGCGATAAAGTGATTATGAAAGACTTTTCCGCCATTATCCAACGTGGCGACAAAATCGGTTTAATCGGCCCGAACGGTATCGGCAAAACCACTTTCTTAAAACTGATACTCGGCGAATTGCAACCTGATAGCGGTAAAATCCGTTTGGGCAGCAAACAGGAAGTGGCTTATTTCGACCAATTCAGAAGCGCGCTTAATGAAAACGATACCGTATTCTATACACTCGGCCAAGGCAATGATTATGTGGAAGTCGGCGGCAAGAAAAAACATGTGATGAGCTATCTGGAAGATTTTTTATTCCACCCTGCCCGCGCCCAAAGCCCCGTCTCTTCACTTTCCGGCGGCGAACGCAACCGCCTATTGCTGGCCAAACTATTCACCCGCCCGGCCAATATACTGGTGCTTGACGAACCCACCAATGATTTGGATATCGACACCCAAGAATTATTGGAAGAACTGCTGCGCGATTATTCCGGCACTGTTTTTCTTGTTAGCCATGACAGGATGTTTTTAGACAATGTGGTTACACAAAGTATTGTTTTTGAAGGTGAAGGCCGTCTGAAAGAATATATCGGCGGTTATCAGGATTATATAGATGCCAAACAGCGGGAACAAAATCTTCAGACCGCTGCAAGCACTCAACCTGCCGACAACCAACCCGTTAAAAATAAACCTAAAGCCAATCGGACGGTCAAACTCTCTTATAAGGAGCAACGCGAATTAGATGCCCTGCCTGAAGAAATTGCCGCTTTAGAAACCGAGCAGGCACAAATCAACAGCCAACTTTCCGATCCTGATGTTTTCAAAGATTACGAAAAAGCCGGCACACTACAAAACCGTGCCGAAGAAATCGAAATGGAACTATTGGAAAAGCTGGAGCGTTGGGAATTATTGGAAAACAAACAAAACGGTATCGCATAGTGCGTACCCGCCGGCTACCGTTTTCTTCTCAATTCATGAAAAAGTGGTTTAAATATGGCAAATACAGAAACAAAAACTTCAAAAAATATGCTGATTCGCTGGCTGGTTATCTGTCTCATTCCTGCAGCCACCATTGCCGTATCGATTTTAACCCAACCGCATGATCAGGCAAATTATTTGATTTTTGGTATTGCCATCGCATGTGAGATTGTTTTTCTATTTAAGTTTGTTTTGTTTGAGGTCATCAAACACCGCTTGAAAAATGAAAATGTTTTGGCTAAACAAACTGCCGTTCTATTTTTGCCCTTATTGGCATTTATTATTTATCTGTTTCATTATTTCGGCGCATTTTAAGCAAAAACGCATGTTGCCAGTATAAAATAAACGCCGTATAATCCGACCTTCCATAGAGAGGTGGATGAGTGGTTTAAGTCGCACGCCTGGAAAGCGTGTATACGTTCATAGCGTATCGAGGGTTCGAATCCCTTCCTCTCTGCCAAGATATGAATCCCAAGCCCAAAAGCTTGGGATTTTCATTTAGCTATTCAAAACAAAATATCCAATAAAAAGCCGAAGGCCGTCTGAAAAAAATCAGATAACCTTCGGCTTTTTTATTTTTAAAAAACTTAATGAATGGTTTGGCCGATACGGCTCATATCGTTGAAATTCATCCAAATTAAGAAAGCTTTGCCGACAACCAATTTATCGTTGATAAATCCCCAATAACGAGAATCGGAGCTGCCGTCGCGGTTGTCACCCAAAGCAAAATAGCTTCCTTCCGGCACTTTGCACACAAAGCCGCTACCATCTTCGGCATAACGACAGTTTTCAGCCAAGCCGCTATCAATGCCTTCTTCTTCCATACGATGTTGTACAAAATTCAGCGAACCGATATCTACAGACGGATAACCTTCCATTTTCAATACGGCGAATTCACGATTATCCAAATTGGATTGGTAGTATTGTGCTTCGCGTATTATTTCAGGGTTTTGATCCTCCGGATAACGATACATGCCGTCGGGAATATCTTTTTCTTCCACCCCGTTCACCGTTAAAACCTTATCTTTGTATTCAACCGTATCACCGGGCAACCCGACAACCCGTTTAATATAGTTGATTTTGGTGTCTTCCGGATAATTAAACACAATCACATCGCCGCGCTCTACTTTGCCGGTAGGAATCAAAACATTATTGATAATCGGCGTGCGGATACCGTAGGCAAATTTATTCACCAAAATAAAATCACCCACAATCAAACCCGGCCGCATAGAGCTAGACGGAATTTGGAAAGGTTCTGCCACGAAAGTTCTCAATACGAATACCAATAAGATAATCGGGAAGAAGCCGCTCATATAATCGAAAAAGTGATTGGCGCGTGCCTGTCCGGCCTGTTTTTTCAGACGGCTTTTATGAATAAACCAAACCACCCCTGTAAACAACACAAAGATTAGTAAAACGGCGGTAAAGCTCATAAAAGCAGACAACACCCCGAAAACACCGACCATCATCAGCAAATAGCCCCATTGCAGGCTGTTGCTCCATTCGCCGGTTTCTTCGCGTTCTTTATTGCTCTTCGCAAACATCAATAAGCCGATAATAAAGGCGGCAATCGCAGCATATAATAGGTTGTTCGTCATTATTTATCCCCCACTTGCAAAATAGCCAAGAATGCACTTTGCGGAATTTCCACATTGCCTACCTGCTTCATGCGGCGTTTACCGGCTTTTTGTTTTTCAAGCAGCTTTTTCTTACGGGTAATATCGCCGCCATAACATTTCGCCAATACGTTTTTACGCAGTGCTTTAACGGTTTCACGGGCAATAATCTGGCTGCCGATGGCCGCCTGAACAGCAATATCAAACATTTGACGCGGAATCAACTCACGCATTTTCGCTGCCAATTCACGGCCTCGATATACGGCATTGGAACGGTGAACAATCAAGCTTAATGCGTCTACTTTTTCACCATTTACCATAATATCGAGTTTAATCAAATCGGCCGCCTGAAATTCTTTAAATTCGTAATCCAATGAAGCATAGCCGCGCGAAGTGGATTTCAACTTATCGAAGAAATCCATCACCACTTCGTTCATTGGTAAGTCATAAGTCAGCATCACCTGCCGCCCCATGTATTGCATATTTTGCTGTACGCCGCGTTTTTGATTACACAAAGTCATCACCGCGCCGACATATTCCTGCGGCACCAAAATAGTTGCCGTAATAATCGGCTCGAATATGGTTTCGATAGTACCGATATCAGGCAGCTTAGAAGGGTTTTCCACTTCTATTTTTTCGCCGTTTTTCAATAACACTTCATAAACCACCGTCGGTGCAGTGGTAATCAGGTCCATATCGAATTCACGTTCCAAGCGTTCTTGAACGATTTCAAGGTGCAGCAATCCTAAGAAGCCGCAACGGAAACCGAAACCTAAGGCTTGGGAAACTTCCGGTTCGAATTTTAACGAGGCATCGTTAAGCTGTAATTTTTCCAGCGCATCGCGCAAGGCTTCGTAGTCGTGACTTTCCACCGGATAAAGTCCGGCAAAAACTTGCGATTGCACTTCTTGGAAGCCCGGTAACGGTTTTTCCGCCGGGTTGGCCGCTAAGGTGATGGTATCGCCGACTTTGGCGGTATGCAGCTCTTTCAGGCCGGTAATCAAGAAACCTACCTCACCGGCGGATAATTCTTGTTTTTGAACCGACTTAGGCGTGAAAACCCCCAATTGCTCGACTTGGGTTTCCGCCTTAGTGCTCATAAATAGCAGCTTGTCTTTGAGTTTCAGACGGCCTTCTTTCACTCGGATAAGCATCACAACGCCGACATAATTATCAAACCAAGAATCAATAATCATGGCTTGTAAAGGTGCGTTTTCATCGCCTTCCGGCGCCGGAACTTTGGCGACGATTTCTTCTAATACGTCTTCGACACCCAAACCGCTTTTGGCAGAGCATCTAACTGCCTCGGTTGCATCGATACCGATAATATCTTCAATTTCTTGAGATACCCGATCAGGGTCGGCAGCCGGCAAGTCGATTTTATTCAAAACAGGCACGACTTCGACACCTAAATCAATTGCGGTATAGCAGTTGGCAACGGTTTGCGCTTCTACGCCTTGCGAAGCATCCACCACCAATAAAGCACCTTCGCAGGCTGAAAGCGAACGGGATACTTCGTATGAGAAATCGACGTGTCCCGGTGTATCAATTAAGTTGAGTTGATAGGTTTGGCCGTCTTTGGCTTTATAGTTCAGGGCGGCAGTCTGCGCTTTAATGGTAATACCGCGCTCTTTTTCAATTTCCATCGAATCCAGCACCTGCGTGCTCATTTCGCGCAAATCCAAACCGCCGCAATATTGGATAAAGCGGTCGGCCAGAGTAGATTTACCATGGTCGATATGGGCGATAATAGAGAAATTTCTAATATTTTTCATTGAGTTAGACATGCTGCTTTTTATTCTGTATGAGGCCGTCTGAAAAAGTTTAAAACCCTTTTCAGACGGCTTGATAAATCGGAAAGAAATAGCGGCATATTTTAGCTGAAAAAAGTGATTTCCGCTAATTCAAACAGCATGAAAGACCTATATAAATTAAAATATCTGCTTTAATCTTGAATAGCTGTCGAACGCTAAGCTATATCTAGTGAATAAAAAAACTTATAATACGCCGTTCACACTTTATTTTTTCTTATTATTTATGCCTGAAGCACTTCCTCCCCGCCGTCTCTCGGTTGCCCCGATGCTCGATTGGACGGATTCTCACTACCGTTACATGGCCCGCCAAATTACCCGAAATACTTGGCTTTACAGCGAAATGATCAATGCCGGTGCGATTGTTTATGGCGATGCCAATCGTTTTCTGGCATTTAATGATGGCGAACAACCGCTTGCTTTGCAATTAGGCGGCAGCGATCCTCATGATTTGGCCAAAGCCTCAGCCATTGCAAGCGGGTATGGTTACAATGAAATCAACCTGAATTGCGGCTGCCCCAGCCCGCGCGTTCAAAAAGGAGCCTTCGGCGCCTGCTTAATGAATGAAGTCGGCTTGGTTGCCGATTGTGTGAATGCCATGCAAGATGCCGCTCCGGATATTCCGGTTACGGTTAAACACCGTATTGGTGTCGACCACCAGACCGAATACGAAACCGTACAGGATTTTGTCGGCACTTTGGCAGAAAAAACCGCATGCCGTACTTTTATCGTACATGCGCGTAATGCATGGTTGGATGGTTTATCCCCCAAAGAAAATCGGGAAATCCCGCCTTTAAAATACGAATATGTTTACCGGCTCAAACGCGATTTCCCAACTTTGGAAATCATTATTAACGGCGGTATTACCACCAATGAGCAAATTGCCGAACATCTGCAATATATAGACGGCGTCATGATTGGTCGTGAGGCGTATCATAATCCGATGATTATGCGCGATTGGGACAGACTGTTTTATGGCGACAGCGGGCAGCCGATAGAATACGAAGAGTTGGTAGAACGGCTTTTTCAATATAGCCGTATGAAAATCAATACCGGTAATGGCGTTATTCTGCGCCACATTGTCCGCCATGCACTCGGTTTGATGCATGGATTGAATAAAGCCCGTGTATGGCGGCGTATGCTTTCGGATGCCGGTTTGTTAAAAAACAATGATGGCAGCCTGATTTTAGAAGCTTGGCAGGAAGTTAAAAATGCCAATCATTGGACAACAGAAACTGTGTAAATATTTAGTATTTCAAGCTAAGGCCGTCTGAAACATAACAATCATTCAGACGGCCTCAATAAACGAATGGCTTGATTTAAGTTATAATTCATCCTTTATTTATTTTAAACTTCAACATTTTTATTACGCACACCATGTCAAACTTATCTTTAACAGTACATCAAATTCTTGAAGAATCAGGGCTTTTAAGCTTGTTTGCCCGCAAACAGTTTACCTCACAACTACTCGAACGCAGCTTCAATAGTACAAGCGGCTGGCTAGAGCTTACGCTTGTTATTGTCATCATGGCTGTTACTTTCGGACTATCTACTTATTTAACAAAAAAATACCCTTTTTCCAAAACCGGCAAATGGGGCTTTTTACATCATGTTGTATTGCGCATTCTTTGGCCGCTAATGATGCTGGTTATTTCAGTTATCGCTCTTTCCTCATGGAACTTGGCCGGTAACGATGCTATGTGGCTGCAATTATTGGCTATGGCCGCGCGATGGATGATTTTAATCCGAATTGCCGTAGCCATTGTTCACGCTGCGCTACCTAACAATAAAATGACCGATTCCCTAGAAAGGTTTTTATCCGGCGCACTTTGGCTAGCCTTTGTTTTATGGGTATCGGGTGTTGATGATATTCTGATTAGAGATATGAAATCCGTTGAATTACCAATCGGTTCAACAACATTAAATCTTTATACGATGTTAACCGGCCTATTATGGGTAGCGGTAATTATTGTGATCGCATTATGGATTGGAAGATTTATTGATGATAAATTGATGTCTACGACTCGTTTGGATATTAACCTGCGTATTGTATTATCCAAAATTATCAAAGCGTTCATGATTGTTTTATCGGTTTTAATTGCATTACCATTAGTTGGTATAGATTTAACCGTGTTATCGGTATTCGGTGGTGCAGTCGGCGTCGGTATCGGTTTTGGTTTGCAAAAAGTCGCCAGCAATTATATTTCCGGTTTTATTATTTTAGGCGACCGCTCTATCCGTCCCGGTGACCGTTTAACTGTTGATAATTTCACCGGCTATGTCACTAAAATCACGTCCCGTTTTGTCGTGTTGAAAAGCCTTACCGGTTCGGAAGCATTGATTCCTAATGAAACCTTCGTAACATCTACTGTTATCAATGAATCTTACAGCAGTAAATCTTTATGGCAGAGCTTAGATGTTCAAGTAGCATATGCAACTGATTTAACACAGGCTATGCAGATTTTAGAGGAATGTGCCGCTGCACAAGATCGTGTAGACACTTCCCCTGTTCCGAGGGCCTTGGTATTGGGCTTCGGTGATAATGGCATTGATTTACGCGTCGGTTTTTGGGTCAAAGATCCTGAAAACGGTTTTGCTTTACTGTTTTCCAATATCTTATTTGCCATTTGGCAGCGATTTAACGAGGAAGGTATTGAATTTCCCTTCCCTCAACGTGAAGTGCGTATTCTTAATGAATATCAAGCATTGGATGGTTCGGCCAATATTCAAGTACCTCAACCAATGCAATCTGATAATCATTGAGAAAGTTAATCTGAACAATATCGGTTAAATAAAATGTTTCAAAAACCATTAAAACAACCTATATCGGTATTGGTTGTTTTGCATGACGGTAACGGTAACGTACTGCTTATCAAACGGGCGGATTACCAAAACTTTTGGCAATCCGTTACCGGCAGTGTAGAACCCGGGGAGCGTCTTATTGAAACAGCGCTCAGGGAAGTTTATGAAGAAACAGGAATTCTGTTATTAGAAAATCAAATAACAGATTGGCACGAAAGCAGTCAATATGAGATTTACCAACATTGGCGGCACCGCTACCCCGAAGGGGTGACGCATAATACCGAACATGTGTTTTCTGCAAAAATAAACCATAACAGCCCGATAAAGCTTAATCCTAAGGAGCATACGGCTTACGATTGGATGCCCATTAAAGAAGCTGCAGATAAAGTATTTTCGCCTTCCAATAAAGCTGCTATTTTAAATTTGCATAAGCATTTGTTTTAATATTCGTTTTATAGGATAATTTAAGAAATGTAAATCAATATGGTAATTTAGAACGTTGCCTGATTTGTTGAGAGCTATGAGCCAATATTTTACTTTATTCCAGCTTGAAGAACGTTTTGATATCGACGTTTCAACACTTGAGCAAACCTATCATGCACTTGCCGCCAGATTCCATCCGGATAAATTTGCGGCGGCATCTGCTTTCGACCAAAAACAAGCTATGATGATGGCTTCGACAATTAACGAAGCCTACCGTGTTTTAAGAAATCCAACTGATAGGGCTGCCTACCTGCTCCAGCAAAAAGGTATAGATGCAGATGCGCCGGAACATACCTCTTATGCACCTGAATTTCTAATGCAGCAGATGGAATGGCGGGAAACATTAGAAGAAGCACGGGCAGAAAAAAATCAAACCCGTCTCAATAATCTTCAAACAGAAATTAAAACAGAACAACAAAAATTATATGCCCTGCTTCAGACGGCCTTTATTGAAGAACAATATGATAATGCGGCCGAATATGTCCGACAAAGCCGGTTCTTAGATAAACTCAATCAGGAAATACAGGCGTCTCTATCCTAAAAGAAGACAGTTTGTAAAAATTACTATAAATTTATTATAAATCAGGTAAAATTATACTAATCTTACTTTATGGATTCAGTGCTAGGAATTTACCGATTCCGATAAATTAAATTTAACTCACCACCCTGCAGTTTATTTTTGATTAACCTGACACATTTAATTTTAAATACAGTGGAAAAAATGAAACGGATTACTTTACTCATTACCGCCGCATTGACTTTATCGGCCTGTAACTTTTATCAAGACGAAAGTCGGCAAAGTCGAATTCTTCGTTTTACTGCATCACACCCTGTTGCAGCTCAAGCTATTGGATTGAAAGATGAAAGCTCTTCCAATATCACCAGTATCGTTACTCGAATCTCTACCCGCGTCGGTTTGGATGATAAAGCCAATGGCGGCGGTCGTGGTACGCAGGTTAATGCATTACGTCATACTCTTTGGCAGGCAGCTATTTCATCTCGGTTTGGTAAAAAAATAGCTGAAGAAATCGGTAATGCATATGAAACCGATCCTTCTGTTAGAGAAGTTAAAACCAAATATTTCAGCCGTTTTGCATCGGATCAGGCGGTAGATTTGCGCAATAACCGTATCGGCCGTTTTCTTGGTGCATCCTATCCAAATACGGATATCAAAACACTGGCACAAATTACATTAAAAAGGTTTTATGAAGACGGATTGTGGACTGCAAATCTAGTAAATGAAAAGGGTAGAAGCTCTTGGCGTATCGGTTTAACAAAGCTCAAGCGAAGCGAATATAAAGCAGCTTTAGATAAATTAAATAAATTGAATGACAACGGCTTTACAGAAGATGAGCAGCAAAATGAATTAATAAGAATAGAATAAACCCCGTCTTTAATTTTTAAATATGATGCAAGTAAGACAAATATGAAATAAATCTTTCTCTTTAAACTCTTTAAATTACATAAGGAGCTGTTATGACCGCAAAGCCTCGATTAATTATCGATACCGATCCCGGCCAAGATGATGCTGCCGCCATTCTTATGGCGCACGGGTTGGCAAAACGCGGTCTGATAGACTTTATCGCCCTAACCGTAGTAGCCGGTAATGTGGATTTGCACCATACCGCAACCAATGCCCGAATTATATGCGATTGGGCAGGTGAAAAAAATTTCCCCGTTTATGCAGGTGCGGTCAAACCGCTATTGCGCTCTTTAGTAACCGCCGAAGAAGTACACGGCAAAACAGGATTGGACGGGGTTGAATTGCATGACCCCGAATGTCCGCTACAACCTGTCCATGCCGTCCCTTTCCTCATAGATACCTTGCGCAAAGCAGAAGATGCCAGTATTACCATCTGCCCCATTGGTCCGTTAACCAATATCGCCCAAGCCTTAGCACTTGCGCCCGATATTGTTCGGGCCATTAAACATATAGTTTTAATGGGCGGTAATTATTTTGAAGCAGGCAATATCACCCCTGCCGCCGAATTCAATTTTTATGTCGACCCCCATGCCGCACAAATCGTATTACAAAGCGGTGCACCTATTACTATTTTGCCGTTAGACGTTACCCATAAAGCGTGTATTACCACCAAACGTATGGATGTTTTACGCCAACAGGATAATATTAACGGCCCGCGTTTGGCCGATATATTGCAAAGCTACGAGCGCTTCGATATACAAAAATTCGGCCTTGACGGCGGCCCTCTGCACGATCCTTGTGCCATCACTTGTGCGGTATTTCCGGAAATGTTCGGCGGCAAAGATTGCCATGTCGCAGTCGAAACACAAAGCGAATTAACAATGGGTGCATGTGTTGTTGATTGGTGGAACAGTACAGGTAAACCCGCCAATGCTTATTGGATCACCGAAGTGGATGCAGATAAAATGTTTGCCGAATTGGCCGAATCTATCCGACACCTTCCCTAACAGACAAGTTATCTATAACAATCTAATTACCGGCTTTGATATCACTCTATATTAACCTGCTTTAAAATCTTGTTTTATGCAAAAAAACTGGTGATAATGCTACCCTTAAAAAATAATTAGCAGCAGTTTAAACAAGCTTTATCTTTTCCGAACTGTTGTCATTGAAAAATTTAAAAAGAAAGAAAGCACGAACATGGCGTTAATCGTACAAAAATACGGCGGTACTTCGGTAGGTTCCGCCGAGCGTATTAAAAATGTTGCCAACCGTGTTGCCAAAGCCCGCGCCGAAGGACATGACGTGGTTGTGGTGGTTTCAGCGATGAGTGGTGAAACCAACCGTTTGGTAGCCTTGGCACATGAAATGCAGGATTTTCCCGATCCACGAGAATTAGACGTAGTTCTTTCTACCGGCGAACAAGTGACTATCGGCTTATTGGCCATGGCTTTAAAAAATATCGGCGTTCCCGCCAAAAGTTATACCGGCTGGCAAGTTGCCGTTAAAACCGACAATGCCCACACAAAATCGCGTATTGAAGAAATCGATGATGAAGCAATGCGCAACGATTTGAAAGAAGGAAAAGTCGTTATTGTTGCCGGCTTCCAAGGTGTAAATAGTCAAGGTGATATCACCACTTTGGGACGTGGCGGTTCCGATACTTCGGCCGTTGCACTGGCTGCGGCATTGAAAGCCGATGAATGCCAGATTTACACCGATGTTGACGGTGTTTATACCACCGATCCGCGTGTCGTACCCGAAGCCCGCCGCTTGGATACGGTCACCTTTGAAGAAATGTTAGAGTTGGCGAGCTTAGGCTCGAAAGTTTTACAAATCCGTTCGGTAGAGTTTGCCGGCAAATACAAAGTACGCCTGCGCGTTTTAAGCAGCCTTCAGGAAGGCGGCGAAGGTACATTAATCACCTTTGAAGAGGATAATAATATGGAAAGAGCTGCCATATCCGGTATTGCATTTGATAAAAACCAAGCACGCGTTAATGTACGCGGTGTACCCGACAAGCCCGGCGTTGCCTATCAAATTTTAGGTGCGGTTGCCGAAGCCAATATCGACATAGATATGATTATTCAAAATGTTGGCGCTGAAGGTACAACCGACTTCTCTTTTACCGTACCAAGAGGTGAATATAAACCGGTATTGGATCTGCTTAATGGCTTAAGAGACAGCATTGGTGCTACGGAAATAGACGGTGACGATACAGTATGTAAAGTTTCTATTGTCGGTTTGGGTATGCGTTCCCATGTTGGTGTTGCATCTAAAATGTTCCGCACTTTAGCGGAAGAAGGCATTAATATTCAAATGATTTCCACATCGGAAATTAAAATTTCCGTATTGATTGATGAAAAATATATGGAGCTGGCAACCCGTGTTTTACATAAAGCATTTGATTTAGCTTAATAATAAAAAAATCAGGCCGTCTGAAATCTTTTCAGACGGCCTGATTTTTATGCAAAAATCTATTTAATAAAGGTTATTTTAAATATACTCTACTGTAATAATATCGTATTCACGCACTCCGCTAGGTGCCTGTACTTCCGCAACATCACCTTCTTCTTTACCGATTAAAGCCCGTGCAATAGGCGAACCAATATAAATTTTATTGGCTTTAATATCTGCTTCATCTTCACCTACGATTTGATAGCGTACCTGCTCTTCCGTATCCAAATCTTCTAAAGTTACTGTCGCCCCAAAAACAATTTTACCTTCGGCATGTATTTCTAAAGGGTTAATCACATGGGCAACCGATAATTTATGTTCCAATTCGGCAATACGGCCCTCAATAAAGCCTTGGCGTTCCTTTGCTGCTTCATATTCGGCATTTTCAGACAGATCGCCATGTGATCGTGCTTCTGCAATCGCTTCGATAATTTGTGGGCGGGCAACGCTTTTTAATTGTTGTAATTCTGTTTTTAATAATTCGGCACCGCGTACGGTTAACGGAATTTTTTTCATGTAACTACTCTCCGAGTAAGCAACAGCCGTTTTCGGCCATAGATTATAATATGTAAATAAAAATACAAGCCGCCCGAATGGCGGCTTGTATCAAAAAATTGTCTGGGTGCAATTATACCGAAACCGGAATCTGATAGCAAACAAAGTATTTCTCTGTCTAAATTAATCCATATATGATTAACTTCATCAGGTATATTATGATTGAATTATGCCATTTTAATAATGACAATTAGATAATATAATAAATATTAACCGTTTTTTAAGTTACTCACAAAAGCTGTGGATAAAGATGTGGATAGTCTGTGAAATAGTACTATTTTTCTAGAAAAATAAAGCCTTCCTAATGATTGCACAAAAAATAAGCTTTGATAAAAAATACTTTAATATCAATTAATTAAATATATTTAAGCTTTGTCAAGTATATTGGTAGTAATGGTAGTTTCTTTAGGTACTATAATGTGGATAAATTTATTTTAATGTCTTGACAAAACGATTTTAAGCTATAATTTCCGACCGTTCAAAGATTTAACACGGCCTATCATGCCATCTGAAAAAATATCGCTCAAAACCTGTTGGATTTTTTGTAATGTTATCGATAATTTCGGTGACATCGGTGTTTCTTGGCGATTATCACAAATGCTAGCCAATGAATGCGGCTGGCAAACTCATCTTTGGGTAGATGATGCGAACGCATTGCGTGCACTTTGCCCTGACTTAGGTAGTCTGCCTTGCTGTTATCAAAATATTCATATTCATCAATGGCGTGCCGAATTGGCTGATAATGTGGATACTACCCCTATTCCTGACGTAGTGATTGAAACTTTTGCCTGCAATTTGCCTGAGAATATTTTAAAGATAATCACCGAAAACCGCCCTTTATGGCTGAACTGGGAATATCTCAGTGCGGAAAGCAGTAATGAAAAACTGCATACCTTGCCCTCACCCCAAGCTAACGGTATTCAAAAATATTTTTGGTTTATGGGCTTTAGCGAACAAAGTGGTGGCTTATTGCGTGAACGTGATTATGAAACCCGAAGCCGTTTTGATTATCAGGCCTTTCGTAAACAGCTCAAACTACCATCCAAAACCGCGCCTGAATGGCTGCTTTTTGGTTATCAACGCCCTATCTGGGCAGAATGGCTGACCATGTGGCAACAGTTTGGCGAACCGCTTACCCTACTCCTGGCCGGTAATCAAATTATAGACAGCTTAAAAGCAGCGCAATCCATTCCCGAATCCGCACTAAAACAAGAAGGCGATATTTTTCAGACGGCCAATGTTACATTGATTAAAATCCCATTTATCCCTCAAGCTGATTTTGACCGTTTACTGCACCTTTCAGACGGCCTGATGATTCGCGGTGAAGACAGTTTTGTACGCGCTCAATTTGCAGCGAAACCTTTTTTCTGGCATATCTACCCGCAAGATGAAATGGTACATATTGATAAGCTGCATGCTTTTTGGGATAAAGCTTATGCCGAATATACCGACACGGTGCAAGCAGCCCATCAATCTTTATCCGATGAATTAAACGGTGCATTAACATTAACCCCGCAACAACGCTTATCGGCATGGCAAACTTTAATGCAGCATCGGGAAAGCTGGCAGCAAAGCACAAAAAAATGGCAACAATACCTATTTACCCAACCCTCTGCGGTGGAAAAACTAGCCAAGTTTATCGAATCCCGTTAAAATAACGCGTTTATTTTTACCAAATTACAGAGATTGGAAACAGATAATGAAAACCGCACAAGAACTGCGCGCAGGTAATGTATTTATGGTCGGCAACGACCCGATGGTGGTTCAAAAAACCGAATACATCAAAGGCGGACGCTCTTCAGCTAAAGTCAGCATGAAATTGAAAAACTTGCTCACCGGTGCCGCAACCGAAACCATTTATAAAGCCGATGATAAATTCGACGTGGTGATTTTGGCCCGCAAAAACTGTACCTACAGCTATTTTGCCGATCCTATGTATGTATTCATGGATGAAGAATTTAACCAATACGAAATCGAAGCCGAAAATATCGGTGACGCTTTGAAATTCATCGTAGACGGCATGGAAGACGTTTGCGAAGTAACTTTCTACGAAGGCAACCCGATTTCAGTAGAACTGCCGACAATTATTGTTCGCGAAGTAGAATACACCGAACCTGCCGTTAAAGGCGATACTTCAGGTAAAGTGATGAAAACCGCACGCTTGGTTGGTGGCACTGAAATTCAAGTAATGTCTTACATTGAAAACGGTGACAAAGTTGAAATCGATACCCGTACCGGTGAATTCCGTAAACGTGCTTAATCGTTTATTGATTGAATTTTAATGATAAAAAGCCGTCTGAAAAATATTCAGACGGCTTTTTTAATATAACCACCTTATTTACTTAACGGTGCAGTTTCTCAATATATTCCACTTCTTCACGGCTGCCCATCACAACCGATACCCGTTGGTGCAGGCTTTCCGGCTGTATATCGAGCATATTTTTTACCGTATTGCTGCTTGCACCGCCGGCCTGTTCCAAAATCAGGCTCAACGGATTGGCTTCATACATTAAACGCAATTTACCGGGTTTGGCCGGATCTCGCGCATCTTGCGGATACATAAACACCCCGCCACGCATCAGAATACGGTGGATTTCCGCTACCATCGAAGCCACCCAGCGCATATTGTAATTTTTACCGCGTACGCCGGTATCCCCCGCCAATAGTTCTTCAATATATTGCTGCATCGGCTTAAACCAATGGCGTTGGTTCGACATATTAATGGCAAACTCTTTGGTTTGTTCGGGCACTTTCGGATTGGCTTGTGTTTGCACAAAATTGCCATCCGCATCTAAGGTAAAAACAAAAACCCCATGTTTCATGGTTAAAACCAATTGCGTTTGCGGACCGTATAACACATAGCCGCTGGCGGCCTGATCGCGTCCGGCTTGTAAAAAAGATTGCTCGCTTAAAGAACCTTGCGGTTTATTCAAAATAGAAAAAATGGTGCCCACAGAAATATTGACATCAATATTAGACGAACCGTCAAGCGGATCAAACAATACCAGATAACTGCCGTTTTCATTGCAAGCCACGAAAGTATCTTCTTCCTCACTGGCCAAGCCGGCAATATCGGCATTGGTTCTCAAAACATCAATTAACAGCTGATTGGCAATCACATCCAATTTTTTCTGATCTTCACCCTGCACATTGCCCGTACCGGCTTCTCCCAAAATACCGGCCAATGCCCCTTGCCGAACCTGACGGTTAATTTGTACGCAGGCTTTTGCTACAGAATCGAAAACCCCGCCTAATGCAGTAGGAAGGTTGTTTTGCTGCACATGTTCGGTAAGAAATTGGGATAAAGTAGTCATAAATATTCTCGCTTTAGTCTATGAGTTTCAGACGGCCTGTCTGAAGATGATTGTGTGATATTGCCGAAAAAATAAAACCATAAAGATTTTAATAGAATTCACCTGCCTACGCTACTGATATACGGTAACAGTAATAACCACGCCCTATTCTATGATGATAAGGCCGTCTGAAAACAATGAATCAATTTTGTTTCAGACGGCCTCATAATCGTTATCAATAATTTATTCCAAAGCTTCTTTCAGCTTTTGTTCGATTAAATCGGCATCGAACGATTTGGCAATCAATTCAAAACGGCTATCACGCCGCCATGAAACTTGGTTGGCACCCCATCTGCCATCAACCCAATTGAGCCATACCCAAGTGCCCAACACTTGAAACACACCTTTGGCGCGTATCAAGCCTTCGGTCATTTTCGGCAATTCATCAAAGAAACGGGTTAAACGTTCGCCGTCAAAATCTTTTCCAGCCGGAAAGGTAAAGCCTTGCGACTGATAGCCCATAGTATTATCCGGCAATGCTTTTAAGCGGTAGCGCGATTTTTCGACAACGGGAATATCCAACCATTCGATATTCATTTTGGCATTTTCCACCTCAACCACTTTGGCTTTAGGCGGAAACAGTTTGGCCGCTTTTTCGCGGAAATCGGCCAATATTTCAGGCGTGCATAAATCGGTTTTACTGGCGACCAAAACATCACACACGCCGATTTGGTCTTTATATAGTGCTTGTTGCGCATAATTCGGATCAACAAACTGGCGCGGATCCACTACGGTAAAAACGGCTGCAATATCCAATTGTTCGTTAAGCGGTTTTTCTTTTAGTTCGTCAATCACACTGGCCGCATGCGCCAAGCCGCTGGCCTCAATCATCAGACGGTCGGGTTGGGTATCGCGCAGCATTTTTTGAACAGTCGTCGATAACTGCGGCCCTGCGGTACAACACAAACAACCGCCGGCAATTTCGGCAACCGGAATGCCGTTGTCACTCAATACGGCGCCGTCAATACCGATTTCACCGAATTCGTTCACAATAATCACCCATTTTTCATTAGGGTCTTTTTGTTCCATCAAACTTTTTAAGGCAGTGGTTTTCCCTGTTCCGAGAAAGCCCGAGATCAAATGGACTTTGGTTTTTTTTATTGGCATTTCTTACAAACTCCTGTTAATACAACGTGTTCCTCTTTAAGAGAAAATCCACTTGCTGCTACACCGGCACGCAAGGCCGCCCATTCTTTACTGAGCGTTTGTTCGTCGACCGCGCCGCATTCGGTACAAACCAGAATAAAGGCACTATGGTGTGCGGATTCGTCTTCATCATGACAATGCGTATTGCAATCGTGTTGGGCATGGCTGCACAACACATAGCCGTTTACGGCGGCAATTTTATGCAATACGCCCTGCTCCGCCCAGAAATCCAAGGCTCGATAAGCAGTCGGCGGTGCAACCACGCCATCACTTTGTTGCTGCATTTGCGAAAGCACGTTATACGCTTTAATCACACCGGAAGATTTTAAAATAATATCAAGCACTTGTTCACGCAATGCGGTGACTTGTGCACCGTCATGTTTGGCTTGGGCAAGGATTTTTTCTTTGATAGTGCTCATAATCAAACTTAAACTACCTGCTGTTGGTGGTAATGATTTTATTATAACCCTGTTACAGAGTGAATGGTTAAAGGCCGTCTGAAAACCTTTTCAGACGGCCTTATATATTAAAAAAACATATCGAATTTAAATATGCAATATTATCCTGCTTATTCGGATAATACATACCCCTCGTCATCCCAGATGGTTTTTTTCACCAAAGTGCCGTTAAAATAAACCGTTTCCGATTTTTTGGCACCATTGGGATGCCAATCTAATATCACACCGGTGCGGCGGTCATCTTCAAAAGTCATTTCAGAAAGCAGCATACCGTCTTCATTCCAGCTGACAATACTGGTCGGCTTACCGTCTTCCATCAACATTTCCGCTTTCGGCTGACCATTGGGATACCACTGCTTCCAATAGCCGTTGGCTTTATCATTTTTAAACTGAATTTCGCTTTCTTTATTTCCATTGCGATAATAACGCGAACCGACTCCCTCATTCATACCTTGTACATAAGGGATAACGGCCGATTTTTTACCGCTCGGATACCAACTGACCCATTCACCGTCGGGCTTACCGTTTTTATAGTGGCCGACTAATTTTTTCCGGCCGTTAAAGTGCCAGAAAGTCACCGTACCGTTTTCCAAAGTAGGTACAAACACTTTAACTTGACCCACCGGTATCTGATAGGGATCGGAATATTTTTTCATAGACGGATAATAAAAATCCTGCACATTAGCGATTTTATCTTTCACATCGTAATGGCGCACATACGCCACCGACGACATGGCATCGGTTACCTGTCCCTGTCGGTTAAAATATATTTCTTGTTCTTCTTGTGCCACAGCCGCCTGAGGCATTCCCACAAGCACTGCGGCTGCAACACCTGCATACCATAATGGTTTCATTTTAGTTATCTATTTCTGCCAATAAGACTTTATATTTACAAACTCGTATAAACCGAACTCCGACAACTCCCTGCCGTAGCCCGATGCTTTAATCCCGCCGAAAGGCAACCGTAAATCACTGCTGGTATGGCGGTTGATATAAACGGCACCGGTTTCCAGCTTGGATCCGTATGCCCAAGCTTTATCATTGTCTTGCGAATAAATACTTGCACCCAAACCGAACGGCGTATCATTGGCCAATGCAATCGCATGCTCTTCGCCCAGTGCCCGTATAATCGAAGCCACAGGGCCGAACACTTCTTCATGATAAACACGGCAATGATGGTTTACCCTATCCAATACCGTAGCGGGATAAAACCACCCCGGTTCGGTTACTTCCGGAATTTCGCCGCCACACAACAAATCAGCTCCGTTTATCAAGGCATCAATAACTTGGGCATGTATCATTTCGCGTGCATTACGGCTATGCAGCGGTGCCAATGTGGTTTCCGGATCCATCGGATCACCGGTTTTCAACTTCGCACATTCTGCTAAAAACAAGGCGATAAATTCTTCGGCTACCGATTCGGTAACAATAATCCGTTTGGCCGCATTACAAGATTGCCCTGCATCACGAAAACGCGAATAACACGCATCTTTTGCCGCCAGTTCTAAATCGGCATCATCCAATACAATAAAGGCATTGCTGCCACCCAGCTCTAAAACGGTTTTTTTCAAATAAACCCCGGCTTGTGCAGCCAACCGCCGCCCAGTATCGGCCGAACCGGTAAAAGCTAAAGCATCGGTACAGCCAATCGCTTTCCGAGTATCATGATGATCTAACCAAGCCGGTATAAACGGCAAATCATCACCGACAATCTCAAACAAAGCCTCTGTTACTTTGCCCACACTCGGTGCCGGTTTAACGGCACACGCATTACCGGAACACAAAGCAGGGACGGCAAAACGTAAAATCTGCCATACCGGATAATTCCACGGCATCACCGCAAAGATGACGCCTAAAGGTTCGAACCTTACCTGACTAAGACTCGCCTGAGTCGCAATAGTTTTATGTGCCAGCAATTCCGGCGCAATTTCTGCATAATAACGGATGAGTGCCAAAGATTTATCCAGCTCGGCTTCGCATTCACGCAAACAGCGACCTACTTCTTCGCATATCATCACCGCCAACCGGTTCCGATTGGCCTCCAATCTATTGGCAAACAGTGTTAATAGGTCGGTTCGTTCCTTTAAGCTTAAGGCAGAAAAAGCCAGTTGCCGCTTTCGTAACTGTCTTAGTTCATATTCGAACTCATCCCACTCTTGTGGCATACGCTCGTATAAAATTTCTCCGGTCAGAATATGCCTGCTACGAAACACGGCCTGCTCCTAAAAATACGATAGTGAAAAATTTTGTTAAACAATACCGTATAAAATAAATAAACGTTTGAATGAGTTATTCTACCATTGTATTTATCATTTTAAATGCCATTTAAAAAAAAGATGCATTATTTTCTAAGTTTATAAATATGAAACCTTAGATAATAGTGATTATATACCTTTATATATCAAATATATAGCTATAATAATATGATTAATATAATTTATTTCTTCATATCATTCATTATATTTTTTACTAAATAAACCGCTAACCTAACTTAGTTAAGATATTTATTTTATTTGTAATATAACCACTCTTTAAATATCTAAAAATATTTTATTTATTACAATAAATAATCACTTTATTTATACTTTCTATGTAGTTTCACCTTTTTGCCATTTCCAGTAACCAAATCGACACCATTGATACTTATCAAAATCATATTATTCTTGTTTCAAAGCTACTAAAAAACGGTGAATTTGTCTGTCCTCCACAACCCTTATACAGTTGCAAAACGGGGATTGGTATCCGTTACATAAGTAAGAGTATATCGGGATTGCTGTCCGACTTAGTAGCTTTTTTCATAGTATTTTCAGCACCGCCATTAGGCGGTATTTTTATTGCTAACATACGATGTTTTTAAATAAAGATAACTTCTTTATGGCAATTATTATTATAAAAATATACTTAAGCTACTCAATCAAAACAAATAACTGCCTCAATTAAGGTATTATCTGAAAACCATACCATGCAGCACGTTATGCCTATTATTTCCTAGGTTTTAATAGACAACCCATCTATTCATTATATGCAAATGTTCTATCTGATTTCTAAATAGATTTTAAGTTGTATTCTTGCTTAAAATTCGCTATAAAGAGGATATTAATTTATTATTTTATTGTTTACGTTTTTAAACGTGTTTGGAAAGGAAATCGATATGAGAATTGGTATTCCGAAGGAGTCCCTTGCCGGTGAAACCCGGGTCGCCTGTACCCCTACAACGGTAGCCCAGTTGCAAAAATTGGGCTTCGAGGTGGTGGTCGAGAGCGGCGCCGGTGCATTGGCAAGTTTGGATGATGCTGCCTATCAGGCAGCCGGTGCAACAGTAGCCGATACCGAAGAAACATGGGCTTGCCCGCTGCTTTATAAAGTTAACGCGCCTACCGAAAATGAAATAGGCCGTCTGAAAGAAGGACAGACCCTAGTCAGCTTCTTCTGGCCGGCACAACATCCCGACTTGGTGCAAACACTGGCAGAGAAAAAAGTTAACGTATTGGCTATGGATATGGTACCGCGTATTTCGCGTGCACAATCTCTAGATGCCTTATCTTCTATGGCCAATATCAGCGGCTACCGTGCCGTTATCGAAGCGGCCAACGCGTTCGGCCGTTTCTTCACCGGTCAGATTACTGCTGCCGGTAAGGTACCGCCGGCACAAGTATTGGTGATTGGTGCCGGTGTGGCCGGTTTGGCCGCCATCGGCACGGCAAACTCGCTCGGCTCGGTTGTCAGGGCATTCGATACCCGTTTGGAAGTGGCCGAGCAAATCGAATCGATGGGCGGTCAATTCTTGAAACTCGATTTCCCGCAAGAATCCGGCGGCAGTGGTGACGGCTATGCCAAAGTAATGAGCGAAGAATTCATCGCCGCTGAAATGAAGTTGTTTGCCGAGCAGGCCAAAGAGGTCGATATTATTATCACCACCGCCGCTATTCCGGGTAAACCCGCACCGAAGCTGATTACCAAAGAGATGGTTGAAAGCATGAAAGCCGGTTCGGTGATTGTCGATTTGGCAGCGGCTACCGGCGGTAACTGCGAACTCACCAAACCCGGCGAACTTTTTGTTACCGACAACGGCGTGAAAATTATCGGTTATACCGATATGGCCAACCGTTTGGCAGGCCAATCTTCACAGCTTTATGCTACCAACCTGGTGAACTTGAGCAAATTGCTCAGCCCCAATAAAGACGGTGAAATCACTTTGGATTTCGAAGATGTGATTATCCGCAATATGACGGTTACCCGCGACGGCGAAGTCACCTTCCCGCCGCCCGCCATTCAGGTTTCCGCCGCACCTCAGGCTCAAGCACAACCGCAAGCTGCGCCGGCCGCCAAACCGGAACCGAAACCGGTTGCAGCATGGAAAAAACTGGCTCCTGCGGTTATTGGTGCGATTTTGGTTTTGTGGATGGGTGC
Organism: Neisseria montereyensis; assembly: GCF_024834045.1. Lineage (GTDB taxonomy): Bacteria > Pseudomonadota > Gammaproteobacteria > Burkholderiales > Neisseriaceae > Neisseria > Neisseria montereyensis. The sequence goes on from NZ_JANUXW010000003.1 coordinate 281,504, forward strand.
CGTTGCGCCAACCGAGTTTTTAAACCACTTTATCGTTTTCGTTTTAGCCTGCGTGATTGGTTATTATGTGGTTTGGAATGTCAGCCATTCGCTGCATACCCCGCTGATGTCGGTAACCAATGCCATTTCCGGCATTATCGTTGTCGGTGCGTTGCTGCAAATCAGCCAAGGTAACGGCTTGGTATCTTTCTTGGCATTTGTTGCCATCTTGATTGCCAGCATCAATATCTTCGGCGGTTTCTATGTTACCCGCCGTATGTTGAATATGTTCCGTAAAGGTTAAGGAGACGCATAATGTCACATGGATTAGTTACTGCGGCATATATCGTCGCCGCAATTTTCTTTATTTTCTCACTGGCCGGTTTATCCAAACAGGAAACGGCTAAAAACGGCTGCTATTCCGGTATGATTGGTATGGCAATTGCCTTGATTGCCACTATTTTCGGCGACAATACCGCCGGCTTCGGTTGGATTATTATCGCCATGATTATCGGTGGTGCAGCCGGTATTTACAAAGCCCGCAAAGTAGAAATGACCGAAATGCCCGAACTGATTGCCTTGCTGCACAGTTTTGTCGGTTTGGCCGCCGTTTTGGTAGGCTTCAGCAGTTTTATCGAACCGGGCGATGTGTCTTACGATATGGAAACCATTCATTTGGTTGAAGTATTCTTAGGCATCTTTATCGGTGCGGTTACCTTTACCGGTTCGATTGTGGCTTTCGGCAAACTCAACGGTAAAATCAGCAGTGCGCCTTTGCAATTGCCGCATAAACACAAGCTGAATCTGGCCGCTTTGGTGGTATCGTTTATTCTGATGCTGATTTTTGTTTCGGTTGACGGCAGTTGGACGGCTTTGATTCTGATGACCTTAATCGCATTGGCTTTCGGTTGGCACTTGGTGGCATCTATCGGCGGCGCGGATATGCCGGTTGTGGTTTCAATGTTAAACTCATACTCCGGTTGGGCCGCTGCTGCTGCCGGTTTTATGCTCTCCAACGACTTACTGATTGTTACCGGTGCATTGGTCGGTTCAAGCGGTGCGATTCTGTCCTACATTATGTGTAAAGCCATGAACCGCTCGTTTATTTCCGTGATTGCCGGTGGTTTCGGTACCGACGGCTCCGCTCCTGCTGCCGATGGTGAAATAGGCGAATACCGTGAAGCTTCACCGGCCGAAGTAGCCGAAATGCTGAGAGAAGCCAACAGTGTTATCATCACTCCGGGTTATGGTATGGCAGTAGCACAGGCACAATATCCTGTTGCCGAAATTACCGAATTGTTGCGTAAAAACGGTGCGGAAGTACGTTTTGGTATCCATCCGGTGGCAGGCCGCTTGCCCGGCCACATGAACGTATTGCTCGCCGAAGCCAAAGTGCCTTACGACATTGTTTTGGAAATGGACGAAATCAATGACGACTTCCCCGAAACCGATGTGGTGTTGGTGATTGGTGCCAATGATACGGTTAACCCCGCTGCCGAAACCGATCCGAATTCACCGATTGCCGGTATGCCGGTGTTGGAAGTTTGGAAGGCCAAAGAAGTGGTGATTTTCAAACGTTCGATGAATACCGGTTATGCCGGTGTACAAAACCCGCTCTTCTTTAATGAAAACAGTGTGATGTGTTTTGGTGATGCCAAATCTACCGTTGATGAAATTTTGGCCGAACTGAAAAAATAAACCATGCGTATCCGGATAAAATACCGGATAACAACCCAAACACTTGGCCTGATTTGGCCAAGTGTTTTTTAATGATATAAGGCCGTCTGAAAAAAGTTTCAGACGGCCTTATATAGATTTGAATATTTGAAACTGTATTTAATCAGAAGACCCATGTGCGGGATGATGCATGCGGATAATCTGATTGCGCAACCAACGTGCTGCCGGCGCCACCTCGCCGGCCACGATTCCGGTTTCACCGATTTCGGAATCACGCAACACATCTGCTGCCGCACCATGTAGCCAAACGCCTCCACACACTGCCTGCCAAGTTTCTATCCCTTGAGCCAGCAGGCTGCCGATAATACCGCTTAACACATCGCCGCTACCTGCCGTTCCCAAACCAGGGTTACCGCTATGGTTGGTGTATAACTGACCATTGGGATCGCATACCAAAGTTTGGTTGCCCTTTAATACGGTATAAGCTTGAAACATTTCACTGATACGCTGTACCGCCGCCACCCTATCCGCCTGTATTTCGGCAGTGGTGATACCAAGTAGGCGCGCCGCTTCGGCCGGATGAGGGGTAAGTACCAGTGTATGATAGTCTTGTGCCGATTCTTCCAGTTCGGTCTTATGCCTTGCCAAAAGGTTCAGGGCATCGGCATCCAGCAACAGCGGTTTATCCGAATCGGCTTCCAAACGCATCTGTACAATATGCAAGGCATCGTTGTACACATCCAAACCACAACCCACTACCCATGCACTGATGTCCTGCCTTCGTTGCAAAACCGCAGCCGTCGCCAACATAATTTCAGGATGTTCGGGAATAACAGGCAAAGGCAGCATATTTTGATTAAACCCGGCCCATACCTTGCCGCAACCGTTATAAAGCGCGGCTGTTGCCGCTAGAATAATGGCACCGCTCATACCGACCGCACCGCCGATAACGGCCAATGTACCATGCGTTCCTTTATGGCTATCGGCATCACGCGGTATAAAAATATCGGGAAAGTGTGTTGCAGCCTGAACTTGCTCGGATAAATGAAAACTTCGATAAGAGCTTGAAAACATCGCGATTTCCTACTTGTAAACAAATCTATTACAATATTTTCAGACGGCCTTATCAAGCCGTCTGAAACAACACAAACCATCATATAAGAATCAGGATATATTATGAAGCAAAAACTCAAAGTGTGGGATTTACCCACCCGCCTTTTCCATTGGAGCTTGGTATTGGCTATCGCTTTTATGTGGTATAGCGCGAAAACAGGCGGTAATTTGCTGGCATGGCATTTGCGTGTCGGGTTGTTTATATTAGGCTTGATAATATTCCGGCTCTGTTGGGGCCTTTGGGGCAGCGACACCGCCCGTTTTAAAAATTTTGTACGCGGCCCCGCACAAATCAAACGCTATCTGAAAGGCGAAATCAGTGAAAACGAACAACCCGGCCATAATCCATTGGGGGCATTAATGGTACTGGCTTTGATTGGTGCGGTATTATTTCAGGTCGGCACGGGTTTATTGACACCCGATGAAAATACTTTTGCATATCACGGCTATCTTAATCATTGGATAAGTGAAGATGCCGGTAGTGCCATTCGGAAAATACACATCACCTTTTTCAATATTTTATTGGCTTTAGCCGCTTTGCATATTGCTGCGGTGCTGATGTATAAATGGGTGAAAAAACACAATTTGATTACCCCCATGATAAGCGGTTATAAATATTTGGAAGGTAAATTACCGATTTTGAAATTTGCCGGAACGGGTAAATTCTTGGCAGCATTCATCATTGCCGTAGCCGTGGTTGCCATCATATTATTTGTTGCTTAAATATAGTGTCTATACTATCAAACAGGCCGTCTGAAAAAGTTTCAGACGGCCTGTTTGATTCAAATTAACTTCTTAAAATTGTTGTTTCAAGCGTTCGATACGGTTGTTTAATGTAGGATGCGAACTAAGCAGCGAATCTTTTTCTTCACTGGCAATACCCATAGCCGCCATCTCTTTGGGCAAGTCACTGGCATTGCCTTTCAAGCGTTGTAAAGCAGCAATCATTTTCGGCGCCCCTACCAAACAGGCCGCACCTGCATCGGCACGGTATTCGCGTTGGCGGCTGAACCACATCACAATAAAGCTGGCCAGGAATCCGAATACCACTTGTAAAATCATGCTGACCATAAAATAAGTACCTTGCGAGGTGCTGCCGTTTTCATTGCGGGCCACCATGCTCGAAACCACACGCGCTAGAAATACCACAAAAGTATTGACGACACCTTGAATCAGGGTCAAAGTCACCATATCGCCGTTGCCGACGTGTGCCATTTCATGCGCCAATACCGCTTCGACTTCATCTCTGGTCATATGGTTGAGTAATCCGGTGCTGACGGCAACCAATGAATTATTTTTGCTGGCGCCGGTTGCAAAAGCGTTAGGCTCCGGTGAATGATAAATGGCCACTTCCGGTGTTTTTAAATTCCATTGGCGTGCTTGGTGTTCAACCGTTTGCAATAGCCATGCTTCGGTTTCATTATGCGGTTGGGTAATCACTTCTGCACCAACCGAACGTTTGGCCATGGTTTTGGACATCAGTAAAGAAATAATGGAACCGGTGAAACCGATAACTGCCGAATAAATCAGCAGGCTGACCAAATCATTGGGATTTGCACTCACCCCAAGTATGCTAAGCACAATGCCAATAACAACCAAGACCGCAATGTTGGTCATTAAAAATAAAAAAATACGTTTCACAGATTTTCCTTCGGAAGTGGTAATTTATATATTTGTATTTGTGGCGATTCTATGTAACGTGTAAATTGTCGCAAAAAACATGCATTTCGCAAAGAGAGCATATAGAAAAGGTATGCAAATTTATGACTTTATTTACCGCCGTTTATCTGTTTATTTTAACCGTTTGTGCATTTATTACCCTTTTTATCAGATAAGTATGGCAGAGAATCGGCATATTTGATTGTACACTCGATAAATCAATCAGATAATAAACATTTCATCCAACACTCTAAATTATTGATAAATAATATGAAGGCCGTCTGAAACAATTCAGGTTGCCACAATGGAAACTATTATGCAAGCTATTATTCAAGCCGCACTAGATAATCTGACTACCCAAAAGCAGCAGGCGATCGACAGTTATCGCGCCAAACAACGCCCTGCCGTCTTTTTTGCCCGATACGGGCGGGCACTGAGGCAGACATTAACCCTATTGTGGCAGCATCAGTTTGCCGACAGTGCTTTGTGTTTGCTGGCAACAGGCGGCTTCGGGCGTGGTGAAATTTATCCCTATTCCGACTTAGACTTAGCCATTGTTTCCGAGCAAGCCCTTACCGAAGACGAACAAGACGCCATCAGCCGCTTTATACAAACCCTTTGGGATATGCACCTTGTGCCTGCCCTCAAAGCCGGCAGCGTTGATGAATTGTGCGAAAGCGCCGCCGAAGACATTACCGGCGACACCGCTTTTCTCGAAGCCCGTTTTCTGGCGGGTAATGAAGCACTGGCAGAACGTTTTCTGCACCAAATGAACCTGCAACGCGATACCGCTTCGTTTATCGAAGCCAAATGGGTCGAAATGGAACAGCGCCATGCCAAATCGCAAGGTTCGGCCGCCGTATTGGAACCGAACATCAAAACCAGCCCGGGCGGTTTGCGCGATATTCATACTATGTTTTGGATTGCCAAAGCACAAGGTTTGGATACATTCTTAAGTTTGTCTTCTTCCGACGATATCCTCACCCATACCGAAGCCACTATGTTGCTTGACAGCTATAAACAGCTTGCCGCCATACGCATCAATCTGCATCTGGCAGCGGGCAGACAGGAAGACCGCCTGATTTTCGATTTACAATCGCAAGTTGCCGAAAACATGGGTTGGCAGGATGGCGAACGGCGGATTAAAAGCGAAAAACTGATGCGGGTATTTTACCGTGCCAGCAAAACCGTTACCCAACTGAACGGTATTTTGTTGCCGATGCTGCGCGGCCGTGTTTTTTCACTTCTGCGCCAATTTGTCGGTTTGATTGACGACCATTATTATCAAATCGATAATCAAATCGCGGTATACGACAAACAACTATTTGAACGCGAACCCGAACATTTATTTAAAATTCTAGAAATTATTCAAACCCATAACAATATCGACACCATCGCCCCGCAAACCTTGCGGGCATGGTGGGCGGCAACCTTCAAAATCGATCAAAATTTTTACAATAACCCCGCCAACCGCCAACGCTTTATCGGCTTTTTCAAACATGGCGAAGGGCTGACCCACCTGATGCGCTTTCTAAATCTATACGGCGTATTAGAACGTTATCTGCCCGCATGGAAAAATATTGTCGGCCTGTTGCAACACGATTTATTCCATATCTATCCGGTAGACGACCATATCCTGACCGTATTGCGTAATGCCCGTCGCTTGGCGATGGATGCCCATAGCCACGAGCTGCCTTTTGCTTCCGCACTGATGCATGGTTTTGAGCGACAATACATTATCTATCTGGCTACTATGTTTCACGATATCGCCAAAGGACGGGGCGGCAATCATGCCATCGAAGGCATTGGCGACGCCCGCCGTTTTGCCGCCGACCATTTTTTGGATGAAGAGGAAAGCGAGATACTTTGTTGGTTGGTGGAAGACCATCTATTGATGTCTTCCGTTGCCCAAAAAGAAGACATACAAAACCCCGATGTCATCGGCCATTTTTGCGAACGTGTGAAAACGCAAGAGCGCCTAACCGCGCTTTACCTGCTCACCGTAGCCGATATTCGCGGCACCAACCCCAAACTATGGAACAACTGGAAAGCCGGCCTATTTGAAACGCTGTTTCACGCTGCCAGCCACCGTTTGGCAGGCGGAAAAGACAACCGCAGCGCAATGATCAGCCGCCGCCAACAAGCCGCAACCGATCAACTCAACCACGCCGGCACGCCGGAAAAACTGCAAAAGCAACTTTGGCGCATGCTTGGCTCGGCTTATATTGTCCGCCATGAAATGCACGATATCCTTTGGCATACCGCCAACCTTATCCACCATATAGAACAACCGTTGGTACGCTGCCGCCTGTTTGATCCTGAAGGCGATGCTTTGCAGGTGATGGTTTTTATGCCGAATGCACCGCGCCTGTTTGCCCGACTATGCCGTATTTTCAATCATCACAATATGGATATTTTGGCCGCCCGTGCGTTTATAACCGATCACGACTATATTCTCGACACTTTCACGGTGCAAATGCCGCCGCAACACACACCGGGCGATTATCTTGATATACAGAGCGCACTCGAAGCCGAGATCAATAATTTTGTTCACGGCTACGACACCACCGAAAACCATGCCACCCTCCGACCCGTGCCAAGCAGCCGCCGCAGCCGCCATTTGCCGATAGCACCGGTTATCCGCCTGAATTCCGATCAAGACAATCCCGACTGGTACACATTGGAAATTGTCGCCGTCGACCGCCCTTATCTGTTGGCGGATATGGCCGAAATCTTTTCCGCACAAGATATCAGCCTGCGTTATGCCAAAATTTCCACTTTGGGCGAACGGGCGGAAGACGGATTTGTGATTTTCAGTACCGCCTTAGCCAACCCTAAAAAACAGCTTGCATTAAAACGGGCATTGTTTGAACAGTTAACAGTTTAATCAACCCATTTTTATCCGGAGCATTTTGAAACGGGTAAAATCTATTTTGTACCATTATTAGAAAGCAGATAGTTTTAAAACGCCAATCTGTTATTAATGAATTAATAACCTTTAAAAACAGTATAGTCAATTTTAACTAGAATAAGTAAAATACCGCCAAATTCTATTTATTTCTGACAACCCAGCATAACAAGGCCTTTTTTAAAAAAGGTTCGGCTGGGTAGTCAACAATAATATTAAAATCAGATACTACCAAAGGAGTGATTGGCGATGCGTTTTTTGGCTATATTGAGTTATCAGTTAACTCGTTTTACTGCCATAGTGATTTTATTGGCCGCCGGCGTAACTTTTATTGAGCCGGCGACTTTCAGTTGGGTTAAGGGCGATGCCCAAGTTTTGGTTTTGGGCATTATTATGCTTGCCATGGGTATGACGCTGGGTAAACAAGATTATCAAATATTGCTTCAACGCCCTTTTGATATTTGTATCGGCACATTGGCGCAATTCACCATTATGCCGCTGTTGGCGATTTTGGTGGCTAAGTTATTGAATCTGTCGGTAGGATTAACGCTGGGGCTTGTACTGGTCGGCAGCTGCCCGGGCGGTGTTTCGTCCAATATTATGAGTTACTTGGCCAAAGGCGATGTGGCTTTTTCCATCGGCATGACAACCTTATCGACCATTATCGCACCCGTGGTAACGCCTTTATGGCTAACTTACTTGGTCGGGCAAACCGTTGAAATGGATGGCTGGGGCATGTTCCGTTTTATGGTGTTGGTTACCTTGATGCCGATTGCAATCGGATCAATCTGTAATATTTTATTTCATAATCAAAAATGGTTTGAAACCGTTCGGGCCATTATGCCGGGCGTAGCAGTTATCGCTTTTGCCTGTATTGTTGGCGGTATTGCTGCAGTATTTGGTAATCAACTGTTCGAATCCGCATTAATTGCCATTATTGCCATTGCCATTCATAACTTTTTGGGTTATGTCTTAGGGTATTGGGCCGGTAATTTAGTGGGAACAAGCACGGCTAAGAAACGTACACTTGCGATTGAAGTCGGTGTACAAAATGCAGGCCTTGCAACGGGTTTAAGCACCAAATTTTTCCCAACCAATGCTGAATCAGCCATTGTGGCCGCTGTCGCGACCATTTGGCATTCCGTTACAGGTTCGGTTTTGGCAAATTTATTCGCCTGGTGGGATAAATATCAAATGAACAAACAAAAAACCAAGCTTACCAATAATACGGAATCGGTAAGTATTGGTGAATAAAATCGGCATCAATCAAGCGGCAATCGGCATTCACGATTGCCGCTTTTGTATGATTGCGCCCTACTCAATGATTCACCCTGCTTCTGATAAGGTATAATGTGCCGTTTTCTTAAATATTTACTCAGCCGTCTGAAACTTTTGCAGAAACATTTACTATAGATTTTTCTGCAAAAGTTTCACTCAAGCATTTCAGACGGCTCGTATATAAAGACGAGTCCTTATGTTAAAAAAATGGTTACACAAGGTTTTGCCAGGTAAATCGGCCAAACCGCGTCGCACACAAAAACAAGTTATCCCGTTCGGCGAACACCGCATCAGCGCCGATATGTTGAGTTTTGCTGCGGAAAAAGTGGTTCGCAGATTGCACAATGAAGGTTTTGAAGCCTATGTGGTCGGCGGCGCCGTGCGCGATTTGCTATTGGGTATCGAACCGAAAGATTTTGACGTGGCCACCAATGCCACCCCCGAACAGGTACGCAAAATTTTCCGCCGCAGCCGCATTATCGGCCGCCGCTTTCAAATCGTGCATGTGATGGTCGGGCCGGAAACCATTGAAGTAACCACGTTTCGCGGCGGCGGCAAGGTTCAGCAAAACGAACACGGCCGCATTATGAAAGACAATGTGTACGGCTCGATGGCAGAAGATGCCATGCGCCGCGATTTCACCTGCAACGCACTGTATTACGACCCCATCACCCAACAGATTATTGATTTTCATCATGGCTTGGCCGATATTCAAGCCCGCCAACTGGTGATGATTGGCAACCCTGCCGAACGCTATCAGGAAGACCCGGTACGCATTTTGCGCGCCGTGCGTTTATCGGGCAAACTCGGTTTTGAAGTGGAATATGAAACCGCCGCACCGATTACCGCATACGCAGGCCGTCTGAAACTCGAACCGGTCGCACGGCTATTCGATGAAATCATGAAACTGCTGTTTTCCGGCCATGCCATCCAATGTTTGGCGCAGCTCGATAAACTAGGCATTCCCGATAATATCCACCCGATTCTAACCGCCTTACAGCACGCCGTTGCCGATGGCGACAATATCGTTTCCCTAGCCCTACGCAATACCGACGAACGCTTACGCGCCGATAAATCGGTATCGGTCGGCTTTGTTTTGGCGGCAGCGATGTGGCCGCGCTTAAATGAAATTTGGCAGCGCAATACCGCGCAAGGTATGAAACCGGTTCCGGCGTTAACTCAGGCGATTAACGAATTGCTCGATGCGGAAAAAGGCTGGGGCGTACCGCAACGTTTTTCCGCCACCATGCGCGAAATTTGGCAGTTGCAACCGCAATTTGACAACATTAAAGGTGCCCGTCCACACCGCCTTATTGCCCAACAACGCTTCCGTGCCGCTTATGATTTCATGTTGTTGCGCGCCGAAACGGGCAATGCCGATAAAGTATTGGCCAGATGGTGGACCACTTTCCAAAGTGCCGACGATGAAACCCGCTTGCAGATGACTGCCGTAGCACAAAACAACCACAACAACGGCGAGGGCAAACGCAAGCGCCGCCGCAAACCCCGTAAAAAGAAAGAAAACCCACAAGATGCCGTCTGAAAAGCAAGCGCCTAAGCTAACGTTAATGTTTCGCGAATATTGCAGCCTATGCCATAAAATGCGCGATGCCCTGCAACCGTATCAGGCCGAATACGGTTTTGATCTTGATATTATCGATGTGGACGACGATCCCGTATTGGAAGAAAAATACAACGAACTTGTGCCGGTATTATTGGCAGGCGATACGGAAATCTGCCATTGGTTTTTAGATGAAAACAAGCTAAAGGCTTTTTTAGACCAAGAGGCCGTCTGAAAAGCGATAGGGCTAACCATTATCGAGCCGCCAAACTTTAACGGCCTGCCCGATGGTTCACCATCATCACCCCCGCAATAGAAAGCGCCCCGCCGACCACCATCGACCACAAAACCGGTTCGCCAAGCAATAAGGCCGACAGCAATACCCCGAACAAGGGTACCAGATTGGTAAAAATCACCGTTTTAGAAGGCCCCACCGCCCTAATGCCTTGGTAATACCACACAAAAGCCACCACCGTGCCGAACGCCCCCATATAAAAAAGTGCCGCCCATGCCGGCCAGCCCAACGCCGCCCAGTCCACCGAAGCAATATGCCCTGCCGCACTCAGCCCGAGAAACAAACAACCCCATAAAGCCGAATAAGTTGTTGCCGCAATCGGGCTTAGAGAAACCAATGCCCTGCGCGACAATAGTGTATAAGCCACCCAAGCCAAAACCGCGCACAACATCGATAACTCACCCGTGCCAAACGAGCGGCTAATATCCTGAACGGTTCCCGCCAAATCACCCCGCGTAATAATCACCGCCGCCCCCACCAACGCCAACACAATGCCCAACCAACGCAAACGCCCCAAGCGTTCGCCGAAGAAAACGGCGGAACATACCGCAACGGTAATCGGGCTGAGGGTAACAAATAAAGCCGTGCGTCCGGCCGGAATATGCGCCAGCGCACCGAAGAAAAACAAGTTATAGAGAAACACACCGGTCAGCCCTAAAAGCGCCGTTGCGAAAACCTGCTGCCGATTCAGGTGCGGCAATCCGCCTTCCATTCTAAAGGCCACCCATACCAAGAGTAACGAAGCAATCAGATAGCGGCCGAATGCCGCCACACTCAACGGCATCGCCTGAGCCAGCACCCTGCCGCCGATAAAAGTGCCGCCCCAAAACAGGGCGACCAAAACTTGTTTGAACGCGAGCGAGGCAGGCATGTGGTTTGTCTGTATTTTCATATTGTTGTCTAAATCAATGGCAATAGATACAAAAGCAGCTATATCCGCCTTATCTTTTAAATCAGGCCGTCTGAAAAATATTTCAGACGGCCTATATTATTTAAACCATTCAAATCATTAACTATGCCGCCACCACTGCCCCAATTTGCGGGCACCGCTGTCTAAAGCCCAACCGATCAAACCGATTAACACAATCGCCGCCATTAATTCGGAATAGGCCAAACGGTCGCGCGTATCGAGAATAAAATAACCCAAACCTTCATTCACCCCCAACATTTCGCACGGTACCAACACCACCCACACAATACCGATGGCCAAGCGCAAACCGTTGAGAATATCGCCCGTTACCGCAGGCAGCATAATTTTAAACAGCATTTCTTTTTTCGTTGCCGAAAGCGAGCGGCCGAGTTCCAACCATTGGCGATTAATATTTTTCACCCCCGAAGCCGTGTTCAACATAATCGGCCACACCGCCGCAAACGCCAATAAGAAATAAATCGGCGCGTCCCCAATACCAAACAGCATCACCACCACCGGCATCCACGATAAAGGCGAAATCATGCGTAAAAATTGAAAAGCCGGGCTGCTGGCCTGTTCCGCTTTAGACGATAACCCGACCATAAAACCTACCGGCACTCCGATAAGCAAAGCAAAAAACAACCCCACAAACACGCGTTTCAAACTGGCGCCGATATGCGGCCACAATTGGCCGTCTGAAAGCAGATGGCCGAGATTATCAAAAGCGGGCGCGGGTGCGAGCAAATTGGCCAGCGACATATTTTGTGCCAGCAATAACGCCCCTGCCTGCCATAGTGCCACTAAAATCACTAAGCCGAACCCGCCTAGCAAATAACGGTTCCATTTCATTATTTTTCTTCCGTGAAATCTGTTTCAGACGGCCTCAAGATAAGCGAACGTCTGGCTGTCTGTATCAAGTCAATTTTTTTGAAAACACCGGACAAACCGGGATAAAGGAATATAACAAAGGCAGTAAAAATTATCCAGACAATCCGCTGCTACACCGACTGTTTAAACTTACCGCAGGCCGTCTGAAAAATACTTTACAAATAGCTCAATACTTCAACTTCATCACCCACCCGAACACGCCCCTGATTCAATGCCACCAGATTCACTCCGAACACGGCATTTCTCACCTTAGCCAATGTTTTAAGCGGCTCTAGAGACGGATCTTTCTGCCCGTTCTGCAAATCCACCGTCGTCATCACGCAGCGGGTACACGGTTTGAAATTTTCAAATTCCACCTCACCGATGCGGATACGATGCCATTGTTCTTCTTCATACGCCTGCCCGCCCGAAACCACTAAATTGGCACGAAAACGCGCCATTTCCACCGGTTTGTCCAACATATGATTCAAGTCGGTCAAAGAAGCGGTATTGGTGAGTAAAAACGGTGCCCCGTCGGCAAAAGAAAGCGGTGTTTGAGAATAAGACAGCATACGGCGGCTTTGTTTGCCCAACCAATACAAACGCACTTCCATACCGAGTTGCTCAGAGAGCCATTTATCCGTTTCAATACTGCCGCAACGGGCGGCAAAAGAATCTTTCCATACGGTAACATCGGCGCTATCGGTCATTTCAGACACCGAAACCTCACGACAGCTGCCGTCAGGTGCCGTTAATACCAATCCGTCCAATCGAGCATCGGCCTGCCAAAGCAGCATCTTCGGAAACTTGCGCGCGGTCACAAACCCGCCCTGCGGCGTGGCCACCAGCCATTCGCGGTCATGCGGCAAGCCGGTCGGCAAAATATCGGCTTCTGCAAGGGTATTGCCGCCCATAGACTTAACAGGATAACGGATCAATTCGCTTAGCTTCACGGTATTTATTCCATGCTTATCAATGTGTTTAAAAATCATAACAAAATAACCATACGCCGTCTGTATCGGGCTTGAATAAAACAGCGGCCAAAATATACCGCCACCTAGCCATTTCCATAAATTCGTCATTCAGTTTATGAATGATGTTGGCTATAATACCCGCTTTATTCTTTATTCCAAGCCAATACAATGCCATATACTCTAATTCTGCAACACCCCGCCCTTGCCCAATGCGATCTCAGCGTTTTGAACACCTTAGACCTGCCCGAAGGCAAAACACACCGCCATACACTACGGATTCCCGTTTCCGAAACCTTCGCCCTGCCCGATTCGGCCGCTGAAAGTTTAAGCAGCCAATCCATAGACTTTGCCGTTTTGCCCGATATGGCATTTTCCGATTTAGGTTTAATCGTGAGCGATATGGATTCGACCCTGATTACCATCGAATGTATTGATGAAATCGCCGCCGGCGCCGGGTTGAAAGCGCAAGTAGCCGAGATTACCGAACAGGCCATGCGCGGCGAATTGGATTTCGAACAGTCGCTACGCCGCCGAACCGCCCTGCTGAAAGGTTTGGACGAACATTTTTTGCAAGACGTATACGATAATGTTTTACAACTTTCGCCCGGCGCGGAAGCATTGCTCGAAGAATGCCGCCAAAACAATGTAACGTTTATGTTGGTTTCCGGCGGGTTTACATTCTTCACCGAAAAACTGCAAAAACGGTTCGGGTTCGACTATCAATACGCCAATGTTTTAGGAATAGAAAACGGCAAACTCACCGGCCAAGTATCCGGCAGGGTGATTGATGCAAAAGCCAAAGCCGATTTATTAGTCGAACACCGCCAAAAACTCGGTCTGGCCAAGCATCAGGTTGTCGCCGTCGGCGACGGTGCCAACGATATCCCCATGATTACCGAAGCCGGTATCGGCATTGCCTACCATGCCAAACCGAAAACGCAGGCACAAGCCGACGCCTGTATCCGTTTCGGCAATTTGCAAGCCGTTCGCGGTTGGTTCCGCTAATACCGCCTAAAAGCTTTTCAGACGGCCTTATATTTTCAGACGGCCTGATAAAAGTAACCATATTATTTTAAAAACAAAAAAAATCCGCTTGAATAACCAAGCGGATTTTTATAATCTGGCACGCCCACGGGGATTCGAACCCCGGTTGCCGCCGTGAAAGGGCAGTGTCCTAGGCCTCTAGACGATGGGCGCATATATATCCGGAACGCGCACTATAACGATATACGCGCGCGCTGTCAATAAAACGGCGGCATATCGTTTTTCAGACGGCCTAATCCTTCTATTCCGATAGAATAAAATCATAATATAGATTTTACATCACACCGGCCTATAATTAGGCACTTTATTTGCTATAATGCGGCGGTTTAATCCGAAAGAAATATCATGTGGTTCAAACAAGTCAGTTTTTATCCCTTGAATAAAAACAAACTGCCCGAATTGGAAACCTTAGCCGCCAAACTCACCGAAGCCGAATTCACCCCCTGCATGGGTTTGGATTGGTTTAGCGAAGGCTTTTCCGCTCCGGTTTCATTTTCACCCGAAACCGTGTTTCCCGCCGACTATACTTGGCGCATCGCCCTCAAAAAAGAAGAAAAAGTGCTGCCTGCCGGCGTGATTCGCGATATTCTCGACGAAAAAGTGGCGGAAATTCAAAATGCCGAAGCCCGCAATGTCGGCCGTAAAGAAAAACAAGAATTAAAAGAACAGATTACCGACGATTTATTACCGCGCGCCTTTACCCGCAGCAGCCGCACCCAAGCCATTTTCGATATCAAACACGGTTATCTTTTTATAAACAATGCTTCGTCTGCCAAAGCGGAAGCCATGCTGACCAAATTGCGCGAAGCCTTAGGCGGCCTTGAAGCCCGCTTGCCGAACACCAAACAATCACCCTCTTCCAAAATGACCGACTGGCTTTTACAGGGCGCAGCCGAAGGCGGTTTCGAGCTCGATAGCGATTGCGAATTAAAAGGCACCGGCGACGTTGCCCCCGTAATCAAAATATCGAAACAGGATTTAACCGCAGACGAAGTGGTTCAGCATGTGAAAAGCGGCAAAACCGTTACCCAACTCGGCTTGGTATGGCGCGAACAAATTGCATTCGTTTTAACGCAGGATTTCACCCTCAAACGCATCCAATATTTAGACGTTTTGCAGGAAGAAGCCGAGAGCCACGGCGACGATGCCGCCGCTTTAACATTTGCCTCCCAGATTTTAATGGTCGAAGCATTAAGCACCATGCTGGAAGAATTGGCCGGCTATTTAGGCGGCTGGCAGGAAAGCGCGGA
The DNA here is from genome assembly GCF_024834045.1 of Neisseria montereyensis. Classification (GTDB taxonomy): domain Bacteria; phylum Pseudomonadota; class Gammaproteobacteria; order Burkholderiales; family Neisseriaceae; genus Neisseria; species Neisseria montereyensis. The sequence goes on from NZ_JANUXW010000003.1 coordinate 297,019, forward strand.
ATAATCCGCCTACCGATAAACCAAACACCCACGGGCAAAACACCATACGGGTTTCAGACGGCCTGAAACATTCACGGCAACCCCGTGCCCCAACTTAAAGGAAAAACCATGAGCATTAAATCAGACAAATGGATCCGCCGTATGAGTGAAGAGCACGGCATGATCGAACCGTTCGAACCCAATCAGGTTAAAGAAGTCAACGGCCAAAAAATCATTTCATACGGCACGTCCAGCTACGGCTACGATATCCGCTGCGCCAACGAATTCAAAATTTTTACCAATATCAACAGCACCATTGTCGACCCGAAAAATTTCGACCCGAAAAACTTTGTTACCGTAGAAGACGACTGCTGCATTATCCCCCCCAACTCATTCGCCCTTGCCCGCACGGTCGAATATTTCCGCATTCCCCGCAACGTATTAACCGTATGCTTAGGCAAATCCACCTATGCGCGTTGCGGCATTATTGTGAATGTGACCCCGTTCGAGCCCGAATGGGAAGGCTATGTAACCCTAGAGTTTTCCAACACCACCCCGCTGCCCGCCAAAATCTACGCCGGCGAAGGCGTGGCACAAGTGCTGTTTTTTGAAAGCGACGAAGTATGCGAAGTTTCCTATAAAGACCGCAGCGGAAAATACATGGGGCAAACCGGCGTTACCCTGCCCAAAACCTAATCGAAACCCGGCAGCCGAAATCAAACCAAACCGATTTTGGCTGCTATTATCCGTTTCAGACGGCCTAACCGTTTCAAACCGATTTCACCGTTATATTAAAGCCATTCTTTAATCAACGGCCTGCAAGGTAGGGAATATGTCGCAACGCATACGCACCCATTATGACAACCTCAAAGTCGCACAAGACGCACCGATTGAAGTCATCCGCGCGGCTTACCGTTCCCTTTGCAAAAAATACCACCCCGATCAAAACCCGAACAACCCCGATGCCGAACGCATTATGAGCCTGATTAACCGCTCCTATGCCGTTCTATCCGACCCCGAACAACGCCGCGCCCACGATGATTGGATTGCCGCCCAATCCCACCATCACCACCCTACACCCTCAAACACCCCCAAACATCAACCGAGCGAAACATTCAGGCCGTCTGAAAACCCTCCTCAAGCCCAAGCAACCTTTACCCGCTTCTGGCTCGGCCTGGTATTTTTTGCCATTATCCTCAGCCTCCTATTTTGGTTTGCCAAACAACAGCGCGAAGCCGCCCCCGCCTACCCGACCACCCGCCTCGACACCCACACCCCCGCCACCTATCCCGAATTCGCCCAATACATGCCCGGCTACCCCGTTTTAGCAGAACAAGGGCACAATATGGTTAAAATCGACAATCAAAACAAACACTCCGCCGTATTGGCACAAATTTTCCCAAACAATAGCAAAACCGCCATCCGCACCATTTACATACCGCCCCAAGCCGACTTTACCGCGTTTAAATTAGCCGCCGGACAATATCGGCTGCATTACCGGCAATTGGCCGATGATACGCAGGAAGAAGTTTTATTTGAATTGGATGAGCAGCAGGCAGACGCACGGGTGATTGTTTTGGAAGATAGGGGGTTGGGGATTTGAGAGAGTTGGGAAAGATAAGGGGAATATACTTACAAGGCCGTCTGAAAGGTTAAATGGCTTTCAAACGGCCTAATCAAGGTCAAGTATTAAATATAATTATTGTATTAGAAAAAGCTTAATCAATATTATATAAACCAACTTATTTTTTAATAAAGAAGATAAATATGAATAATAAAAATCTATTAAGCGATTTAATCGCAGTTATCAGACGGAGGTTTTAGACTACACCTTTTTAATAATTTAAATGAAGTGAATCAACTTACTGAAGATTGGATCAAGGTTTATAATACCGGAAGACCTTATAATTCACTGAATGATATGACGCCCTCTAGGTACAGACAACGGGCTTAAATAGTCTACGATAATGGTCGTATTAAGAATGGGGTATTTATAATATAAAGCTAAATCGGCAAAGAATATTTGACATCTGGTATTCATTTCAATATATTTTCAAGGTAAATTATATTGTGGGTTATTTTATTTGAAGCATTCCTTAACTGTCTCTATTGAGGTCATGGCAAAACGCAATAGCCCCCAAGAGGAGTATGAGACATAGCCAAAGATAGATGATCGCTGGTTATCAGTGGACGAAATCAAGTTTTCAAATCAGGTTGATGCATTTTAAACTGGGTTTAAAATGCATCAACCTGATTTGAAATACAATCAAAGCCTTATCAATAACAGTAATTTTGTAAGACATGTAATATCAGCATGTTATGACCTCTTGAATTATTTGGCACACCGGTTGCTAAAGACCAAGTGCAGAAAGAAACGCAATTGGTTGAAAAAGCAAAAGGAGCAACGATGCTATCATTTATAGTCACTTCAATTATCGACGGAGATACCTTCGAGGTGTCACCGGAGTGGAAATGGAACGGTGAGACCGGAACCAAGTCCGTCCCGCCGGTTATAATGCTCCGGAATTGCACACCGCCAAAGGTCAGAAAGCGAAGGATGCTTTGTCAAAGCTTATCCATTGGCAGCAGGTTGAACTCAGGACCGCTTACAAAGTGGATCGGGGCCGACTGGTCTGCGAAGTATTTGTCGGGAGCAGAAACCTTGCTGAGTTTTTCCCCGAGTATTGAGAATTGTATGAAATTGAAACCAGCAAATTAATCAGGAGAATGATCCATGTTTGATCCTAAAAAGTTCACCACCCCAACCGCCAAACCGCTTCCCATCGTTCTGCTTCTGGATGTCAGCTCCAGCATGTACGGAGATAAAATCGAGAACCTTAACAAGGCCGTCGAGGATATGCTCGACACCTTTGCGCAAGAAGAAAAGATGGAGACTGATATTCTTGTTTCCGTCATCACTTTCGGAAACCAAGTTGAACTACAGGTGCCCTATACCAAGGCTTCTCAGGTGCAGTGGCAAGGTCTGCAGGCAAATGGTATGACCCCGATGGGAACAGCCCTCAAAATGGCTAAGGCCATGATCGAGGACAAGGAGACCACTCCATCCCGCGCTTACCGCCCGACTGTTGTCCTTGTTTCTGACGGCCAGCCTAATGACAGCTGGGAAAGACCGCTAGAGGACTTTATCTCCGAAGGACGCTCTTCCAAATGTGACCGCATGGCAATGGCTATCGGACGTGATGCTGATGAGACGGTTCTTAAGCGTTTTATCGAGGGGACGCCCCATGACCTTTTCTATGCGGAAAACGCTGGACAACTCCATGAATTTTTCCAGCGTGTGACCATGTCGGTGACAATGCGTACCCAATCCAAGAACCCGAACGTGGTACCGGCTCCGTCGGAGATCAAGCTGGACGGTGGCAGCGTTAAGTCGTTGACAACCGGAAATGCGGCTGCTTCATCTGATGATGAAGGTTACTGGTAAACAAAAATTTGGAGGTAAATCATGCCACAAGCAATTGGCGATCCTGATGAACTTGACCGTTTCGCGCAGTCTCTGATGCAGTTCATCGACACGTTGAATGAAGCGGTTAACGGTTTGAATCATAGCTTTAGTTCCCTCAGGGATACCTGGCAGGACGAAAAACGAGCGAGTTTTGAAGAGGACTATAACGCGCTGGTGCAGCAACTTTCTCATTTTGAAGTGAGCGCATCGGAACAGGTCCCTTATCTTCACGCACTGGCATCACGTTTAAGAGATTATTTACAGAGTTAGAGTTAAGGTGGGGAATGGCGCACGTATCAGTTGGACAAATTGAGAACCTCGAGGAGGCAATAGCCGGTCTTCAGTCGGCCTATGACTCGATGGAGAGTGCCTGTCAAGCCCAGATTGCTGCGGCTGAAGCCAAGTTGGCTGAAACGCAGCAGGAAGCTGATAGCAGTGCTCAACTACTGGACGCTGCTATGGAAGCCGAGATGGAGGCCGGGCAACAGCTGGAACAGACTAATGAGCTGCTCGCCTCGGCCAATGAGCAGTTGAGCTCTACTTGTTCATCTCTTTCTGCCTGCGAAGCGAGTGGCAGTTATGATGAGGATGGCAACTATGAACCTCCCAACTGTTCGTCTGAAGAAGCTGATTTCGCCGCCGCTGAATCAGCGGTCGCCGAAGCGGAATCCACTGTTATGGCAGCTGAGGAAGCGTTGGAAGCAGCGAAAAACCATCGCATGCAGATGGGGCAGAGAAATGAAATGGCTCGTCAGTGTCTTGATATGGCGAGTCAGCTGGCGGAAACCGTTCAGACGGAGTGTGCGACCCGGCTTGCCAGTGCGGCGGCTCACCTTGAGACTGGCAGAGCCCGGCTGAAAAGCGCGAAAACGGCTCTGAACGCCTACCTTGATACGCACCCTCCTGCAGCGGAGTTTTATTCATGGCTGAAATGGTCTCCGGACCCTAGCAAACCGGTTACTCCGAAAGACCTGCATTCTCGCCTGAATCTCTCAGTTGAACAGCTGCTCTATTATTTTGAATACCTCGCCGATCGTGATCCGGCATTCAGAGCCAAGATTGCCGACTACAGAAGCCAGCTTGAAGCTGCAAACGGTCCAGCAGAAAGGCATGCGGTTCAGCTCAAGATTCGCCGAAACCTGAGTGGATATTGTGCGGAAAAAATTGTGGAACAGGCATTAGGCCCGCTCGGATATAAGGCGGACACGCAGGCCCATACCACATTTGAGGACGGCCGATATACCAAAACAGATCTGATCATAGAGGACCTCAAAGTGCCAGTTATTCTCAGTCGCGGTGAAGTCATGAGTGCGCCTGCCGGTGGATCTATCGCCATTGAAGTGAAGTGCGGCCGGGCGTCGTACCTCTATTCTCAGAAAGACCACATGGTTTTTCAGTCCGGCGGACATCAGAAAGCCAATACCTCGATGACGGTATGTTCACGCGACATCAAGGATTTAACTCCAGAACAGGAAGAAGAACTGCGTGAAGCCCTTCGGAATGCCGGTTCACCTATAATGGGTATGCTCCCGACAAAAGACGAGATCGACAAAGCCTGCTGGGACATGGTGACCGATTCTATTGCAAATAACGGAGGAGCTTATGAAAATTAAAATCGCTCTGATACCCAGTGAACACACCAGTAAGGCTCAGGATCTTTCCTCCAAGCTCCAGAATGCGATGGAGGCAGGTGAGATGAGTACTGTTGACCAGCTCACGGAAGAGCTGATTTCATTAACGGATAGCGAGCAATCCTTGTCTCTGTCGGAAAAATACTGGCACCAGCTGATTGAAAAGGTCAGAAGCTTTGATGACGTTTTCAAGTCTGACTACGTCATGGCCAAACCGCAACTCGAGACGATTATTGCAGCCGGTGTGGCTGAAGCATTTGCGGATGTTTCAGGTGTTGTTGAGCGGGCATTGAAGGCTGATGGTGTCGTCCTCCAGCTACCGTTTGAAGAGGCGGATGCCGATGTTTGATGATTTATTTAATGCGACTTCACAACAGATGGGCAGATTTTCTGACACAGTCAGGGACGAGTTTGGCCAGTCAATTGTTTCAGACGTTTTCGAGCCTCTATTGCAGGACATATCCGGCCTTCAGAAAATGGGAGAGTTATTTCAAACCAGAGCTGCTGAAATTGATCAGCTAACAGGAGAACTGCAATCGATAGGAAGCATGAGCCATGAGTAAAAGTGGGAAACACAGGGAGTCCATGCCTAAGCGATTGTTTGATGCCGTTGGTGCATTGAATAAGGCGATTCTAAGGAAAGAAGATATCTTCCATCAGCTTGAAACAGAATTCAAGCAATCGGAGCAGGACTACGACAGAACCGTGGCTAATCTCAGAGCTATCAGCGACTCAGCAGAGAGAGGCGAATTCGTCGCGCTGTATGATAAAGATAGAGGCTTGCAGAAAGATCTGCAATCACTAAGCGATGAGATCCGCAGCATAGAGGATCATATCAAACAGATTGAAAAAGCTATCTCCGATCTCGAGAGTGATAAGGACAGACTTGACCGTGAAATCAACGAGCGCCCCATCTTAATTTCAATTGTGAAATATGTATTCGGTGATATTGAACGTGAGGAATCCGAAAGAATTCAAAGAGAAATTCAGCAGAATGAGCTTGGTAAAGATGATTTAATAAAAACAAGATCCAAACTCAGCTCCCGAAAGGCTGGTTTGGAGAATCGCCAGAATGACCTAAAAGTTGAGCTTTCCAATATACAGGCGAAGATTAAGCGGTTGAGCGATTCCAAACTCGCGGGAGCCAGAAAACGAAATGATGCGTTGAATGCTCTCAAGTCAAAAAAAGAGCGGATTCGAGATATGAAACAGCAGGTACATGATGATTTTGAGAAGGAATGGGTTTCGGCCCTCAAAAATCTTGATGACCTGTGCAAAAGAGTCCGCCAGCGCCAGCCGCATCTGAATGAGTTAACAATTGAAAATATCAACACGGGCACGCATTTTCCTGACGCTCTGGCATTCGGGCGTATGTACCTAACCTATCAGAACTGGAAAGGCTATATCCCACGACTGATCCCCTTTCCATTCAAGAAATCCCTCTGGTTGCCTGACCAGACTACAGGACATCGGCTGATTCACCAACTAATTCTCCGGCTGATGCACTGCATGCCGGTCGGCAATGTTGAAATTACCGCTGCAGATCCGCTGAGACTGGGCACGTCTCTGGGCCCCTTTCTTCCTCTGCTGAAAGTGAAGCGGCTCTTTCCCGAGCAGCGAGTGCTGACCCGGTCGGACGAGCTGGAAAATGCGCTGGCCCTGTTGACGGATTATGTCGAGGATCTGCTTCAGAATAAATTTAAGGGAGAGATTAAGAGCTGGTCCGCCTACAACTCGGCAAACAGCAGCAATCCCATACCCTACAAACTACTATCTATTTTCGGGATGCCGGAACAATTGACGGACAAAAGCCTCTGGTACCTTGGCCGCCTTCTGGAATACGGTCCTGTCTGCGGCGTGCTTCCGGTGTTGACCATTGATGAAGATCGGCTGGAGGATCGAAAGTTTACAGGACTACGCACCGCGATAGACAAATATTCTAAGAGAATGGATTCCATTGTTCCGGCAGAGATACTGACCAAGCATGTTTCTGAAATCAGCGTTGTGGAGGAACAGGAGTTCTGGCCAGAACGTTCTGAACTAGCGAATTTTCTGGCATCCATATCAGACCGATATGAACAGAGCTCAAAATTCAGTAAGAGTCTGACGGATCTCTGGTGCAATTCGGACTACTGGGGGCAAGACGCTGTTCAGGGCATACAGGTGCCGATCGGCTGGACTTCGAATGGCAAGATCGTTCCTTTCTCAATTGGCGGGGTGAATACCGAACACCATGTTCTTCTGGCCGGGCGTTCAGGCTCAGGTAAATCAAACTTGCTCCATATTCTGATTCATAGCCTTTGCCACACATATTCACCCTCAGAGTTGAATATCTATCTGCTGGATTACAAACAGGGCACAGAATTCAGTGTTTATGCTTCCCCTCCGCTGCCTCAGGCGAAACTGGTGGCCACAGAGAGTGATCCCGAATACGGTGTCACTGTTCTGACACATTTGACCGAGGAACTTGAAAAACGCGCTCAGGAGTTCAAAAGCCGGTCTGTCCGCGACTTTTATGAATACAGAGAATCTTCAACAACTGAACTTCCGCGTATTCTGCTGATTATTGATGAGTTTCAGATCCTGTTTTCTGAAGGCAGACAAGTAGCTGAACCTGCAGAGAAAATGTTGAACCAACTACTGAGACAAGGACGAGCCTATGGCATACATGTGCTGCTGTCCACGCAGACACTAAAAGGAATCCAGTCTCTTTCAATGGGTCAGCTAATAAGCCAGATCGGCTGCCGGATCGCCCTTGCCTGTAGCGAGGAAGATTCCGCGATGATTCTTGGCAACAGTAACTGGGAGGCTTCCAAATTGAGCAGCCCCCCAGAGGGGATCATTAACAATTCCAACGGGGCAAAATCGGCAAATCAACGGTTTCTGATTCCATTTGCCGATCGAGAATTGTGCAAAAATCACATTGCCAAGATTACTCAGGTGGCCAACCAACGTGGTTACAGTAGTTCGACAAAAGTATTTAACGGCTCGCGTCTGCCTGAAATGCCCGCAGTTGATTGGTTCAACTCAAAAAACCACGAAACGATACAGTTACACCTTGGTGAAAGGTTGAGTTTTGAAGCCGAACCGCTCTCGCTGGCTCTTGTTAACCGGCCGTCATCAAATTTGCTGATATGCGGCTATAACGACGCAATCCATGACGGACTGCTCGCCTCCATCCTTCAAAGCTTGGATTCTCAGGATGGCATTGATGAGATCATCTACTTTAATGGGCGCTCCATCATACCGGTGGGTGCATCAAAATATCTCGATGGTTCCGGGAAAAAAACCGTTTCCAAATACGATAGTGTTCCCACGCTGAATCTGACCGAGATTTCCGGGAAATTAAAGCAATCAAAAAGAATCGTGATTATTGACGGGCTGGATTTGACCAAAGAATTTCACTCCGGACCGGCGAGTGTTAGACCGGTGAAGAAAGATGAGCCATCTTCACCAGAAGAGAGTCTGAAAAAAATTCTCGAAGACGGTCCGCTACAAGGGACATTCGTTATTGCCTTTGCGGATAACTGGAAACGCTGTAATTTATCGTGCAAGGACCTGCTGGGATTCTTTGAGATGCGTGTCGGATTCTGCATGAATGAAGATGATGCAGGCTCATTCGTAAATGGAGCAATTGGAAAATTTAAAGGACTCGAAACAGACAATCGCGCTGTCTTTGCTGACCGCTTAAAGAATCAAGTCAGCTGGTTCCGTCCTTATGTAAATGGTGAAAAATTATGAAGAAATATTTAATGACATGGTACGGAATAACTGATTTCAGAGCCTCAATTGGACTGGAGCAGACAACCGGCCCCGTTCTGGGAGCTTTGCTGGCGGAAGACTACACTGATGTGGTTATCCTTGGTTTTACGCACCCAGATAAAACCAAGGATAAAACAGGTGCGTTTCAACAAAAAATAGAAAACATTGAAAGTGCTGACCCTGCAACTGCGAAAGAGAGTATTGATTTGTTCTCGAACTCAGTTGAGGCACACAACCACTTTACTCAATGGTTGGAAAATCAGCTTCGGGATGCCGGTAAAAAGGTCAATATACGTTTTCATCCCGTAGGCCTGAAGCATCTCAATGATACAGAAGGCATATATGAGGCTGCGACTCAATCTTTGAATATGGTTGCAGCATCTGAAGGTGAAAAACTGGTTACTCTCTACCTTAGCCCGGGTACTCCTGTTATGGCTTTTGTCTGGGCTTTTGCGGCTCTGAGGCATCCAACTCTTAAAAAACGCCTTATAGCATCTTCTCAGCTCGGAAGACCTCCGGAAAGAATCGCCCTGCCGAACGAGTGGCTAGAGTGGCACGGAAGACAGGTTCGAACAACTGATGAGGAACCTGATCAGTATGATGCCATTTTTCACCTGTTCGGCGAACAGCGGGTGCCGAACCTGCTTGGCGTGATCCAGTTTTCTAGCAGAAAACATATCTTTGTGAATTCCGTACAGTTCCCTGCCGATATCATGAAACAGTTTCTTAGAGAAGCTGAATACGGTGAAATTGCGGTGGATCCGTATGATCCTGAAAATGTCAGAACCACGATTCTAAATCTGATCGCGAAAATGCCTGCCGATGCGAAGATCGGTTTTAACTTAACGGGTGGAACCAAGTTGATGTATGCAGGAGCGCTTGCCGCCTGTCGCAAGGTGAATGCAACGCCATTCTATTTCAATAGCCGTAACAATCAGATGGTTTATCTCAATGACTTTAAAACCGTTGAAACAAAGCTGATTCCATCGGTAGAAACCTTTATCCAGCTCAACAGCAATAATCTGTTTATCTCGAAAGCTGGCTATTGGGCTGATATCCCCGGCATTGAATCTTCTGACCGGAAAAGTCTGACCAATGAGCTCTGGCAGGTGCGTTCTAAAATCTCACGGCTCTACAGAGAGCTTTCCCGTTACAACGATAGCTTTCAGCCGTTTGAACTGCACAATGGGGATATCTACGCAAAGCTCTCCAAGGATAAAAGTGCGAAGATAAGTATCGGTCCTAAGCACTTTGAGTTCAAAGAGTGGCCTGATTTTGCCAAATACCTCTCTGGCGGATGGTTTGAAGAATTCACCTTTATGAAACTTCAGCCCCTTGTTGATGCCGGTTTGATCAAGGATATGCGCATCGGCCTTGAAGTCTCATTCAAAGAGGATGATGCCGACAAGAGTTCATCAAGCTTTAGCGCACAGCTGAGCAACCTGTTTGGGGATACTTATCAGGAGCTTGATATTATCTTCACGGATGGACGACGTCTCTATGTCATTGAGTGCAAAGCTGGCAATGTGAACAGCGAGCACGTCATGAAGCTCCAGAATATCATCCGTTATTTTGGCGGAATTGAAGGCAGAGCTATTTTAGCTTCATGTTTTTACCCGAAAAACAAAGTCGTAAGAAAAAAGATCGACGACTCAAAAAACCTCCTGTCCGTATCAGGTAACAACCTCTTCAGGCAGCTGGAAGAAATGATTCAACCCAGAGGGCATCATCGATGAAAGAAGCCCTCTATATCATTGTTGATGTTTCCGGCAGTATGAATGAGATGGGGAAAATCCATCTACAACGGAATTTGTGTCGTTACGCGGCTCAACTGTGGGGCATTGATCAGCAAAAATATGCGGATTTAGACATCCGTTTTTATCAATGGTCACAGGATATTTCAAAGATCACCATTCAAACCGACGGGGATATTCCTGGCTTAAACGCTGAGGGCTCCTCGAACCTGTGTGAACTCTATGATTTCCTATCCCAGTATCTAAATGATAGCGGAAGCGCGAGGATTCTCATTCTGTCTGACGGCAATTTTCCCAATCCAGACATCGTAAGCTTTCAGAACCAATTGAGCAAATTTCCTGAGCTGATCATCCGAACTGTTGCAGTCGGCGCTGACGCCGACCTGCTGAAGTTAAAAAAAATATCCACAAACAACAGTGTTCATCTTTCAGAGAATATTTCCTCCGCAATTGACAGCACAATCTTTGGTTCTGATGAGCCGTTAATCACGCCAGTATCCACAGCCCGGATTCTGCAATCCGAACCGGCTGAAACAGAAGAGCCAGAGGAGGATTGGGATGCTTGATCAACTTTGGAAAAGCTGGGGTGCCACAGTAATCGGTCCCTTACATGTTAAAGCCGGGATTCCTAATCAGGATTCATGGATGGCACGTCGGTATAAATGGGGAAATGTCGTTGTTGTATCGGATGGCTTAGGCAGTAAGGCACATTCCGATCATGGTTCAAAAGCTGCTTGTCTTGCAGTTTTTGAGGCAGCCAAAAGCTACCAGAATACCCCCGATGCCAATATTATTGATATTTTAAGGCTCATTCATGCCAACTGGCTTGTGAAAATAGCCCCGTACTCTGCCTCAGATTGTTCGGCCACATGCCTTTTCGCCATCCAGATTGAAGAAATTATCACTCTTGGCCGCCTCGGTGACGGAATGATTGCCGCCCTTGGAGAAACTGAAGAAAATCACCTTATTCTCAGTGATAATAAACAGGATTCCTTCTCGAACTATACAAATAGCCTTCAGCAGGAGTTTAAACCCGATCAGTGGGAAACCGCGACGACTAAAAGCACCGTATGCAATGCAGTTGTGCTATGCACAGATGGCATATCCGATGATCTGTTACCCGAAAAGCAGATGATCTTTGCACAGGAACTCTACTCGACTTATGCAGACATGGAGTCGGAAAAAAGAAAAAGGGATCTCAAACGGTGGCTCAATGAATGGCCTGTCCCAGGACACTCCGATGACAAGACGATTGCCTGTTTGTTTAATAAAGGAGGTTCCCAATGAGCCAAAGATTCAACAAGTACGTAGATGAATATCAGAATGTACACATTAAGGACAAGGTGCTCGGTCAAGGTGGCCAAGGCGTTGTTTTCCGTACCAAGGACCCTGATCTGGCGATTAAGCTTGTTACAGATGAAAGCGGGAATCCTGTCACAAATGAAGAGCTGATGGAACGGTATTCAAATCGCTTTAAGCGCGTTCGGCTTCTGCCTCTGCCGGAAAGCCTGAATATATCCGTACCGGCAGCGCTGCTTCAGAACAATGCCGGTTATGTGATGCAGCTTTTGAGTGAGATGGTTCCGTTCAGCCATTTCTGGATAGATGGCAAGTCCGCAGAAAAAATTGGGCCAGGCGATATCCCAGCATGGCTTTCGGCAATGCCGGAGAACGAAGCTAAAAAGATCGTCCATTACTACAAAACTGGAGGGCTAAGGCGCAGACTTCATGCGCTCTACAAGTGTGCGTCATTATTGGCACGCCTCCATGGTAACGGCATGGTCTATGGCGACATATCCCCCAACAATATCTTTATTTCAGAAGGAATTGATGACTCATCAGTCTGGCTGATTGATGCCGACAATATTCGATTTGAAATCACCGCAGGCGGAAGTGTTGTTTACACACCCAAATACGGAGCCCCGGAGCTGGTTCAGAGCAAAGATGGTGGAAGACCATCAAGCGATTGCCATGCGTTTGCGGTGGTGGCTTTCTACCTGCTCTCGCTGATTCACCCTTTTGTCGGGAAAAAAGTGGATGGAACGGATGAAGGCGACTGGGCTGATGAAGAAAATGATGATGGAGATATTGAAGATAAAGCTTATGCCGGATTGTTCCCTTGGGTTGATGACCAAGATGATGATTCCAACTCTTCCGACAGCGGCCTACCCAGATCTCTTCTTCTTACAGAGAAGCTGACCGCTTTGTTTGAGGGCACATTCGGACAGGGAAGGACATCCCCTTTGTTGCGGCCGACAATCTATCACTGGCCTGAAGCTCTCGCTCAGGCAGCGGATATGACCGTCACATGCCCAGACTGCTCGATGAACTATTACTATGATTTCATTCACCCGGAAACAAAGGGTCACAATTGCCCTTACTGTAAAACGCAGAGGCCGCAGGTGTTCATCCTTGAGTCATATCGATGGAATGGACCTGACAAGCCCCTAAACTCACCATGCTGGCGCTATGTACGTGAGATCTCGCAGGAGTCAGAATTGACTGTACCGAGACGAGTCTTTGATGAGTTTACAATGCTTGATTCGGATACAGCAGAGATACTCATTTCTTCAAGCGATAATGACATTCTGATTAAAAAGTCAGACCACGGAAAAGCCGATTTGTCCGTTGCCGCTGATAGCCCCCCTCAAAGTGGTTTTCATAAGCTTTATTCACAGATGAAAATAGACCGAGTAACGCCGGATGTTCAGTTTTGGATATTCGCACATTTGAATAGTCCTCGGTTGGTTAAATGCATAATCAGCGGAGGTGGTAAATGAGACTAAAAGACATAAATGCTGAAATCACCTTTGAATTATGGATGAAACCGGAGCTGTCCGGAGAGACTCCAAACATGGGTATTGGATATATTGCCCCCAATAATGCTGGGCAGGCATACAGATTAAGAATTGATGGCCAACAGTGGAGCGTAGCGCTCCGGGACGCTTCGGCCGGAAAAGATCTGAATTTCCATTTAAAAAGAGGCTGTGCACACCTTGCCGAGGTAATGCAGGTTGCCAAGGACGGTAGTGCACTTGTGAAAGTCATCTTTTTCAATGGAGAAATTGTTGAAATTGGCGATGTGGAGATCGGTATTGATGAGCGCATAGAGTCAACAGCTAAACGAAATGGCATTCTGTTTAATGGAGTCAAAGAACTGGGAAGTATATTAAACGAGAAGTGCAAAATCAGCGTTGGCAACGAAGATTTCTTTCTTCTTATGAGTGGTCCATCCGCCAAGGCTGACTTTGAAGAGGATACTCTTGATGAAGACTCGACTGAAGTTCAAGCCGTTGTTCAGGAGAAGTACCGGGAATTCTCTATCTATGGCGAGAGAGTTCGTATCCCGGTTGAAAGGCGCAATATCGATAAATCAAAGGATATCTATTTTGCGACCAAAGCGGTCTTTAGAGATAATCAGAAGAGTGAAGGCTCATTGCGTCTTGCAAGGGGGGCGGTTCAGTTTTCTGATTATACTAAGACGGGGCGCATCCCTGCTTTAGCTGCTGGAGCTATGAGTCAGCTTACCAAGGAAACCGGGAACTACTTGAAACAGTGGGACGAATACGGTGCTATTGAAGGTGAAATGCTGTTGGCAAGGGCAAAAGCCGTAGGTCGAATAGATTTTCATGGCACAGAGCAGACAACAAAAGGAGTGAAGTTCTTTGTGCCGTCCATCCCGGATCAACTTACCGAAGGTGATGAGATTGAGATCACTTCCGAGGAGCCTTTATATATCAAAAATCCAGATATTACTTGGGAAGCCTACAGCGCGGCTCTAGAAGAAGAATTTATATCCAAAAGGGATCAGAAAAAGAATGATGCTGAAATGCCAGTTTCTGTCTATGCCCCGATCCTTAAACTTTCAAAAACCAGCATTGAATTGGATCTGCCGTCAATTCCATCTGGCCAGATGTTTTTGATTCTATCTATCAATGGTGACAAAATTCAAATAGAAAGACGAATGCGGGCACGATCAGCCATTTTGGAAGGCCGCTGTGCCAATCCACTTCTCGGTCTGTTGATTGAAGAAGGAGGTAGGCTCCCGGACATACAGCGCGTTACCAAAATAAGACCTTTAACATCTTTTGTGAAAGAGAAGATTTTTAAGCACCCCCCCACAGACAGGCAGATAGAGGCCATCGACATCGCATTGAACACTCCGGATATTGCTCTTATTCAGGGGCCTCCAGGAACAGGGAAAACAACTGTTGTTACAGCCATTCTTGAAAGGCTCAACGAGGAATATGACAAAACCAAGTTAATAAGAGGTCAAATACTTGTCTCTGGTTTTCAGCATGATGCCGTTGAAAATATCGTTACAAGGCTAAGTGTTAATGCACTTCCGGCTGTTAAGTTCGGCAAGAGATCCGGTGATTCGGAGTTTACGGAAGATGCTGTCACTGAAAGAATTAACAAATGGTGCTCTAACGTCGCCGAGAATATTCGAAACAAGAATCCTCAAATTGCTCAGACAGAGGATCAGGTAAGACTGGGTGAGCTGTTTGCTGCATATTCATTGTGTCCCTCTAAGAATAACACCGTCAGTTTAATGAAGCGTATTCTGGAGTTGCCCAGAGACGTGATTTCTGAAGAGGTCATTAATGAAGCTGAAGAAATTATCAATTCCCTGCAGACGGAACTGAAACCGAATGATCCTTCCACCTTGCGTCTCGTTCGCGCTCTTCGTGTCAGTGAAGCTGCCTTTGTAGACGACGGTGCGGCAAGAGCTGTCGATTTGCTGAACAAGATCGAAAACGAATCAACCCATTTAGATTTAAGCGTTCTTGAAAAAGCGGCCCGGTGGCGAAGCGGTAAGCCGCTGAGTTTTCTTCCAGAGCTGAGAGGGTTGAAAGAGTCGCTGCTCTATAAATATCTGCCTTCACCCGACTTCAGGACAGAAAAACCAAGAGAGGATGTGTTGAGATTGGTGGCAATGGTATCTCAACTTCTGGAGAAAAAACTCAATTCAACCAATAAACGGGATGCAATCCTGGCAGAGTTTTTACATGAGCTTGAAGATAATCCTGATGGTGTTCGTGAAGCCATCGCGGATTACAACTTTGTGTATGCCGCAACCACTCAGCAGTCTGTCGGGAAAGACATCATTCGCTCAAAGAATAAAAACGTCCGATATGATCAGCGAACGGAAATGGTTAAGTACGATACGGTGATCATAGATGAGGCCGCAAGAACCAGCCCGCGAGACCTGCTTATTCCGATGTCTCAGGCGGAAAAAAGGATAATCCTTGTCGGGGACCACAGGCAGTTGCCCCACTTGATTGACGAAGAGGTCGCCAGAGCCTTGGAAGGTGATGATTCATCTGGTCCACCGGTTGATGTCGATTTT
Organism: Neisseria montereyensis; assembly: GCF_024834045.1. Taxonomy (GTDB): domain Bacteria; phylum Pseudomonadota; class Gammaproteobacteria; order Burkholderiales; family Neisseriaceae; genus Neisseria; species Neisseria montereyensis. The sequence goes on from NZ_JANUXW010000003.1 coordinate 312,961, forward strand.
GTGAAGAAAAGTATGTTTGAGTATCTGTTCAACCGCCTGAAAAAACTGGAGAAGAAGGATGGCATCAAACGAACCGTGACGCTGGATGCTCAGTACCGAACACACCCACTGCTGGGTGATTTTGCCAGCAATAATTTTTACCATAAATATAATGAGGATTATCGGTCTCCATTATCTGCAAGCCACTTTCAGCAATATCTTCAAGACATAGAAAACAAAGCCGCTATCTGGATTAATGTACCTAACAGTCAGGGGAAGGAAACTGTCTTGCCCAGCCGAAGCAGGCAGAGAGTATCTGAAGCTAAAGTTATAGCAGAGTACGTGAACAAATGGATTAGCTCTGAAGAAGGTTACGGGCTGAGCTTTGGTGTTATCAGTTTTTATAAGGCCCAGGTATTTGCTGTTTATGAAGCTCTGCAAAAATTCGGCATTACGGAACGGGCCCAGGATGGTACATGGCAGATATGCCAAGAATACCGCTTTCTTGAAAATGGTGAAGAGCGGCTCCGCATCGGCACTGTTGATGCCTTTCAGGGTATGGAATTCGATATTGTTTTGCTTTCCATAGTAAGATCTCAGGACATAAACGCCTTACCGCCTCATATACGCAACGAGCAGGATTACAAGAAAAAGCAGCAAAAACTATTCGGTCATCTCATGTCAGAAAGCCGCCTATGCGTCAGCATGAGCCGTCAGAAGAAGGTTTTAGCCATTGTGGGAGACAGCACTCTTGCGAACACCCAGATAGCAGTGGATGCTGTTCCAGCTCTGAAAAACTTCTATGATTTGTGCCATGAACAGGGGGTAATCCTATGAGTTCAAAACCAAAAGATTATCGCCCTAAAATAATTAGCTTCCATCAAACATTAGATGGGTTAAATATAGCGGCGAAACAAGATATTCTTTGGCCATGCCATGCTTTCAGTATTTCTATTCCGAAAAAGAAACAAAGTAGACTCAATATATTTGAGGAAACTGTTTTGAAGATAACAGAGATTGAATCCGGCTATACAGAAAAGATTGCGTGGCTCACTTGTCTGGAAAAGGAATTGGTGGTCTTTATTCAGAATCGTCTCAACCAGCTCGACCTTTTGAATGAGCGGTATGAGTTGTCTGAGCACGGACAGGAACTTCTGAACGAGTGGCAAAATAAATCAGACGGTAATCTGGAATACACCGTGGCCACAGTGTTTGTAGATCTGCTGTCCGGGAAACTTCTTCCCTATGTCAGCACGGATCAGTTGAGCTATAAAAAAATCTCAAGGATTGGTGACAACGGATTTATTAATTTTCTAATCAATCCAACCAATGAGAAGTCGATAAGTGCAAGACAGATACGCCCTGCAAAAGACTCTTTTTGGAAAACAGTTCCCGACTCCAACGATATCATCAGAGCTATAAGAGAGTTTAAGAAGAAATATAAACGGCATGCTCTGTTGAACCAAGCTATCGATCAGTACCCGCCTCCGGTTCCAATGGCTGAAGCCATATCCTTACGTGAGAATCCGGAACTGGTTTACTTACATTGCAATGCTCTTATCCAGACAGGCAACTCTGACCTTCTGGTGACGGATGGATGCGGCTTTGGCTTCTCTGAAAGCTTTGCTAATTACCTTACTTCTCAGGACTGGAAGTGGGTCATAGACTTGAAGAAAAAAGGTATTATCGACAAGCTGAGTCCAAATCCAAGCAATGAAGAGGCTGAAGATGAATCTTCAGCGGCAGACGGGTTGAAGAAATATCCACGGATAGCTCGCCCACTTCGACACGCACAAGAGTATCTGTCTGATGCTAAAAAGATTAATATAGACTCATCTAATGATGAGCAGGAATTTGTCCGTTTGACCGGCTTGGCGGTAGTTGCCTTGTATGAAGCCATAGAGTGGGCATTACGATTTGTTGTATCTGATAACCCTGTGACTCACTGGGAACACTTGTTCTCGTCACAGTCCTACCGGGAAAATGACAAGATACTGCGCTCATTTGCCACCAAGATTGGGTTTGATGTTTCGGACAGTGTGAAGGCCCTGCTTCAAGTTAAACCTGGTAAAATCAGAGCTGTTGACCGTGGTGTTTCCGAGATGCAGCCGCTACTGGCTCTGGCAATAGCGGGGGCGATAAATGATCCGAACCATCCTCTGAACCATTTGGCCATTGAAGACTCAGGATGTCTTTCTTTTATCAATATACTGAAAGAAGTCAGGGACCCGGTATCCCATGGAAGCTCTACAGATGTTGAACTTTCACTGAAAACCCTTGAAGGTTATCGTGATAGAGCTACTCGTCTCATCCAGGTGCTAATACCGGATATACTGGATATAACCGAAGATGCCTATACAGCAAAACCAAAACAGGAAAGAGATATTAATCAGATCAGATTGAAGGCTAGGATTGAACTGGACTATTTATTGGGGCTTGAATTTGTTGAAACTGTTTCCCCGTCGTTACGAGAAGAGTTAATCAGAGTAATGGTCATAAGTCAGAGTACAACTCTGAATAACGAGCAGCTTCAGCTCTGCATAAATTTACTGGCATCCATTATGCAGCTGTCGTTATTTGAAGTTGTCAAAGAACGGAGATTTTCAATCAAAAACCAAACCAACCTGAAAGAAGAGGCGATTGAGAAAATCGTTCAATCTGGGTTTTACCCCACCCTTGATGCCATTCCCGAACAAATCAGTACGGTAAATACCACACGACTCTCCCGGGCTGTTCAAGGCTCAAACATAACTCTAGGAGCTAACCTTCTTGCAGTATTTTTATTGGGATCAGAAAATGAACTGATTGAGCTACAAAAAAAAGATTCAACGTTTGTTAAATTTGTTGCCGACTTGATCCAACTGCGTGGACACGGCAATAAACAGCAATCTGACTTTTCACGGGACGACATGGAGTCATTAAAAAACAATGTATTCAAGTCAATACAGATAATAATGGAGGTCTTCTAATGGACAACAAAAATAAGCAGAACCCCCAGTCTTCTGCAAATAATGAATGGGGAAATCAGGCTGATAAAACAATGAACGCGGCAGAAGCTAACTTCCTGAATAAGCAACAGGAACTGAAAGAATTAGAAGCCTCTCTGACTCAAAAAGAAGCGACTATCGCACAACGGGAACAAGAGTTAAAGGCTACTAAAGACGCTATAGCAAAAGAGCAAGCTGAGCTGAATGACAGACGTGTTCACCTTGAAGAGATGGAGCTTCAGGCAAAAAATGGTTTCCCGAAGCTCTTTGAGGAAAAGTTTACTGGTTTCAAAAAACAATTGGAGCAGCAGGAAGCTAAATATATGAGCGAGCTGGCATCACTTGAAGCTGACAAGGAGAAATTGCGGCAGAGAGAGCTCGCAGTTCAAAAGGCTGAAATCCAAAGGGACAATGGGTATGCAGATGCCAGGACAAAGCTTGATGACGAGCTATTCAATCTTCGGAAAGAACAGGAAAAGGATCTGGAGTCAAAACGGGCAAGTGCTTTGACTGCCATTGAAAAAGAACTTACAGAGGAGAGAGTCTCCAGAATAGCAAGCATGGAGAAAGAGATTGCTGATAGGCTGAAAGCTCATGAAGCGGCTATTCAACAGGATAAGGATGAACTCGAACAAAAAAGAAAGGCGTTCCAGGAGGAGAAGGCTGAGCTTGATGAGCTCAAAGATGAGCTTGAGTACCAAAAGCAGCGCCTTCAATCCAGACAAGACCAACTTGAGGAAAGAGAATCAAATTTGAACCTTGAGGTGAATGCCAAAGTTGCTGAACGGAAGCAATCTTTCGAGAGTGAGAAGTCTGTGCTTAATGATGAAATTGCCCGTTTGAGAGAATCCATCAAAACAAGCAGTGCCCTCATTTCAAACTTTGAAGAACTAAAGTATAAACTCGGTGACGAAGATCCGGCTGCTGTTTTACTGAAGTTGAAAACCTATGAAGAGGAAATTAAAAAACTGCGTGATGACCTTGCCACACGCCCGACATATGAAATGCAGGAAGCTTTTGACCGTTTGAAATATGAGAAAATTGGAATAGAAGATGCATTCGAACGGCTCTCTGAAGAAAATAGATCTCTCAAAAATTCTGCTCGTGAACAATTAAATCTTGAAATACTGAACGAAGAACTAACCGATAAAAATAAATATTTACAGCGACGGTTTGAATCAGTTGATGCCGAAAATAACCGGTTGATGGAAGAGCTGAAACGTTTACAGTCTTCTTACGAGCGTGAACAGGACCGCGAGGCGAGGATTCGGGACATTGAAACTCCATACATTCAAAAGGAACTGCCTCGTGCGGTAGATAAAGTTGAAGAGCTTCAATGGCTGGATGGAATCAGTAAATCCTGCATTGATTATGGCCTTAAATTCCCACGACGAATTTTATACGCATTCCACACCGCTCTAAAAACCTCCGAGTGGTCCCCTATGACTGTTCTGGCAGGTGTTAGCGGCACTGGCAAATCTGAGCTACCAAGATTGTACTCACATTTTGGCGGCATCAACTTTCTGAGTCTGTCCGTTCAACCGAACTGGGACAGCCAGGAATCTATGCTTGGTTTTTTCAACTCCATCGATAACAAGTTCGATGCCCAGCCTGTTCTGCGTTTATTGGCACAAAGTCAAAAAGCTCACACAGAAGATTATCCTTTTGGACTTAAAGATGTCATGAGTCTAATACTGATGGATGAAATGAATCTTGCTCATGTTGAACTCTATTTTGCAGAATTTTTGAGTAAGCTTGAGCTGCGGCGTGGTCGCAAAGGTAATGAGGTACCGAGCCTTGAAGTTAAGCTTGGTGCAGGTATCCAGCACTATGACCTACCTTTAGGAAGAAATGTACTCTGGGCTGGAACAATGAATCAGGACGAGACAACCAAATCTCTTTCAGACAAGGTTCTTGATAGGGGGATTGTAATCAACTTTCCTCGCCCAACCACTCTGGAAAGGCGCCTTCAACTGAAGCCGTTGGGGGACCAAGCCCCATTATTGTCTCGCAAACTGTGGGAGAGCTGGTGGTGCAGAGAAAGCAAATTCAACGACGATCAGATTTTGCCATTCAAGGGTTTCATTGAAGAAATGAATACCTCGTTGTCCAAGGTTGGCAGGGCTCTGGGACACAGAGTATGGCAGTCCATCGAATACTATATGGCTAACTACCCTGATGTGCTAGAAGCTCAGAGAAACAACGATGATGCAGGCTTGGAAAGGGCAATGAAAATCGCCTTTGAAGATCAACTGGTTCAGAAGGTTATGCCTAAATTACGAGGAATTGAAACCAGAGGGAAATCCAAATCGGACTGCCTTGATAAAATTCGAACTCAACTGGATAACGATAACTATACGATAATCGAAGACTTCGATCTGGCTTGTGAGTTTGGTTACGGTCAGTTTATCTGGAACAGTGCCAATTATTTAAAGGATGCTAATATGGATAACAACGACAAAGACTTAAATGAAACTGACATAACCCAACAAGTAGATGTTAGTATAAATTCTGTACCAATGAACACAGATATTCCAGAACCTTTACAAGCATTCGCTAAAAAAGAAGGAAAAGAGCTTTGGCAGTTAACTATGCATGAGATTAGAGATACGATGCAATGTAATGCCAAAGAAGCCAAGGAACTAAAAGAGAAATGCAATCAAACTAAGGGACTATAAAGAATGAGTGACTCATTAGATATTGATTCTATCGAGTCTTTTTATAAGGCATTAAACGATCGGGATGAAATAAAGGCCAAGGCTCTTTTGATGCTGATGCTGCGCAACTGGCTGACGGAAGTATCAAACTTCGACCCTGTTTCCGGGAATGCCCTGCATACCGGCATTATCGACTTTTTAGATGTCGTGGCAAAATCGGTGCAGGAAGAGTCACCTGAGTGTGAGATAAAGGATCGTATCTATCGAATTGTATCGCACTCGAAGGAAGCTGTTCTGGCTATCATGGAGCATACTCGGGATAAGATATTACGGGAACATGCCATGCTGCCGATACATGCAGCAAGAGAGGTTGACAGCAATAGTGTTCAATGGCTCAGCCGTCAGCCGGGAAGAACAATCCGCGAGAAGCTTTCTGGCAAGCCATATATGAAGGCTGTCAGGCGGAGATCCAGTGTTGATACGGCAGAAAACCGACTTTTAAGAGCTTTTCTATTCCGGCTGGAACAAATTCTAATTGAAAGACAGAATGTTTTATCAGCAGCGGCAGAAGAGATTTGCGAAGAATTGCTTGTTTCCATCCAGCGCTGGCTCAGAACTGAAGATGCCGCTGAAATCGGTGCGTGGGGAAATTTTCCTCCTAACAACACACTTCTTCAGGATAGGCGTTATCGAAAAGTCTGGGATGGTTGGCTCTGGCTCCAAGCTATCGATGAGCAGATCATAGAGGATAGCAAAAGAGTCCATAGAGATATCCTTAGTGTTATTTATTGGAATACCCTTTCCTTGCTCAACCATAGTGGTCGCTTTCGGACAGTTCAGCAACCGGTCGGTATCGACTATGATAATTTTTCTATAGCTACAGAATTACCCGTTCGAGGATATTTGTTTCCTGCGTACGACGCAAAGATAAGGGGGAAGATTAAGTTCATAAAGCCCGATAAGTCATTCGGATTTATAACTTCTGATGATGGAAGAGACCTATATTTCAATCCATACAATCTATCTCGAAAATTAGACATCAATTCCCTATCCACTGGAGATGAAGTTTCTTTTGTTATCGGAATCAACCAACAAGGCGAATGTGCTGACGACATAACCTTTCCAGCAGGAATCATACCTGTAGAGTTCAACTTGACGGGCGATACATGGGAGATAAAAGTCGGTGGGGATAAGTGTTTACTACAGATCGTTTCCGGTAATCTTGTTATTGAGCAAGCTCAGGGTGGAAAAAAGAAATTAAAAATAGAGCCAGCAACTCTCAAAGAGATCCCAAAGAAGATATTGTCATTAGTCACGGATGCCTCGTTTGAATATTCTGAACAGACTAATAATCAAAGTGGCCCAATACGGGTAGATAGTTCTGTTGTAGACCTGTGTTCTATCCGTCCGGTATTCACGAATAATACTGGCTCTCAAGCGCATCTACCGTTCAGATTACTTCAGCAGCACTGGCCCCTAAATGTTAATGGGGGGTTAGTGATAGACTGCGGTCACGCAAAATCAATCATTCTGCGTTCCGATATTGAAACGGTCAGTATGAGAAGCCTCTTTTCACATAGCTCAACACTACTCGATGCCACTAAAAGCAGTGCGTCGATGTTTTTTATTAAAAAGTTGAGTGACTATATCAAGACAGACAAGCTGACCTATCTTATCCCTGATTGGGGCAATGACTTTGATTTGGAGGGAATAAGAAAAAGCGTCAATTTTTATTTTGATGAGTCGACCCCGCTTCCCAAAAGCATAGCTGCTATCTTTGCATGGCAATCATCGAAAAAATTTGTACAGGATAGAGTCCGAGAGAATGATTTTGTGCTGGTGGTTGATTCATTTGACGGTGGCATTTCAATAACCCCTGTTCAGGCAATATATCAACAAGAGCTGGCCGAAATATTGCCTGAGACACAAGGCATGAGCTGGGAACGACACCCTACGGTTATTGTGCCAAATAGAAGTATTCATACTGCCATGGCCCGCAATCTTGACCGTAATGGATGCCAAACATCCGAAGAACTCCTCCATTTGTTCGGTTTCGATGGTTTAGCCAGTGATTCTGGAGAAGTATCCTTTGTGAAAGATGATCACGGGTATCACTTGCCGTGTTCTATTCGGGAGGTTCTGACTCAGGATTTAGATCCCAATATATTATCAACAGACATTATCAATGACTGCCTGAACTACTCTACAAGCAGGGATTGTCGAGGAGTTGGTGTCTTTATCCTGCCTCTTGAGGATACAATCAGAAAATCTGATGTGCGAATGGATTACAAGTGGCTGGGGTCTGCATGGTCACCAATTAAAGGCTGCCAGACTTTAAACAGATGGCAGGAAGAAGTTGGTGACATTGCTCTTTGGCGTGATCATCTGCCAGAACTGTCGATCAAAATCGTTCGTGATGGACACTTTGAAAATTTCTATCTGGTAAAAGATGCGACAGTAACACCGAAACGTGGCAGAACAGTGAATATACCAGTAGAAGAGTCATTTACTCTTCCAGCAGGACAAACACATTACAGTTTTCCTCTACAGCAGGGAGAAGGCAAGAAAGAGCTGCAGTTTGTTGCATACCTGAAGTCGCCAGCATTTCCTTTGAAGAGGGATACGACCTGCAAACTGAAAATGACCTATACCTATGGTGCGGATAATCCATACGAACTCAAATTCATTCCATTGGATTCAGCAGAAACAGGTTTTAAATCTATTCGGGTTGAATGGCGCCCAGCATCAGAGGGGGCGGCTGCCGATCTTGAGAACTTACCGGTTCCAGATTTTCCAGCTCGTAAAAGCTGGTCCGATTTTCAGAAGTTTCCTAAAGAAGATGGCAAGAGCTTCTCTGACCTTCTGGATTGGTGTTGCTCCAAAATTGCAGGCTTGAATGATCTGATCTCGTTCGATTATGAAGAGGAATTTCAATCTATCCTTAATAGAAGAAAAGTCGGCTATTTGGAATGGGGAACCACTGACCGTACCGGGAAATACTATTGCCGAGTCAATGTTGAGGGAGAGAGTGTATTTTGCCACAGTTCCCAATTTATTGAGGCTGTTGATGAAAATTCCCTATATGAAGGATGTCCGGTTTATCTAGATGTTTTTACTAATGAAAAAGGTCCTGCCGGATCAAATATATCATTTTCAGAGAGCTTACCCTCACGGCTCCTAGAGAAGGCACAGGATACCATCGATCAGAAGCTTTCAAGAATGATAGAGTATGCTGAAAAAGGAATTTTCAGTCTCCGATTTCCAGTATTAACCATCTGGAATCATGGCCACTCCCTTTCAGAGTCAGATGTGCCGGACTATTTTAGGAACGCGATATTCGAAGGTACTAAAAAGATCATATCAATCATTGAGTCAGAAAATATGCCGGAAACTCTTAAAGAGGAGCTTTTCTTCTTTCTGTGCTGTCTACATAAGGATGCCCCCAGAATTGTTGGCTCCCGGCTTCTTAATGCAGTAAAGGATAAAAAGCTTTTGCGGAGGTACTACAAGAATATTGCATTCGCCATAGGTAATGCCGAGCTACCTTTCCAACAAGAGCTGTTGGAGAATGTTATCGACCCTATTGATAATGAGGGCCTGACCAGATCCATTACTATGGAGGTTTTGTCGATAGCCCTTTGGCGGTCTAAAACATTGATCAACAAATTGACGAAAGAGGAGCTCGGAGCTTTATCTAGAAACTTATATGGCTGCCTTGAGTTCGACATCCAGAAGGTTGTCAATTATAGGAAAGGATATCAGATAGCGACTCTCTGTAAGCATTTGGAGCTTCTTCTTGCACTCCTGAGAAGCCGAGGGATTGAGGGCGAAGAGTTCAAAATGGTTTTCGCCCCGGATAATGAACTGACCAAAAAATATGTGACCTTGGTAGATGATGTTTCCAGAATAGTGATCAGTAGTGACATCGAGCTGAAGTCTCGAATCAGCCTTCAAATTGAAAAGCCGGAAACGTTCTGCAACACACCCGATCTGCTATACGCATTGCGGATGTACCTAACGGGAAACTCTGGAGCAAACACTATTGTTATCACAGGAGTCAGTGATGAAGACTGAGGTTTGTTTAACACCCCCGAGTATGCAATCGAGAATCGAACCCATGTCCGTTCTCTGTTTTGGAAAAAGGTAGTGTAAATGATCTGCTCCCCAAAAGTTGGACTTTAATCCAACTAATTAAGGAGCAGATTTTTTATGGCATAGTAGACAAAAGTGTGGAGGTTAATTATTTACTATCACTATTACCCACTCCATTTATTTAAAAAATATTTTACAAACATAGTTTTATAAATTTTTTTAATCCATTATGATTATTTAATTTTTATTTGAGATCTTTAAATAAGCTTTCTATCCTATTTGTTGTCCTTTCAATATTTAAAGTTCGAATGCTTTTCAAAGGTAAATAAATAATCCATATAGCGCTTTATACTCTCATAAACTCCCTCTTACATTTCGATGTTTATAAGGATAATAACCTCTTTTATTAGGTATTTCAGAACGCTCTTTAAGAAATGAAACGATAGGTAATAGACCAATTATGTAAACGAATATAAAATTCATTTTTCGAACTCGTTGTCAGCGTTAACAACAATATCTTGCATACAGCTAGGAACCCATAAGGTTGAATAAAAATCAGGAATACCAGTTTCTTTATTACTTAACAAAGGAAAACGTTCTCCATTCGTAAAAAGAGTTGTTTCTAGTCTATACATAATTTTAATTTACACAATTTATATATATATATAAATATAAAAAAGAGAACCCTTAATTATAAAAAAGGGTTCTCAGTATTTATTTTGGTTTTATTTTACAATAATTTTATATATGGAATTCAAAACGGAATATCATCATCAATATCATCCACCGGTGCGGCAGGGGCTGCCGGTGCTTGGCGGCGGGGGGCGGCCGGCGGCGGGGTTTGCGGTGCGGGTGCGCTTTGATAGTTTTGCTGCGCAGGCGCCTGATAGCCGCCCTGCCCGCCGTCGTATTCGGCGGAACTGCCGCCGCTGCGTGAGCCGAGCATTTTCATTTCATTGCCGATAATTTCGTATGCGGTGCGCTCTACGCCGTCTTTGCCGGTGTATTTGCGGCTTTGGATACGGCCTTCGATATAAACGGAACTGCCTTTTTTCAGATACTGTCCGGCAACTTCGGCCAAGCGGCGGTATAAGGTGATATTGTGCCACTCGGTGCGCTCTTGGCGTTGGCCGCTGTTGCGGTCAGTCCAGACTTCGCTGGTAGCGATGCTGAAATTACATACCGGATCGCCGTTGGGCATATAGCGGACTTCGGGGTCGCGGCCAAGGTTGCCGATTAAAAGAACTTTATTTAATGATGACATGGTTTACTCCTGAGATAATTTGTTCGGCCGCTGCGGCATCAAAGCCTTTTTGTAATGCTTTAATAAAAACGGTTTGTTTGTCCATACTGAACGACACGGATTCCACGCCGCTCAAAGCAGACAATTCGTTGCGTAAAGTCTCGGTATGGCTCCGTTGACTTTCGGGAATGGTAAAAGCAATATTTTTTACCGGTTTCGGTGCCGGCATATAAAATGCAATGATTATCCATAATAGCATTAATACCGTGCAGAAAGTAAACACGCCGTTAAAGCCGTATTGTTGGAACAATAAGCCGCCGACGGCGCCGCCGGTAAACAAGCCGACCGATTGCAAGGTATTGTATACACCCATAGCGGTGCCTTTTAAATCGGGCGGTGAGATTTTCGACACCATAGAAGGCAGGCTGGCTTCCAATACGTTGAAACCGATAAAATAAACCACCAATAACAAGGTAATCAGCCATACCGAATGCAGGCTGAAAAACAGGCCGATGGGGGCGACGGCAATACAGGCAATGCCGCCGATAAATACTTGTTTCAGTTTATTGCGTGTTTCGCCAATAATAATCAGCGGCACCATCACCACAAGGCCGATAATGGTGGTGGGCAGATAGATTTTCCAATGCTGCTCTTTAAATAAGCCTAATTCCACCAAGGCAAAAGGCAGGGTGGTAAATAAAGCCATTTGGGCGGCATGCAAAACAAAGATGCCGAAATCCAAGCTTAATAATTGTTTGTTTTTTAACACTTCGCTGATTCTGGAAGGCTGCGCTTCCATATCTTCATGCAGTTTGGATGTTTCGGGATTCGGCGTCATCCATGCCACTACCGCGATGCTGATAAGGGTGAGGATTCCGGTTAACACAAACAAACCGGGTACGCCGATCCAGCCGGCCAATACCGGCGCCAATACCAAGCTCACGGAAAAGGTTAGGCCGATACTCAAGCCAATCATGGCCATGGCACGGGTACGCACTTCATCGCGCGTTAGGTCGGCCAATAATGCGGTAACCGCGGCACTTATCGCCCCTGCCCCCTGTATGGCACGGCCTACAACCAGTATTTCAAGCGAATCGGCGGATGCTGCGATAAAGCTACCGGCGGCAAAAACAATCAGCCCGACATAAATCACTTTCTTGCGTCCGAATCTATCGGAAGCCATGCCCAAAGGCAATTGCAAACAGGCTTGCGTTAAACCATACATACCCATGGCCAAGCCGACCAAGGCTTTATTATTGTCGGCACCGGGTAAGGTGGCGGCATAGAGTGCCAAAACAGGCAGCACCAGAAACATGCCCAACATACGCAAGGCATAAACACCCGCCAACGAGCTACTGGCACGCCATTCGAGCGGAAACATTTGTGTACGGTTTTCTCTTGCCATATTTCGCCTGTCGTATCTTTTCAGACGGCCTATAAATAGCTTTAAGGCCGTCTGAAACGGTTTGATTAGATTAAAGAAAGCAGATTATTAAATATTTGTTTTAAAACAAATATTTGATTAAACTAGCCCCAACGCCAATGATTGCGCCATGCACCGAGTACGGCGTTCGGATATTTATTGCTGCCCAAGCTGCCGTTGAAGCGTGCCAAAGCGCGTACTAAATTGCCGTTTTCAACATTATTGTAATGTCTCAGAATAGTGCAACCGTAACGCAGGTTGGTGCGGATATCAAATAAATTATGATCGGATTTCCCAATATAATTTTTCCAAAACGGCATCACCTGCATCAAACCGCGCGCACCGACTTTACTAATGGCATATTGGCGGAATGCGCTTTCCACTTCTATCAGCCCCAATATCACTTGTGCATTCAATCCGGCGCGGCTGGCTTCATAGTGAATATTGATTAACAGCCGCTCCCTCTGCCCTGCGTCCGGCACATAATGCGCCAAACGTGCCGACATCTCACGCAGCCAACGTTCGCCTTCGGCGGGGTTATCAAAAACCAAACGCGGCGGGTTAACATTGTTCACGGCACCGCGCATTACCGAGGCCACATCATCGGATAAAGTTTCTTCGCGCTGGGCGCCTGCATAGAGTAGCTTCGGGCTGAGTAATGCCGCACTTCCGGCCAATAATAAGCGGCGGCGAAAAAAAGATGCCGGTAGATTTTTCGGTGTCTGACGTTCCATAATGTATGAGATTATTTTTCTATTCAATTAATATTTTGTTTCAGACGGCCTACATAAATAAGACTAAATAAGGCCGTCTGAAAACGGTATCGGTTTTATTATTTTACATTATCACTTCTTTTAGCGGTATTAATCTAAATGTTCACTACTTTGTGCCAATACGGTTCGGTTACCGTTGGCTTCGGGCGCGGAAACAATGCCGTCTGCTTCCATTTGATCAATCAAACGGGCGGCACGGTTGTAGCCGACGCGCAGATAACGCTGTACGGATGAAATGGTTGCTTTACGGTTTTTAATCACGCAAGCAACCGCATCATCATACATCGGGTCTTGCTCTTCGTCGCCGTTGCGTTGGCCGTTGGCATTGCTGAATATATCATCACTGCCCACGCCCGCAGTCAGGATATCGTCGATATAATTCGGCTCGCCAAACTGTTTGAGGTATTCGACCACATGGTGTACTTCGTCGTCCGCCACAAAAGCGCCGTGAACGCGTTTCGGATAGCCGGTGCCCGGCGGCAGAAACAGCATATCACCCTGTCCAAGCAGGTTTTCCGCCCCCATCTGATCCAAAATCGTGCGGCTATCGACCTTGCTCGATACTTGGAAAGCAATACGGGTCGGAATATTGGCTTTAATCAATCCGGTAATCACATCCACACTCGGGCGCTGGGTAGCCAAAATCAAATGAATACCGGCGGCACGGGCTTTTTGCGCCAATCTTGCGATAAGCTCTTCGATTTTCTTACCGGCCGTCATCATCAAATCGGCAAACTCATCCACCACCACCACAATAAAGGGCAGTTTTTCCAAAGGTTCGGGGTCTTCAGGATTGAGGCTGAACGGGTTGGTTAATTTTTTACCGTGTGCGGCGGCTTCGGCTATTTTTTGATTGAATCCGGCCAGATTACGCACGCCCAAATGACTCATAAGACGGTAGCGTTTTTCCATTTCGTTCACGCACCAAGTCAGCGCATTGGCGGCCAGTTTCATATCGGTAACCACGGGCGCAAGCAAGTGCGGAATGCCTTCGTAAATAGACAATTCCAACATCTTCGGATCAATCATAATCATGCGCACTTCTTCGGGCGTTGCTTTAAACAGCATCGATAAAATCATCGCATTCACACCCACTGATTTACCCGATCCGGTGGTCCCCGCTACCAATAAGTGCGGTGCTTTGCCCAAATCGGTAACCACCGGTTCGCCGCTGATATCCTGCCCGAGCGCAAGGGTAAGTTTGGATTTCGATTCCTGAAACGCCGGCGAATTGAAAATTTCACTCAGGCGTATCATTTGCCGTTTCGGATTGGGCAATTCCAAGCCCATATAGGTTTTGCCCGGAATGGTTTCGACCACGCGGATAGAGGCCACACCTAAAGAGCGCGCCAAATCTTTTTCGAGATTGATTACGGCATTGCCGCGCACACCCACATCCGGCTCGATTTCATAACGGGTAATCACCGGGCCGGCATAAGCATCCATCACTTTGACTTTAACTTTAAACTCAGCCAGTTTTTCTTCAATGGTAATACTGTTTTCAAGTAGTGCTTCTTCGGTTTGGGTGGCGGTAGGGTCAAACTGCGGCGGCTGAAGTAAAGCCACCGTTGGCAAGGTGTTTTCACCCGACGGCTTAGTAATATTATGATGCGTTTGCACGGCCGCGGTTTCAGACGGCATCGCTACCGCTGCCTGCATGGCGGTTTGCACAACCGATTGGTTAGGATGTTCGAATACGGCGGCGGTTACTTCATCGGTATGGTTTGAGGCCGTCTGAAAATGGTCGCCCTCCTGTTCGGAATCCGACTCTTGCAACAGGCGGTCGGTAATGCTCCAATTCGGTTGCGAACTAATATGGGCATTGGCCTGCTGTTCCATGCGGCGGTTTAACGCTCGTGAGGGTCTGATGGTTTCCGTTTGTACATCGTGAAAAGAAGGCGGCGGCGGTATATCGATAACCTGCCGTTCCACTTCCGGCACGGGCGGCGGTTCGCTGATAATAGGCGCGGCTTCGGGAACTGCCGAATAAGGCGTGAATCTTGAATAAATAGGCGCAGCTGCCGTGGTTGCGGCGGTAGCGACAGGTTTCACCGGCTGAAGTTGGGCGGAATGGCTTTGCCCCACCCTCGCCGCTTCGGGAATTACACTTTCGCGCATGGCCGTATTAATCCGGCGGATACGCTGGCGGTTTACAGGCGAATCGGTTTTGGCTAGATTGGCAAAAACTTCGCCCTCAGGAATAATCTTTGGCTGCACGCTTTGAACCGGCTCTTGTGCCGATACTTGGCGGCGGCGCGCCAAACGTTGGCGCAACAGATTGGAACGGATATCCTCTTCACCGATGATTTCGGGATTATCCAACGCCTGCTCGACCGATTCGACCATTTCGGTGCGGGGTGAACCGTAGGTAAGCTGACGCACCTCCGACAATACCCGCTCACGGGTGCGGATAACCGCAGGGTCGTCCAATTCAATGGTTTTCAATTGTCGTACAGGGGCGGGCGGCTCAACCTCTTGCAAGGCGGGTTTGAATTGCCAGTTTAACTCAACCACTTCCATATCCGGCGAAGGATGGGAAAAAGCACGCACGGCCTGAGGATTGGTTTCTTTCTCTTGCCATTCGGATAACTGGGTTTCGTGCAGGGTGCGGGTTGCTTCTTCCAAGGTAATCACCGGCAAAGAAGCATCAACAGGCTTGGCCGTGCGGTATTCTTCTTCATCAAAAGCCACATAGGGCGCAGGGGCAATGGCCTTGCCGGTAACCGTACGCTTGGCAACAGGCTCCTCCTTATGCTCTTCTTCCGCCGTTAAAACGGCACCGAATAGCGGCACTTCGCCTTTTTCTTCGGCAAAAGAAGCGTCTGCTTCCTGCTCCTGATGATTATCGCTTGCGGCAGATTCCGAATCTTGTTGCTTGATTTCCGGATCCGGTAAAACAGGCTGAGGGCTGTTGTCCGTATTGGCAGCAATATTTTCGGCAGTCTCTTCAGCCATTCCGACTTCGGAAAAGGTTTGATCCGCCGCCTCTTCAAGGGCAGCGGTTTCTTCTTTAGGTGCGGCTGCAAAAATAGGCAGCTCGTTAAAATCGTCTTCTTGCTGTTCTTTACGTTTGCCGCCTAATGTCGCTTCCAGTTTACGGCTGTGTTTGGGCGACAGGGCGCGGAATTTTTCTACGGTTTGATCATAAACCGCTTTCGCTTCTTCGGCCGCACGATAATGTTGACGGGTATTTTTCAGGTTCGGATCCACGCCGCGCAGCATTTTCGGCTGTGGGGCATCGTGCGGCGGTTGTTCTTCCCCTTCATCGGCTTCGTGACGGCTCAGATAGGTCAGTTCGCGCAGCCATTCCTTCTCCTGACGGTGACGCATCCATAAGACACCGACAATCGCGCATAGCAATACAATCAGTAAAAATATCCAAAACATGAATAAAAGCAGCCCAGTTGATTTTTGCAAAGTGTCTATTTTAGCCTGTTTCGCCGTTTTAAAGAACAGTTTTCAGGGCAATCGGCAGCTTTTTCGGAATAACGGACGACAAATTACGGATAAACGAATTTATTCCTGCGGCTTACCGCGTCATTGAATGGCAATAATCCAACAAAATGTCTTAACAATTTCAGACGGCCTGTATTCATTTAAACGGCTTCTGATAATTTTGATAAAAATGGTTTCCGTACACGCTGAATTTTACTAAAATTCTCATTTCATATCTTACTTTATGCATTTATTAACCATGGGCTTCAAACTCACCCCTATCGACATTGTCGACGACATTAGCCGTGAAGACTTTCACCGCTATTACCTCAAGCCACGCAAGCCCGTGGTGATTCGCAATATGGCAAAAAAATGGCCGGCTTATGAAAAATGGTCGTTAGACTATATGAAAGAAGCCATCGGCGACATTGTCGTTCCTTTATACGACAGCAGCAAAGCCGACCCTGCCGCGCCAATCAATGCGGCCAGTACCGAAATGAAATTCGGCGATTATATCGATTTAATCCAAAGAGAACCGACCGACCTACGCATCTTCCTCTTCGACCCGATTAAACACGCGCCATCGCTGTTGCAAGATTATATTTTCCCGCAAGATTTAATGGGCGGCTTTTTAGACAAATATCCGACCATGTTTTTCGGCGGCATCGGCTCGGAAACCTTTTTGCACTACGATATTGATATGGCGCATATTTTCCACACCCATTTCGGACGCAAACACATTATTTTGTTTGATTACAAATGGAAAGAACGCCTCTACCGCATCCCCTATGCCACCTACGCACTTGAAGATTACAGTGTCGAAAACCCCGACACACAACGCTTTCCGGCCTTAGACGGCGTCGAAGGCATCGAATGCTTTTTGGAGTACGGCGACACCTTATTTATGCCGACCGGCTGGTGGCACTGGATGAAATACCTCGACGGCTCGTTTTCCCTTTCATTACGCGCATGGGACGAAAGCTGGGCGGTGAAAGCGCAAAGCGTCTGGAATCTCACCGTTCAACGCCAATTCGATAATATGATGAAAGCACGTTACCGGCAGCGTTATATGGCATGGAAAGAACGCCTTGCCGTGAAACGGGCAGACAAAGCTTTACTCAAAGGGTTGCCGAGATAAACAAACAATAAAGGCCGTCTGAATTGGTTTTCAGACGGCCTTTGTTATGGATTATGGTTTGCCGTTAAAAATCGGTATCCGGCATAATATGTTTATCGGCATGATAGCGCTGCAAATGAACCCGACGGCAAAAGCGAATAGCCGGCCGAATCAGCATTTCAACGCTGCCGATAATAAACAAATATGTTCCCAACTTAACTTGGGAAGGATAGAGAAACAAAACACTACCCACTAAAAACCAGATACCGATTAATAAATCATTGGCGATACTCAGCGTTTCATAGCGTTGATGAATAATCAATTCTTCCGAACCTAAGTGCAACTCAATCGGAATATCTTTTTTACTTTGATCCGTCATTTTCATACCAAAATCCTTGTTTTATATTATTTTCTCTGCCCTATCCTACCTGATATTCCTCATCATATACAAAACACCCTCACAAAATATCAGGCCGTCTGAAACCTTTCAGACGGCCGTTACTACTATTCAGCTCAAACAATCAATATTGAACCGTCCAAGCCACCTGTTCGCCGCCGCGCATCGGAACCAATACTTCGCCGTCGCCGAAAGGAATGGCTTCTTCTACCGGACAAGGTTGTTTGATTAAAGTGATACTGCGCGGGTTTTCAGGCAGGCCGTAGAAACGGGCGCCGTTTTTTGAAGCGAAGGCTTCCAATTTATCCAAAGCGCCTGCTTTGTCAAACACTTCCGCATAAAGCTCAATCGCGGTTGCCGCACTGAACATACCGGCGCAACCACATGCATTTTCTTTCAGCGAGCGGGCATGCGGGGCGCTGTCGGTACCTAAGAAAAACTTATGGGCATAATCGCCGGTAACCGCTTCAACCAATGCCTTACGGTGGCTTTCACGCTTCAACACCGGCAGGCAATAACGGTGCGGGCGCACGCCGCCGACCAATAAATCATTGCGGTTCAACAGCAAATGCTGCGGGGTAACGCTGGCGGCGACATTGTCGCCTGCTTCCATCACCAAACGGGCGGCATCGGCGGTAGTAATGTGTTCGAACACCACTTTCAAATCGGGCACCTGCTGTAAAACGGGTTTCATCACCCGTTCGATAAACACGGCTTCGCGGTCGAAAATATCCACTTCCGGATCGGTAACTTCGCCGTGCACCAAAAATAAAACGCCCTGCTTGGCCATTTCCTGCAAAACCGGAATCAGTTTAAACAAATCGGTTACACCGGAATCGGAATTGGTGGTTGCCCCGGCCGGATACAGTTTGAACGCCACAATGCCTGCGGCTTTCGCTTCCCGCACCAATTCGGGCGTGGATTTATCGGTTAGATACAGCGTCATCAACGGCTCAAATGTGCTGTTCGGCGGCAAGGCATCCATAATGCGTGCTTTATAGGCCATTGCATCGGCCACGCTGACCACCGGCGGTTTCAAATTGGGCATAATCACGGCGCGCCCCATCTGCCTTGCGGTAAACGGCAATACGGCTTTCAGTGCGTCGCCGTCGCGTAAATGCAGGTGCATATCGTCGGGCTGGATAATGGTCAGGGTTTGCATAATATTCCTTTATTATATTTTATGTGCTTTTAAGTTTAAGGCCGTCTGAAAACGTTTACCCGGCCATGCGGGTGATTCAGACGGCCTATTTCATTATTCACCGTTAACGGCAGGTATATTGGCCGGCGGGCGGATAAACGAGAGTGCCAATTGTGCCGGCAACTGTTCCGAAGACGACATATTCGCCGTCAGCCTTATATCACCACCACTGTCGGTTTCATGCCAAATATAGGCGATGCGGGTAAACGGAAACGGCGAAGAAACAAAGCTTTTTTCCTCCAAACGCGGTTCTATACCCGGCCGCCCTGCCAATGCGATACGGTCAAACGCTTTTTCGACAACCGTTCCGTCTGCCTTGGCAGTTTTGACATTGCAAGAATCGGAAGTGGTACTTAGATAAAAAACCGCACCCTGTCGCTCTGTTTGCCAAACCGATTGGGCGTCTAATTCCATCATCCCCGGCGGCAGGTTTTTAATATCTTCCGCCGTCATCTTTTGAAACGGTTGTTGCCCCGCCCATTCGCCAACCGCAGCAGCACCACCGCCGGTTTGCACGCAAGCCTGTTCAAATAGTTTAACGGCTTCCGTTGCGTAAGCGGCCGATTGTTCGGGCTTAACTTCTTGGCTACAAGATGCCAAAGAAAATACGGCAATTGGCAACAACAAAGTTTTCAACATTTCAGACGGCCTTTTATTTATGGCGCACCACCAATTTAAACACCCCGTCGGCTTCGGAAGATTCCAGCAAAACATGGCCGGTTTGGCGGCAGAAAGCGGCAAAATCATCCGGCGCGCCGTGATCGGTTGCCAGCACGGTCAACAATTCATCGGCATCCATTTGCGCTAATGCTTTTTTGGCACGCAAAATCGGTAAAGGACATTTTAATCCGGTAACGTCTAAGGTTTGTGTATTCATGATTCATTCTCGTATTTTTTAAGACAACACACAATATGCCGCCGCAACGTGTGAAAACAAGTCTACCGCTGCTTTTGGCGACAGGGGAAAGCATATCGGCGGTTATTATACAGCAAGCTGCGGTTTAAACAGGGAAAATCGGTGCAAACTGTCAATATATGTAGGGGCGGATTATATATCCGCCCGTTTGTCGGGTTGTGACCAAGTTTTTTATATGGTCATACCTTATAGCAAGGCTGGGGCGGGCGGATATATAATCCGCCCCTACATAAAATCAGGCCGTCTGAATATTATCGTTACGGTATAGATTTCAATTAAATTCACGATTTTTTTAACACAAACCATTCCGTATCGGTTTTTATTGCAAACAACCGCCCGCCCCGATTCGTGCAAATGTTACAATGCACGCGGTTTTTCCCCTATGCGACGGCCATGAGCAGCGATATTACTTTTTTTACTTTGTTTTTAATCGGCTTTTTCGGCGGCGGCCATTGTGTCGGCATGTGCGGCGGCTTGAGCAGCGCGTTTGCCCTGCAACTCCCGCCGCATATCAACCGTTTCTGGCTGATTTTATTATTGAATAGCGGCCGCATCAGCAGTTATGTTCTCATTGGTTTTTTAGTCGGCCTGTTGGGACAAATCGGTATTTCTTTAGACCAAACCCGTTGGCTGCAAAACGGCTTGTTTGTCGCCGCCAATCTTTTATTGCTGCTTATCGGGCTTTATCTGGCCGGCTTGTCGGCATGGGCGGTAAAAGTAGAAACCGTCGGCCGACCGATATGGAAAAAACTCAACCCTTTATTAAACAAACTGCTGCCGATACGCAGCATCCCCGCCTGTTTCGGCGTCGGCATGTTGTGGGGTTGGCTGCCGTGCGGTTTGGTATACAGCGCTTCACTTTATGCCTTGGGCAGCGGCAGCGCATGGCGCGGCAGTTTGTATATGCTGGCTTTTGCCTTAGGCACACTGCCCAACCTATTGGCTATGGGCTTTTTCGCCGCACAATTAAAAAGCCTGCTGCAACGCAGGCCGGTCAGGTTAATCGCCGGCCTCATGGTTGCCGCATGGGCGTTATGGCAATTATTCCGTTTTTTTCAGACGGCCCATTAACTCTAAATACGCCGCCTGCCGACAAAAATATCCGTTTTGTTTATAATATCCCCTTTTTACTGCTTACCACAGGCAAGAAAACCCTATGAAAACTGTTGAAAAAAACGTCTTGGTGCTGCATAGCGCCGAACAAATGTTCGAATTGGTCGATAAAGTGGAAGACTATCCGCAATTTCTGCCGTGGTACAGCAAAACCGAAGTGATTGAACGCAACGGCAACGAACTGAAAGCCCGCCTATTTATGGACTATATGCGGGTGCAGCAATCGTTTGCCACCCACAATCACAATGTTCCCGGCCGCGAAATCCGTATGGATCTGCTCGACGGCCCGTTCAAAACCCTGCAAGGCACATGGAAGTTTATCCCTTTGGGCGACGATGCCTGCAAAATCGAATTCAAACTGCAATATGATTTTTCCAGCGGCCTGCTGGCAACTTTGATTTCACCGGTATTCGGACATCTTTCCAGCACGCTGGTCGATGCGTTTGTTAAGGAAGCCGACCGCCGTTATGGTTAATATCGAAATCGCCTACGGCACGGCGGACAAGCAATTATTGCAACAAATGCAGGTTGAAGAAGGCACTACCGCACGCGAAGCCGTTATCCGCAGCCGCATTGCCGAAGAATTTCCCGATGCCGATGTTCATCATGCGCCTTTAGGGATATTCGGCAAACAAGTGAAAGACGATACCGTTTTGCGCGATAAAGACCGTATCGAAGTTTACCGCCCGCTGCTTATCGACCCCAAAGAAGCCCGCCGCCGCCGGGTGCAGGAAAAACAAAACAAGGGCCGTCTGAAATAATATATTCAGACGGCCTCCATACCGTATATTGAAAGTACAACAAAACTATGGCCATTAAATTAATCGTCGGTCTCGGCAATCCCGGGCCGGAATATAAAGATACCCGCCACAATGCCGGTTTTTGGTTTATCGACGAACTGGCATGGGCATGGAAAGCCACGCTCAAAGACGAGAAAAAGTTTTTCGGGGAAGCGGCACGGGTTGCCCGCCCCGAAGGCTATATTTGGCTGCTCAAACCCAATACCTTTATGAACCGCTCCGGTCAGTCGGTCGCCGCGTTGGCCTTGTTTTACAAAATCAAACCCGAAGAAATTTTAGTGGTTCACGATGAACTGGATATCCCCTGCGGCCGTATCCGCTTCAAACTCGGCGGCGGCAACGGCGGCCACAACGGTTTGAAAGACATCCAAGCCCGACTCGGTACCCCCGACTTCTACCGCCTGCGCTTGGGTATCGACCACCCCGGCGACCGTAATCTGGTAATCGGCTATGTATTAAACAAACCCAGCAAGGAAGATAGACAGGCTATTGAGGATGCCATCGCCAAATCATTACAAGGGCTGCCCCTTATTATCGAAGGCAATCGGGAAGAAGCCGCCCGTTTTCTACACAGCAAATAAATTATCTACACCGAGGCCGTCTGAATCTTTCAGACGGCCTTCATAATGATTGCAAGCCATAAATAAAAAATTAGCCGGAAAATCCGCTTAAAACCGCTTGAAACCTTTTCATCGGCGATTAACCATATTAAGATAATAGGCCTTTAAAGAATCTTACTTCTCCATCCACAAACTACCGTTAAGGAACACAGCATGAAAGTTTTACTGCTCGGCGCACCGGGTGCAGGCAAAGGCACACAGGCTCAATTTATTACAGCCGCTTTCGGCATTCCCCAAATTTCCACCGGCGATATGTTGCGTGCAGCCATCAAAGCCGGTACCCCTTTGGGTTTGGAAGCCAAAAAAATCATTGACGAAGGCGGCTTGGTACGCGACGACATCATTATCGGCATGGTCAAAGAGCGCATCGCCCAAGACGATTGCCGCAACGGTTTCCTGTTTGACGGCTTCCCGCGCACTCTGGCGCAAGCCGAAGCCATGGTTGAAGCCGGCGTTGATTTGGATGCCGTGGTTGAAATCGACGTGCCCGACGAAGTGATTGTCGACCGCATGAGCGGCCGCCGCGTCCACCTTGCTTCCGGCAGAACTTATCACGTTACCTACAATCCGCCCAAAACGGAAGGTAAAGACGACCAAACCGGCGAAGATTTGGTGCAACGTGACGACGACAAAGAAGAAACCGTCAAAAAACGCTTGCAGGTTTATCACGACCAAACCGCCGTATTAATCGGTTTTTACAGCAAACTCACCGGCGAACACGCTCCGAAATACATTAAAGTAGACGGTACGCAAGCCGTAGATGCCGTGAAAAACGAAGTATTGGCCGCTTTAGGCAAATAACCGTTAAACACCTGAAATAAGGTACAATATAGGCCGTCTGAACTTTTTTCAGACGGCCTATAATATTTATTACCATAACCAGTCTTAATCCTTTTCGGCATTTGAACACCAAGTATCGAAGAAGATTCGGGCTTAACCACGCCAGAAAACTTTCATGAAACCCAACCCGCAGAAACAACAAGCCTTCCGACACATCCAAAAAGCAATCGGCTACACCTTTAGCGATTCCACCCTACTCGAACGCGCCCTCACCCACCGCAGCTATTCCGCCTACAATAACGAACGCTTGGAATTTATCGGCGATTCCATCCTCAACTATACCATCGCCCGTATGCTGTTCGACCACTACCCCAAGCTGCCCGAAGGCCGCTTATCGCGAATGCGTGCCAATTTGGTCAACCAAAACACATTGGCCGATATTGCCACCAAACTGGATTTGGGCAACGCGCTTTTTCTCGGCCAAGGCGAACTGAAAAGCGGCGGATTCCGTCGCCCTTCCATTCTTGCCGACGCGATGGAAGCCATCTTTGCAGCCATTAGTTTCGATGCTGATTTTGCCGCCGCCGAAAAAACCATCCAAAAACTGTTTGCCGACCGGGTCGCTTCGGCCGATACCACCGAATTAAACAAAGATGCCAAAACCCTATTACAGGAAACCTTGCAGGCACACCGTATGGCCTTGCCGAAATACCGCATCGAAGACCAACGCGGCGAAGGCAGCGAAGCCGAATTCTTAATGGCCTGCGACTTGGGCGAGCTCGGCCACATTACCCGCGCCAGAGCCAACAGCCGTCGCGCTGCCGAACAAGCCGCCGCCAAAGAAGCCTTAGCATGGTTGCAGGCCAAATTGGCTGCCGACAAGCCAAAAAACTAATCATCCTTTTTCAGACGGCCGTCTGAATCTATCCGACAGAATGCACAATATGAATATCGAAAACTTCCTAGATGCCACCGACTCACCCAACGGCTACCGTTGCGGTTTTGCCGCCATTGTCGGCCGGCCGAATGTGGGCAAATCCACGCTGATGAACCATCTTATCGGCCAAAAAATCAGCATTACCAGCAAAAAAGCGCAAACCACCCGCCACAAGGTTACCGGCATTTATACCGACGACACCGCGCAATTCGTTTTTGTCGACACGCCCGGTTTCCAAACCGACCACCGCAACGCCCTTAACGACCGCTTAAACCTCAATGTAACCGAAGCGATGAGCGGCGTGGATGTGGTGATATTCGTGGTCGAAGCACTAAGGTTTACCGAAGCCGACCGTACCGTTATGAAACAACTGCCCAAGCATATCCCCGTATTGCTGGTGGTGAACAAAATCGATAAAGAAAAAGCCAAAGACAAATTGGTGTTGAGCAATTTTATCGAATCGGTACGCAGCGAATTTGATTTTGCCGGAGAGGAAGTCGTTAGCGCCAAGCATGGTTTGCGGATTGCCAACCTGCTGGAAAAACTAAAACCGTTCCTACCCGAAAGCGTACCGATGTATCCCGACGATATGATTACGGATAAATCCGGCCGCTTTTTGGCGATGGAAATCGTACGCGAAAAGCTTTTCCGTTATTTGGGTGAAGAATTGCCTTATGCCATGAATGTCGAAGTAGAACAATTTCAGGAAGAAGACGGGCTATACCGCATTTATATCGCCGTGTTGGTCGATAAAGAAAATCAGAAACCGATTGTCATCGGCAAAGGCGGTGAAAAGCTGAAAAAAATCTCAACCGAAGCACGCTTGGATATGGAAAAACTATTTGATTGTAAAGTGTTTTTAAAAGTGTGGGTGAAAGTGAAATCCGGTTGGGCGGATGATATCCGCTTCTTGAGAGAATTGGGGTTATAAAACCTATTTCTATTTAAAGAATAGGCCGTCTGAAAACCTAAATATTCGGTTTTCAGACGGCCTTTTATATTATCAATAATAGAATTATTGGCCGTTAGCCTCTGCGCCGACTTTCAATAATTTCACATCGAATACCAAAGTAGAGTTCGGGGTGATTTTATCGCCCATTTGCGCCGGGCCGTAAGCCAGTTCGGCAGGAATATACAAGGTGTATTCGCCCCCTTCTTTCATCAACTGAATACCTTCCTGCCAGCCTTGAATCACTTGGCTTAAAGCGAAAGTTACCGGCTCGCCGTGCTGTTTGCTGCTGTCAAACACCGTACCGTCAATCAAACGGCCTTCATAATCAACGGTAACCGTATCGGTTGCTTTAGGTGTTGCACCGGTACCTTCTTTGTTGACTTTATATTGCAAACCGGAGGCAGTGGTTTTCACGCCTTCTTTGGTGGCATTCTCTTTCAAAAAGGCTTGGCCTTTTTCTAAGTTGGCTTTGCCTTCTTCCGCCATTTTGGCTTCGGCTTTTTGTTGCTGCTCGGCCAAGAATTTCATCATCACTTCTTGCGCCTGTTGGTCGTTCAGCTTGGTTTCTTTGCCGTCAAGCACGGTTTGCAAGGCTTCGTTGAAAATTTTCAAATCAACTTCGGTACCCTGATCTTTCATTTGTTTCAATGAGCGGCCGATATCCATACCCATAGCATAGCTGGCCTGCTCCACCGGTGTACCGAGTGCGGAAGCCGCGGCGGAAGCAGTTTGTTCGCCCGAAGCAGCAGCGGCTGCCTGACCACTGTCGCTGTTTTGTTGGCATCCGGCCAGAGCCAATACGGCAGCCGCAGCCAATGCGCCCAACTTAAACGTTTTATTCATTATATGGTTCCTGAATCACAAAAAATGGAATTACTGATTATAACCAAGTTTGTGCCTATTGGCGTATATGCCGTCTGAAAAAAGATGATTTTTCAGGTCTTGTTTTGTAAGGAAAAATAGAAAGAGCGTTATTATATGGCATTTGATTATTGAATAAATTAGCAATCGACAAGCTTCGCTTAATAAACACCATCAAAATATAAGCGAGAGTAGTGGATTTTTTTGATTTACTTTAATATTATTTTTCTATATACCCCTCAATTTCATCTTGCAAGTCTTGAGCCCAAATAAATTCAATATTAAAACTGTAATCTGAATTTAAAATAAAAATGGCTTTATTCCATTTGTTTTTTCCGCCTTCGGTGGTGACTTCATGCAGTTTTAAAATAGAACGAGCTAACGAAAAGCCACCTGGAGCATTAAACCTTTTACCTTCATCTAAGAACCCCTTAAAATCAACACTGCTGCCGATAACCTCTAAGTGTAACTTTGCCTTTTTCCATTCTTTTACTTCAATACTATCAATTATCGCTTGTCCAATTTGATGATAAATTTCTGATACTTCTATTTTAATCCTGTTAATAATTTAAAAATAACAACTTATTTTATAGAAAGATAATTATATCCCATGTTATTAATCAGTTTCTCTACTTTATTTATATCTCTACTTTTATGAATAAAAATCACATATTGATCAGATTTTGTATCTATAAATCCTAATTGATAACCTAGTTTTCTTAATGGTTTATCAAAATCTTCAAATACATTATCATAAGATACAGAGGCATCTTCTTCGTAACTATCTACCTTTGGTAGCTCAGTGGATTGATAAAAATTATCTTTTAGTGAACTTTTAACTCGCCAAATTAAATCTTCAATACCAGAACGCACATCAAGAGCCATAATAAAATGAATATCCTGCTCATCTAAAAACGCCATAACATAGTTTAAAGTTGTCATATATTCTTCATCGTCACGGAAATCTCTTAGCGTCTGTAAAAATGGAATAACTTTATTCTGCGTTTCAGTAGAACAGCATAGCTTTGTTAGCTTGATATAAGCTTCTTTTTCTGTTGGATTAAGATCTGGAAGGGATGAGATATGCTTTTCTTCAAAAGAATTTTCTTTTTCTAAAATAAGTGATGGTGGTGTTTGATGCTGGCTTTTGGCTTGTTTAGCAAACCAACTCTTTCCAGTAAATTCCTTTTTAGACCAAAGCAAAATAATAAAGAGTAAAACAGCCCAAAAACTTAGTAAAAACTCCACCGCATTTTGATGAACATATTCGAATGTAAATACTTCATAGATACCAATTAACAATAAAATCACGAATAAAATATAATAAATGGATGTTTTTTTCATAATTAGATTGTTTTTTTACTCTGCTTTTTTATTAATTCAATGATTTCAACAACTTCATAAATTAGATTAGCGAAATCTTTATAATCAACTTCAAATTCTTTGACAGCATATAATCCAATGGTGATTTCATCTAATTTACTACCATCATTTTTTTGATGTAATGTATCCAAAATATAATTTAACTGCTCTCTTGTTGAAACTATGGGTTGCCAATCTGAATGAGTCGAAAAATATTCAAATGATTTTTCGAGCGTTTTTTCAACGAGTTTTATTGCCTCTATTTTTTCCATTTTTCATATCTTTTAAACTCATATTATTTGTTATTTTATATTACAGATTTCCTATTTAGGTCGAAAATATCTGCATTTTTCTCTTCCAACAAACTTTCTAATGCATCCAAACCATTGTTATTTCTATAATCTAATTCAGATTGTGAAATTGGGATAGCTAAAAGCCAATGTACTGTTTTAGAATCCAATTTAAGTGGCTGTAGTTTATCCTCCCAAAGGAAAGGGCTTACAAACATTATGTGGCTCATTTCCAACTGAGAATAATACATATCTACCATTCGCATAAAGACACTCCCCGGCTGTACTTCCCATTTGTTTTTGGTGATATAAAAGCCACAAGTAGCCAATATATTAGGTATATTATCGTAAATTTTTAAGCCTGACATTAGGATTTCAACCGAAATATTTTTCGTACCACCATCCTTTAGTTCAATCGGATTCGGGAAATGTGAAACCCCAATTGTTCCCCAAAAATTTACAGATGCATCCATAGGATCTTCAACATTAAGAATATCTAAATAGTTCTTTTCATCCTCATCCCAATATCTTCTGAAATTAGGATTAATTCCTAAAATAGGGTGCAGATACTTAGCAATTTGTTTGTTAATAGCAATTTTTTCTTCCATATCTTTTAACTTTATTTGTTTGTTAGTTTTATTATTCGTAATACTTCCCTTAGTGAAGTATTACGTCAAGTTCAGTCCAATCTTCAATATTTAAATGAAGTTTAGTTACCTTATTTTTGGGGTGATTTGGTGTTGTCGTATTCAGCATCATCACCTAAGCCAACAATGATTTCAGACAACACTCTTAGGTATTTCATAATTTTCTTATTTTATTCAATATACTTTCATAATCAAAAAGATATTCATAATCATAAAAATATTGTGGTGCTTTAAAATTTTTGTTTAGCTAAATCTTTTTGTATTAAATTTTTGATCAACTCATCAAATTCATCTTCTTTAGGTTCAATTTCTAAATGATGGATATCATAATTATCTTTAATAAATTGAAATGCTCTTTCTGAAACATATAACTCTCCTTCTTTTACAAAAAAATCGTCTACTCCTTCTTTCCCGGTAATTCTCATCCAATAAAAAGGAGGAAGAGGCTTACCATGTTTTGTATTAGAAAAGTTATAATCAAAATAAATGTCTTTAGTTACTTTTATTTCATCAAAATAATATCCGGAAAATTGTGTTTTTTTAAGGCCGTCTTTAAGCCTGAGCGTTACAATCGTTTCAGGAAAATTCCACATTAAATCGTCGCCCAACCAATCTTCAATATTTAAATGAAGTTTAGTTATCTTCTTTTTTGGTGAGGTATCGTTGTCATATTCAGTATCATCACCTAAGCCAACAACGATTTCAGGTAATACTCTTAAGTAGTTCATAATTTATTTACCCTCAAATTTTTAATTAAAAACTTATTTTATTAATCAATCAATTAAACACACTATTTCATCATTTTCTTATTTGATTCAATATACTTTCATAATCAAAAAGATGTTCATAATCATAAAAATGTTGTGGTGCTTTGAAATAATTTTTTGACAAATCAATTTCCGTCGTTTCTTCTACCGTCTTTTTTCGAGAACCATCTTTTTCTGAATGCCTAAGTTCAATTACAATCAGTTTATCCTCCGTGTTTTTCTTATTTTTTGGAATAAATTCTAATTCTTTTCTGATTGATTCAGTTTCATTTTTAGAGAAAATAACAATTTGATTTAGAAAGGATTGATGATTAGGTAGTAGTTCATAAATACCTTCTTTAAAAAGCTTTTGCATATCTATTCTAACAAAATTCATCTTTAAAAATCTGACTATATTTCCCTCTTCATTAGAACTTAAAAACGATAAATCAAAAATACCATCACCCGAATTGACACTTACAAAAGGCTTATCTTGTTTGTAAAAAGTTAGATAGTAAGTAGTGTGATTCTCAAAAGCATATTTAGCTAAAGTATCAATATCTTTATATAATGCTTTCCGCTTATCTTTTGGGACACCTTGATAAAAAAAAGACAAATGCTTTAGAGTTTCTTCTTCATCTAATATCTTTTTTTCAATCTCATCGAATTTTTCAAATTTATATGTAATATTATTATCCATTTACTCGTAATTTTCTAAGATTAAACCATTCATGCGGACTTGTTCTGCTTCCCATAGTTCGTAAAGTTTAGCGATGATGTTGTGGATTTGTTCATTAGAAAGTTGGTGTTGGGTAGGAAAATTGATTACAAAATTATTTTTCAGTTTTTCATTCCCTCTGCTCATTCCAATTCTTGTAGAAAAGTTGGCGGCTAACTCATCCTCTTTTTTACCATTCCAAAGAGAAACAGATGCACCTAAATCTTCATCAAAATGCTTTAAAATCATTTCTTTTATAGTAGTTTCATTAAGTAAAATTTTATTATTTGCCTTTTTCTTACTGAAAGCTAATTCGCAATAATCCTCAAAAATATTTTCTGAATTATCACGTAAAAACACCAAAGATTGTAGCATTTTATCTGTTAAAACAGCGATTGACTCCTTTCGGTTTCCCCATAAAACACTAATAGAAGTTATGTTTTCTCCTGTATTTAAAAGTTTTGTTTTAGTAGTTTTCATCATCTATTTATCCTTAAAAACTAAATCCATTCCCTTGTCTTTAAACGCTTCGTCTAATTCGCCTTTTTCCCAACGTTTTAGTGTGAAAAAGCTTTCCCAATCGCCAAATTCAGGACGCTCTTCCCAATTGCTTTCTACATTCAACGGGCGTTTGCTTGTCCATACACACTCTTCTTCCGCTCCCTTTTTCCACTCTATAACTTGTACATTGCCATTGGTTTCAAAAGTGTAGGCCCATATTTTTTTATAATCCTTATCGGTTTTTTTGTTTTCCGTCCATTCCCAAAACTTTATGCCTATTAAGAAATATTTCCCGTTTTCTTGTGGTCTGAAAACATAGTACATATAGATATCTTTATCTTCGTCTAAAAAAGAAATGACAATATCTTTCACAATATCGTGGTGTAAATAGGACTCCACTCTATTCTCATTCATTTTACATACATAAAATTCCAATCCGTGTTCATAGGCAAATTTCGCCCATTCTTCGCTACTCGTACACGTTTTTAAAAATTTATGGGCTTTCTTTTGGGTTTCGATATCCCCAAAATTAGGATTGTATCGAGGTTTGTAGAGATGGGAATAATACCAAAGTGTATCTTCTTCACTTTGCATTTTACGTTTCCCTATAAACCAATCTTGATATATATATTTTTTCATAATTTACTGATTTTATTCAATATACTTTCATAATCAAAAAGATGTTCGTAATCATCAAAATATTGCGGTGCTTTGAAATAATTTTTTGATAAATCAATTTCCGCTGTTTCTTCTATTGTCTTTTTTCGAGAGTTATCTTTTTTTGAATATTTTCTTTCTGTAATTACGAGTTTATTTTTTGGACTATTTTTGTTTTTACTAATAAATTTCAAATCTTTCCTTGTAGATTCAAACTTATCATCTGTAAATATAACAATCTGATATAGAAATACTTGATTGTTAGGTAGAGGTTCGTATATATTTTTTTCAAACCATTTTAATGCATCTACTCTAAAATAGCTCATTATCAAAGGAACGAACATATTTCCTTCACTATCAGTATCCAAAAAAAGTAAATCAAAAGCCCCATCACCCGAATTGACACTCACAAAAGGCTTATCTTTCTTGTAAAAAGTCAGGTAATAAGTAGTGTAATTCTCAAAAGCATATTTAGCTAAAATATTGGAATCTTTAAATAACTCTTTCCTTTTTTCTTTTGGAAAACCTTGATAAAAAATTTCTTCTAAAACTTCAAGCGTTTCTTCTTTACTAACAACTTCTTTTTTGGTTTGATTAAAATGTCTAAATTCGTATTTCATAATAAGATAAATTTATCAAAAATTTTCTAAAATTAAACCATTCACGCGGACTTGTTCTGCTTCCCATAGTTCGTAAAGCTCAGCGATTTCTTTTGGGTTTCTATATCCCTAAAGTTAGGATTCTGATGTAGATCATCAACTTCTCTTTTCAGGCGGCCTGATTTACAATCGGCTCCCTTCATTATCATTTCCTATGCCCCTTATGCCAGAACCAAACCGCCTTGCCGCCCCGATGCTGATTGTCGGCTGCGTTATCTTCGGATTGGGCAGCCTAATTGTGAAATTCGTTCCGGTCGGAGCGTTTGCGATGGCTTTCTGGCGTTTGTGCGTAGCTGCCGTTATTTTTTGGTTGTTAAGTCGTTTTTTCGGGCAAAAACTGCCGCATAATAAAAAAGCGCTCTTATTTGCCTGCCTTTCCGGTGCTTTTCTCGGTATTGATTTGGGCTTGTGGCATGAAAGTATTTATGCTGTCGGCCCCGGCATTTCCACGCTGCTCAACAGCTTACAAATATTTTTTCTTACCGCCGCCGGTTTTTTCTTTTTCGGCGAACGCCCTTCCAAGCTGCAATTATTCAGCTTATTAATGGCCATTTTCGGGATTATGCTGATTGCCAGCCCTGAGTTTAACCACAATACCCAAGCCGGCTGGGGGTTTGCCAGCGGGATTGTTTCCGGCTCGATGTTGGCCTTATCAATGATTTTTGTCCGCAAAACCCATCAGGTTCAAGCCGTTTCTTTATTGCCGATGATGTTGATGGTCAGCTTGGGCGGTATGGCGGTATTGTGGTTGCCTGCGTTTCTGTTTAATGGCGATGCGCTTTACCCGACTACCTTTCATGATGCCGCCTTGATTTTGATTTACGGCGCCGTGATGCAGTGTTTCGCATGGGGGCTGATTGCTTATGCCATCCCCCTGCTTTCCTTATCGGTAACCGGTTTATTGTTATTAAGCGAACCCGTTGCCGCTCTGCTGATTGATTATTTCCTGCTTGATAAGCCGATTAACGGCTGGCAGTGGTGTGGCGTGGCGTTAACTTTATCTGCCATCTATCTCGGTTCGCTACGCCCGCAAAAGCATCATGCGTAAACAAGCCGAATCGTGTAAAATCTGCGCTTTCCGATATTTTTTATGGGCCATCTGAAAAATGAACGCTTTTGCTAATGCTTTATCTTCCGCGCTCGGCATCTGTATTGCCGCCAAAACCGTTACCGAAGAAGGTGCGCCCGTAGGCTTTATGTATCGTGAAGAAGCCCAATTTGAAAACGATAGCGGCTGGCGTTTTTTTCAAGGTGACGAAACTGACGAATATACAGTGAATACCAGTAATTTTGCCCTGTATCCGATCAATGAAATCACCGAACACAATCCGGCAATCATCCCTTTACTTCAATCGCCACCCGGCCATGCTTGGGAATTAAACGAAGAAGGCGAATTCGAACCGGTAGACGATTGGCAGCCGCAAGAATAAAAAACCAAAGGGCAAATAATAACCATATTTCCCCTATTCATTTTTGTATTTGAAATACACATAAAATCAACCTTAATCATGAAAGCAATCTTATGAATACTATCCAACCCGAACATAATGGTGCCGGACTACGCATCGGTATTGTACAAGCCCGTTTCAGCAACGAAATCGGCAGCGCTATGTTGAAAGTCTGTACTGAAAAACTAATCGCATTAGGCGTGAATACCGATGACATCACTGTTGCCACCGTGCCCGGTGCGCTGGAAGTGCCGCTGATTTTGCAAAATATGGCATCTTCCCAACAATACGATGCCCTTATCGCTATTGGTGCGGTTATCCGCGGCGAAACCTACCATTTCGAGCTGGTTTCCAACGAATCCGGTGCCGGCGTAACCCGTGTCGGCTTAGACTTCAATATTCCGATTGCCAACGCCATTCTAACCACTGAAAACGACGAACAGGCGCATGTTCGTATTGAAGAAAAAGCCAGCGATGCTGCCATTGTCGCCGTAGAATGTGCCAACTTGGTTAACCTGCTGTTAGAAGAGCAGTTAGAAGTATTTGAAGAAGACGACCAAGAGTAATCGGTTCAGACGGCTTATATATCAGTATCAGGCCGTCTGAAAAAAGAAAGGCAAGGAACCGCCCATGAAAACACCCCGCCGCCGCGCTCGCGAATTTACCGTGCAGGCACTGTATCAATCCGCACTGACTCAGGCTCCTGTCGCCGAAATTGCCAAAAACATCCGTGAAAGCAGCGACTTCAAAAAAGCCGATGACGAACTGTTTACCACGCTCTTTTTCGGCACGCATGCCAATCAAAAAGAATATATCCAGCTTATCCGCCCGCTGCTCGACCGTGATGAAAACGATCTCAGCCCGATTGAACGCGCTGTTTTATTGATGGCATGCCACGAACTATCTGCTATGCCCGAAACACCTTACCCGGTGATTATTAACGAAGCCATCGAAGTGACCAAAACATTCGGCGGCACCGACGGCCATAAGTTTGTAAACGGCATTCTCGACAAACTGGCGGTACAACTGCGCCCGAATGATCCTCAACGTCATTGAGCCGGCAATAGTAGTCAAATCAAGCCACAAAATGTTTAAACCGCCCTATACGGGCGGTTTTTTATCCCACATTATCATGGCCGATTATCGGCTTTTTATTGCGTCATATTTACTACTGCTTTACCGCCGCTTAATTTGCAAAATCTCGTAATAAAATGGTTTATTTTGTGAGTATTTCATATACAAAACATCCGTTGCACACCCTTTTCACTCACTTCCAAAAAAGTGAATTTAACACCCCCTAATAAAATTCAATCGATAAATTCAAGTGTTACGATTCATATTGTTTCAAATCAAAATAATTTAATGCTTTTGTATTTAAAATAATAGTAGATAAAAAATAATGTTATACCATAACATATTGAAATAATTAATAAATTGACTTTAGAGAGCATTTGTTCTATAAAAAGATTGTAAGCAAATTATCCAACTATCCTGAAAGGACAGTAAAATGAAAGCAATGACTTATTATGGCGAAGGTGACATCCGTTTTGAAGAAAAACCCAAGCCGCAAATTATTGATCCGACCGATGCCGTCGTGAAAATTGTAAAAACAACCATCTGCGGCACCGATTTAGGTATTTGGAAAGGCAAAAACCCTGAAATCACACCGGGACGCATTTTAGGCCACGAAGGTATCGGTATTGTCGAAGAAGTCGGCAGCGGTGTGAAAAACATTAAAAAAGGCGATAAAGTTATCATCTCATGCGTAAGCAAATGCTGTACTTGTGACAATTGTAAAGTTCAACTTTATTCACACTGTAGCAATGGCGGCGGCTGGATTTTAGGCTATATGATTGACGGCACTCAGGCCGAATATGTCCGCACCCCGTTTGCCGACAACAGCCTGATTCCGCTTCCTAGCAATGTAAACGAAGAAATTGCCCTATTGCTGAGTGATGCATTGCCTACCGCGCACGAAATCGGTGTTCAATACGGCGACGTAAAACCCGGTGACACCGTATTTATCGCCGGTGCCGGCCCTGTCGGTATGTCCGCCTTGTTAACCGCACAACTTTACAGCCCTTCCGTGTTGATTATGTGCGATATGGACGAAAACCGCCTGAAACTGGCTAAAGAATTGGGCGCGACCCACACAATCAACCCAGCTTCCGGCGATGTTACCAAAATGGTAACCGATATTGTCGGCAAAGACGGTGTGGATACCGCCATTGAAGCAGTCGGCCTTCCCGCTACTTGGAATATGTGCCAAGACATTGTTAAACCCGGCGGTAACTTGGCTGTGGTCGGCGTTCACGGTAAACCCGTTGACTTCAAACTGGAAAAACTATGGATTAAAAACCTAACCATTACCACCGGTTTGGTCAATACCAATACTACCGAAATGCTGATGAAAGCCATTTCAACCAGCTCCGTCGACTACACCAAAATGCTGACCCACCATTTCAAATTCGGCGAATTGGAAAAAGCATACGATGTATTCAAACATGCTGCTGAAAACGGCGCGATGAAAGTGGTATTAACTGTTGATTAAGTTTTTATAATCGGCACATAAAACAAAAAGCCGTCTGAAACATTTCAGACGGCTTTTTTATCAGTTAACTAAAAACCAAATGACCATTAAATATTATTTGGTCTCTTCATCACCATAATATTTCACCCCGATTTTGATCGGCGGACGACCTTGTGATTTACGGTGATGGTTGCTATCGCGTAACGAATAAGCACAACCGCAATATTCTTGCTGATAGAAATGCTCGCGTTTGCTGATTTCAATCATACGCGCACTGCCGCCACCTTTGCGCCAATTGTATTCCCAATAAGTCAGACCGGGATATTTTTCTGCCGCACGCACACCGCAATCATTGATTTGATTCATATTTTTCCAGCGTGAAATGCCAAGCGAACTGGTTATCACGGGAAAGCCGTGTTCATAGGCATACAGTGCGGTACGCTCAAAGCGCATATCGAAACACATGGTACAACGGCGGCCGCGCTCCGGATCCATTTCCATACCTTTGGCGCGTTCGAACCAATTGTCCACATCATAATCGGCATCAATAAAAGGAATACCGTGTTTTTCCGCAAAAGCGATATTTTCATTTTTGCGGATTTCATATTCTTTTTTCGGATGGATATTGGGGTTATAAAAATAAATCGTGAAATCAATACCGCTGGCCAACATTGCTTCCATCACTTCACCCGAACAGGGGGCGCAGCATGAATGCAGCAGCACTTTCTTTTGGCCGCCGGGCGGAATCAATTCGGGCCGTTCAATCGGCGTTACTTCAGGTTTTTGTTTATTCATATCTTTTAGCAGTGTGTTTTATCAATAGGATTCAGACGGCCTTGAAGAATTATTCCTTCAGGCCGTCTGAAAAATGTTCGATTAATTGGTTTATAATTCTAACAGAATCAGCCTTATGCCGTAAGGCGGCAATGGTATGTTTACGGCAAAAAAACATAGAAATATTCGTTTAAACCCCCTATTCAATTTTATAAAACCGACTGGCAGCACAACATTTTTATCTGCCGCAGGTATAATAAACATTTTCATCAGCAGGCTTCGTTCCCATGATTTATCCGTGGCATCAAAACCAATGGCAGCAAATCGCCGCCCACCGGCAAAACCTGCCTAATGCCTGGCTGTTTACCGGCAAAGAAAACACCGGCAAAACGGCATTCGCACGATATACCGCTCAGGCATTATTGTGCGAACAGCCCGATGCCAACGGAAATCCTTGCGGCACCTGCCCATCATGCCATTTGTTTGAGCAAAACAGCCATCCCGATTTTTACGAATTAACACCGGAAATCCCCGAAGGCGAAGCTGTCGGCCGCAAACTGCTACAGATTAAAATCGATGCCGTACGCGATGTGGTCGATAATATCCATTTAACTTCCGTGCGCGGCGGCCGCCGTATTGTTTTGATTCATCCGGCAGAAAGTATGAACCTTCAGGCGGCCAACGGCATTTTGAAAGCCTTGGAAGAGCCGCCTGAAAACGTTATCTTTTTACTGGTTACCCATGCCCGCGACAAACTATTGCCGACCATTAAAAGCCGCTGCCGCCAAATGGTATTACCGCCCCCTTCATACCAACAGGCGCTTGAATATCTGGAACAGCATCAAATAGAAAATGCCCGACCATTATTGGCTTTTCACGGCGGCGCCCCGCTTTTCGAACCCGAACCCGATTTGGATGCATTACGCGAAAAACTGCTCGACTTACTGGCCACACCCCGTTTATTGGCAATGCTTGATTACGCCGCCGAATTCGATAAATACAAACAACCGCTAGCCGTTTTTCTTGATTGGATCCATAAATGGCTGCTTGATGTAGGCTTGGCGCAACAGCAACTACCGCCACTCTACTACCC
This sequence comes from Neisseria montereyensis, assembly GCF_024834045.1. GTDB lineage: Bacteria > Pseudomonadota > Gammaproteobacteria > Burkholderiales > Neisseriaceae > Neisseria > Neisseria montereyensis. The sequence goes on from NZ_JANUXW010000003.1 coordinate 350,669, forward strand.
AGAACATGCGGCAGCATTGATGCAAACGGGCGCAAAAACCACACCGGCATCGCTATTTACCCTTACAGGCCGTCTGAACCGTTTAAGCCCTTACGGATACCACACCCTCAGTGTTAAAATGCAGCTCGAAGCCTTACTCACAGAATATCTTCAATTTTGGCAAAACAAATAAAAAGGGAAACATCTATGAACAATGCAAAAGACCACCTGCCCGGCAAAATGATGGCCTTGCAGTTGAAAGAAAAAATCGCACTTTATAACAGCTATATGCCGTTTCTCGAACACGGCGGCCTTTTTGTGCCTACCGACGACTCTTTTTCGTTGGGCGATGAAGTTTTACTGGCATTGGAACTCACCAACCATCCCGGTAAAAAATTCCTACGCACCCAAGTAGTTTGGATAAACCCCGCCCGCACTTCCGCACAACGCCCCAAAGGCGTAGGCTTGGCATTTAGCGACGATGAAATCTGTATCCAAACCAAAAACCTGATTGAAGCCGAGTTGGGCAACAATATACGCAGCGACCGCGCCACGTTTACCATGTAAACCCCGCTCCTCAATCAAACCTTATTTCAAAATATACCGATGCCGTCTGAAATCCATTTTCAGACGGCATCTGCCAAACTACCGAACACCAATCTCTATGACCACCCTAAGCTTTGCCGAACGCCTCATCACATGGCAGAAACAACATGGCCGTCACCATCTGCCTTGGCAGGTCGGGCAGCCTTATAATGTTTGGCTTTCCGAAATCATGTTGCAGCAAACCCAAGTAGCCACCGTGTTGGATTATTATCCGCGTTTTATCGCCCGTTTTCCGACCGTTGCCAGCCTTGCCGAAGCCGAACAAGACGATGTATTGAATTTGTGGGCAGGCTTGGGCTACTACAGCCGCGCGCGCAATCTGCATAAAGCGGCCAAACAAATCATAGATGAATTCAGCGGCGATTTTCCGCAAAGCCGCAGCGAACTGGAAAAATTATGCGGGGTTGGCAGAAGCACGGCCGCCGCCATTGCCGCCTTTGCTTTCCAACAACGGGAAACCATACTTGACGGTAATGTTAAGCGTGTCCTTTGCCGTGTTTTCGCACGCGACGGCAACCCTGCCGATAAAAAATTTGAAAACAGCTTGTGGACATTGGCAGAAAGCCTGCTGCCACAAAAAAACGAACAAATGCCTGCCTATACGCAAGGTTTAATGGATCTCGGCGCCACCGTATGCAAACGCAGTAAACCTTTATGCAATCAATGCCCAATGGCTGATATTTGCGAAGCCAAAGCCCAAGACCGTATTGCAGAACTGCCGCGTAAAAAATCCGCACCCGAAGTTAAAACACTGCCGCTTTACTGGCTGCTTATCCGCCATCAAAACGGCGCACTATGGCTGGAAAAACGCCCGCAAAAAGGCATTTGGGGCGGTTTATACTGCGTACCGTGTTTTGAGCACCTAAACGATCTTTACCGCTATGCATCGTTATTTTCAATCTCCCCCGACAATCTTGAAGAATCTTCGGCCATCACCCACCGCCTTACCCACCGTCTATTACTGATTACTCCTTTTTCGGCAACGCCGGAAACCACCGCCCTACCGCAAACCGTTTCAGACGGCCTCTGGGTTGCACCTGAAGACTTAGAAAAATATGGTCTCCCCCAACCTTTACAAATTTTTTTACAACACAACCTATCCGACCACGTTGCGGTAAAAGAAAATCAATCCGCCAAACCAGCAAAACGAAAATCTGCCAAATAAAATCTGATAAAACATTATGTACCGATGTATGCGGCATTTTTTCAAATCCAAACTGAATTGATATTCGCATAAACAAAGCCGTCTGAAATAATTTTACATTTCTTATTATTTTCAATTTTGTTTTAATTAAAACAAAAAAAGAAAACAATTCTATTAATATTCAAAAATTATGTTCAATATCGAAAAAAACAATGTTGGAAATATATAAAAATCTTAAAGAAAGCATATAGCATATCATTTGCCAGCAATCTGTTTTACTGATACGATTTCATTCTGACAAAAGTATATGCGGGTATATTTTCAGGCCGTTAAAACCCCCAAAAAATATGCGTGTATACATACTTTTATTAATGCTTTGAATCTTAAGAAATTAAGTGTTGTAATCATGTTGTCGGGCCAGCAATCTCACTCTATTGCCCGATAAGTTTCATAAACGAAAATGAATAAGCCGTCTGAAAGGCTGATTCGCAAATACTCAACAGAAGGAATAAATATGTCGACCCAACAAATTCAAGACGTTGATCCGATTGAAACCCAGGAATGGTTGGACGCATTAAGCTCCGTATTGGAAACCGAAGGCGAAACCCGGGCGCACTATCTATTGGAACAACTGGTGAAATATACTCGCCGTCGTGGTGTTCATATGCCGTTTGATGCCACCACCGCCTACCTGAACACCATTCCTGTAGGAAAAGAACAAAAATCACCCGGCAACCACGAATTAGAACACCGTATCCGTTCGATTATCCGCTGGAATGCAGCAGCTATGGTGCTGCGTGCCGGCAAAAAAAACCTCGAACTGGGCGGACACATCGCCTCTTTCCAATCTGCTGCCACCTTATATGACATCGGTTTTAATCACTTCTGGAAAGCCAAAGGCGACGGCGAAGAAGGCGATATGATCTTTATGCAAGGCCACTCTGCTCCCGGTATTTATGCGCGTGCTTTCGTAGAAGGACGTCTTTCCGAACAACAACTCGACAATTTCCGCCAAGAAGTAAACGGTGGCGGTTTATCTTCTTACCCTCACCCCCATCTGATGCCTGATTTCTGGCAATTCCCAACCGTATCTATGGGTTTGGGCCCGCTGATGGCGATTTATCAAGCCCGCTTCCTGAAATATCTGGAATCACGCGGTTTGAGCAAAACCAAAGGCCGTAAAGTATGGGTATTCTGCGGCGACGGCGAAATGGACGAACCGGAAAGCCAAGGCGCTATTTCACTGGCTGCCCGCGAAGGTTTGGACAATCTGATTTTTGTGATCAACTGTAACCTGCAACGTTTGGACGGCCCGGTACGCGGTAACGGCAAAATTATTCAAGAATTGGAAGGCAACTTCCGCGGTGCCGGTTGGAACGTATTGAAAGTGATTTGGGGCAGCCGTTGGGATGCCCTGTTGGCACGCGATACCGACAATGCCTTGAAAGCCCGTATGGCCGAATGTTTGGATGGCGACTACCAAACTTACAAATCAAAAGACGGTGCCTATGTGCGCGAACACTTCTTCAACACCCCCGAATTAAAAGCCATGGTTGCCAATATGTCCGACGATGAAATTTGGGCATTGAACCGCGGCGGTCACGACCCGCACAAAGTGTATGCGGCCTACTACGAAGCCGTAAACAATCCCGACGGCCGTCCTACCGTGATTCTGGCCAAAACCATTAAAGGCTACGGCATGGGCTCTTCAGGCGAAGGCCAAAACGTTGCCCACCAAGCCAAAAAAATGGACGTGGAATCACTGAAAAAATTCCGTACCCGTTTCGGCATCCCCGTAAGCGACGAGCAAATCGAAAGCGGCGACCTGCCTTACTACCGCTTCCCTGAAGACAGCGAAGAAATGAAATATCTGCGCGACCGCCGCAACGCATTGGGCGGTTACCTACCGCAACGCAACCCGAACACCGAAGCCTTGCCGATTCCCGCATTGGAAACATTCGATGCACAGCTTCAATCCAGCGGTGAGCGCGAATTCTCTACCACAATGGCATTTGTGCGTATTCTTTCTACCTTAATGAAAGACAAACAAATCGGCAAACGCATTGTGCCGATTGTGCCTGACGAAAGCCGTACTTTCGGTATGGAAGGTATGTTCCGTCAATACGGCATTTGGAACCCGAAAGGCCAACAATATACTCCGCAAGATAAAGACCAACTGATGTTCTATAAAGAATCCATCGACGGTCAAATGTTGCAAGAAGGTATTAACGAGCCGGGTGCAATGGCCGACTGGATTGCTGCAGCCACCAGCTATGCCAACAACCGTTATGCAATGATTCCGTTCTATATTTACTACTCAATGTTCGGTTTCCAACGCGTTGGCGACTTGGCTTGGGCAGCCGGCGATATGCACGCCCGCGGCTTCCTGTTGGGCGGTACTGCCGGACGTACAACCCTCAACGGTGAAGGTTTACAACACGAAGATGGCCACAGCCATGTTCAAGCCGATTTAATTCCGAACTGCTTGTCTTACGATCCGACCTATCAATATGAATTGGCCGTGATTATCCAAGACGGTTTGCGCCGCATGTATGTAGAACAAGAAGATGTGTTCTACTACTTAACCGTGATGAACGAAAACTATGCCCACCCTGCCATGCCGCAACGCGAAGGCATCGAAGAAGAAATTCTGAAAGGTATGTATTTGTTCCGCGAAGGTGCACAAAGCGATAAGAAAGTACAACTGATGGGCTCTGGCGTTATCTTGAACGAAGTGATTAAAGCTGCCGACATGCTGAAAGCCGACTTCGGTGTGGAAGCAGATATTTGGTCTGTACCTTCATTCAACCTGTTATACCGCGATGCCGTTGAAGTTGACCGCTACAACCGCCTACATCCGATGGAAGCCGGTAAAGTACCGTTTGTTGCCCAACAATTGCAAGGTCACGAAGGCCCTGTAATTGCTTCTACCGACTATGTACGCAACTTCGCCGACCGTATCCATGCTTATGTACCGAACGAATACCATGTTTTGGGTACCGACGGTTTCGGTCGCAGCGATTCGCGTGCCAACCTGCGCGACTTCTTTGAAATCGACAGACGTCATGTTGCCGTTGCCGCACTGAGCGCACTAGCCAACCAAGGCAAGATTGAAAAAGTGGTTGTACAACAAGCTATTGAAAAATACGGCATTAAAACCGATACCGCGCCGAGCTGGAAACGTTAATTGAGCCAACAGGCCGTCTGAAATCAAAATATGGTTTTCAGACGGCCTACCGAGCAATAAAGCAATCAGCCGAAAATAAAGCGCAAATGCCATGACATTAAATTGGATTTACCTGATAACCGCCGGACTCTTAGAAATAGGTTGGCCTATCGGTTTGAAACTCGCACAAACCGGAAGCGTTCGATGGCCGGGTATCACAATGGCTATTGTATGTATGGCAATGAGTGGTTTTTGTCTGTATCTGGCACAAAAAAGCATACCAATGGGTACGGCTTATGCAGTATGGACGGGAATCGGTGCTGCTGGCGCATTTATTGTAGGCATATTGTTTTACGGAGATGCCGCCACGTTTAGCCGATGGTTAGGCGCTATGCTGATTATTTCAGGCGTGGTTGTTCTCAAATTAAGCTCGGGCCATTAAACATTTCAGACGGCCTGTAACCGTATTTTCAAAATGAACTGTCTCATAAAAGGAATAACTCAATGAGCATTGTAGAAATCAAAGTACCCGATATCGGTGGTCACGAAAACGTAGATGTGATTGCCGTAGAAGTCAAAGCCGGCGATACCATCGCCGTTGACGATACCCTGATTACCTTGGAAACCGATAAAGCCACTATGGATGTTCCGGCCGATGCCGCCGGCGTGGTAAAAGAAGTTAAAGTGAATGTGGGCGACAAAGTTTCAGAAGGCAGCGTTATCGTATTGGTTGAAGCCGACGGAGCCGGAGCTTCCGCTGCGCCTGCCGAAGCTGCCGCACCTGCTGAAAAAGCAGCCGAACCCGCACCTGCTGCCGCTGCGCCCGCCGCAGGCGGTGCCACTGTTAAAGTGGAAGTACCGGATATCGGCGGCCACGAAGGTGTTGATGTGATTGCCGTAGAAATCAAAGAAGGCGATACCGTTGCTTTAGACGACACCCTGATTACTTTGGAAACCGATAAAGCCACTATGGACGTACCCAGCACGGCTGCCGGTGTGGTGAAAGCGGTTTATATCAAAGTGGGCGACAAAGTATCCCAAGGTACGCAAATTATCGAAGTGGAAACAGCCGGTGGTGCCGCAGCCCCTGCACCTGCCCAACAAGAAGCCCCCAAAGCAGAATCTGCACCTAAAACCGAAGCACCTGCTGCTGCCCCAGCCGCTGCACCTGCTAAAACCGAAAGCGCACCTGTTGCCGCATTCGGTAACACGCCTGTAAACGAAGCGGCATTTGCCAAAGCCCATGCCGGCCCTTCCGCCCGCAAATTAGCGCGTGAATTGGGTGTTGATCTGAGCTTGGTAAAAGGTACCGGCGCGAAAGGCCGTATTGTCGGTGAAGACATTAAAGCCTTTGTGAAAGCTGCTATGCAGGGTGGTGCCGGTAAAGGCGCACCTGCTGCCGCTTCTCTTGGCGGTGGTTTGGATCTGTTGCCATGGCCGAAAATCGATTTCAGCAAATTCGGTGAAATCGAAGTTAAAGAGCTTTCCCGTATTAAGAAAATTTCCGGTCAAAACCTGTCTCGCAACTGGGTCATGATTCCTCATGTTACCGTGAACGAAGAAGCCGACATGACCGACTTGGAAACATTCCGCAAACAGCTGAATAAAGAGTGGGAACGCGAAGGTTTGAAATTGTCGCCGCTGGCATTCATTATCAAAGCCTCTGTTTCCGCATTGAAAGCCTTCCCGGAATTTAACTCTTCGCTCGACGGCGACAATTTGATTCTGAAAAAATACTACAACATCGGTTTTGCTGCCGACACGCCTAACGGCTTGGTTGTACCGGTGATTAAAGATGTCGATAAAAAAGGCTTGAAAGAAATTTCGCAAGAACTGACCGAGTTGAGCAAAAAAGCCCGCGAAGGCAAACTCAAACCGCAAGAAATGCAAGGCGCATGCTTTACCATTTCCAGCCTCGGTGGTATCGGCGGCACCAGCTTCACGCCGATTGTGAACGCACCGGAAGTAGCCATTTTGGGCGTGTGCAAATCACAAATGAAACCTGTTTGGAACGGTTCTTCTTTCGACCCGCGCCTGATGTGTCCGTTGAGTCTGTCGTTCGACCACCGCGTTATCGACGGTGCCGCAGGTATGCGCTTTACCGTTTATCTGGCGAACCTGTTGAAAGACTTCCGCCGCGTAATACTGTAAGGCTTTTCAGACGGCCTGATAATCAAGGCCGTCTGAAAATACACAATAAGCAGAGCAGCTTAGCTGCTTGAGAGAAAGGTTTGACAATGAGCTTGATTGAACTCAAAGTTCCCGATATCGGCGGTCATGAAAATGTAGACATTATTGCCGTCGAAATCAAAGCCGGCGACACTGTTGCCGTTGAAGATACCCTGATTACTTTGGAAACCGACAAAGCCACTATGGATGTGCCCGCAGAAGCAGCCGGTGTGGTAAAAGAAGTTAAAGTTAAAGTGGGCGATAAAATTTCAGAAGGCGGTGTGATTGCGGTTATCGAAGCCGAAGGTGCCGCAGCAGAAGCGCCCAAAGCCGAAGAGCCGGCAGCCGCACCGAAACAGGAAGCTGCTCCGGCAGCCGCCGCACCCGCTCCGCAAGCGGCGCAATTCTCAGGTTCTGCCGATGCAGAATACGATGTGGTTGTATTGGGTGGCGGCCCCGGCGGTTATTCCGCTGCTTTTGCCGCAGCCGACGAAGGCTTGAAAACAGCCATTATCGAGCAATACAACACCTTAGGCGGCGTTTGCCTGAACGTGGGCTGTATTCCTTCTAAAGCACTGTTGCACAATGCCGCCGTGATTGACGAAGTGAAACATCTTGCTGCCAACGGTATCAAATACCCCGCTCCGGAAATCGATATCGACATGCTGCGCACTTACAAAGAAAAAGTGATCGGCAAATTAACCGGCGGCTTAGCCGGCATGGCCAAAGCCCGTAAAGTGGATGTGATTCAAGGTCGAGGCGAATTTGTTTCCGCCAACCATATCGAAGTAGCGCTAACCGAGTCTTCACAATACGAGCACGCCGCCGAAACCGGTGCTAAAAAAACCGTTGCCTTCAAAAATGCGATTATCGCAGTCGGCAGCCGCGTGGTAAATCTGCCGTTTATTCCTGAAGATCCCCGCATTGTCGACAGTACCGGCGCGCTTGAACTCAGCAAAGTTCCGGAAAAAATGCTAATTATCGGCGGCGGTATTATCGGTTTGGAAATGGGTACGGTATACAGCACTTTAGGCGCCCGCTTAGATGTTGTGGAAATGCTGGACGGCCTGATGCAAGGCGCAGATCGCGACTTGGTTAAAGTGTGGGAAAAAATGAACGCCCACCGCTTTGACAATATTATGACCGAAACCAAAACTGTTGCCGTTGAAGCCAAAGAAGACGGTATTTATGTGACTTTCGAAGGCAAAAAAGCCCCCGCAGAGCCACAACGTTACGATTTGGTATTGGTTGCCGCAGGCCGTGCGCCGAACGGTAAACTATGCGGTGCCGACAAAGCAGGTGTTGCCGTAACCGAACGCGGCTTTATCGAAGTGGATAAACAACAACGTACCAATGTGCCGCATATTTATGCCATCGGTGATGTGGTCGGCCAACCGATGTTGGCACACAAAGCCGTACACGAAGGACACGTTGCCGCCGAAAACTGCGCCGGACACAAAGCCTACTTTGATGCCCGCGTGATTCCGGGTGTGGCTTATACCGACCCTGAAGTAGCATGGGTAGGCGTTACCGAAGAAATCGCCAAACGCGACGGTATCAAAATCACCAAATCGGTATTCCCTTGGGCAGCCAGCGGCCGCGCCATTGCCAACGGACGTGACGAAGGTTTCACCAAGTTGATTTTTGACGCCGAAACCGGCCATATTATCGGCGGCGGTATCGTCGGTACTCATGCCGGCGATATGATCGGCGAAGTCTGCTTGGCAATTGAAATGGGTTGCGATGCCGAAGACATCGGCAAAACCATCCACCCGCACCCGACCTTGGGTGAAAGCATTGGTATGAGCGCCGAAGTGGCATTAGGCGTATGTACCGACTTGCCGCCACAACGCAAGAAAAAATAATATTATTCAATATATTGAATAAATATCATAAAAAGCCGTCTGAAACATTTCAGACGGCCTTTTTTGTAGGGACGGATGATATATTCGCCCATATTTGTCTATTCGACTATATAACCCTTTGTCACACATGCCGAAGCCATACAATTGCGGCTGTATTTATCGGTAGTGTAATCCCAAACAGCGGGTGGATATGCAATCCACCCCTACATATGGTGGGTAGTTGTCGTATATTGTTTGCCCATATTAAGTTAAAATTTCCTATTAGGAAACGAATGTTAAATAAAATCGGTATTTATCAATTTTTAGGCATTTCATACAATACGCACATCAACAGAGCAAACAGCAGTTTAAAACTTTTCCTAACTATCAAACTTAAATAAAAATACACCATGAGGACAATTATCATGAAAAAAACCATGCTTACTTTCGCCGCTTTAGCTACTTTAGCCACTTCTTTCGCTTCCGCCCGCGGTGCCCACATGCCGGCTTACAACCATGCCAA
>NZ_JANUXW010000004.1 GCF_024834045.1 Neisseria montereyensis
CAAACAAACGGGCGGATATACAATCCGCCCCTACACGCCATTCTGAGCTATCGCTTTTTTCCTATTCAATCCACACCGAACACAATTAAAAAACGCCGTAGGGTGTGTGGCATAGCCACGCACGCGGATTTTAAAATCCAAGTAACGCGTGCGTGCCGTCGGCACACACCCTACCCATGCCGATTACCGGATACGGTTTCAACCATTGTAAGCCGTCTGAAAAGTTTTCAGACGGCTATTGTAGGGGCGGATTAAATATCCGCCCGCGCCCGCATCCCAATTCATGTTGCCATTATTCAAACATAGCCCAAACCCAAACAAACGGGCGGATATACAATCCGCCCCTACACGCCATTCTGAGCTATCGCTTTTTTCCTATTCAATCCACACCGAACACAATTAAAAAACGCCGTAGGGTGTGTGGCATAGCCACGCACGCGGTTTGTAAAATCCAAGTAACGCGTGCGTGCCGTCGGCACACACCCTACCCATGCTGAGGCCGTCTGAAAAAAATCTTTCAGACGGCCTGATAAATTATGCTTGCGGCAACAGGCTGCGTACGGCTTCGCCAATATCCGATGCGTGGGTAATGGCTGTAATCACGGCGATGCCGTCGGCGCCGGCAGCGCGGATGGTGTCGGCGGCGTCTGCCTTAATACCGCCGATGGCCACCAGCGGACGGTCGAAACCTTTTTCACGGATGGCACGGACGGTATCAATGCCGACGGTCGGGTTCGGCTGCTCTTTCGATTGTGTGGAAAAAATCGGACCGATGGCGAAATAGCTTAAATCGGGGTTGTCGCGGTTTTTTTCGATTTCCGCCCAAGTATTGTTCGACAAACCCAACATCAGCTTGCCACGGCACAAGGCGGCGGCTTCTTCGACGGGCATGTCTTTTTGGCCGATATGCACACCGTCTGCGCCTAAGGCCAATGCCATCTCTATGTCGTCATCAATAAAAAACGGCACTTGATAGCGGCGGCACAAGTCGCGGCATTGTACCGCCAGTTGCTCGATACGCGCCGTATCCTGAATGGCGTTTTTACCTTTTTCGCGCAATTGAAAGCAGGTAATCCCTGCGGCTAATGCCTGTTCCAATACCGAAAGCAGGTTTTGTTCGGGTGTGCCGGATAGGTGGTTACAATCTTGCGTACCGGCGACTAGGTAGAGTTTTAGGAAAGAGCGGGGATTTTGCATTTTTTGAGTCCTTGGGGGATAGGGTTAGCTATATTTTCAATGAATCATTTATCTGAATGATTTCAATATTCCAGTCAGGATTTAATTCTTGGAATTGTTTTAATAATTCAGATTGACTCTCTTTTGCTATATTTAAACTATGGGTAAAAGAATCAACTGGTCGTTGTTTTTGAAATTTAAAGTAAACAGGCCACTCTTCAGAGGATATATTTATATCATCTGGTGTCAGTATCCAGTCAGTATTGGGTAGATTAAATTTTTTTTGTATGTATATTGCATCGTGCTGTTTCAATAATGTACCTGTCCAAGAAACTACTTGATCTAAATGTAAAGTTTCTAATATATCCGCATTGACTAAATCAGCCGCTTGTAAATTGGCTCCTTCTAAGTCTGCTCCTTGTAATTGAGTTTTTTGTAAGTTGGCATTCTTCAAATTAGCGCCTTGTAATTGAGCTATTGGTAACTGAGCACCTTGTAACTGGGCACCTTGTAACTGGGCATCTCTTAAGTCAGCATTGTGTAAGTGAGCCTTTTGTAATCGAACATAATTTAGTATAGCTCCTTGAAAATGAGCTGACCTTGAAAATATTGATTTTAAAATTGCTCCTTGTAAGTTAGCACCTTCTAAATGAGTTCCTTCTAAATTAGCATCTTCTAGATTAGCCATTTGTAATTTAGCGCCTTCTAAATGAGCCTCTTCTAAATAAGCACCTTTAAAATTAGCTTTTTGTAAATCAGTTTTTTGCAAATTAACTTTTTTTAAAAAAGCACCTTGTAATTGAATGCCTATACAATTTTTTTTATAAAATAATTGTTTGACCTTCTCTGTATCCAAGCCGAGTAAGTCTAAGTCTACATAAGGTAAATACAGATTAGGAAATACCTCCGGATGGAGGTGAAGATGTTTTCCTCCTTCGGCTAATAATACTTCGGTTAAAGCAATTGCCAATGAGCTTTTACGTAAACCCCGCAGTTTTTTGAGATTATCTTCCAATAAGGGGGCAGATGGGTCAGTTTTTAAATTTTCTTGTTCCTCAACCTGTTTAAATAAAGCCAACCATGCCGCTGTTAGCAGATTTAATGCCGGACGGCGAAAGTCATCGCCATGTTCACCACAAAAAAACGGTTTGAGCATATAGACTGCTGCGACTTGTAAGCCTACCGCGCCATCTTCACGGCTATGGCTGGGTAGATGGCGTTGATTACCTGCTTGGCCGTATTTCCGAGCAGTTTCAAGTTCTTCTAAAGCCGTGTTTGATATAGATTGGGTAGATTCTGAAGTAGGGTTTTCAATATTCGGCTGTTGTCCTGTTTGTTTGGTTTTTTCGGTAATTTCTTCTTCAACCAAATGCAAACCGCTTACCCATTCGGCGATTTTATGAAACTCTTTTAGATTAACGTCTTTGCGTTGGCTTTCAAGCTGTTTGATGGTGTTTTGGTCTCGGAAATGCCAAATACAAAAAGCAATAGGGGCGGAAAGAATAAGTGCGAACAGCGTCCAGAAGCCATTACTTCCGGCGGCTTTTCCCCAAAAGTCATCCACTGTGCATGATAGTACCCATAAAAAAATAAACAGAGATAACGCTAAGCAAGAGGCTATGATAATAATCACCTCTTCCCGCTGGCGTTTGAATAGCCAAGATAATAGTTTTTGTAATGGCTTCGATGGTTGGCTATTTTCAGATTGTTCGGATTGCTTGCTCATATTTATCTTTGATTTTTGAGGTGAATAAAAGAACCATGCACTATATTTTTCAGACGGCCTGCTTAAAAGGTTCGTATGGCGGTGATGATTATTGGGCAGGGTGATTATATAAAGGTTTGATGGTTTTGTGGGTTTGCTTTTTGCGGCCGGGCAATGGGCGGCATGGTTTGGGTGCGCGGGCGGATATGTAATCCGCCCCTACAATAGCCGTCTGAAAACTTTTCAGACGGCTTACAATGGTTGAAACCGTATCCGGTAATCGGCATGGGTAGGGTGTGTGCCGACGGCACGCACGCGTTGGTTGGTTTTTTAAAACCGTGTGCGTGGCTTTCGTCATACACCCTACACCTGTTTTTTAATCGTGTTTGGTTTTGGTTTGCTATGGAAGTAGCGATGGATTGGGACGGTTGTAGGGGCGGATTGTATATCCGCCCGTTTGTTTGGGTTAGGGCAATGTTTGGATAATGGCGGCATGGTTTGGGTGTGGGCGGATATGTAATCCGCCCCTACAAAGGCCGTCTGAAAACAATCTTATCTTTCAGACGGCCTTGATTATTCTATGGAAAGGTATAAGCCAATGTCGGTCGGATTCTTGAATCCGACATTGATACATCATCACCATGATGAAATATTTCAACAATATTAACCGTTTTGTCGGATACAAGTATCCGACCTACGTTTGTTACAGGTGTTTTTAACAGTGTTCGGCTTTGGTTGGATAGGCGAAATAGTGGTAGTTCGGGATTGTTTGTAGGGGCGGATTGCATATCCGCCCTTTTGTTTGGATTTGGGCAATGTTTGGATAAGGTCGGCATGGTGTGGATACGGGCGGATATTTAATCCGCCCCTACAAAGGCCGTCTGAAAGATTGTTTTCAGACGGCTTGAAATGATTGAAACCGTATCCGGTAATCGGCATGTGTAGGGTGTGTGCCGACGGCACGCACGCGTTGGTTGGTTTTTTAAAACCGTGTGCGTGGCTTTCGTCATACACCCTACACCTGTTTTTTAATCGTGTTTGGTTTTGGTTTGCTATGGAAGTAGCGATGGATTGGGACGGTTGTAGGGGCGGATTGTATATCCGCCCGTTTGTTTGGGTTAGGGCAATGTTTGGATAAGGTCGGCATGATGTGGATACGGGCGGATATTTAATCCGCCCCTACAATAGCCGTTTATTGGGTTTTATTGGCTCAAGCGGTTTATAAAATGCGGTGCATGATGGCGGGCAGGCGGTTGCGGACGCTTTTTAAGCGGGCGGCGTCGAGTTCGGCCATAACCATGCCTTCGCCTTCGGGCAATACGTCGAGGATTTCGCCCCACGGGTCGATAATCATGCTGTGGCCGTATGTGCGCCGCCCGTTTTGGTGTACGCCGCCTTGTGCGGAGGCGATAACGTAGCATTGGTTTTCAACGGCGCGGGCGCGCAGCAGCAGTTCCCAATGTGCTTTGCCGGTGGTGTAGGTAAAGGCGGCGGGCAGCATGAGGATGTCGAAAGGCTGTTGGATGCGGAAAAATTCGGGAAAGCGCAAATCGTAGCAGATGCCGGCGGCAAGGTGGATATCGTCGGCACTCAGGTGCGGCGGGGTGTGGCCGGCGAGTATGGTGTCGGCTTCGTCGTAGCGTTCGCCCAAGCCGGAATAGCCGAAGAGGTGCATTTTATTGTAGCTGCCGATTAATGCGCCGGTGCGGTCGTATACCTGCATGGTGTTTAATACTTTGCCGGGGTCGGGGCTTTGTAGGGGGATGGAGCCGCCGAATAAGACGATATTGTTTTCTTGTGCGGTTTGGCTGAGGGCGGTTTGCAGCGGGCCGTTGCCGTCTGCTTCGGCAAAGGCGAGTTTGTCGCTGTCTTTTTCGCCCATAATCGGCCAGTATTCGGGCAGCAATACCCATGCGGCGCCGCGTTCGGCGGCTTCTTTAACGAGGCGGTGCATGGTTTGGATATTGGCTTGGGGGTCGGTACCGGAAACCATTTGTATGGCGGCAACGCGAATGGTGTGCATGAGGGTTCTCCTTGTTTGTTTCAGACGGCCTTTTCATTTTTTAATGACTTTTAAACCGTGCTTCTGTTAGACTTTTCATGCGTTATTTTAAATGAGAACGGTTAATGAAAAAATGTATTTTAATCTTCTGTGCTGCGTTGCCGCTGGCGGCGTGGGCGGATGTGCGTCTTTACGGTGATATCCGCAGCGGTGTGACCACATCGCGCATTACTATGGACGGCGAACGCCGTTCCGGTACGTCTATTGATGATTTCGGCAGCTATATCGGTATGCGCGGTTCGCATCCGATTGGCGGTAATAATAATGTTATCTGGCAGTTTGAGCAGGGCGCGCCGGTGAGCAATAGCAGCGGATCGATGCGGGATTATTTCCGCAAGAAAAAAGAGAATAGTATGTTTAGCCGTTGATTGGGGTTGAAATGCTATTGGTACGGGCGGATTTAATATCCGCTCTTTTGTTTGGGTTTGGGCAATGTTTGGAAATGGCGGCATGAATTGGGATGAGGGTGTGGGCGGATATGTAATCCGCCCCTACAAAGGCCGTCTGAAAACAATCTTTCAGACGGCTTGAAATGATTGAAACCGTATCCGGTAATCGGCATGTGTAGGGTGTGTGCCAACGGCACGCACGCGTTGGTTGGATTTTAAAATCCGCGTGCGTGGCTTTCGCCACACACCCTACTGTGTTTTTAAGCGTATTCGGTGTGGATTGAATAGGAAAAAAGCGATAGCTCAGAATGGCGTGTAGGGGTGGATTAAATATCCGCCCCTACAAAGGCCGTCTGAAAACAATCTTTCAGACGGCCTAAACCATTTCATTCTTATTGGAAAGTATAAGGCTCGATAACAACATCTTCCCCGGCCGCTGCGCTGAGTGCCTGATTCAATACGCTGAAAAATTCGCTGCCGTCGCGCGTGGCCAGCCATCGGCCGTTGTTTTCGGCGAAATGGTAGCCGCCGCTTTTGGCTGCAATCCATAATTCCTGATTGGGGGTGTGGCGGTTGACAATAATTTGTGTGCCGTCGTCGGCTTCGATGGTTAATACATTGCCGCTTAGCAAGCAATCGAAACTCCAACCGCCTTCGTCTATTTGGTCTTCAATATGGTTAAATAAGGCATCGGTTTGCTGTAAAAATTCGCTTTCGTTCATGATGGGCTTTGTGCACAAGGGCTTTTTTGTTTAAGATACCGCATCTTGCCACATTAACGCATACAACGAAAGAGTATCATGAGAACCGCTGTATTTTTGCTGGCAGCCGCCTATTTATTGGCCGGCTGCGGTTATAAAAACGATTTATACCTGCCCGAAGAAGGCGATAAAGCCCGCTTCGGCGTGATTCAAACCGGATTGCAATTTGAATCCAGAGAACCTACCGCACCCACACAATAATCATGACCACACACCACAACCCCACCACGTTAACCAAACTGGCCGACACATTCGGCACCCCGCTTTATGTTTACCAACAATCGGCGCTCACCGATGCCTACCGCGCCTATACCGATGCTTTTGCGGCATTAACCCCTTTGGTTTGCTATGCGGTGAAAGCCAACGGTAATCTGAGCATTCTCAAGCATTTTGCCGCGCTCGGCAGCGGCTTTGATATTGTATCCGGCGGCGAATTGGCGCGGGTGTTGGCGGCCGGCGGCGATGCGGGCAAAACCATTTTTTCAGGTGTCGGCAAAAGCGAAGCGGAAATCGAATTTGCATTAAATGCAGGTGTTTTGTGCTTCAATGTCGAAAGCCTGCCCGAACTCGACCGCATTCAGGCCGTGGCCGAACGTTTGGGCAAAAAAGCGCCGATTTCATTGCGTATTAACCCCGATGTCGATGCCAAAACCCATCCTTATATTTCCACCGGATTAAAAGCCAATAAATTCGGCATTGCCTATACCGATGCTTTGGCGGCATACCGCCACGCGGCCGCGTTGAGTCATTTGGATATTGTCGGTATCGACTGCCATATCGGTTCGCAACTCACCGATTTAAGCCCGTTGGTAGAAGCATGCGAGCGCATTTTATTGTTGGTCGATCAATTGGCCGCCGAAGGCATTGTGCTGAAACATATTGATTTAGGCGGCGGTGTCGGTATTGTGTACGACAATGAAGAAGTACCCGACTTGGCAGCCTATGCCGATGCGGTTGCCAAGCTATTGGGCGGCCGCGAGCTGAAATTAATGCTGGAGCCGGGTCGCAGCTTGGTTGGCAATGCGGGCGTATTGCTGACCCGTGTCGAATTTATCAAGCACGGCGAAGAAAAGAATTTTGTGATTGTCGATGCGGCCATGAACGATTTAATGCGCCCCGCCCTTTATGATGCCTACCACCGCATTGAAACGGTTGGCGATAGCAATGGCGAAGCGTTTACCGCCGATGTGGTCGGCCCGATTTGCGAAACGGGCGACTTCTTAGGCCAAAACCGCCGCCTTGCCTGCCAAGCAGGCGATTTGCTGATGGTGCATAGTACCGGTGCATACAGCAGCAGCATGGCCAGCAACTACAACACCCGCAACCGCGCCGCCGAAGTATTGATAAACGGCTCGGATGTGCGGCTTATCCGCCAACGGGAAACCATTGAACAGCAATTGGCCAATGAGCAGGCTTGCTTAGACAGCCAACCCCAAGCGCTTGCTGATAACTAAAACTAAGGCCGTCTGAAACCGCCAACGGCTTGGTTCAACCACGCCAAGCCGCACGAAAGCCCCGATATGACCCAAACCCTAATCGCCGGTGTGGACGAAGCAGGCCGCGGCCCCTTAGTGGGCAGCGTGTTTGCCGCCGCCGTGATTCTGCCGCCGGATTATGAATTGCCCGGCCTAACCGATTCTAAAAAGCTGAGCGAAAAAAAACGCGACCAACTGGCCGTGCAGATTAAAGAACAGGCGCTGGCTTGGGCGGTCGCTTCTGCCGATGTAGACGAAATTGCCGAGCTGAATATCTTGCATGCCACCATGTTGGCCATGACCCGCGCCATACACGGCCTAGCCACGCCGCCGCAAAAAGTA
This sequence comes from Neisseria montereyensis, assembly GCF_024834045.1. GTDB lineage: Bacteria > Pseudomonadota > Gammaproteobacteria > Burkholderiales > Neisseriaceae > Neisseria > Neisseria montereyensis. Next base: position 7,911 of record NZ_JANUXW010000004.1, read on the forward strand.
TTGATAGACGGCAACCGTATCCCGAAAAACTTAAATATCGAAGCCGAAGCGATTGTAAAAGGCGACAGCAAGGTTTTAGCCATATCGGCGGCTTCGGTGCTGGCCAAAACCGCCCGCGATGCGGAAATGTATGCCTTAGCCGAGCGTTATCCGCAATATGGTTTCGAGCGGCACAAGGGCTACGGCACGGCGGCGCATCTGGCGGCATTGGCCGAATTCGGTATTTTAAAAGAACACCGCTTGGGCTTCGCCCCTATCAAAGCATTGGCGGCGCAAGGCCGTTTGTTTGCCGATGATTAGCCAAACGAAACCATATAGGCCGTCTGAATAGGCCGTCTGAATAAATCGGCGGATAATTTGACAATATTGTCTGGTTATGCGCAAAATTTATACTTTACGCAAAAATCCGACCACAAATGGGTTTGCGCCATCGTACAGGCGGCAAACATTTGAATCAGCTTTATTTTTATGTACGACTATCTTTAAGGAATAACATCATAATGACTATTATCGCTTTCGCAGGCAGCAACAGTTCCACTTCCCTCAATCAGGCATTGGTAAATTATGTATCCGGTTTTTCATCCGATATCGAAGTGATTTGTTTAAAAGACTATCCCACGCCCTTATACAGCATGGATATTGAAAAAGCCGACGGCGTGCCGCAGGAAACTGTAGCTTTATATGAAAAATTGCAACCTGCCGACAAGCTGATTATCAGCGTATCGGAACACAACGGCAATATGACGGCCTTTTTTAAAAGCCACCTTGATTGGTTGTCACGCAAAGAGCGTACCTTTTTAAAAGATAAAAAAGTATTGCTGTTGAGCGCTTCACCCGGCCCGGGCGGTGCGGCTCATGCTTTGGAAATCGCCAAAACCACCCTGCCCCATTTCGGTGCCGAAATTGTTGATACCTACAGCATCAAAAAATTCAATGATGTTTTCCAAGACGGCAAAATTACCGACGAAACCATTGCCAATGAGCTTAAAGCATTGGTGAACAAACTGATCAACAGCTAATCATTTCAGCCCAATAATAGGCCGTCTGAAACCATCTTTCAGACGGCCTAAATAATTCCGGCCATATACAGTAATCAATATATGTAGGGTATTTGGCTATGGTATTTGGTGTTTATTGAATCTTGAAAAGATGGATAGATCAGGGCTGTTGGTAGGGGCGGATTAAATATCCGCCCGCATCCATCCCCAAAGCCATAGTGCCATTATTCAAACATTGCCCAAGCCCAAACAAACGGGGGATATTTAATCCGCCCCTACAAAAGGCCGTCTGAAAGATTATTTTCAGACGGCCTGTTTTATATAACTGCTTTGTGCGATTGATTTATTTGCACACCCCACGGCTTAATTTGCCATAGCGTTTGACAATATTTTGAATAGAAGCCGCATTTTTATCATCGATATTCATAAACACGACCTGCATTTTCGCCACGCTGAGCGAATTGTTTGCCGACGACGCACTTTGATCGTCCTGCTCGTCGATACGCGTTCCGCCGAAGCCCGCCGTTGCCAAACGTGAAATCAATACTTGGGCGGCCGAACGGCTGCGGGTAACGCCCACACTGATATCGCCTTCGTAAAACGTACCGCTGAAGCCTTTGGCGGCCAGATTATCCAACTGCGCCATCGCATCGCCGCCGGAAGGCACCAGTACGCGGTAGGTTTTTTGCGATTGGGCGGCGGCTTTGGGTTTGTCGCTGCGTTTTTCTACCGTACGCGAAGCCACATGCGGCCATTGTTTCAGCAGCCCTTTAATACGGTGGTAATCGTCTTCTTCCAAGGTGATGCTGGCATTGCTGGTACATTGGCGGTTTCTATTCGCTACCTCCGCTTCTTTGCGCTCGCGCTCGCGTTTGGCTTTTTCTTCCTGCTCTTTTTTCTCTTTGGCGGCTTGCTCTTCTTTGGCCTTTTTATCCATTTCGGCCAACAGCAATTCGTCGTCTACCGGCTCCGAAGCGGCAACGGCAGCCGTAGATTCGCTTTCATTTATCCAATCCAAAGCAGCGGTTTCAGATGCTTCTTTGCCCACCTCAATCATAGGCGGTGCCAATTCTTGTTGCGCTTCGGCAACAATAGGGATAGTCGGCGCGACGGTGGTTTTTTGTTTGTCCGCAATGCGGCCGGCAACCGTTGCGCCGAAAACAATAATATTCAATGCCACCAATACAGCAAAAAGCCATTTCATGGTTGTTGTATCCAGTTCAATAAGCCGAAAATGACAAGATTATCTACAATTTTCACCGTGTTGTCCAAAACAAACGACGGGGGTAACGCCTGTACGACTTTCGGTGCGCCGCCGCCGGTAATGATTACGTCCACCGGTTTTTCCATCCCGACTTTTTCGCGTAAGCGCGCGTGCATCAGCAATAGCGAACCGCATACCGCATCCATCATGCCGCTGGCCAAAGCGTTGGCGGTGGTGGTCGGGAACGGATAAACCCTGCCGTGCGGGCGGTTTAGATTGGCGGTTTTGAGTGCCATCGATTCTTTCATCAGGTGGAAACCGGGCATAATGGTGCCGCCCAGATAATGATTATTATCGGTGAGGGCATCAATGGTAACCGCCGTACCGCAACTCATCACCACGCATGCATTGGCAGTAAAACGGCGGCTGCCTAAAGCATTAAACCAACGGTCGGAGCCGTGTTCTTCAACATTGCGGTAATGGTTGCGTATGCCCAATGCCTGCGGCATCGAAGCTAGCCATTGCACCGGTTTGGGTAGCTGTTCGGCCACTTGCGCTTTTTTTACTTCGCCGCTCACAATACAACCGATAATCCGCACCGTATCATCGCCGCGTTCCTGCCATTCCATACCCAACGGGGCAAGATTGCGGTAAGGCGCGCGCCCGGTATGCCCGATAACGCCGTTTTCCACCCATGCCCATTTTAACTGGCTGTTGCCCGCATCCAAGAGCAGATAACGCTGGGAAGCGGCCGTCTGAACGGGCTGGGGGCGCTCATCGGGGCGCAGGCTGATTTCACCGCTCACCACCAAGCGTTCGCCTTGTTCGGTTTGCAAGCGCAACGCGCCCTGCTCGGTGACGCCGGCCACTACGCCCTCGTAAAGGGTTTCGCCGTTTTGAAACAGGCGCACATGGTGGTTGTGGTCGCGGTTGGCAGCCTGATAAGCCGCCATCAACGGCGCGAAACCGTGACGGCCGAATTGGGTTAAAACGCTGTCTAATTCGTCTAATACGGCCGACAATAATTCGTCAACGCTTAACGGCGCCGTCTGAAGCACCGCCTGCACCGAAGTGGCCTCTTCGACTTCTTTAGGCAACACAAAATTCAGGCCGATACCAATCACGGCAACGGTTTTGCCGCCGCTGCGTACCGTTTCAATCAGAATGCCGCCGAGCTTGCCGCGGCCGACCACCAAATCGTTCGGCCATTTAATCTGAGCGGCCACACCCAGCTTCACCAAAGCACGCTGGCAGGCCAAAGCCACGGCCAAAGCCAAAGCACCCAATTCGCTTTGCGGCTGTTCGAATACCTTGCCGAAGCTGAACATCAGGCACTCGCCCAAACGGTTTTGCCAAGTTTTGCCCTGCCGCCCGCGCCCTTTGCTTTGGTGATGTGCCACCACCAACAGACCGTCGGCTTTGTGATAATCGGTTTTTGCAGTTTCCAGCACAATATCGTTGCTGGATGTGCATTCATGATATAAGGCCGTCTGAAAACCATGTCGCGCACCGATTTGCCGCAGGCGCGTTTCGTCAAAAACCGCCAACGGCCGCACCAAGCGCCACTGCCCGTCGTGCTGGCGCAACAGGCCGCGGATATGCGGCGGCATTTGCTGCCACAAGCCGTTCATCTGTTGCGGCTTCAAACCGACTGCCCGCCCCAGTGCCGATACATGCTGCTGCCGGCCGTCTGAAAGCGTGGCCAACAGTTTCCAAAGCGGCGGTTTGAGTGCCGTCATGTGCGATCCGCCGTTTCTGAGGCGCGGATTTTCGCTAATGTTTGCGTTGTGGAAGTTTGGTGTAAAAAAGGAATGGAATACACTTTGCCGCCGCGCGCCAAGGTTTCCGCCGAGCCGACGATTTTTTCTATCGGCCAATCGCCGCCTTTCACCAGAATATCGGGTTTCACCAATTCAATCACATTGGCCGGCGTATCTTCATCAAACCATGTGACCAAATCCACACTGGCCAAAGCAGCCACAACGGCGGCACGGTTTTCCAGCGGGTTAATCGGGCGGTCGCTGCCTTTGCCCTGCCGCCGCACTGATGCGTCGGTATTCAAGGCCAATACCATAGCCGCGCCGGTAGAACGCGCCTGCGCCAGATAAGTGACATGGCCGCGGTGCAGAATATCGAAACAGCCGTTGGTAAACACCAGCGGGCGCGGCAGTTCGGCAAGGCGTTCGGCCAAGGCTTCGGGCGGGCAAATTTTGCTTTCAAATTCAGGCAGAGACCATTTTTCCATGATGCTGTTGCTTTCTTTATTGATATAGTGAGAATCATACCGAAGCGGTACGTTTTTAGAAAGATGGGGGCGGCACCGGCCGGATACAACTGATAAAAACCCCGTGTATTTTATGATACACGGGGTTTTTTTATATTGGGGTGGCTGATGGGGCTCGAACCCACGACAACCGGAATCACAATCCGGGGCTCTACCAACTGAGCTACAGCCACCACAAGAAAACTGATAAGACTTGGCGCGCCCGACAGGACTCGAACCTGTAACCGCCCGCTTAGAAGGCGGGTGCTCTATCCGGTTGAGCTACGGGCGCATTGCAGTTCGCATCTTTGCCAGACAAATGTCGGAACGGTAAATCTGGTCGGGGCGGTGGGATTCGAACTCACGACCCCCTGTTCCCAAAACAGGTGCGCTAACCAGACTGCGCTACGCCCCGACGAGAGAAACGAACTATACCGAAACGGGTATTTAACGTCAAGCCTGCCGCCCGACAATTTCAATATAAAACCGCTATCTGTTTCTTTTCATATAGGATTTACCCTTCGTCATACTTTATCCCGCCCTTATCCGTTGTCGTGCATATCTTCCAGAATCCGCCGCTTTAGCACCCGGTATTTTCAGACGGCCTATTCACAACGGCTCCCCCATACCGTTTGATTGATCGGATAGTCATCCCTTTTACGGCAACGGCCTCAAAAAATCCGCTGCCGATATCAAAGCGGATGAAATCAAACGCTAAAAATGCGATAATCCGCTTTTTTCTACTTCAACTCCAGCAAGGAACCTACTGCTATGAGCGCACAACTGATTAACGGTAAAGAAGTTTCCCAACAACGTTTGGAAGCGGTGGCCGAAAAGGCGGCCGAACGCCGCGAAGCCGGCCTGCATACCCCTTGTTTGGCCGTCGTATTGGTTGGCGACGATCCGGCCAGCGCGGTTTATGTCCGCAATAAAAAAATCGCTTGTGAAAAAGTGGGTTTCAAATCGCTTTCTTACGAACTATCTGCCGAAACCTCTCAAGACGAGCTGTTGAAATTGGTCGACGAATTAAACGCCAATCCGGAAGTAGACGGCATTTTGGTGCAACTGCCGCTGCCGCCGCAAATCAACAGCCAAGATGTGTTGGAGCGTATTCTGCCGCATAAAGATGTAGACGGCTTCCACCCTTATAATGTCGGCCGTTTGGCGGTGAAAATGCCGTTGATGCGCCCGTGTACGCCCAAAGGGGTAATGACGCTGCTGGAAGCCTATGGAGTCGACCCGAAAGGCAAAAAAGCGGTGATTGTCGGCGCATCGAATATTGTCGGCCGTCCGCAGGCCTTGGAAATGCTGTTGGCGCGGGCAACCGTTACCATTTGCCATAGTGCCACGCAAAATCTGGCCGACGAAGTGGCCGCCGCCGATATTTTGGTGGCGGGTGTCGGCATTCCGAATTTTGTGAAAGGCGAATGGATCAAACCCGGCGCAGTGGTGATTGATGTGGGCATCAACCGTTTGGAAAACGGCAAATTATGCGGTGATGTGGAATTTGATGTGGCCAAAGAACGCGCCGCGATGATTACGCCCGTGCCCGGCGGTGTCGGCCCGATGACCATCGCAACGCTGTTGGAAAACACGCTATACGCAGCCACGCTGCACGATAAAGCGTAATGCAATGCCAATAAACATCAAAGCCGTCTGAAACCTTTCAGACGGCCTTTTTATCAATATGCTTTTATCTTTTATTCCAAAACATTGTCTTCCAAAATATCAATCGGATCAGGGCTGATTTGCGGCAACAGGGTATCCAAAGTCAAACTGCCCGCATCCAAAGTGGGATAGCCGCTGAATGCAACCGAATAGCCGCCGTTGGACTCGCTGCGGATTTTCGCATGTGCGCCTAATGGGAACGTGACTTTATTGCTGATATGCCCGAACGGGAAGCCGGTCAATACCGGTACTTTGGCAACGCGCGCAACCGTGTTCACCACCGAGCTGAAATCATAGCTGCTGTCGTATACGTCGCGGGTGTTGCCCATGCGGAAATCGCCGAACACAATAGCCTGCTGTTTCGACAAAATTCCGGCCAGATGCAAGGTTTGCAACATGCGCTCAATGCGGTAGGGCTGTTCGCCTACATCTTCTAAAAACAGAATACCGTCTTGAATATCGGGCATATAGGGGCTGCCGACCAATGAGGCCAATACGCTGAGGTTGCCGCCCCAAAGCGTACCTTCCGCATTCACGCTTCTACGCTGGATATTATAAACGCTGACGGTATTTTCGGAATGGGTCGAACCACGGATAAAGGCATCCATCGTATAGGTGCTGGGTACGGCCTTGCCGAATCCGCTGTATATCATCGGCCCGGCAAAGCTGGGCATATTGCCTTTCGCCAACAAAGCCAGCTGCACGGCGCATACGTCGCTAAAGCCGAAAAACAAGGTACCGCGCTCACGCATACGGCCGCCGAGGCGGTCGAAATCGATATGCGGCAACAGGCGTATGGCGCCATAACCGCCGCGCAAACCCATCAATACTTTCGGGGTCGGCGCACGTCCGGTAGCGACATCTTGAAAATCGGCAATCCGTTCGGCATCGCTGCCGGCAAAACGTTGGTAACGGCGGAAGGCCGCTTCTTGGTTGGTGATGGTAAAGCCTGCGTTATATAAACGTGTTAAACCGGTTTGGGTGCGTTCGGTATTATCGGCAAAGCCCGACGGCGCGACCACGCGCAAGGTGGTATCGCCACGGCCACTTGTGCGTTTCGGCGGCACGGGTTTGGCCTGACCCGACGGTTTGCCGGATTGGGTTGTGGATACACTGCCGCAGGCAGCCAATACGCCTGCGCCTGCCATTGCTGCGGATGTTTTGAGAAAATTACGTCGGGAATGTTGCCAGCTCATTAAAGATTCCTTGTTTTTTCAGACGGCCTTAGCTTGAATAAGGCGACCCGTATGTTCGGATAAATATTGTCGCGCTATTGTAACGGCTTTAGCCCGCACAGTTAAGCGTTGCCCGTATATTGTCGGCGCTTGGTTTATATCCGGTAAAGTTTTCAGACGGCCAAAAGTAGTTTCACCCTACCGCTACGGTTTATGCCGCTGCACCGACTAACTGCGTTTTCACCTGCTCTTTCCAATTATCCGGCAGCACCACTTCCGCATCGCGTTCGGCGGCCGCCCAAATCGCGGCGGGGAAATTGGCATCGTTTTGAAAGCGGGCAACCACATGCCAATGCAGGTGCGGCACGAAATTGCCGAAGCTGGCCAAATTGATTTTGGTCGGCTTCAATACCTGCCGCATGGCAGCTTCGACACGATACACCATATCCATGATTTCATTGCGCTGTTCGCTCGGCAGATCGGTCATCTCGGCAATATGTTCCTGCCAAATCACACGGCATAAGGCGGGCGCATTCGGTTCGTTATCGACGGCTATCACCCGCAAACGCTCGGTTTGCAATAATACTTCTTCGTTTTGCGGATGGCACAACGGACAGTTCGGTTGGTTCATCATATTTTATATTCCGGTGTTCTCTGTATCAGTAAGCCGTCTGAAACGTTTCAGACGGCCTATCCATTACAGCAACACAATATCGTATTGTTCTTGTGTATAAGCGGTTTCTACCGCCAATGAAATCGGTTTGCCAATAAAGTCTATCAGCATGGCCAATGATTGAGATTCTTCGTCTAAAAACAAATCAATCACACTGGGCGCGGCCAAAATACGGAAACTACGCGCATCATAACGCTTGGCTTCGCGCACGATTTCGCGCTGTATTTCATAGCATACGGTTTGCGGGGTTTTCAGACGGCCCCTACCCTGACAGGTCGGGCACGGTTCGCACAATACATGGCTGAGGTTTTCGCGGGTGCGTTTGCGGGTCAGCTCGACCAAGCCGAGGCTGGTAAAGCCGTTCAGGGTAACCCGCGTACGGTCGAAGCTTAAGGCTTTGGCCAATTCCTGCAAGATGGCTTCGCGGTGTTCTTCATGCGCCATATCGATAAAATCAATAATGATAATACCGCCCAGATTGCGTAATCGTAATTCGCGGGCAATGGTATGGCAGGCTTCGAGATTGGTGCGGAAAATGGTTTCATCAAAATTGCGCGCGCCGACAAAACCGCCGGTGTTCACATCAATGGTGGTCATGGCTTCGGTGGCTTCGATAATCAGATAGCTGCCGAAATTCAGATTGACACGCGGTTGTAGCGAACGGTTGATTTCCTGCTCGACATTGTAGCTTTCAAACAGCGGACGGTCGCCCTTGAACAAGGTGATTTTCTCTGCTGCGCCCGGCACATACAGCTCTGAAAATGCTTTCATACGCTGATAGTTTTCAGTGGAATCGATTAAGATTTGGCGGGTATTGTCGCTAAACATATCACGCAACACGCGCAAACTCAGCGGCAAATCGTGATACAGCAGGGTTTCGGGAGGCAGGGTTTTCGACTGATGGCAGATGTTTTCCCAAACTTTGGTCAAATAGTGGATATCGGCCTGCAACTCGGCATCGGTCGCCGTTTCGGCACTGGTGCGGATAATATAACCGCCGCCCGAACCGTCGGCCGGCAATAGGTTTTCCAAACGGGTACGCAGGCTGTTGCGCTCTTCTTCGTCTTCGATACGCTGCGAAATGCCGATATGTTCTTCTTGCGGCAGGTGAACCAAAAAGCGGCCGGCCAGTGAAATTTGGGTGGAAAGGCGCGCACCTTTGCTGTTAATCGGGTCTTTAATTACCTGCACCAAAACCGACTGCCCTTCAAACAGCATATGTTCTATGCGTTGGGTTTCGTCGGGGTTACGCCGCTGTTCCAATACATCGACAATGTGTAAAAACGCCGCGCGTTCCAAGCCGATATCGATAAACGCGCTCTGCATGCCGGGCAATACGCGGCGTACCACGCCGAGATAAATATTTCCGACCAGACCGTGGCCGCTGTTGCGCTCGATATGCAACTCGCAAACGTTGTTTTCTTCCAAAACGGCCACACGGGTTTCTTGCGGCGTGATGTTCACCAATACGGTTTCGGGCGGGCGTATGGTGTCTTTAGGCAAAGGGATACCGTTTAACATGATTACTCTTTAAATATGAAAATACTTTTGCAATAGATTCTCTGTTTTGAAAACCGATTGCAAAAGTTTTTTGAACGAAATATTTTAACCTTTATGGCGTAAAATGGCTTTGAAATCAATTGTAAAAAAATTTAATCCGGGTTTGAAAGCATAGAGCCGAACGCCCCCGTTACAAACGGAACAATCATACGCTAAAGGTATGGTTTAGGCAAAGCGAAAACATGATGAAAAGGCCGTCTGAAAACGGTTTCAGACGGCCTATATAATTTGTTTGATGAAATAATGCGGTTCTTAGTTGTCGGCCGCATGCCAAGGCTTTTGCATGCCCTCATGGAAAGAGGGTTTTTCGCCACCCCACAAAGTATCGATATCGTAATAATCGCGTACCGCCGGCAGCATTACATGCACCACCAAATCACCGGCATCCACCAATGCCCAGTCGCCGCTGTCCTGCCCTTCGCTGCCGAGAATCTCAAAGCCGGCTTCTTTTAAGTCAACAGCCACACTGTTGGCCAGCGCTTTGACTTGGCGGTTGCTGTCGCCGCTGGCAATAATCATACGGGCAAACAGCGGGGTTTTTTCGTGCGTTTCCAATACGGTAATATCTTTGCCTTTAACGTCTTCCAACGCATTCACGGCGATATCGACCATTTTTTGCAAATCATTCAATTCTTGTTCGTTCATAAAGTTTCCTGTTTGTTAAGGTTTTCAGACGGCCTTAGTATTCAATAACCGCTGTCTGAAATAATGGTCTGCCTTAGCGGCGGTAAAGACCGTGTTTTGTTATATAAGCCTCTACTTGGGGGGCTATCAATCCTTCGGTGCTTTCATGATTGCCCAAGCGGCGGCGTATTTCGGTGGAGCTAACATTGTACATCGGCGTTTTCAGCAGATGCAGGCTGCCGTTTTGTAAGGCATCACCCAACCAGCCATGTAATTCGCGGGGGGCACGGGCAAGGTTGTCACCCTCTCGCGCGGCAACGGCAATATGAATCTGGCGAACTAAAGTCTGCCATTTTTTCCATGTATGCAACTGAAGCAGGCTGTCGCTGCCGAGCAGCCACCACAATTGTGCCGCCGGAAACTGCTGACGGAAAATCTGCACCGTATCAAACGTATAAGTTGCCCCTTCGCGTACGATATCACAATCGCTCACGGCAAAACGGCTATCGGCTTGGGCGGCCAGCTCGGTCATGGCCAAACGGTGCTCGGCTGCGGTTTGGGTGGTTTCTTTATGATACGGGTCGCCCGCCGGCAAAAAAACCACCATATCCAAACCTAATTCGTCGGCAAACGCTCGGGCAATGTGTATATGACCATTGTGTATCGGGTCGAAAGTGCCGCCGAAAAGTCCTATTTTTTTCATAAATCATCAAGGCCGTCTGAAAGAAGGATACCGTTATAACGAAGAAAACGTATTAAGACAAGACAATCAACATTATTCAGCCATCGGCCTACGTTTGATAACGCGTTCTTGCTTACGGATTAATCGCACATTCTTGTTTACCGTTCACAATCACTGTTAATTTACCGGTTGTCGGGTGAATCACCAAACCATGCACGGCCACATTTTCCGGCATCAGCGGATGGCGGCGGATAATGCCGACGGTATGGCGTACGCTTTCTTCAACATTATCAAAGCCTGTTAGCCAGTTGTCTAAATCAATACCCGCATTACGCAATGTCGTAATACGGTCTTCGGGAATATCGTGCTGCCGGACACTACTCAAAAATGCATCGGGATTCAATCCGCGCATACCGCAATCATGATGGGCAACCACCATAATTTCTTTAACTTTCAATTCAAACACGGCCAACAACAAACTGCGCATCACCGAACCCCAAGGATGGGTCACCAATGCTCCGGCATTTTTAATCAGTTTGGCATCGCCGTTTTTCAAACCCAATGCGCGCGGCAGCAATTCGACCATACGGGCATCCATACACGATAAAATTGCCAATTGCCGTTCGGGGTATTTATTGGTAAAAAACTGCGAATACTCGCCGGATTCTACAAATTCTTGATTAAATGAAAGAATATTATCAAGTTCACTCATGATGTTTCACATGCTTTTATCAAAACAATTTTTCATTATAACGCGTTCGGGCAAAGAGTGTTTGAACCAAAACCAGTACCTTATGATTAACGTTGCCAATGCCGCGCCATTTCCAATGCGGTTTGGGCGGCTTCCATCAAACTGCCCGAATCGGCACGCCCCGTACCGGCCAAATCCAGCGCCGTACCATGGTCAACCGATGTTCGGATAAACGGCAGCCCCAAGGTAATATTCACACCCTTGCCGAAGCTGGCATATTTCAAAACCGGTAAGCCCTGATCGTGGTACATCGCCAATACCGCATCGCCATCTTTTAAAATAAACGGCTGAAACAGCGTATCGGCAGGATACGGCCCGCGCACATCCAGCCCCTCCGCCTGCAATGCGGTTAAGGTCGGCGTAATCACTTCGATTTCTTCACGCCCCAAATGCCCGCCCTCTCCGGCATGGGGGTTTAAACCCGCCACCAAAATACGCGGTGCGGCGATACCGAACTTGGTTTGTAAATCCGTATGCAAAATCCGCAATACCGATGCCAGCAGCGGTCGGGTAATGGCGGCGGCAATGTCTTTCAAGGACAGATGTGTCGTAGCCAAAGCCACGCGCAAGCCACCGCCTGCCAACATCATCACCACTTGCGGGGTATGGCTTTTTTCGGCCAAGTATTCGGTATGGCCGCTAAACGGAACTCCGGCATCGTTGATAATGCCTTTGTGCAACGGCGCGGTTACCATCGCTGAAAATTCACCGCGTTGAACGCCCTCAAACGCCGTATCCAATAATTCAAGCACATACGCCGCATTTTCAGCATTCAGACGGCCTGCCTCACACGGTGCGCGCAATGGAATAGACAAAACATCCAACACCCCTTTTTCAGGTGTCTGCCCCGCCCGATAGTCGCGCAAACGAATATTCTTACCCAATTTCTCGGCACGTTCGTGTAATAAATCTTTATCGCCCAGCACCACATAGCGGCAGGTCGGTTCGGCAAAAGCCAAATCCAAACAAATATCCGGGCCGATACCTGCCGGTTCGCCACTGGTTACCGCCAATACGGGAAGTGTCATCACCCATTTCCTTTAGCCAATACAAGGTTTGTATTCTACACCCATGCCGCCCAAAATATTTCAGACGGCCTTCAGTAAAATATGGCAACACCACATTCACTTAGGCCGTCTGAAACAATATTTTATTATCGGTTAAATATCAACAATCAACGCACAATGCCGCGTGTCGAGGTTTGAAAGAAGTCTTTGAATATTTCAAGCTCAGGTGCGGTTTCAGCCAGTTTCAATACTTCGGCTTTGGCTTCGTCCAGCCCTAAGCCCTGACGATATAAGATTTTATAAACCTGCTTCACATTGGCAATTTGTTCGGCGGTAAATCCGTTTCGGCGCATGCCTTCGGAGTTCAACCCTGCCGGCTCGGCACGGTATCCCGCTGCCATCACATAAGGCGGAATATCTTTATGAACACCTGCGGCAAATGCGGTCATGGCATAGTTACCAATCTGGCAAAATTGGAACACTAAGGTATAACCGCCCAAAACCACATAATCGCCAATCACCACATGCCCTGCCAATGAGGCATTATTGGCAAAAATAGTATGGTTGCCGACGATACAGTCATGCGCCAAATGCACATACGCCATAATCCAGTTGTCGTCGCCGACTCTGGTTTCCCCTGCACCGGTTACCGTACCGGTATTGAAGGTGGTAAATTCACGGATGGTATTGCCATTACCGATAATCAGTTTGGTTGGCTCATCTTTGTATTTCTTGTCTTGCGGCTGCGCGCCTAACGAAGCAAACTGAAAAATTTTATTGTTTTCGCCAATGGTGGTATGCCCATCTATCACGGTATGGGGGCCGATTTCAGTATGGGCGCCGATTTGTACATTCGGCCCGATAACGGTATAAGGCCCAACTTTAACACTAGAATCCAGTTCGGCTTTCGGATCAATTACTGCGGTAGGATGAATTAAGCTCATGTAGGCTTTCTTTCCCTTATAAGGCCGTCTGAAAACATTAAATTCAGACGGCCTTTTTAAATTTATAGTTCTACTGCACGCTTAGCACACATAATTTCGGCTTCGACGGCAACCTGTCCTTCAACGGTAGCAACGGCTTTAAATTTACCGATACCGCGTTTATTGGCCATTAGTTCCACTTTCAGCAAAAGCTGATCACCCGGAACCACCTGCCGTTTGAAACGGGCATTATCAATACCGGCAAAGAAATAAATCTCTTCCGGATTGCGGCCGCCTTCACTCAAAATCGCCAACGTGCCGCAAGCCTGCGCCAACGCCTCGATAATCAACACGCCCGGCATTACTGGAAAATCGGGGAAGTGGCCTTGGAAATGCGGTTCGCTCATGGTCACGTTTTTAATGGCCGTTAGGCTTTTCATAGACTCGAATGAAGTAATACGGTCGAGCAATAAAAACGGATAGCGGTGCGGAATGAGTTTCTGTATGTCTTTGGTTTCAATCGGGAGCTGGATGTCCATGTATTTTATTCCTTATTGTTTTTAATAGATTGCATTGTTTCCAACGTTTTTTCTAGCTGCTTGATACGTTTGTTCATTTCACTTAAATGCCGGATATGCACCGCATTACGCGCCCATTCTTTATGCGTTTGTAGCGGATAGCAAGTCGCATAATAGCCGGGCTCGTGAATCGAATGGGTCACGGCCGTACCGCCGCCAATAGTGGTTTTATCGCAAATTTCGATATGGCCGACAAACATCGCCGCCCCGCCGATAATACAATAAGAACCGATTTTGGTGCTGCCCGAAATGCCGGCACATGCGGCAATCACGGTATGTTCGCCAATCTGACAGTTGTGGCCGATTTGTACCTGATTGTCGATTTTGGTACCTTGGCCGACAACCGTATCCGACATGGCACCGCGATCTATCATACTGTTGGCACCGATTTCCACATCGTCATGCAATACCACCCCGCCTGTTTGCGGGATTTTAAACCATGATGATCCGGTAAATGCCAAGCCGAAACCATCGGCACCAATCACACTACCGCCATGTATTTCAACCCGATCACCCAGTTTGCAGCCATGGTAAATCACGGCATTCGGGTGAATCACCACTTCATTGCCCAATACGCAATCATGTTCGACAACGGCACCGGCCAAAATACGACACCCTTCGCCTAAAACCGTATTACCGCCGATATAAACATGGGCGCCTATTTCGCAACTTGCCGGCACATTCGCTGTCGGCTCGATAATCGCAGTAGGATGAACGCCTGCAACGGCTTTTTGAATAGGCGAAAACAAACGGGCGACACGGGCAAAATATAAATAGGGATCTTGTGCCACAATCAGATTGCGGCCGCTGAATTCATCGGCCATTTTCTGGCTGACAATAATGGCACCTGCGTTGCTGTCGGCAACGTCGGCCTTATATTTCGGATTGGCCAAAAAGCTGATATGGTCGGCTGTTGCATCAGCCAACGGCTGCACGGCGGCGATACTGATATCGTCGCCGCGCCATTCGCCGCCTAATTCGGCCACAATTTGCGATAAGGTATAAAAAGCTGGTTTCATAGAAAAGGCCGTCTGAATTTTTCAAAGTGAATCATTAAACCTAAGTTAGGCTTAATGTGCATTCATGGATTTAATCACACTGTCGGTAATATCGTATTTACTGTTAACATAAATCACATCTTGCAAAATCAGATCATAGCCCTCTTTTTTCGCCAATTCGATAATGACCTGATTGGCATTTTGCTGTAAAGAAGCAAATTCTTCATTACGGCGCAGATTATATTCTTCTGCCAATTGGGCTTGCTGGACACGGTATTGACGCACCAACTCGTTAAGTTCCCTAACGGTTTTTTCACGGTCGGCACCGGACAACTTACCGGAGGCCAAAGTTTTCTCTACACTTTCACCCTTACGGCGAAGTTGCTCTAAAGCCTCATGGCGGCTACTGAACTCTTTTTCCAATGTTTTTTGAATATTTTGAGCTTGTCTGGACTCACGATAAACCCGCTCGGTATTGATAAACCCGAGTTTTTGGATACCGTCGGCCACCGCACTACCCATCAAACCCAGGCTCAATGTGGCAGCCACCAAACCATGCATCAAATATGGCACTGCTTTATTCATAAAAATCCTTTTCGAGCATTATGCCGAATTAGAACGTTGTACCCAATTGGAATTGGAAACGTTGTATTTCATCGCTCGGTTTTTTCTTAATCGGATAAGCGTAACTGAATTTCATCGGGCCTAATGGAGACAACCATGTTACCGCCGCCCCTGCCGAATAACGCAATTCTTCTTTAAATGTCGATCTGTGTGACGTACCTAATCCGTAAACGTTTTGCGTCGCATTGCTGCCGTTACGGAAGTCACTACTGTCATCATCATATGTTTTACCGTCCCACACACTACCGGCATCGGCAAACAAGCTCAAACGTACTGTTCTGGAGTCTTTAATGCCCGGCATCGGGAAGAGCAATTCTGCGGTAGCACTGGCTTTTTTATTACCGCCATAGCTGATTTTGTCGCCGTATTGGTCGTAAACTTTAGGCCCTAAGGTGCCGCTTTCATAACCGCGAACCGAGCCTAAACCACCGCCGTAGAAGTTTTCAAAGAACGGCATGGTTTTGGTTTTACCGTAGCCATTACCATAACCGACTTCACCACCCAACATCAGCGTTAAATCGTTAGTCAGCGGGAAGAACCAGGTTTGATTGTGTGTCAGCGTATAGTATTCAAGCTTACTGCCCGGCAAACCGATTTCACCGTTAATACTGGTCAGGTAACCGCGTGTCGGCCATAGCGCGCTATCGGTTTTATTGCGTCCCCAACCGATATTGCCTTTATAAATCCAGCCTTTAAATTTACCGATACCGTTTTCGCCTGCACCGACATCATCAATAAACTCACGATAACGTTTGGGGGCACCGTCATAGGTATTCACAGTCATGTGTTCCGCACCCAAACCGAAATTCACACGGTCGTATTCGGTAACCGGCACACCGATGCGGAAGCCGGTACCCAGCGTGGTGGTTTTATATTGATAGGTTGTGCTGGTGGTTAATTTACGCGGATCATAAACCCTGCCGTAAATATCGTAACCCAAGCTGACGCCATCGGGCGTGAAATAGGGCTCGGTAAACGAAAGCGAAGCATTTTGCGTGGTTTTACTGCGCGATACACGGGTGGAAACGGATTTACCCGTACCAAACAAGTTATCTTGCGCCACACCCACCGACATCACCAAACCGGTATCCTGTACCCAACCGGCACTGACATCAAGCGAACCGGTGGAACGTTCTTTCAACGATAAATCCAAATCTATCTGGTCGGGCGTATTTTCAACCGGCTTGGCATCAAATTGCACATCGTCGAAATAGCCCAATAACTCAATACGCTCTTTAGAACGTTGAAGTTTGGAAACATCATAAGGCGCCGCTTCCATTTGGCGCAATTCACGGCGAACTACTTCATCGCGTGTTTTGTTGTTACCGGAAATATTGATTTCATTCACATAAACTTTACGGCCGGGCTCGACATTCAATACGAAATCAACCGTTTGTGTTTCCGGATTCGGAATAGGTTGGACATTGATTTCGCTAAACGCATAACCGGCACTGCCCATTGCATTTTGCATAGCCTGTAAGCTGTCGACCATTTTTTGCCGTTCGTAACGGCGGCCTTCTTTCATGGTCAACGCTTTATATAAATCTTCTTTGGGCACTTCACGGGTATCGCCTTCGATTCGAACCTTACCCCAGTTATAGCGCGGGCCTTCATGAACGGTAACGGTTATGGTCTGCTTCGTTTTATCGTCATTGGTTTGAATATTGGTATCCAATATACGCGCTTCAAAATAGCCGTTATTTTGATAAAAATCAGTCACCCGCTCCATATCTTGAGCAAATTTTTGCTCGTTAAAAACATTACTCTTGGTCAGCCAAGTGAAAAGCCCCCGCTCGCTAAGCGACATCTGATGGCGCAGCTTGCGATCCGAATAATGTTCGTTACCTTCGAATTCGATATCGGAGATGGTTGTGCTTTCACCCTCTTCTATTTTGACATCAAGCGCAACACGGTTGCGCGCCAATCTGGTTACAGTGGGCGTAATCTCTACCGACTGTTTACCCCTGCTCATATATTCTTGTTTCAAGCCCATTAAGGCTTCATTCAAGGTTGCCTGATTGAAAGGCTGGGATATGCCCAAACCGAACGCATCAAAATTTTGTTTGATGGCATCGTTTTGCAGCAGCTTGGCACCGCTGATATTCAAGCTGCTGATGGTCGGACGCTCTACCACTGTCAGCAAAACCTGATTACCTAAGGTTTCAACACGGATATCTTCAAAAAATCCGGTTGCATAAAGATTTTTAATAATCTCTTCACTTTTGGCATCACTGAAAGTATCGCCTACCTTAATCGGCAAATAATTGAAAACAGTGCTGGGTTCCGTGCGTTGCAAACCTTCTACGCGGATATCCTGAATGGTAAAGTCTGCCATTGCCAGCGGCGACAAACCGATTAACATTAAGGTAGAAGCAATTTGTTTCAGTTTCATAACATTATCCAAACAAACGGGTTATATCGTTAAAGAAAGCCACCATCATCATCAAAAGCATGACAGCAAGACCGAATCGCAAGCCAATGGCTTGTATACGCTCACTCAGCGGTTTTCCGCGTATCCATTCGGCGGCATAATACACTAAATGACCGCCATCCAAAACAGGAACGGGTAATAAATTCATGATTCCTAAGCTGATACTAACCAAAGCAAGAAATTCTACATAGCTTTGAAAACCATGTGCCGCCGTTTTACCGGCGATATCGGCAATCGTCACCGGGCCGGAAATATGCCTTAAAGAAGCTTGACCGGTAACCAGCTTACCAAAGAATTTTACTGTCATGACAGAATAATTAACGGTTTTGTTCCATCCCATCTGAAAAGCTTCACCGACAGAAGGGGTATAACGGTGGGTAATCATTTCATGCCACGCCTTGTCATCACTGGGCGCTACGCCCACTTTACCCACCAAAGTACCATCAGGCAACTCTTCGGAATTCGGACGCACCTGTGTTTCGGCAACCTGCCCGGCGCGCCGGTATTCTATATTCATTTTTTTACCGGGGCTGTTTCGGAAAAGTACCGCCCATTCCGACCAACTATGAATAGCGCGTCCGTCTGCCGCCAACAAGGTGTCGCCTGCTTTCAAACCGGCTTTATCGGCAGGGCTGCCGGCCACCACTTCGCCGAGCGTATTGGTAATCTTCCAAGGCATTAAGCCGATATAGCCTTGCTGCTTGATAACCTGATCCGCTTCCGGCGTGCCCGCAATATTGATGTTTCGCGCAGCTGTTTGACCGGAGGCCGTCTGAACGGCAACCTTGACTTCGCTTGACTCTAAATTCAATACCATTTCATTGCGTGCATCGGCCCAATCGCTTACCGGCTTGCCGTTAACCGACAGGATTTTATCACCCGGCACAAATCCGGCACGGGCTGCGATACTGGCCGGTTCGACAGTGCCGACGAACGGGCGCAACTCGGTCACACCGAGTGAGAAGCTCAGCCCATACAATAAAACCGCCAAAATCAAATTGGTTAGAGGGCCTGCCACAACAATGGCAATCCGCTTGGCCGGATGTTGTTTATCAAAAGCATAAGGTAAGTCTTCTTCGGCAACACTGCCTTCACGGGTATCGACCATTTTCACATACCCGCCCAACGGTATCGGTGCCAAGCACCATTCGGTATCGCCGCGTTTCTTTTTGAAAAACGGCTTGCCGAAACCTACCGAAAAACGAACCACTTTAACACCGCACAAACGGGCAACCAAATAATGGCCGAATTCATGCAGGCTGACCAAAATTAAAATTGCGGCAACAAAAGCCAATATGGTAGTTAACATAAATTTCCTACTGATTCCCTATAATGAGTAATACCGTTTTTCAGACGGCCTGTTAGCAACAAACCGGACAGCTATCTTAAACAACCTATGCTCGATAACGATTCTGTCACAATGGCCTGTATTTTATCGAAAGAAACCCCTGTTCCAAATATATTTCTACAAAGATTACAGAACTTTATCCGTACTATAATATTTTATATTATTTTCCTGACAAGGCGGCTATGCCTTTTTGAGCCTGCGCGCGTGCCTGCTTATCCTGCTCCAGCAAACTTTCAATATCACTGAAGCCGTCTGAAAACCCTTGTTCCAAACCATGTGCGACAACACGGGCAATATCGGTAAAACGGATACGGCCACCTAAAAAGGCCGCAACAGCTTCTTCGTTGGCCGCATTCAAAACACACGGTGCACCGCCCCCCGATTTCATAGCATCATAAGCCAGCTTCAAACAGGGAAAACGTTGAAAATCGGGCTGACGGAAAGTTAAAGCCGATAAAGTACCGAAATCCAATGCGGGCACACCTGACTCAATGCGATCCGGCAAACCCAAACAATACGCAATCGGCGTGCGCATATCGGGATTACCCATCTGCGCCAATACCGAACCGTCGCGATAACGTACCATACTATGGATCACGCTTTGCGGGTGAATGGTCACTTCAAGTTTTTCAGGCGGACAATGAAACAGCCAATGTGCTTCAATGAGCTCCAAACCTTTGTTCATCATCGTCGCCGAATCAACAGAAATCTTCTGCCCCATAGACCAATTCGGATGTTTCACCGCCTGAGCCGGCGTAATATGATTAAATTCGTTTAAATCGGTATCCAGAAACGGGCCGCCCGATGCGGTTAAAATAATCGACTCGATACCGTGTTGATCCAAGCCGCCCGCATAATCTCGAGGCAACACTTGGTAAATAGCATTATGCTCGCTGTCTATCGGCAATATTTTGGCACCATTGGCACGGGCGGTTTCCATAAATAACGCACCTGAAATCACCAATGTTTCTTTATTGGCCAAATAAATGGTTTTCCCTTTTTTCGCAGCGGCCAATGCCGAAGGTAGGCCTGCCGCACCCACAATCGCCGCCATCACGCCGGTGACTTCATCGGCAGCCGCGACATCTGATAAAGATTGAACACCGTAAAGCACTTCGGTACGGCAATCGGCAGATTCCAACAGCTGCTCAAGTGCGGCGGCATGTTCCGCATCGGCCACTACGGCAAACTGCGGATTAAACCGTTTACACTGCTCCGCCAGTTTGTGTATCTGCTTATTGCCGGCCAACGCAAAAATACGAAATTTCTCAGGATGGCGGGCAACCACATCCAGCGTACTCTCGCCTATACTGCCCGTGCTGCCTAAGATAGTTAATACTTGTTGAGTCATGTTCGTGTTCTTTTAATATACCAAGCCGTCTGAAAATATTTTTCAAAAAGCAATATATTATTCTTTTTTAAAATTATACCATTTTAATATCTACAGACTGCCGGCGACACGGGCAGTGGGCTTATATAACTTTATCGTTATTGCCAATACTTAAAAACCCGCCCATACCGCCCAATTAAAGTATTCATTCTAAAATGAAAAATATCTCACCGTCTAGGGGCGCCGCCTATCATAGGCCGTCTGAAATATCTTTGCCATTTTGAAAAAACCGTTACCAAACCCACCATAAAGCAATAATAGGTTATTCCCTCAAAAAACGGATTTATCCCAGTACGGCCATAATCGCCGCATAAACGCTCACTACGGCAATCAAACTATCCACACGATCGAAGACACCACCATGACCGGGCAAAAGATGGCTGCTGTCTTTCACATCGGCAGAACGTTTGAACCAACTTTCCAATAAATCACCGCCGATACTCACTGCCGTCAGCACCCAACCGATTAATATGGCGCCCGGCCACGACACGTCGAATGCCAGCCAACCGGCAGACCATACCCAAAACATATAAACAGCCACACAGACGGCACCGCCAATAGCACCCTCCCAGCTTTTACCCGGGCTGATAGACGGCGCCAACTTACGTTTACCAAAAGCCTTGCCAAAGAAATAAGCAAAAATATCCGCCACCCAAACCAAACCCATAATGGCCAACAGAGAAGACGCAGATTCACCATCGGGGCGTAATCCGGTGAGCGCAAACCAAAACGGCAACACCAGCATCAATCCCGTAGCATAGGCTGTCCAGTCGGGCTTGAGCGTCCATTTTTTATACAGCCATAGCGGCATAACAACAAACCAAAAAGCCAGCACCATCAGCCAAGAAATGGTCGGCAACATCCAACCGCCTGCATAAGCCGTAATACCGAACACGGCCGTTGCCGCCAAAAAATGATGATTTTGTGTTTTAGCCATACCGCAGAGGCGGCCGTATTCCCATAAAACCAATAATGCAATCAGGCCGCAGAATATCGCCCATAGGCCGTCTGAAGCCTGATACAGCATGCCCAGCATAATAGGCAGCAAAATTAAGGCAGTGATTACTCTTTGTTTTAACATGACGACCCGTCTCGCTGCTGTTCGATAGGAAGCTGCTCGGAAGTCCGCCCGAAACGTCGTTCCCGTGTTTGGAAAGACTCGATGGCCGTATTCAGTGCATCCCTGTCAAAATCCGGCCATAAAGTATCGGTGAAATAAAGCTCGGCATAGGCCATTTGCCACAATAAGAAATTACTGATGCGGGTTTCCCCGCCGGTGCGGATAAATAAATCCGGTTCGGGCGCATACGACGACATCAGGCTACCGGCCAACATTTCTTCGCTAATTTCTGTTTCGCCTTGTGCAATCAAATGGTTCACTGCCTGCAAAATATCCCATCGGCCGCCATAATCCACGGCGATGGTGAGTGTTAATCCCGTATTATTCGCCGTTACCGCTTCGGCTTCTTCAATACCGCGATAAATCACTTCATTAAAACGGCTGCGGTTGCCAATCACTTTGACACGCATATTGTTTTCATGCAGACGACGCACCTGCTTTTGCAAAGCCTGCGCAAACAAGCCCATTAGAAAAGACACTTCCTCTTCAGGGCGGCGCCAGTTTTCGGTAGAAAAAGCAAACACGGTCAGATACTGCACACCCAACTCCGCACAATTCTTTACCATATTTTCAAGCGCATCCAATCCACGTTTGTGGCCGGCAACGCGCGGTAAAAAACGCTTTTTGGCCCAACGGCCGTTACCATCCATAATCACCGCGATATGGCGTGGAATCTGCGTATACTCCAAAATCGCTTGGGTACTGCTGGTCATGTTTGCTCCCTTACCGGCAACCCATCACCGGCTATTTGAAACGAAAAATACGACTGCTGTTTCTTTACATATCCGTATCGGCCGTCTGAAACCGATACGGGTACTGTCTAATCTAGTTGTTAACCAAACAAATTAGATAGCCATTAAATCTTCTTCTTTTGCAGTCAGCATTTTATCTACTTCAGCAATATATTTATCTGTCAGCTTTTGAATCTGCTCTTCACCACGACGGGCATCATCTTCAGAGATTTCTTTATCTTTCAACAAACGTTTGAAATCATTATTGGCATCTCGACGTACATTGCGGATCGCCACACGGCCTTCTTCCGCTTCCGAACGCACCACTTTAATCAAATCTTTACGGCGCTCTTCGGTCAGCATCGGCATCGGCACACGAATCACATCGCCCATTGCCGCCGGATTCAACCCGAGATTGGAATCGCGAATGGCTTTCTCAACCGCCGCCGCCATATTGCTTTCATAAACTTTTACGCCAATCGTACGGGCGTCCAATAATGTCACGTTGGCAACTTGGCTCACCGGAACCGGGCTACCGTAATATTCTACTTCAACCTGATCCAACAACCCCGTATGGGCGCGGCCGGTGCGGACTTTAGCTAAATTTTCACGCAACACTTCAAGGGACCGCTGCATTTTGCCGTCGGCAGTTTTTTGAATGTCGTTAATCATCATCAATACTCTCAAAACGATTAAAATCAATTAAATAAATACACAAGCCCCTAAAAACCGTTTTTCAGACGGCCTGTATGAAAGAATAACTGATTATAGTACCGTGCTTAGGCGTTTCCGACAAGTTTACCCGCCCGCAAGCACAAGCTGCAAATCAATGCCATATGATTATTTAATAACCAGTATAATCACGCTAAGCATTTATTTTTAAAATATAAACTTGAAATATATAAAAAATATATTGCTGCAAAAGCACATCATCGGAATATATTTTACCCTACCTGTTATCAACCTTAATAAATAAATAAAAAGCCGTCTGAAACATTTCAGACGGCCTTAGCAATGATTTATTTTAACAGTGTACCAACGTACCTTCATCTTCACCGGCAATCACTCGTTTAAGCGCACCCTCTTTGGCAATCCCGAAAACCACGATATTCAGGTTTTGCTCACGGCACAGGGCAAAAGCAGTCGCATCCATCACCCGTAAATTTTTACTGATGGCTTCGTCAAAAGTAATCGTTTGATAGCGTGTTGCGGTCGGATCTTTTTTCGGATCGGCCGTATAAACGCCATCGACATTGGTTGCTTTCAGCATAATATCGCAATTCATTTCCGCACCGCGCAACGAAGCGGCCGTATCGGTTGTGAAAAACGGATTGCCCGTACCGGCGGCAAAAATCACCACTTTACCCTCTTCAAGATATTGAATCGCTTTCGGACGGGCATAGGTTTCGGCAATCTGCTGCATACTTAAAGCAGATTGCACCCGTGCTTTAAGTCCCAATGATTCAAAGGCATCTTTCAATGCCAATGCATTCATTACCGTGGCCATCATGCCCATATAATCGGCAGTGGCACGATCCATACCTTTGGCCTGAGTCGCCACACCACGGAAAATATTGCCGCCGCCAATCACAACGGCAACCTGAACGCCCATATCAACAACTTCTTTAACTTGGCCGACAATCTGCATAATGGTTTCACGGTTAATACCAAAAGCGTCTTTACCCATCAGGGCTTCACCGGATAATTTCAATAAAACGCGGTTATATTTGGTTTTTTGTGTCATGAGATACCTTGCTTTCTTCAGATTGGTAGAAAAGAGGCCGTCTGAAACCATTTCAGACAGTCTTATATGTTTATAAAAATTCTTAATGTGTTTATATAAGCGTTTTCATCATCAGTACAATCCATTTAAGGAATACTTAACGATGCCAACCATGAATGATTTATCCAAATAGCTTTTAAATTATCTAGTTTATTTTTAACAACGATAAAGTATATTGGCTATTTATCAATACCGTTTAACAATAGGTCAAACTTTTCAAAAAAAGTTCTCAAAAAAAAGCACCCCGATTCAATTGAATCCGAGTGCTTTTCTTTAAATCATGATTTACACCTTAGCTGCAGCAGCAACTTCAGCGGCGTAATCGACTTCTTTCTTCTCAATACCGTCACCGACTTTGTAACGAACGAAAGATAAAACTTCAGTATTATTCTCTTTCAAGAATTGCGCTACGGTTTGATCAGGGTTCATCACAAAAGACTGACCGTTCAAAGTGATTTCGGCCAAGAATTTTTTGATGCGGCCTTCCACCATTTTGGCAGCAATCTCGGCAGGCTTGCCGGATTCGATAGCTTGTTGAGTGTAGATATGGCGTTCTTTTTCAATAGTTTCCGCATCCACTTCGCTTTCAGAAACGCATTGCGGTTTAGCAGCAACAATGTGCATGCCGACTTTACGCGCAACATCTTCGGCACCTTTGAATTCAACCAATACACCTTCGGTAGCCAAAGCACCGTGAATATAGGCAGTCAGGCTATTGGCTGTTTCAATAATTTGGAAACGGCGTACAGACATGTTTTCACCCAGTTTGGCGATAATCGCTTTACGCTCTTCTTCCACCAATGCGCTTAATTCTTCAAGCGTAGCCGGTTTTTTCTCAACGGCTGTTTGGGCTACCGATTTGGCAAATGCCACAAAACCGGCATCTTTTGCTACGAAATCGGTTTCGCAGTTCACTTCAACCAAAGCGCCGACATTGCCTTCGATCACATAAGCCAACACACCTTCGGCAGCAGTACGGCCGGCCAATTTACCTGCTTTGGCACCGGATTTAATACGCAGAATTTCTTCAGCTTTTTCAATGCTGCCTTCGGCTTCAACCAAAGCTTTTTTACACTCCATCATACCCAAACCGGTAGCGGCGCGCAGATCGGCAACCATTTTTGCAGTAATTTCTGCCATTTTAACTCTCCTAGAAATTGGGGAACACGGTTCTACCGTGCTTGAAAATCTGTGAGACCGTTTGATTTACTTTATGTAGTTTTCAGACGGCCTGTGATGATTTAACGAAGGGGCTATACAAGCCCCTTTGAATACAAGCCTTACTCAGCGGCAGCTTGGGCGGCTGCTACGGTTTCTTGAATGGCTTGGTTTTTGCCTTCCAATACGGCATCGGCAATACCGCGGCAATACAGACGAATGGCTTTTGCCGAGTCATCGTTACCCGGAATAATGTATTTCACGCCATCGAAGCTGTTGTTGCTATCTACCACGGCAATCACGGGAATACCCAGTTTTTCAGCCTCAACCAAAGTACCTTTTTGGTAACCGGTATCGATAACGAAAATCGCATCCGGCAGGCCTTTCATGTTTTTAATGCCGCCTAAAGAACGTTCCAGTTTTTCAACATCGCGTTGCATTTCCAGAATTTCTTTTTTGCTGTAACCGCTCTCAGCCGCATTTTCCAAGGCTGCGGTTTTTTCTTCCAAGCGTTTGATAGACTGTTTTACTGTTTTGTAGTTAGTCAGCATGCCGCCCAACCAGCGGTGATCAACATACGGCATACCGGCACGGGTCGCTTCTTCGCGGATAATTTCACGCGCTTGGCGTTTGGTACCGACAAACAATACGGTGCCTTTATTGGCTACCAAGCGTCGTACGGCTTCTTGCGCCTCTAAGAACATCGGCAGGGTTTTTTCCAAGTTGATGATATGGATTTTATTGCGCGCACCGAAAATATACGGCGCCATTTTCGGGTTCCAGTAACGAGTTTGGTGACCAAAGTGAACGCCTGCTTCCAGCATTTGGCGCATAGTAACTTGAGACATAAAATTTCCTTGATAAAGGGTTAAGGCATACACTCCGTCGCATAGAACCTGCTGCTTGGCAGGCACCCTTTCGCGCAGAGTGCGGGCATTGGTTTATAAAAAATTTCCCAAATGAAGGGAAACTGTAGAATTATATAAGGGAAACGGCCGTCTGAAAAGAGGTTAACCGGCCTTATTTCGGTTTATCTGTTGTTCATGCCGTTTCATCTGCCGATTACGCCGCCAAACCTTGACTACCCAAAAAGTAAACAAACTGGGCAGTACCGACCAAAATATAAAATAAATCAGCGCTCTTGGAATACTCGGCTGGGCGGCAGAAAATAATATGGTCACAAACAAATATCCGATGGCAATAATATACCACATCGTTTTAACTATCCCTTAAACTAAATTTTCGTCCTAAATTCTTAATATAGAATATAATTTATATTGTCAACCAAAGTTTAGTTATCCTAACTATTCATGACGTATAACCGATAAGGAGTATCAAAAATGAATACACATAGTCATGCTCATTCAGAAAGCACACCCATTAATCCCGCCGACTTACTGGATATGAAAGCTGCTGTTGTTTCAGGGAAAGGCGCTGATTTTGAAATCCAATCTCTAAAAATACGTCAGCCTAAACATGACGAAGTGTTGGTCAAAATCGTGGCAACGGGTATCTGCCATACAGATGTTAGCGCACGCAATCAATATTATCCGGTACCTTTACCCGTAGTGTTAGGCCATGAAGGCGCGGGTATCATCCAAGCAGTAGGAAGCGAAGTTAGGGATCTCGAAGTAGGCGACCATGTGATTCTGACCTACGGCTATTGCGGACATTGTGAAGAGTGCTATACCGGCAAACAACCTTTCTGCGTGGAATCTTATGAGCGCAACTTCGGCGGTAGCGATATGGACGGCAGCCATGCCATTTTTGATGCTCAAAACAATCCGATTAACGACCACTTCTTCTCACAATCTTCTTTTGCCACTTTGGCCATAGCGCATGAAAGTAACGCCATTAAAGTTCCTAAAAATGCGCCCATCGAATTGCTCGGCCCGTTAGGTTGCGGTATCCAAACCGGTGCCGGTACCGTGATGAACGCTTTAGAAGTAACACCCGCCAGCAGCTTTGCCGTATGGGGGGCAGGTTCCGTTGGTTTGAGCGGATTATTGGGTGCCAAACTACTGGGCGCATCCACCATTATTGCCGTTGATATTGTCGACTCGCGCTTAGAGCTTGCCAAAGAATTGGGGGCAACGCATGTTATCAACAGTAAAAAACAAGATCCGGTTGAGGCCATTAGAGAGATTACCGGCGGCGGGGTAAAATTTGCCTTGGAAACCACCGGCATACCGGCCATACTTACCCAAGGCGTCAACGCATTAGGCCGTTTGGGAAAAATCGCGGTAGTCGGCGCACCGCCGATGGGTACACCTGCCGAATTTGATGTTAACGATTTACTGATTTACGGTAAAAGCATTATCGGCAACGTTCAAGCCAGAACAACACCGAAAAAATTTATTGCCGACTTGGTCGACCTCTACCTCAAAGGCGATTTCCCATTTGACAAATTAGTCAAATATTATGATTTTAAAGATATCAACCAAGCAGTGGCAGACAGCCATAGCGGCGTGACTTTAAAACCGATTTTAAAAATCGCCGATGCCGCACTCTGATAACGTATCTTGAGTTTACGTTAAAAAAGAGTAGCGACAGCAAACCCATGCCGACCCGACAGAATAACGCTGTCGGGTCGGCATTTTATATTGCTATCGGGTTTACAAAATATTCAGACGGCCCCATATCCAATCTACTTCCAGCCTGACACGGCAACATAAACCTTATCAGTGGAATCATTCAAGCACTTTGCTATACAATAAAACCCAAGCAAGCTTTTTCAGGCTTGCTTATTTTGTATAACCAATCAATTTTAAAATGAAATTGCAGGCCGTCTGAAACGGTATATTTTAATAAACAAAATAACGGAGAAACAAAGTGAACATCCGCCCCTACCTCAAACATTACCCCCAGATTCACGAAAGCTGCTATATCGACCCTGTTTCTACCGTTATCGGGGAAGTATCCTTAGCCGAAAATGTCTCTATTTGGCCGTTTGCCGTATTACGCGGCGACGTCAACAGCATTACGATTGGCGCGCGTAGTAATGTACAGGATTTAAGCATGGTACACGTCTCACACAAAACGCCTGAAAAGCCGGAAGGCTCGCCATTGGTGATAGGTGAAGATGTAACCATCGGCCATAAGGTTATGCTGCATGGTTGTACGATTGGCAACCGCGTATTGGTCGGCATGGGCACGATTATTCTGGATGATGTGGTGGTAGAAGATGATGTGATGATTGGTGCGGGCAGTTTGGTGCCGCCCCGCAAACGCCTGCAAAGCGGTTTTCTTTATGTCGGCTCCCCGGTTAAACAAGTTCGCCCGCTGAGTGATGAAGAAAAAGCCTTTTTGGTTTATTCCGCCGAACATTATATGCGCGTTGCCGCCAACCATAAGCAAACCATACAGAAACAAGAATCAGTTTAAAATATTAATAATTTCAAAGAGCTGTTGATTTAACAGCTCTTTCTTCAACCAATACAACATAAAATAATGTTTTAAATATATTTCTTATTTTTTATAAATACCTAACTTTTTACGCTTGATAAAATACTCTGCATTTTATTGTAATATCATTTCAATCATAACCATTCAAGCTGCTTATTCCATTCCTCTATATCATATTCAATACAATAAACTTTCCAAATCAATGCTGATATAGCAAACATTAAATTTTTGTTATTTTCCTACGTAAATTCCTACCCTATTTGTTAAGGCTATATTAGAATGGCCTTTCCGAAAGGCTTTATATGACATCACTTTGTCTACTAATGCCGAAAATACACTAACTCAACTAAAAGAATAGTGATGATTATGGATATATCAGTATTTCACGAATTTATTAATTATGTGAGCGGGCATTTATGGAATGGGTTAATCTTCCTATTACTGGGTACCGGCTTATTTTTTACGCTGGCAACCGGCTTTGTTCAAATCAGATTGTTTGCCCGCAGTATTAAAGAAATGTTGGGCGGCCGCGAAGTCGGTGATGATCCCCACGGCATCACACCGTTTCAAGCCTTTGTTACCGGTCTCGCCAGCCGCGTAGGCGTGGGCAATATCGGTGGCGTAGCCATTGCGATTACACTCGGCGGCCCCGGCGCGGTTTTCTGGATGTGGGTAACCGCTTTAATCGGCATGAGCTCTGCTTTTGCCGAATCTTCATTGGCTCAGTTATTTAAAATCCGCGACCATGAAAACGGCCATTTCCGCGGCGGCCCTGCTTATTACATCAGCCAGGGCTTAAAACAAAGATGGGCGGGCATATTGTTTGCCTTGAGTTTAATTTTCTGTTTCGGTTTGGTCTTTAACGCCGTCCAATCCAATTCCATTGTTGCCGCAACCGAAGTGGCTTGGGGCTGGAACAAACACGCGGTAGGCGTTGGTTTGGTGATTTTCACCGCACCGATTATTTTCGGCGGTATCCGCCGTGTTTCACGCGTAGCAGAAGCCATTGTTCCCGCTATGGCGCTCATCTATCTGCTACTGGCCTTCTATGTGATTATTATGAATATCTCCGAAGTACCCCGCGTATTCGGTATGATTTTCGGCTCCGCATTCGAACTCAAAGCAGCCGGCGGCGGCTTGGTCGGCGCTATTTCCGCAGCCATGATGAACGGTATCAAACGCGGCTTATACTCCAATGAAGCCGGCCAAGGTTCTGCACCGAATGCAGCGGCAGCGGCAGATGTGAAACACCCTGTATCACAAGGTGTGATTCAAATGTTGGGTGTGTTTGTCGATACCATTATCGTGTGTTCTTGTACTGCCTTTCTGGTGTTGCTCGCCAACTTCAATCCGGGCGAACTCACCGGCGTACAACTTACCCAAGCGGCCATTGTCAACCACGTCGGCGCATGGGGGGCGGATTTCTTAGCCGTTGTCCTGTTCTTATTCGCATTTTCCACCATTATCGGCAACTATTCTTATGCGGAATCCAATATCCAATTTATCAACAGCCACTGGCTGCTGTTGGCCATCTTCCGTATGTGCGTATTGGGTATGGTGTACTTTGGTGCCGTAAACAGCGTACCGCTGGTATGGGATATGGCCGACTTGTCTATGGGCATTATGGCTTTAATCAACCTGATTGCGATTCTGGCCCTCAGCCCGCTGGTTTTCCTCTTGCTGAAAGACTACAACGGCAAATTGAAAATGGGCAAAGAACCCGTATTCAAACTTTCAGAACATCCCGTATTGAAACGCCGCTTTAAATCAGATATTTGGTAAACCAACCAAGCCAATATGCTGCGTAAACCGGCAATTTAAATAAAAACAGGGCGGATAATATCCGCCCTGTTTTTATTGCCTCAATCTCTTACCTTCGTACTAATTGACATCTGCTTTTAAAAACATTCACTTTGACCTCTATACCCTATCCTGCTTTCAGACGGCCGTCTGAATCTACACTATGCCATTCATATCCAATAATAAAGGCCGTCTGAAAACGTTTCAGACGGCCTCATCAGCTCATTTGCAATAGCTAAACCACTTCCAATACAAAATAAGCTTTGAGTTGCTCATAAACATCATTGGTCACATTGATACAGCCATTGGTCATGATCCGGTCTTTCACCCGTGAAGAAGCGATCCTTTCCATCCGCCGCTCTTCCGGTTTTAACGTCCATACCCGGTGAACCGCAAACATAAAGTTACCCTCTTCCTTAAATTTCATCACATCACCGCCATAGCCGCGATAATGGGTTTTGACGATATTTAAGTCGAACACACCTTTCGGCGTTGTCTTTCCGATAAGCACGGGGTAACAATGGTTATCTTCCAAACACATTTCTGCCCTGTCCAGATAAACCGTTGCTTTACGTTTTTTCAACTGATCAATATTGCCGGCCTGTGCAACCATAGTCAGGCCGAGCAACATACTCACCAAAATCTGTTTTTTCATCACTATATTTATTGACGGATACGTTTCGGAGAAGTTTCCACTTCACGGATAATCACTTCGCGCACCGGCTCTTGTGCACGCGGTCCGCAACCTTCCGGCAGCCAGAAGAAGCTTTGCGCATTCATATTTTTATCAAACAAGATTTTGTATTGGCAAGTTTTAAGTTCGCCATCTTCACGGTAATTAAACAAATAATCCCATTCGCGTACAGAATACATGCCTTCGTTAAAGTGCGGACGACCAATCAGGTTATAGATTTGATCTTTGTTCATACCGGCTTCGATTTGACGCACATTATCCCAATTCGGCCATGAACCATGTTGGGTACCGCTATGGCGGAATGTGGTTTTTTCAGGATTCGGCCATACCGGGTTATCGGTCATACCTTCATCATTTACTTGGCTTAAATTACCACAGGCAGCTAAAGCAAATGCGGCTACTACGGGCAAAATCATTGCAGACAGTTTCATTATATATTTCCTTTCAATTATTCTGTTCTCGATAGGCCGCCCGGTTTCAGACGGCCTCAGCAGTTATTACCACTGGTAGCCCACGCTGGCACCCCAGTTCACATCTTTTTGGGTATTGAAGCCAACGCCAAACTTAGTCGACCATTTATTGTTGTCCGAATTATGGGCGTATCCCAATGCAATGGCCTGTTCGTCTTTATAACCACCAACTGCGGCAGATACCAAGCTTTTACCCGGCTCGTTCGGACGTTGCAAGAAGCCAATCGCGGTCGCTCCGGCAATACCGGCACGCAAATCTTTTTTGATGTCGTCAACATGGTTTCTCAGTCCTTCCACATCAGCGGCATTTTGATTGGCCTGCTCGGCAACACGGAACAATTGGCTGCCGTTAATCGCATCGGTACTGGTTGCATTAATACGGCCGGCGGCAACATTGGTTACCGTACGTTCCGCACCAGTGGAACCCACACTAACCGTACCCACCGGAGCCGTACCGGCAAATCCGCCGTAAGTATAGCCGCCGACAGTGGCAGAAGTCGTACCCACGGCAGCAGCTGTTCTGGAAGCGCTGCCCAAAGCAACAGAACCCGGCTCAGACGCATTTGCTTACGTACCGATAGCAACAGCGTTCAACGCAGAAGCCCGTGCACCGGAACCTTGAGCGATACTGTTTGCAGAAGAGGCATTGGCATTGCGGCCGATTGCAATCGCTTCACTACCTGTCGCCTGCGCTCTGTTACCCAAAGCAGTTGCGGCAAATGCAGTTGCTTTCGCGCCTGCACCAATACCGGTTGAAGCCACTTCGGTAGATTGGGCATAAGTACCCATTGCAATAGAAGACTGACCGCTGGCTTGCGAACGGGTACCGATCGCGGTTGACACACGACCCGAACCTTGAGCAGCAGTACCGATAGCAACCGAATAGTTTTCAGTCGCCTGTGCATTTTGACCCAAAGCAGTGCTTGAGCCGCCACTAGCCAATGCCTGACGACCGACTGCAGTATCGGCATTGTTTACCGCTTGTGACAAATTACCTACTGCAGTAGATGAAATACCTGTGGATTTCGATATAGGGCCGATAGCAATCGAACCGTTTTTAGTAGATTCGGTATCGGTACCCACCGCAATCGAACCTTGGTCCGCTGCCATAGCATTAATACCGGCGGCAATCGAATAACGACCAACCGCACCTTCACCCATAGCATTCTTTGCCACACCACCCGGATTCGGGTTAATACCCATATAAGCGCCGACCATATCGGCTTGGGCCTGAGCAGCAAAACCTAATAAAACAGCAGCAACCGAAGCAGCAATAACATGCTGTTTGGATTTTTTGTAGGCGACTTTTATATTTTGGTTCATGATTTTCTCCACATAAAGAGTATCGTTCCGGCCTATTATTAAAGACATTTGCCCCAACGGCACAAGTTAGTATCTGCGCAATAACCAACCTGACTTTACGATACGGTTAAATAAAAGTTGTAAGTAAAAATTGATACGGTTTAATTTAAGAATTAAATTTCTTAATTCGCTCTTATGATTCATCATATAACTTTACTGCATCAGACCAAAGTAAAATTTAACAATTAAAAATTTTGATTAACAAAAAATTTTATAAAATAACTTAATTAATTATTTAAGTTATTATTATATATAATATAGTTTTTATATTTTTCTTTACATTTAGATAACACTTGAGATTATTTAATTTACATTTATTTTTTAAAACTAAAAAAAATAAACTTTTTTTGATTAAATTAATTATTTATCATGAAAAAATAGGTTCTCAATTTAATTTAATAAATGAAATATTATATTTGTTTATTTATGAATATTGAATATTTCCAAATTACATATTAAATTTTTGCAATACCTTATTTTGCAAGAAACTGTTGCATTTTTTACACTTTAATAGCATCTACCTCCACAATCGGATTTCTTTTCACTACATCAAAAATTAATTTTTTTGTATAAAATATTTATATATCATTTTTATTTAAATAAATTAACTTTTAATGAATCCCTCATTATGTTGGATTACCATTTATTTAGCCTATCCCAATGCCTGATAGAAACTTTCACGAAAAACTTTACCTTCAGGTAAAATAATCACATCAAAACAAAACCGGCTCTAAATTTCTTATGTATTCATTTATCCGCCCCCTATTATTTAAAGCAGACCCTGAAAAATCGCATTACCTAGCATTACACAGCTTAAACTATGCTTACCGTTTGGGGGTATTGCCTAAAGTCAACCCGCAAACCCACCCCGTGCAACTAATGGGGCTAACCCTGCCCAATCCGGTCGGGCTGGCGGCCGGTTTGGATAAAAACGGCGAATATATTGATGCGCTGGCCGCACTCGGTTTCGGATTTATCGAAGTCGGTACCGTGACCCCGCGCCCGCAAAGCGGCAATCCGCAGCCGCGTTTATTCCGCCTGCCCGAACACAAAGCGATTATCAACCGCATGGGCTTCAATAATCACGGCATCGATGCCATGATCCGCAACATTACCCAAAGCCGCTATCAAGGAATTCTCGGTATTAATATCGGTAAAAATGCCGATACCCCGATAGAACGGGCGGCAGATGATTATCTGATTTGCTTGGAAAAAGCCTATCCCCACGCCAGCTATATCACGGTGAATATTTCATCGCCCAACACCAAAAACCTGCGCGACTTACAAGGCGGCAACGAATTGGCGGCGTTATTGGGCAAATTAAAAGACAAACAGCAACAGCTTGCCGCTGCAGCCGGCCGTTATGTGCCGCTGGCGGTGAAAATTGCGCCGGATTTAGAAGACAACCAAATTGCCGACATTGCCGAAGTGGCGGTGCAAACCGAAATGGATGCGGTGATTGCCACCAATACCACCATTGATAAAACCATCTTGGGCGCACATCCGTTGGCGCAAGAACAAGGTGGTTTGAGTGGTGAACCGGTGCGGGAAAAAAGCAACCGTGTGTTGGCGCAACTTGCTCATGATTTAGCGGGCAAGCTGCCGATTATCGGGGTTGGCGGAATTGGCAGCGGCGAAGATGCCGTAGAAAAAATGCGTTTGGGTGCAACCGCCGTTCAACTATACAGCGGCTTGATTTATCAAGGGCCGGACTTGGTGAAAGAATGTTTGAAAGCCTGCGTTTAAATCCTGATTTTTCAACCCTAATAAAACCAATAGAATGAAATAGGCCGTCTGAAAACATTTTCAGACGGCCTATTTTTCAAACAATCATACAGGTCGGGCGATAAGCCGGGTTCTGTCGTTGGACAGCCATTCCTCTAGGCACACCATTGCTGATGCACTCCAGCAACCTACCCGAACACTCGGCGAGCAGCGTTATCGTGTTCTGTTTGGTCTTGCTCCGAATGGGGTTTAGCCTGCTGCGCCTTGTTACCAAGTGCACGGTGCGCTCTTACCGCACCTTTTCACCCTTACCTGTACCGCCTTTTCAGACGGCCATCGGCGGTTTTGCTTTCTGCTCCACTTTCCGTCGCATTACTGCGCCCGGCCGTTAGCCGGCATTCTGCTCTTCGGAGCCCGGACTTTCCTCCCCGCATGCCTGAAGCATGGCGCGGCGGCTGTCTGCCCGGCCTGTAAGCGGCGGATTATAGCACGCCCAAGCTTTCGGCGCGGTTATATTCACGTTTGCAAAATATCCGCCCAACCAAACGCCGCTGCCAACTGCTGCCAAGCATGATCAACAGGTGCCGAAACCCGAACCGTTTGGCCGGTTTCCGGGCTGCAAAACACCAGCGTGCGGGCGTGCAGCATTAATCTTGTGCTGCCGATATGGGCGGCAACGGCACGGTTTTGGGCATTATCGCCATGCGTGGTATCGCCGACAATCGGGTGAAAAATATGTTTTAGATGACGGCGCAACTGATGCTTGCGCCCCGTATGCGGAACCAGCGCCACCCATGAATAGCGCGAAGTGGGATAACGGCGCGAAGACGCAAACGGCTGCTCGGTTTGAGCAATACAGCGATAATCGGTAATGGCGGTTTGGGCGGGTTTATCCGGATCGGCCAAGCGGTCGGCAATTTTATCGGCCTCTTCTTTCAGCGGATAATCAATGCGGCCGCTTCCGTGCAGATGGCCGCGCACCACCGCCCAATAGGTTTTTTGAATGCTTTTTTGCTCGAACTGCTGCGTTAAAACGCGCGCACTGTCGCTGTCGAAAGCAAACAACAACACCCCTGAAGTCGGGCGGTCGAGCCGATGGACGGGGAAAACATGGCGGCCGACTTGATCGCGCAGGGTTTGCATCACAAAACGGGTTTCATGGCGGTCGAGCCAGCTTCGGTGCACCAACATACCGGCCGGTTTATTCACGGCAATACACAAATGATCTTGATAAAGGATTTCCAGCATAACGGCTTCTATAAGAAAAAAGAGAAAAGGCTTGCCGCTGCCGAAATATTTTCAGACGGCCTTGCAATAAAGATTACGACGAACGCAGCAGTTCATCGGTTATCCGCTGTAAAAACGCCACGCGCTCCTTGCGGATATCGCCCGCTTCCGCCGCCGCTTTAACCGCGCAACCTGGCTCCGCGCGATGGGTGCAATTGTGAAAACGGCACTGCCCGATCAGATGGCGCATATCGGGGAAATACTGCAACAAGATACTGACATCAAGATGGTGCAGCCCGAATTCCTGCAAACCCGGCGAATCAATCAGCTTGGTTTCCGCATTCACATCATACAAACGCGCATGCGTGGTTGTGTGTTTGCCCGAATCAAGGGCGGTTGAAATTTCGCCGACGCGGGCGGTATCGCTGCCCAATAGCGCGTTGGTGAGCGTGGATTTACCCATGCCGCTCTGCCCCAAGAAAATATTGGTATGCCCCTGCATCAGCGGCCTGAGCACATCGGCACTTTCCAGCGCACGGGTTTGCACCACCGGATAGCCCAAAGACTCATAAAAACGAAACTTTTCATACCAGCTTTGCGCTTCGGGCAAATCGGCTTTGTTTAACACAATAACCGCTTCAATGCCCGCCGCTTCGGCAGCCAGCAACGCCCGCTGCAACAGCATTTCATTGGGCGCGGGCGATGCCGCCGTTACAATAAACAGCTTATCGACATTCGCCGCAATCAACTTGGTTTTCCAATTATCCTGCCGATAAAGCAGGCTTTTGCGCGGCAGAAAATCCTCGATTACCGCCTGTTCGCCATTGATTAACTGAATATGCACCCAATCGCCGCAGGCAAAATCGACACGCTTTTTGCGGGTTGTCGCATCAAACGTGCTCCCCTCCTGCGTGCGGACAATATAGCGCCGGCCATAGCTGGCGGTGATTTGGGCGGTTTCGGGCATAGATAGAATAAACGTGATAAATAAGTGAACGGCTTATTTTACAGGTTTTACAGGATTTGTCAGGCCGTCTGAAAACCTTATTACCGCCAAACCGATACTTTTCAGACGGCCTCTTATCCCTATTCCGCCGTGCACCGCTG
The DNA here is from genome assembly GCF_024834045.1 of Neisseria montereyensis. Lineage (GTDB taxonomy): Bacteria > Pseudomonadota > Gammaproteobacteria > Burkholderiales > Neisseriaceae > Neisseria > Neisseria montereyensis. Next base: position 45,390 of record NZ_JANUXW010000004.1, read on the forward strand.
CCGTGTTTTAACCAGCTTCCACCCCAAACAATGCTAAAATAGCCCTTTTCCGCCCACCCTTTTTCAGACGGCCTTCATGCTCACCGATTTAGAAAAAACCGCCATCCGCGAACACTACCAAAACATCGGCAAAAACCTGCCGAACTTCCGCCCGCGCGCCGCGCAGCGGGAAATGATAGCCGCGGTTGCCAACGCCTTTTCGCGCACGCAAACCCGTGCTGAAGGCGGCGAACCCCCGCAGCGCGAAGGCGAAAGCATTGTGGTGATAGAAGGGCCGACCGGCGTGGGCAAAAGCTTGGCCTATCTGCTGGCGGGCGGCATTATGGCGCAAACGCGCAACAAACGGCTGATAGTGAGCAGCGCCACCGTTGCCCTGCAAGAACAGCTTATTGACCGCGACCTGCCTTTTTTAGTTGCCCAAAGCGGGTTGGAACTCACCTTTGCACTGGCCAAAGGCCGCGGGCGCTACCTCTGCCCCTACAAACTCTATCAACTCACCCAAAACAACGCCCAACAAAACCTGCTCGGCTTCGAAGCCCCCACCGTATTGTGGGACAGCAAACCCAAGCCCGAAGACCTGAAACTGCTGCACGAGCTTTCCGACGCCTTTTCCGCGCGCCGCTTTAACGGCGACCGCGACACATGGCCGGAAAAAATCGACGACACCCTCTGGGCAAAAGTGAATAACGACAACTACGGCTGCCTGAAAGCCGCCTGCCCCAACCGCCCCGAGTGCCCGTTTTACCTTGCCCGCGACACCCTCGAAACCGTAGACGTGGTCGTAACCAACCATGATTTGCTAATGGTCGATATCAGCATGGGCGGCGGCGTGATTCTGCCCGCCCCGGAAAACAGCTTCTACTGCATCGACGAAGCGCACCACCTGCCCAAAAAAGCCCTCAACCAATTTGCCGCCGAACACTCATGGAACCAAGCCGTGTGGGTGATGGAAAAGCTTCCCGCCCTCACCGACAAAATCGCCGCCGTTGCCGACAAAGCGGAGCTCGCCAACCTTGCCGACGAAGCCGCCGCTTCACTACTCGAAAGCCTGCAGGAATGGCAGTTTCACTTAGCCGAAGAACCGGCACTGAGGCCGTCTGAAAGCAACGAATCGGTATGGCTCTGGCAAGACGGCAAAATCCCCGAAGCGCTCGCCTTAACCGTATCCAATACCGCCGTTGCCGCCCGCAGCCTCTACAAACACATCAACAGCCTCAACGATGCCCTAGCCGCCGCCCGCCGCGACAAAGAACAAGACAGCGCGCAAATCGACCGCCTCAGCACCGAGCTCGGCGTTTTCCGCGCCCGCGTCGAACAAATCAACGACACATGGGATTTACTCGCCACCGTACCGGCGGAAGAAGAAGCCCCGCTCGCCAAGTGGATAAGCCGCCGCATCGGTGACAAAAACGATTATATTTTCCACGCCAGCCCCATCAGCAGCGCCGCCTATTTAGCCAACAACCTATGGCGCAAAGCCGCCGGCGCCGTGCTCACCTCCGCCACCCTGCAATCGCTCGGCAGCTTCAGCCTGATTCTGCGCCAAACCGGCCTGCAATGGCTGCCCGAAACCACCACACTGGCACTGGAAAGCCCGTTTGATTTCGACGCACAAGGCGAGCTCTATATTCCGCCGCTGAGCGCCAGCCCCAAAGACCCGGCCGCCCACACCGCCGCCATTGTCGAATGGCTGCCGAAGCTGATTTCCGCCGAAGAAGCCATCGGCACTTTGGTTTTATTTTCTTCGCGCAAACAAATGCAAGATGTCGCCCTGCGCCTGCCTGCCGACTATCTGCCCTTATTATTGGTACAGGGCGAACAGCCCAAAGCCGTATTACTGCAAAAACACCATCAGGCCATTTCAGACGGCCGCGCCAGCATTATTTTCGGCCTCGACAGCTTCGCCGAAGGCTTAGACCTGCCCGGCATCGCCTGCGTACAGGTGATTATTGCCAAGCTGCCGTTTTCCATGCCCGACAACCCGATTGAAAAAACCCAAAACCGTTGGATTGAGCAGCGCGGCGGCAATCCCTTTATAGAAATCACCGTGCCCGAAGCCAGTATCAAACTGGTGCAGGCGGTCGGACGGCTAATCCGCACCGAACAAGACTACGGCCGCGTGACCATACTCGACAACCGTGTGAAAACACAAAACTACGGCAGACAGATGCTTGCCTGTCTGCCGCCGTTTAAGAGGATTGGGTGAAGGATTAAAGTGATATTGATTATTGAGAAAGCTGCAATATTATTCTGGATTGACTATGGTAACTTCCCAATTTGGGTTTAATTCTTGGAATTCTTTCAAAACTTGATTTTGGGTTTCTTCTAGTATTCTTAAAGTATGTTTAACTGAATAATCTGATAATTTATTTGTAAACTGAAAATAAATTTCCTTTAAAAGAAATTGTTCACCTACAGACCTTTTCATTTTATATATTTTATCTATTTGATCTATTACTAATAGACAATCCATATTAAATAATTCAAATTTATTTTTTATAGCTTTAGCATCTTCTAATCTTATTAACACTCCTTCCCAATCCTGTATTTCATTCATATGCTTACAAGTAAGCAGCCCTTGAGTATCTAATAAATTGGCTCCTCTCAAATTAGACCCTCTCAAATTAGCCTCTCTCAAATCAGAACTACTCAAATTAGCCTCTCTCAAATCAGTTCCATCCAAACTAGAACCAATCAAATTAACCCCTTCCAAATTAGAACCAATCAAATTAGATCCCCTAAAATCAGATTTACTTAAATTAGACCATCCCAAATCAGAACCATTCAAATTAGACCATCTCAAATCAGAACCAAACAAATAAGACTCATTCAAATTAGCCCCACTCAAATTAGTTTCAATCAAATAAGATCCACTTAAATTAGACCCACTCAAATCAGACCGACTCAAATTAGACCCACTTAAATCAGACATAATTAATTTGGATCCACTTAAATCAGACCTAATTAAATTAGAACCTTGCAATTGAATCCCCGTACAGTCCATATCTTTAAATAACCCAAAAACCTTCTTATCCAAACCGGGTAAATGTAAATCTAAATAAGGCAGATACAGATTAGGAAATACCTCAGAGTGATAACGAAGATGCTCACCACCATCGGCCAATAATACTTCGGTTAAAGCAATTCCCAACGGGCTTTTGCTTAATTTTTTAGCACAAGTTTTATTTTTCTCAACCTGTTTAAATAAAGCCAACCATACCGCGGTTAGCAAGTTTAATGCAGGCTTACGAAAATCATCCCCATGCTCGCCGCAATAAAAGGGCTTTAACATATAAACCGCTGCTACTTGCAAACCAACCGCGCCGTCTTCGCGGCTATGGCTGGGCAGATGGCGTTTTGCCCCTGCTTGGCCGTATTCCCGAGCATTTTCGATGTTTAAAGGTATTTCTGATACGGTTTGCTCCGATTCGGCAGCCGCTGTTTCATTATTTGGCTGCTCGCTAGGTTTGGTTTTTTCGGTAATTTTATCTTCCACCAAATGCAAACCGCTTACCCATTCGGCAATTTTATGGAACTCTTTCAGATTAACATCTTTGCGTTGGTTTTCAATTTGATGCACGGTATTTTCATCTCGGAATAACCAAAGAAAAAAAGCAATAGGTGCAGACAGCAGTAACACTAAAAAAGTCCAAACACCGCTGCCTTTTAATACGTCTGCCCAAAATGGATCTTCTTTGAGTATGGGCAATCCGTACCTCCATAAAAAATACAGAACTTCTATTTCTAAAATAGCAGTTAGGAAAACCAATTTCCCTCTAGGTTTTTGATTGAGTTGCTCACGCTTTAGCTTTAACCAATCAAACCCTTTCTTTTTTGTCTTTTTTGTTTCACCTTTATTTGTCGCCATATCTTTTTCTCACAAGCAAAACTCACCAAACCGCCATCAATGCGCTTCTTCCCAATTCGCCCCCGTGCCCACTTCGGCCACCAGCGGCACCGACAGTTTGCCGTCGGCTACGGCGGCCATAATGGCGGGTAGGTTTTGCTCGACGGCGGCTAATTCGGCTTCGGGCACTTCCAATACCAATTCATCATGCACCTGCATAATCAGCTTGCTTTTGAGGCCGTCTGAAACCAACCAGTCGGCCACATGAATCATGGCGCGTTTAATCAGGTCGGAAGCGGTGCCCTGCATGGGGGCGTTAATGGCGACGCGTTCGGCGCCGGCGCGGCGGTTGGCGTTTTTGGCGTGTATATCGGGCAGATAGAGGCGGCGGCCAAACAGGGTTTCGACAAAGCCTTCGCGGGCGGCCTGCTCTTTAATGCGCTGCATATAATCGGCCACGCCGGGATAGCGGGCGAAATAGCGGTCGATAAAGTTTTTGGCGGAAAGGTTGTCGATGCCTAATGATTTGGCCAAGCCATACTGCCCCATGCCGTATATCAGGCCGAAGTTGATGGTTTTGGCATAGCGGCGCTGCTCGGCATTTACGCTTTCGGGGGCGACGCCGAATACTTCGGCGGCGGTGCGGCGGTGAATGTCTTCGCCGTTTTGGAAGGCATCTAGCAGGGTTTTATCGCCGCTGAGGTGCGCCATAATGCGCAATTCGATTTGGGAATAGTCGGCGGATACAATCCTGCTGCCTTCGGGCGCGGCAAAGGCTCGGCGCACGCGGCGGCCTTCTTCGGTACGGATGGGGATGTTTTGCAGGTTGGGGTTGCTGCTGGCGAGCCGTCCGGTAATCACGACGGCTTGGGCGTAAGTGGTGTGCACGCGGCCGGTTTGGGGGTTGATCATTTCGGGCAGTTTGTCGGTGTAGGTCGATTTGAGTTTGGCCAAGCTGCGGTTTTGCAAAATGATTTTCGGCAGCGGGTAGTCGAGTGCCAATTGTTCGAGCACGGCTTCATTGGTTGAAATGCCGCCGCCGGCGGTTTTTTTCAGCCCTTTGGTGGGAATACCCATTTTGCCGAAGAGGATTTCTTGCAGTTGTTTGGGGGAATTGAGGTTAAACGGCTGGCCGGCGATTTCGTAGGCTTCGGTTTCCAATGCCAATAGTTCGCTGCCTAATTCGTGGCTTTGTTGCGTTAGTTCGTTTTTATCAATCAATACGCCGTTGCGCTCCATCATAAACAGCACTTGGGCGACGGGCAGCTCCATGTTTTGATACATATCGCGCTGTTTGTCGTCCATTTGTTGCACCAGATGGCTTTCGATACGCAGGGCGAAATCGGCATCTTGGGCGGCATATTCGACCGCCTGCTCCAGCGCCACATCGGCAAAGCTGATTTGCTTGGCGCCTTTGCCGCATAGGGATTCGTAGGTGATAGTCGGCAAGCCTAAATGGCGTTCGGCCAGTTCGTCCAAGCCGTGCCCCAAATGGCTTTCGAGAATATAGGAAGCCAGCATGGCATCGCCGCTGATGCCGTTGAGGGCGATATTGTAGTTGGCAAAGATGTGTTGGTCGTATTTGAGGTTTTGGCCGATTTTTTTCAGGGCGGGGTTTTCAAGGTGCGGTTTCAGACGGCCTAATACATTATGCAAATCCAGTTGTTCGGGCACGGCGGTGGGCGTATGCCCCAAAGGAATATAAACGGCTTCGCCGGGCTGAAAGGCAATGCTGATGCCGACCAACTGCGCCTGCATAGCGTCTAGGCTGGTGGTTTCGGTGTCGATACCGATGGCTTCGGCTTGTTCCAGTTTGGTTAATAAATCGGCGAAACGGGCTTCGGTGGTTATGGCCTGATAATCGAGTTTTTCAGGCGCTTCGGCAATCGCGGGGGTGTTTTCAGACGGCTTCTCTTCGGCTAAAGCGGCCTGCTCGCCGATATGGGCGGCGCCGAATAAATCGCCGTTGCCTTCGTGTAGCCGCTCTTCGGCTTCTTTCAGCCATGTGCGAAAATTGAGGCGCTTGAATTCAACGGCCAGTTGCGACCATTTTGGTGTGGTGCGGCGCAGGCTTTCGAGGCCGTCTGAAAGTTCGCTGTGTAAATCGAGATCGGTTTTGATGGTCACCAATTGATAAGAAAGCGGCAGTTGCGGCAGCGCGGCTTGTAGGTGTTCGCCCACTTTGCCTTTAATCTCAGAGGCATGATCCATCACGTTTTGCAAGCTGCCGTATTGCGCCAGCCATTTGGCGGCGGTTTTGGGGCCGCATTTTTCAACGCCGGGCACGTTGTCCACTTTGTCGCCCATTAAAGCCAGATAGTCGATAATTTGGTCGGGGCGTACGCCGAATTTGTTTTGCACGCCTTCGGTGTCGAGCGTTTCGTTGCTCATGGTGTTGACTAGGGTAACGTGTTGGCTCACAAGCTGCGCCATGTCTTTATCGCCGGTGGAAATCACCACGTCCCACCCTGCGGCTTCGCCCTGTTTGGCTAAAGTGCCGATAACGTCATCGGCCTCAACATCGGGCACCACCAATACCGGCCAGCCCATCAGCCGCACCAAGTCGGGCAACATTTCCGCTTGCGGGCGCAATTCATCAGGCATCGGCGGGCGCGTGGCTTTGTAGTCGGGATACATTTCGTGGCGGAAGTTTTTGCCTTTGGCATCAAACACTACCGCACAATAATCGTGCACATAATCGGCACGCAGGCGGCGCAACATATTGAGTACGCCGTATAGGGCGCCGGTGGGTGTGCCGTCGGGCGCGGTAAGCGGTGCCATAGCGTGAAAAGCGCGATAAAGATAGGAAGAACCGTCAACAAGAAGCAGGGTTTGAGACATAATAATAGGCCGTCTGAAAAGATAAAAGATACCGGATTATAAGGGATATAAGCGGCGGTGTATTTGCACTCGCCTTGAGAATGCGAAAAACCCGCCTGATGGCGGGTTTCGTTGTTTAATGCGTTTGGTGATTAGTTATTGTTTGTCCAATCATCCAATTCTTTTTCGGCCTGCTCTTTGGTATAGCCGTAGCGCTCTTGGATTTTACCAACCAATTGGTCGCGTTTGCCTTCGGCTACTTTCCAATCGTCGTCAGTTAGTTTGCCCCATTTTTCTTTGGCTTTACCAACAAATTGATCCCACTTGCCTTCGATTTGATCCCAATTCATATTTTTTCCTCTCATTATTTTGTTTCATTAAACATTAAATTTTCACGCATATAATATTCGCGTTCAATGCGTATTTTTATATTACATGATTTATTTTTATTTTCAACGGTTTAAAACTTACAAAAAATTAAAATATAAACGAATCAAAAAGTTAAGCCTGAAATTTAACGCTTATTTTTCATATTTTTAAATAATTTCAATAAGATATGGTTTTTATTTTTTTAATTTAATAAATTTCAATTCCTATGGTTTTTTTATTTTTGAAAAACAAACTATATATCATAAAAAAACAATTGTTTATTTAATAACTAAAGATAAAACCTTAATCAATTAAGTGGCAAAAAATTTACCATTGCTATAACTAATTATTTTCTTATTAACAATATATTTATCATTCATAATAATTTGTAAATTTATGCAATTGGTAAATCTTGGCTAACATGTTTTAATAGAGCCGGATATTACTGCTTATATCTTTAAATTATTTCTAAGTTAATAAAATAACTTTAACAGCAATATCTTTCCACCACATATCAATTAATGAATAAAGGATAAAAATATGTTACGTTATGCCGTTATCTTTTTTGTGATTGCCATTATTGCTGCGGTTTTCGGGTTCGGCGGTATTGCCGGTACTGCGGCCGGTATTGCTAAATTCTTATTTATCGCTTTCTTGGTATTAGCCGTATTGTCATTGATTTTCGGCCGTCGTAAATAAAACCTCCGAATTTCTTTCTTCGTTTGATAAATGACAGGCCGTCTGAATATGTTTCAGACGGCCTATAATCATTTCAGCTATACCCTTTTTTATATTTCCTTAATCAATACTTCTCTTTTTCATTAGGCCGTCTGAAAACTTAAAGTTCTTATACAGCAACCATCTAAGGTTTAAACCAATATGCTGTAAAATAGTCCGCTTATTGATTAAGCCGTCTGAAACCATGTTTTCCATATTGCTCCGCCATGCAGATTTTATTGCCATCAACAAACCGCCGGGTATAGGCGTTCACCAAGATAAAGATTCAGACGGCCTCACCCGACTCTTGGCCGCTCAACTCGGTTTAGAACGCGTTTGGCTGGTACACCGCTTAGACAAGCCCACCAGCGGCATTTTGCTGTTTGCCCTAAACGAGCAAGCCGCTTCCCAACTGGCACAACAATTCGCCGCCAAAACCATCCGCAAAACCTATCTGGCTTTAAGCGATCGCAAACCTTCCAAAAAGCAAGGCTGGATAAAAGGCGGCATGGCCAAAGCCCGGCGCGGCGCATGGAAACTCACCCGCGAGATGGAAAACCCTGCCGTTACACAATTTCACTGCATGAGTATTGAAACGGGTTTGCGCCTATTTGTTTTACAGCCGCACACAGGCAAAACCCACCAACTGCGCGTAGCCATGAAAAGCATCGGCAGCCCGATTCTGGGCGACAGCCTATACGGCGGCACTCAAGCAGCAAGACTTTATCTGCACGCATGGCAGCTTTCTTTTGATTTCAACAATCAACGCCACTACATCACCGCCCCGCTTGATGAAAACTGGCCGAACCAAATTCAAACGCTCTTAATCGATACCGCATACCGCTACAAATAAGAATAAAAAGTCATTCATTCCATAAAAAGTAGCATAAAAACAGTAAATTATCTTTATTTTGGTTTTTTTCGTCCAAATATCGGCCATTACATCGTTTAAAGAGGGTAAAAATTAATTTTATATTGTATTATTAAGCAAGAAAAACTAATTTTATATAGTGTTTACAAGAAGATATAACCCATATTAAATAAAAGAGGGAGGCAGTGATGTTGAGAAAATTTGTATTCGGATTAGGTTTATTGGCTCTTGCAAGTTGCAGCTCCATGAGTGGAAACACAGGAAAAGATAAAATGACTTGGCTTATTTATAAAGATATTGATAAGTCTATGCAGGCAATATCTTTTGAGAGAAAACCAAGCGCAAACAATGGCCAAACAGATCCACTTTACAATAGTCACGGAACGGCGTTAAAAAGAAACGGAACGGATAATGACTACTCTACATTGGGCGACCTCTATTATTTAGTTGATAATGACGGAACTAAAATGTCGGCATTATTCTTACTGGGCAATGAATCGTTAAATCCCAGAAATAAAGAGGATATGCGTAAATTGGCACAATCCAAACAATTTGATTTTTATGAGTTTGGCAAAGGCCGCACTGCCCATGCGCAATATTCCGCCAAAGACAATATCTGTAAAAGCTTCAGGTCAAGACAGGGCGTTAATGTGGAAATGGCAACCAGTTATTATGTAGGAGATAACTATGCGAATTTCTATACCAGCTTTATTTCCGGAAATATCAGCCGAAGAGATGTGAAAGTCAATAACTACACGCATAGTTTTTCAAATAGAGAAACTCAAGAAGGCCTTAAAGAAACAGCGGAAAAATACGGCAGAAATTTAGCCCGAAGAAACTTGATTGAGAAAGCCACGCTATTGATTAATGTTGTTTGTCAATAAATTAACCATTTATAGGAAGAAGTACCCCATATTGAATCAAAGGAGGGAGACAATGATGTTGAGAAAATTTGTATTCGGATTAGGTGTATTAGCTCTTGCGAGCTGCGGCTCCATAGGGGGAAACATGGCGGGAAACAACAATGACGACCAATTAACGTGGTTTACTTATATAGATATTGATAAGTCTCCGCAAACAATATCGTTTATGCGGGAAGTAAGTGTAAGCGACGATGGTGCCATTATCATTCACAATACTCCGGGGATAGTATTAAGAAAAACCGGAGCGGGTAATGAACGCGAGAAGCTGGGAAACCTCCACAATTTGGATAACGGCAACGGGGAAACAATGTTAACCATATTTTTACAGGATCAGAAACAATCATTGAATCCTAACAATAAAGATCATATGCAGCAGTTGGCACAATCCAAGCAATTTGATTTTTATGAGTTCGGTAAAGGCCGTGCGACGCATGCGCAATTTTCTGCCCAAGATAATATTTGCCAAAGCTTTAAATCCCGACGGGGTGTTAATGTGAAAATGGCAACCACTTATTATGCAGAAAATAATTATGCTAATTTCTACACCAGCTTTACTTCCGGAAATATTCGCCCCAAACAGGTGAAAATTACTAACTATGAGCATAGTTTTTCAAATCAGGAAGCACAGCAACAATTTCAAGAAACAGCAGAAAAAAATGGCAGAAATTTAGCCCAAAGAAGTTTGCGCGGGCAAGCTAATATATTAGCTAATGTGGTTTGCCAATAAGCTATCTATTTATAAGCTGTAAAATGTAGGGCGGAATGAAATGAACTAAATAGGTTCATCTTATTCCGCCCTATCATTTAAGGTTTGATATGCAAATATTGTTTATTTTTAGAAAGAAATATAAATGTTAAAGAGCAATAATCATTGCAACTTATCATCCGTTTTTTGCGGTAAGCTATTTAACAAGCTTTCGCCTATCTTAAATTAGGCCGTCTGAAACCCAATGACAACCAACACCATAACCGCCCAAACCCTAACGCACCGGCTCTTTTTTAGCCAGTTTTCTATTTTAGCGAGATATAAAACCGTTTAACCGCCCAAACTTATTTTTACACATAATCCCGTTATAATCGGCAAATGACTCTTGATAACCGCTATTTATTCATGAAACCGCTTTTATACTGCATGGCACTCGGCATCGGCCTCAGCGCCCCCTTGCCCGCTCATGCCGTAACCTATATTTGTAAAGACGGCAACCGGGCCGTTTTTTCTACCGAAAAACTCAATGCCAGCTGCCAACCGTCGCAAATGAGCGGTTCGGATCGTAATGCCCCCAAATCGGTTTCTTCCGAAGATACCACAGTTATCGAATCGACGGCCCCCAAAAAACCTTCGAATAGCCCTGCTGCTAAAAATAGCGGTATGCCTAAAAAAGTCAGCCCGCCTGCAACAGCGGCACCGCAGGCTTTCGAAGCGCATGAAATGGATGATATCTTCAAAACCATACCGCCCATTCCGAATGACGATATTAAAATTGCGCCGTCAACACCCAACACCAGTATCACCAATACCATTGACGCGGCTTCCCAAGATATGGAAATCAAACTGCGCAATGAAAAACAAAAGCGGCGGGCGCCGGTAATTGTGGTGCCGAAAATTTCCACACCGCCTGCCGAACAACAGCTTTCACGCCAGCAGATTATAAAAAACGAAATCCGTGATCAACAATCGGCCTTAACCAAAACACGCGCCCAACTCAACGCCGCGCGTAAAAAAGGCGATAAGGCCAAAATCAACAGCCTACAACTTGACATACTCGACTACGAAGCCAGCATCAAGGCTATGCAATTTGAAATGACCCATTAATCAGCCATATTTAAAGCCAAAGGCCGTCTGAAACCTTTTCAGACGGCCTTCAAAATAAAGCGGCGAACCCTATCGGTCTAACTCATACCGACACATTACACTGCGTTTTTATATCCCAAACAACGGGCGGATATACAAGCCGCCCTCTAAACACCTAAGGCCGTCTGAAAATAAAGCTGAGCTTGCATACGATTGCTTTAGAATAATTCGATCACTTAAAACCATCTTTTCCGTTTACAAAAATCCTATAAAAAAGGCGGATAAATCAATTATCCGCCTTTTTTAGTTAATGATGATTTTATTTTTGGTCATAAAATACTTAATTACCCGATGCGGCTAAAGCCTGCTGCAAATCGGCAAGTAAATCATCAATATGCTCGATGCCGACCGACAAGCGCACCATGTCTTCACCCACGCCTGCTTGCGCTAATTCTTCCGCATTCAATTGGCGGTGGGTGGTACTGGCAGGATGGGTGGCCAACGATTTGGCATCACCGATATTCACCAAACGGGTAAACAATTTTAGTGCATCAATAAACTTACCACCCGCCTCAATGCCGCCTTTAATGCCGAAGCTCAACAAGCCCGAAGCTTTGCCGCTAAAATCGCGTTCGATTAACGCTTTATACGGGCTATCTGTCAAGCCGGGATAATTGACCCATGCTACTTGCGGGTGGTTTTGCAAAAACTCGGCTACTTTCAGAGCGTTTTCACTATGCCGCTCCATGCGTAAGGCCAGCGTTTCCAAGCCTTGTAAAATCAAAAAGACATTCATCGGGCTAATGGCAGCACCGGTATTGCGCAGCGGCACCACACGGGCACGGGCGATAAAAGCTGCCGCACCGAAATGTTCGCTGTAATTCACGCCATGATAAGACACATCGGGGGTGGTTAATACGCGGAAACGGTCGCCTTTTGTCCAATCGAATTTGCCGCTGTCGATAATCGCACCGCCAATACTGTTGCCGTGACCATTAATATATTTGGTGAGCGACTCCACCACAATATCCGCACCCAATTCTATCGGGCGGCATAAAGCGGGGGAAGCAACGGTATTGTCCACCACCAAAGGCAGGCCTTGCGCATGAGCCGCTTGTGCGAAAGCGGGAATATCCACCACATTAATCGCCGGATTGCCAATACTCTCGCAATAAACCAACTTGGTGCGTTCGTCGGTATATTTGGCAATATCTTCCGGTTTGTCGGCATCGATAAAACGCACTTCGATACCCTGTTTGGGCAGGGTGTGGGCAAATAGGTTATAGGTGCCGCCGTAAAGCGTTTTGGTAGCGATAATATTGTCGCCCGCTTCGGCCAATGTTTGCACGGTATAAGTAATCGCCGCCATACCGCTGGCAACACACAAAGCGGCCATACCACCCTCAATCGCGGCCAAACGCTCTTCCAATACCGCAGTGGTGGGGTTCATAATGCGGGTATAGATATTGCCGGCCACATTCAGGTTAAACAAATCCGCACCATGTTGAGTATTGTCAAAAGCATAGCTGGCGGTTTGATAAATCGGTACGGCTACCGCTTTGGTGGTCGGTTCGGGGCTATATCCGGCATGAATAGCTTGGGTTTCAAGTTTCATCTTGTCATCCTAATGGTTTTCAGACGGCCTTGGCGGCTTTGATATTGTCGATAAATTTATCAAACAGATAAGCCACATCATGCGGGCCGGGACTGGCTTCGGGGTGGCCTTGGAAACTGAAAGCGGCACGGTCGGTTAACTCAATACCCTGCAAAGAACCGTCGAACAGCGAACGGTGGGTCACTTTCACATAATCCGGCAGGCTGTCTGCATCCACTTCAAAACCGTGGTTTTGGCTGGTAATCATCACTTTTTTGCTGTCTAAATCCTGCACCGGATGGTTGGCGCCATGATGGCCGAATGCCATCTTGCGGGTTTTACCACCTACGGCCAAGCCCAATAATTGATGCCCCAAACAAATACCGAATAATGGTTTTTTACTCTCTAATAAAGTTTTCACGGCAGTAATGGCATAATCGCACGGCTCGGGATCACCGGGGCCGTTGGATAAAAATACGCCGTCGGGATTCATCGCCAACACATCTTCGGCAGGCGTTTTGGCAGGCACCACGGTTAAACGGCAACCGCGCTCGGCCAACATCCGCAAAATATTGGTTTTTACACCGAAATCATAGGCAACCACATGATAAGGCTGGGTAGCAGGCTGTTTGAACCCTTCGCCCAAATGCCACTCGCCTTCGGTCCATTCATACTGCTGTTCGCAAGTCACTTCCTGCGCCAAATCCTTGCCCACCATACTGCCGAAAGCGGCAATCAACTCACGCGCTTTGTCTTCGGTAGCATCCGCTCCGGTTAGAATCGCACCGGCTTGTGCGCCTTTATCACGCAGAATACGGGTCAGGCGGCGGGTATCGATATCGGCAATAGCAACGGTTTTGTTGCGTACCAAATAATCTTGCAGGCTTTCTTCGCTGCGGAAATTACTGTGCAAAACCGGTAAATCGCGAATAATCAAACCGGCCGCATGTACTTCTTTGCTTTCCACGTCTTCACCGTTGGTACCGGTATTGCCGATATGGGGGTAAGTCAGCGTTACAATTTGTTTGCGGTAAGAGGGGTCGGTTAGGATTTCCTGATATCCGGTCATTGAAGTATTGAATACCACTTCTCCTGAAGTTCGGCCTTCATAACCGATAGAAATACCGTGAAACACACTGCCGTCGGCGAGAACAAGAATTGCGGGGGTCGTCATGATGGTTTCCTGTAAGATTTGATTTTGTAAGCAGGCCGTCTGAAAAGCATATTAGCAAAAACAATTTTCAGACGGCCTCAAGCATCCGGCTAAAAAAAAACACGCCGCACAGCTGATCGGTAAACTGTGTTACGTGCTTTTTCAGGGCATAACGCTATGCCACACAAGCAATGTATTCTAAGCCAAAAAGGGCCGGAACTCAAGAAAAGAGACAGTACCCCCGCCTTTTGGTATAACCACCCACCCCATCACATAACAACGGCAGATATTGTTTCATTTTTGCAAAAACCACTGCCGAATAAAATCTTGATAACACAAACTAATAAGCCATACCAAATAGATATGCTAAAATCGTTACGAATCCCAACACTTCATTACGATTTCCAACAATAATGATATGCCGCTGTATCCTATAAAAACAGCGCTAAAAATGAAAGACGGCACATTATGAAAAAAACATCACTCCGCTTGCGCACCTCCGTGCGCCCGATTATTTACAGCCTTTTGGCCGCATTCCCGCTACTAGCAGCAGGTGAAGCTGCCGCCCAATTCGCCGATACCCCGCTGTATCTTCAAAAACAAACCACTATTTCCGGCGGTGCCGGGCAAGTTAAGCCTAATGTTATGTTACTGATTGACGATTCGGGCAGTATGCAATGGGTACCGGAAAAGGATGGTACCTTTCCCACCCGAGAAAATGGGTTAAAATCGCGGATGCAGATTACCCAAGATGCCCTCAAAACCGTTGTTAATAAATATACCAATCAAATCAATTGGGGGTTCCAAACATTAAATAACAACTCAAATGTTAATCTTCCAGACTACACTGATGATCATAGTGTTATTTTAAACCATATCAACAGAATTAATCCCGGTGGAGGCACACCGACCACCCGTCGCTACTATGAAGTTTCAAACATTGTAAGAAACAACACACAATATCGCTGTCAGCAAAACTATATTGTGGTTTTATCTGATGGTGATGCGAACCTGAGTTGTGATGACAAAGGCAATCAAATATTTAATCCTAGCGATTCCTACTTTACCAATATAAATAATGTCCCCGGTCAATGCGTACCTAGAAGAGTTAATCCTTATCACTCTTTTTGGGATCTCGACAATGGCACAGAACCCGCCGGCTTAAGATTTCTCAGTCAAATACTTGCTACAAAAGACTTTAAAACATCCGGCACCGACCTTACCGGTAAAAGTTGGAATGGCGATCCGGCAGACCCCAAAGACAGCAGCGGCAGAAGCCGATATACCAGACAGATTGTTGAAACTTATACGGTAGGCTTTGGTAGCGGCCTTTCCCAACAAGGTAGACAGTATCTTGAAAAAGGAGCCAGCCAAGCGGGTTATTTTTATAATGCCTCGAATGAAGATGGATTAATTGAAGCATTCCAAGGTATTTTTAACAGCATCGAAAACCAAAACTTAAACCAAGCAGAAGAAGGTGTCGGCACATCCGCCCCGGCGATTACCGGTAATAGCGGCAACAATAATGTGCCGGATACGGCGGTAACCGTACAGTTGGATCCTCAATATTGGAGCAGCCAACTGCGCTTTTACAATATTAATGCCGACCGCACCATCAGCACATCATACCAACTACCCTATTTCGGCAACCGTAAAACGCTGATTAATAACGGACAAGGTGTTTTCTGGGCAGATGATTTCAACCAATACGGCAGCAATGATTTCTTCGGCCTGCCCGCAGCGCATGCAGATGAATGGCAAGCCGCTTTAATGCCGTGGACCATCCGCAGCAAAAGCAAAAGCGATGCCACCATTAAAAGCGAATCGGAAACCACACCCTATAGCCAAACCTACCGTGACCGTAATTTAGATTCGGAAGGAAACCCTGTACAAGGTAAACGCGACTTAGGCGATATTTTGGATAGCGGTATCGCCACCATCGGCGATACCGGCGGCAATAAAGGCCGCCAAGAGTTTTTAGTTACCGCAGCCAATGACGGTATGGTACATCTCTTCCAACGTTCCGATCTAAGCAATTACCCTTATGAACTTAAGCTCAGCTATATCCCCGCAGCAATGGAGCGTGATCCGGGCAATGGTGGCGAAACACTCGGTAAAACATTAAAAGAAGTAGCCGCCCAAGGATACGGCACCGAGAATCCTCACCGTTATATGGTGAATGGCGGTTTTGTCGTACGCCGCACAGCCAATATGAATACAGGTAACGATGCCGATACCAATCAACGACGTCAAGTCGTTATGTTCGGTGCAATGGGACAAGGCGGACGCGGTGCCTACGCTTTACAAGTCGGCGGTAAAGATCGGAACGGTACACCCGTCGGCTTAAACAGCAATTCCAACGGATGGAATACTCAAGTTCCCTTGTTTGAAACAGAAAAGGGCGAAAACAATACATTAGGCTATACCGTAGGTACACCGCAAATCGGCCGTGTTTCCACCCAACGCAACCCGGATGAAGCCGTCGACCCCAATAAAAATGTACGTTATGCCGCCTTTATGGGCAGCGGATACCGTCGTCAGGATATTAATGACAGCCTGAATGAAACGGCTTTATATGTTTATGACCTACTCGGCCAGGAAGCATCAACAGGCGTGAAAACCGGAGCCGCTGCCGGTACGGTTATTCAAAAAATTTCCGTACCCAACGGCGTTGGCGGCTTATCTAGCCCCACTTTGCTCGATATAGATTTCGACGGTATTGTCGATATCGCTTATGCGGGTGATTACGGCGGTAATATGTACCGTTTCGACCTACGCGGTAAGCCGACCAGTTGGAAAGTGACCCGTATTTTTACAGGCGATAGCAAACAACCGATTACGGCTGCCCCGGCCGTGTCACGCCGTGGCGTCAATAAATATGTGGTAATATTCGGTACCGGTAGCGATGTATATCAATCGGATTTGGATAACAAAGACAGACAAGCCGTTTATGGTATTTTCGAAGATTTAACCTATAACGAAAATGCCCCGGCCGAACAACCTGCAACAGCAGGCGACCTATTGGAACAAACATTCACTACTCAAGAGGTAGACGGCCAATCATTCCGTTTCTTAAGCAATAACCTTATCCGTCCGAATCATAAGGGCTGGAAAATCAGCTTGGGTGAAAATGACGGCGAGCGTATCGTTATCAAGCCGACTATGATTCTCCGCACTGCCGTACTCAGCACTCGAGTCTATTCATATACCGAGAAAAAAACCAATGCCGGTGATGTATGCCTGCCGGAAACCACCGAGGTTTCAACGGATACCAATAGCTGGATATTGGCGGTTAATGCCGAAACGGGTGGCGGCTTAAAACGTACCGATGCGCATATCGACTTTATCCAACGCCCCGTTCTGCTTGATAATTATTATGCCAACGGTCAAAAGAAAAGCGGTATTGTAAACTTCTCTTACGTTGATCCTTTACAACGTCTCACCGACAGCGCAGTTACCTTAGATGGTGATAGCGGCGGCAACGGTACTGATTCCACTGCCAACGGACCGGGTGCGATACCTAAAAACCAATGTTTTGTCCAACAATCGGATCGGTTCTTGGCGCTCAATACCGGCGAAACACCGGCGGTACAAGGTAGAAACTGTGTTATCCGCCGCATCAGCTGGCGTGAAATTTTCTAGTCCGCTAGGAAAACATTAAGATTAGGATTGACAGGCGAATATAAGTTTTATATTATTCTGCTCTCTTCGGGTCGTTAGCTCAGCTGGTAGAGCAGCGGACTTTTAATCCGTTGGTCGAAGGTTCGAATCCTTCACGACCCACCAAATTCAAATAAAAAGCCTAAACATTGAAGTTTAGGCTTTTTTCTTTGTTTTTTACTTCCATTTTACCGCCCCATTAACTTTATACCGATAAAGATTTTCTTTTAAGGTATCGCAAAGGGTAAGAATGATAAATCCATCACATAAGCATTCGGATTGGACCAATCTACCTTAACGGTAATATATTCACTTAAATAAGGCTCGGGATTTTGTTCCATTGGCGGGCTGACAAAGCGGACCATTTCCCCTGTTTGCGGATGATGTGCCGAAGCAATAATTTCATATCGGTTGGCATAGTGATCACTTACTTTCCTACGCCATGTGCGCACCTCCTCTACCATAGCCTGAATTTCTACGCCCTGTGCAATAGCCTGCTGTTGCCCTTTATATTTCGGCAATAAAATAAAGAAAAATAATCCGCCTAATATTATGGTAGCCAACCAAGTAATCGGATGGGGAACAAAAATCGCAGCCAATATAGCAGCTATCAGAAATACACCCGCTATCACTAAAGTAGTCAATGTTATCATCTTAATTCCATTTATATTATACAGGCCGTCTGAAACGATATTTCAGACGGCCTGTGCTTATATTTTACCAATGTGCCATATTATCTCGGTGTATCAACTCCGGTTCATTCACATAACCGAGCTTATTGGCAATCTGTTCCGATGGCGTACGCAAAATTTTACTGATTTCACCACTACTATAATTCACCAAACCTCTGGCGATTTCCTTACCTTCGGTGTTCAAAACAGCAACCAATTCGCCCCGATGAAAATGGCCGTCTACCCGTACACAACCAACCGATAACAAACTACGATGGCCTTGGGTCAATGCTTTTTCGGCACCCTCGTCCACTATAATACTACCTGCCTGTTGGACATGCCCAAGCAACCATTGCTTACGAGCCGCCACTCGACTATGACTGCTGGTAAACAAAGTACCAATCTGCTCGCCAGCCATCAAACGTACTAAAATATTTTCCTCATGACCGGAAGCTACCACGGTGGAAGCCCCGCTCAAAGCCGCCCGTTTGGCTGCACGCACTTTGGTATACATCCCCCCCGTACCAATACCGCTACCGGCTCCGCCCGCCATTTCTTCCAATCCGGGATGTTCTGCTTCAATGCAATGAATAAACCGAGCCTGAGGGTTTTTACGCGGATCACTATCATACAACCCTTTTTGATCAGTCAAAATAATCAGAGCATCGGCATCAACCAAATTAGTGACCAATGCCCCTAAGGTATCGTTGTCACCCAACTTAATTTCATCAATAGTTACCGTATCGTTTTCATTGATAATCGGCACAATGCCTTTAGAAAGCAACATGCGCAACGTACTGCGCGCATTGAGATAGCGGGTACGGTTACTTAAGTCTTCATGGGTGAGCAAAATTTGAGCCGTATGGATTTTATGTGGATAAAAAGCCGTTTCATAAGCCTGCGCCAATCCCATCTGCCCGACTGCTGCCGCTGCTTGTAATTCATTTAAAGCCGTCGGCCGTTTCGGCCAACCTAAGCGCTTAATACCCTCGGCAATCGCACCGCTGGATACAAAAACAACATCCATTCCGTTTTTTTGTAGCTGCGCAATTTGTGTTGCCCATTGATTCAAAGCAGCCTGATCTATCCCGCGCCCTTCGGACGTAACCAAACTGGAACCAACCTTTACCACAATTAATTTTGCATTCTTTAAGCTACGCCCTTTTTTATCCATACTATTCATCCTTTTTCAGACGGCCTTATTCTTTATTACGGCCATTCCAAAAATAACGCCATACAAAAGCCGGAAAAGCGAAAATCAGATAGAGGCACACAGCAACGACATAAAACTCCCACTCCTGATGGTGCACAATCCCTGCTCTTGACTCAAGTAACCATGCTAAAGCCGCCGTAATACAAAAACCCACGAACAGCTCAAACAAATGATGCCCGATATGTTTGCGTTTCAGCTTAAAAACACCCAATAGCCGTTGTGTTAAAAACGGCGCATTGGCAAAAATAAAGGCCAGCAGTAATAAAATATACATTGAGGAAGTCATATATCAAACCTTTTCAGACGGCCTTAAATTATAAGAGACTCATAAAATGCAACAACTAAACGCACGAAAACCCTTCTTTTAATGTTTTGCAAAACTGCTGTATTTTTCAAGTAGCTTATTTGTAGACAGTCAATAAAGTAGATTTATCTAAAATCTATAATTATCACGCTAAATAAACTCGCTATCTAAACAAGACATCATATTAACAAAAACGGCAGCTTTCAGGCTGCCGTTTAAACACTAACCTTTATCCTCAATCAAAATTAAAAGGTTCTTTCCAATGCTTTTAAACACCAATCCATCACACTTTGCGGCAATACGCCCCAAACCAGTAATAAGAGTGCATTCACTGATAAAAATACTTTAGCCGTAATATTGCTTCCGATAGGTCTATCACTGGCAGCCTGATCAAAGTAGATGACTTTAACCACACGAAGGTAGTAGAACGCACCGATCAGACTCATTATTACCGCAAAAACCGATAAGGCAACGAGTCCTTGGGCAAGCAAAGCTTTAATCACTACGAATTTGGCATAAAAACCCATCAGCGGCGGAATACCTGCCATTGAGAATAACGCCAACATCATCAAAAATGCATACCAAGCATTGCGTTGGTTTAAACCGGCCAAATCGCTAATTTCTTCGCATTCAACCGACTCGTTTGACAACAACATCAACACGCCGAAACCTACCAAGCTCATCAATACATAGGTAATCGCGTAATACAACCCGGCAGTAAACCCTAAAATTTCACCCATAAATGCCAATAAAATAAAGCCCATGTGTGAAATAGTAGAATAGGCAAACATACGTTTGATATTGGTCTGCATAATAGCAGCTAAGTTACCGATACCTAGGGAAGCAACGGCTAAAATAGCCAACATTTGCGTCCAGTCTTGACGTACCGTACCCAATGCAGTTACCAACATACGGAAGGTAAAAATAACTGCCGCAATTTTGGGAACCGTACCAACAAAAGCAGCAACCGAAGTTGGTGCACCTTGATAAACATCGGGTACCCACATATGAAACGGTACGGCACCTAATTTGAATGCGGCCGCTACTACAATAAAAATCAAACCAAGTTTCAGTAACCAGCCTTGAGCCTGGCCTTCATAATCGGTTGCCAATACGGTAGCGAACTCCAAAGAACCGGTTGCACCGTAAACCATTGAAATACCATAAAGCAGCAAACCGGATGCCAATGCACCCAATACAAAATATTTCAAGGCCGCTTCAGCTGCTTTGGCCGAGTCTCTACGCAAAGCAATCATGGCATATAGGGAAAGAGAAAGCAGTTCCAAACCGATATAAGCCGTTAAGAAATGCCCTGCACTCACCATCACGCTCATACCCATCAGAGCAAATAACGATAAGGTATAAAACTCGCCCTTAAAGATATTGCGATCCTGATTATAGGGTTTACTATAAATGAAGATGGCAAATATAACGGCATACATCACTAATTTGGATAATTGCGACATGCCGTCTGCAATATACATTCCGCTAAAGGTAGAAATACTTTGGGTAGTCCATACGCTTATTTGTGTAGCGGCAACCGCCACCAAAGAAAGCAGGCTTAAAACATGGGTAATATAACGGTTTTCATCTTTCACCCATAAATCTACTAATAACACGATACCCAATGCCGAAAGCAATACGATTTCAGGCATGGCAGGGATTAAATTTAAATCTGTCCAGTTCATTCACACACCTCAAATCTTGCTTTGTGCCACTTGGCTAATTAAATCATTAGCAGCCTGATGGATAACTTCAATAAAAAAGTTCGGATACAAACCCATGCCCAATACGAATACTGCCAGTACCGCTAAAATTAAAAACTCACGGGCATTAACATCTTTCATGTTTTGAACTTCAGGATTTTTAATTTCACCGAAAATAACCCGTTTATACATCCATAATGTATAAGATGCACCGTAGATTAATGTGATGGCAGCCAGCATACCTATCCAGAAGTTCACTTCGACACCACCCATAATCACCATAAACTCACCCACAAAACCAGATGTAGCGGGTAAACCGGCATTGGCCATACCGAACAACATCATAAAAGCGGCAAATTTAGGCATAACATTTACGACACCCCCGTATTCTGAAATCTCACGGGTATGTAACCGGTCATACATAACGCCGATACACATAAACATTGCGGCAGAAACAAAACCGTGGGAAACCATTTGAATAATGGCACCTTTTAAAGCCCAATCATTCAATTGCCCGTTCAAAAATAAAAACATACCCAACGTTACAAAGCCCATATGGCTGATCGAAGAATAAGCCACCAATTTCTTCATATCGGTTTGAACCAAAGCCACCATGCCGATATAAATCACGGCAATCAAACTTAAAACAATAATAACAGGAGCGAAATAACGTGACGCATCAGGTAATATCGGCAGAATAAAACGCAAGAAGCCGTAAGCACCTACTTTTAACGTAATCGCTGCCAAAACCATAGAGCCGCCTGTCGGTGCTTCAACGTGGGCATCCGGCAACCATGTATGTACCGGCCACATCGGTACTTTTACGGCAAATGATAAGAAGAATCCGATAAACAACAATTGTTGGATACCAAGCGGAATCTGTTTTAAGTTTTGGAAATCAACAATGGCAAAACTACCGCCGGTTTGGTAAGACAAATACACCATACCCACCAGCATCAACAGGGAACCCATTAAGGTATACAAAAATAATTTGACCGATGCATAAACACGGCGCGGGCCACCCCACATACCGATAATCAAATACAACGGAATCAACATACCTTCGAAAAACACATAAAACAAAATTGCGTCTTGAGCAGAAAATGCGCCGTTAATCAAACCGGACATAATCAGGAATGCGGCCATATACTGTGCCGGGCGCTTTTGTACCACTTCCCAACCTGCTAAAACCACCATTAAAGTAATAAAAGCATTAAGGATAACAAATAATACGGATATGCCGTCCACGCCTAATGCATAATTAATATTTAATGCAGGAATCCATTGATGGAATTCGGTAAACTGATAGCCTCCGTTTAAACGATCAAACTCTGTAAACAAGGGGATTGTTACCAAAAATCCGGCCAGCGAACCGATAAGGGCAAGTATGCGTGCCAAAGGGGCGCGGTTATCCGATCCCGTTGCCAGCACCAGCACACCGGCAATAATCGGCGTCCATATTGCCAAGCTGAGTAAGTTGTTGAAAAACATAGTCATAGCCTGTGGTTTATCAAAATAAAAATTTGTTGTTATCGAAGATGCTGCATTTTTTCAGCTTTATTCCAAATTTATGGAAACTGTATTTTTCAGATTGGCCGTCTGAATAAATATGATATACCGGCATCCAACTTCATCAATATTCTGAGTAAATATGATTCAATGAAATTTTAGAGAATCCGGCCAATAGAGGTAAAAGATTAGCAATCATCCAATCTTTTACCCATATTATCTATCATCATTATATTTAAGGATTTTGTTGATACTTTATATTATTCCGTATAAATTGATTTCAGACGGCATGAGTATTACTGAAACCATAAGCTCCAGAAAAATGCCACAATGAGTACCAAAACACCAAATACCATAAATGCGGCATAAGTATAAATAAACCCTGTTTGCATTTTACGAACCTGTGCGGCAACAGCGCCAACCAATTTTGCCGAACCGTTCACAATGCCGTTGTCAATGATAGCGGTATCACCCACTTTCCAGAAGAAAGTACCTAATGCACGGCTACCTTTTGCAAAAACATTGTAATAAATAATATCCAGGTAATATTTATTATCTAGCAGTTTATAAATCGGACTGAAAGCAGAAGCAATTTTTGCCGGCAAATGGGGCGCCTTAATATATAGGAACCAAGCAGAGAGTACGCCAGCTATTGCCAGATAAAGTACAGGTGAATGCAAGCTATGTGACAACATCGCTACAGGACCATGAAACTCTTCTTTCATGTGCTCCATCACAGGATGGATTTCATTATTGACATAAATCACACCTTTAAAGAAATCACCATACAGCATCGGTTCAATCACAATATACCCAATGATAAAAGAAGGAATGGCAAGCAAAATCAATGGAATAGTAACAACCAATGGGCTTTCATGAGGATTATCGTTTTTACCTAAGCCATGATGATGTCCTTCATCATGATGATCATCATGGTGCTCAGGTAATTCACGCCATTTTTCCTTACCGTGGAAAACCATAAAATATTGGCGGAATGCATAAAATGCCGTTACAAATACACTGGCCAATACTGCAAAGTAAGCAAATCCGCTACCCGGTAAATGGCTCAACTGTACAGCCTCAATAATCGAATCTTTAGAATAGAATCCAGAGAATAGCGGTGTACCAATCAAAGATAAATTACCAATTAACATGGTTATCCAAGTAATAGGCATATATTTTTTCATATTGCCCATATGACGCATATCCTGATCATGATGCATCCCGATAATTACACTACCAGCAGCCAAGAACAACAATGCTTTAAAGAAAGCATGTGTCATCACATGAAACATCGCGATCGAATAAGCCGACACACCTAAGGCTACCGTCATGTACCCCAATTGAGATAATGTCGAATAAGCTACAACGCGCTTGATATCGGTTTGAATAGTGCCTAAGAAACCCATAAACAGAGCAGTAATCGCACCAATAATCATAATAAAGCTTAATGCCGTGGTTGAAAGCTCATAAATAGGAGACATCCGCGAAACCATAAACAGCCCGGCTGTTACCATTGTTGCTGCGTGAATCAATGCGGAAATCGGTGTCGGGCCTTCCATCGAGTCAGGCAACCATACATGTAAGGGAAACTGTGCAGACTTACCCATCGCACCCACAAACAATAACAAGCAGGTTACGGTAATCAAATCGGCACTACCAAAAATTTTCATGCCAACCACATTAGGAAGATAGGCAAATACATCTTGATAACGCAAACTACCGCCGAAATAAGCCAATACCAAACCAATGCCTAAAAGAAAACCAAAGTCACCGACACGGTTGGCCAAGAAAGCTTTTAAGCCTGAAAAAATGGCACTTTCACGTTTAAAATAAAAACCAATCAGCAGATAAGAAACCAAACCTACGGCTTCCCAACCGAAGAAGAGTTGGATGAAATTATTGCTCATTACCAACATCAACATGGAAAAGGTAAACAACGAGATATAGCTGAAAAAGCGTTGATAACCGGTTTCCTCATCATGCATATATCCGATGGTATAAATGTGCACCAATAAAGAAACGCTGGTAATCACTACCATCATCATAGCGCTTAAGGTGTCGATTAAAAAACCAACCGAAAACTCAATACCACCCATGGTTAACCATGTATAAGCGTTATCATCGAACCGGGTACGCGAGCCGTCGATAAAACCCCACAATACATATCCGGAAAGAACGGCAGAGATTGCCACGCCTAAAATAGTAACGGTATGCGCACCTGCCCGACCAATCATATTGCCGAACAAACCGGCCAGCAGCGAACCTGCTAACGGAAGCAGGGCAATGGCCAGATATAAACTCATATCACTCATAATTTCTCCGCTTAACCTTTCAGTTTGTTCAAGTCGACAACGTTAATCGTATTACGGTTGCGGAACACCAACACCATAATTGCTAAACCGATTGCTGATTCTGCCGCAGCTACTGTCAACACAAAAAAGACGAAAATCTGACCGGCCGTATCACCTAAATATTGTGAGAATGCGATGAAGTTAAAATTAACCGCCAGCAACATCAATTCAATCGACATTAATAAAACCAATACATTTTTACGGTTCATAAAAATGCCCATGGCACTGATGCCAAACAGTAAAGCGGCAAGTACCAAATAATGTGTAATTGTAATCATGCCTTGCCCTCCTCTTTCGGGCTATCGGAAGTTTCTTCAGCACTTTCAGACGGCTTCTGTATTACTGCATCCATTTTCACCATACGCATACGGCCTTCTTTAGCATTTACCCGAACCTGATCGGCAGGATTAATATATTTCGGATTAACCGTTTTACGATGTACCAATGCGATAGCAGCAACCATACCCAATACCAGCAAAACAGCAGCCAGTTCAAAAGGCAATAGATAAGTTGTATAGATTTGATGACCCAAATCACGCACATTGCTGTAATCAGCAGGAATATCTTTCATCGGACCGAAAGCAGCAAGATTGGTATCGGGCGCAATTAAAATCATAATCAACACAACAGCCATCAATACGCCGACAACAAAAGCAACGGGAGCATTACGCCAGAAACCTGCCCGCATTTCTTCTATATCGATATTCAGCATCATCACCACAAACAGGAACAGCACCATAACCGCACCTACATACACCACAACCAAAGTGATGCCCAAGAACTCAGCCTGCATCAGCATCCACATCATCGATGACATACAGAAGGTCAGCACCAAATACAAAGAAGCGTGCACAGGGTTTTTTGCAGTAACCGTTTTCACTGCGCCAAATAAAATAATGGCCGCAAGAACATAGAACATAATCACAGAAAAAGTCATATTCCTGCTCCTTTAGCGATAGGGTGCGTCTGCCGCTTTACGCTTGGCGATTTCACTTTCGTATTTATCGCCAATTGCCAGCAGCATCGGTTTGGTATAGTACAAATCACCGCGTTTTTCGCCGTGATATTCCAAAATATGGGTTTCTACAATCGCATCTGTCGGGCATGCTTCTTCGCAGAAACCGCAGAAAATACACTTCGTTAAATCAATATCATAACGGGTAGTTCTACGGGTTCCGTCTTCACGCTGTTCAGATTCGATATTAATTGCCAACGCCGGGCAAACTGCTTCACACAATTTACAAGCGATACAGCGCTCTTCTCCGTTAGGATAACGACGCTGCGCATGCAACCCCCTGAAACGTACCGATTGCGGTGTTTTTTCTTCGGGGAACATAATTGTTTCTTTGCGGGCGAAAAAGTTTTTGAGCGTTACACCCATACCTTTTACTAATTCACCAAGCAGAAAAGTTTTTACTAAGTTAGCCATTGTTAACCCTCTCTTGGGGGATGATGGTTATGGTTTATCAAATTTCTTTTATCTTCAGACTACCGAGCAACTTTGCCCTAACAACCTGAAAGCCCGTTGTTTATTACACCTAATTGTTATACCGGGCATTTCTATTTTTCTACGATCAAACAGCCTGATTTACTTCCATAAACTCAATGGTGAAATCATCCATAAACCAAGCAATACGATGCAGACAAATGTTACGGGGATCAATACTTTCCAACCCAAACGCATAATTTGGTCGTAACGATAGCGCGGGAAGGTGGCACGAATCCATAAATAGCCATAGAGAATAAAGGCCATTTTGGCAAACATCCAGAATGCACTTGGCGCACCAATAAAACCCCAGCTTTGCGGGAACGGAGACAACCAACCACCTAAGAACATAATAGATGTCAAAGCACCGATTAAAATCATGAAAATATATTCGGCCAAGAAGAACAGAGCGAATGCGAAGCCGGAGTATTCCACATGAAAACCGGCAACGATTTCAGACTCGCCTTCGGCCACGTCAAACGGAGCACGGTTGGTTTCGGCTACCGCAGAAATCAGATAAACAATGAATACTGGGAATAACGCAAACCAGTTCCAAGAGAAAATCGAACCGCCTGCAATGCCTTTGGCTTGCGCGGCAACAATTTCATTGAAATTCATACTACCGGAAACCATCACAACGCATACTAAAGCTGCACCCATAGCAATTTCATAAGAAATGGTTTGAGCAGAAGAACGCATAGCGCCGAGGAACGAATATTTGGAGTTAGACGCCCACCCGGCAATAATTACCCCATAAACCGACAATGATGTAATCATTAAAATATACAGCAATCCGGCATCCACATTGGTTAGCAACCATTCATCTGAAAACGGAATCACTGCCCACGCAGCAAAGGCCGGCATTAGGGACATCATCGGGCCGATATAGAATAAAGCTTTATTTGAAAGTTTCGGCCGGGTTACCTCTTTAAACAATAACTTTAAAACATCGGCAAACGGCTGAATCAAACCAAACGGACCGGTTACGTTCGGACCGACACGCAACTGCATATAACCGATAACTTTACGTTCGAAATAAGTCAGATAAGCTACGGTCAGAATCAACGGAATCAGGATAAGTACGATTTTTACAATAATCGATACCACCAATCCGATATTGCTGCCGATATCACCCATACCGAGTTGGGTGGCAAATAAGGCCTGGAACCATTCCTGCATGATTAAGCCCTCCCCAATTCAATACTGTCCATCAACGCACCCAACACTGCATTTTCAGTATGCAATGGTAAATGCACCACTTTTTCAGGTAAATAAGCATCGGCTTCAACGGCTACACGAATAAAATCCATACCCTGCCCTGCTTCTACAATAGCACCCTCTTGTAAACCTAACTCGGCCAAAGTAGCCGGATGTAGGCGGGCAACCGGTGCTTTGGCATGGCTTGTTGCCTGAAGCGGTGCCGAACGACGGACAATCGCATCGGAATGATAAATACCTACACCGCCGACACGAATCAGGCCTGAGGCCGTCTGAACAGACTCACCCTGCCACGTTGTTTGGTTATTTAATTTTTCGGCTAAAGCATCTTTATTAACCGCTTCTCTTAAAACTTGTTCGCTACTATCAAATTCAAAGCCCGGCAACTCAAATACATTACCCAATACACGAAGTACTTTCCATAACGGACGAGAATCGGCAAAACCTTTTACAACACCGTGGAATGACTGCAAGCGGCCTTCCATATTGATAAAGCTGCCGGAAGTTTCCGTAAACGGAGCAATTGGAAGCATCACGTCACATACTTCGCGCAATGTTTCGCTTTCAAAAGGTGTAAACGCCATCACACTTTGCGCCTGTTTCAGCGCTGCAACAGCTTTTCCACCGCGAGCCACATCGATTTCAGGCTCTACATTCATCAACAATACTGCTTTTTTAGGTTGTGCCAACATCTCTTGAACAGTATTACCACTATTCACCGCTAAAATATCGGCACCTACACTATTTGCAGCTTGAGGCAAGATGCCAAATGTAGCACCGGTAGCGGTTGCCAAGCTTTGGGCAGCTGCATAAATCGCAGCATAATCAGGATGGTTTTGTACTTCGGCTCCTAAAACAATAGCGGCTTTTTCAGCATTTTTCAGGCTGGCAGCAATACCATTTTCCAAATCTTGGGCAATAGCTTTCAAACGGCCTGCCCATTCGGCAGGATGCACGGTTTCATGTGCCAGCAAAGGCATATATAGCTCTTCTTTACTGCTGGCAATAATGCTGATTTGAGCATCAGTTTTAGCCGCATGACGCAAACGGGCTGTCAGCAAAGGTTGCTCTTTACGCAAGTTGGCACCTACTACCAATATCGCATCGGCACGACCAAAATCCTCAATGCTTTGACCAAGCCATTGCGCACCTTTCAGGGTACCGGTAAGGCGGTTGTCTTGCTGTTGCAAACGGGTATCAAAGTGTTGGATGCCCAATCCATCAGCCAATTTTTTAGCCAAATACAGTTCTTCCACGGTATTCATGGGGTTCGCCCAAATACCGACGGCATCTTTACTGTCTTCTTTCTGAATACAATCTAAAGTTTTACGCACATATTCTAATGCGGTCGGCCAATCAACATCGTGCCATTCACCGCCATGTTTGATCTTCGGATTTTTCAGACGGCTCTCATGATACAAACCCTCATAAGCAAAGCGGTCACGGTCGGCAATCCAGCATTCGTTAATACTCTCATTTTCTAATGGCAGTACACGACGGACGGTGTGCTCTTTGGTTTGTACAATTAAATTGCTGCCTAAGGCATCATGGGCAGAAATAGATTTACGACGGGAAAGCTCCCAAGAACGGGCGTCGTAACGGAACGGTTTACTGGTTAAAGCACCAACCGGACAAAGATCGATCACATTACCAGACAATTCGGTTTCTACTGCTTTACCGATAAACGGCATAATTTCAGAAAATTCGCCGCGGTTTGCCATGGCAATTTCCTGAACACCGGCAATTTCTTCGGTAAAACGTACGCAGCGGGTACAATGGATACAGCGGCTCATTTCCTCCGCAGATACCAACGGGCCCATATTTTTACCGACAACAGAGCGTTTTTCTTCTTGGTAGCGGCTGGAAGATTTACCATAACCGACTGCCAAGTCTTGCAACTGACACTCGCCCCCTTGGTCACAAATCGGGCAGTCCAACGGGTGGTTGATCAATAAGAACTCCATCACCCCTTCTTGTGCCTGTTTTGCCTTCGGTGAATGGGTATGAACGATCATCCCATCTGTTACCGGTGTTGCACAAGCCGGTAAGGGTTTCGGGGCTTTTTCCACTTCTACCAAACACATGCGGCAGTTAGCGGCAATAGATAATTTTTTGTGATAACAGAAATGCGGAATATAAGTGCCCAGCTCGTGCGCCGCCTCCATGACGGTTGCACCTTGCTTCACTTCAATCTGTTTACCATCAATTTCGATTTGTAACATGGTTAATGTTCCTAGTTACGGATTTATTTAAAAATTTTTAAGCTCAGGCACACTGTTATACTGCCTGCAATATCGTATTAATCTTTACTGTAAAACCAATATTGATTCATTTTTGCTAAAAAGTCAGGAGTAAGTGCATAACCACTTTGCTCACCAATCACACTGTCAATCCCACAATAAGGACACCATACAGTTTCTTCACCATCTTGTTCCGGTACAAAATCTTCTGCCTGTAACTCACTTGATGAAAAAATTTTTTGACAGTAAAAGCAGCCACATACTTGTGTTTTCTTGAGCATTTCGCCATTACGACAAGCAAATCTATGGGCATCAAGCAAATGCTGTTCTAATTGGTCATTTATTTCTTCCAAATTAACACCACTTATGTGTTTTAGCCGGGCCACCGTGCTCAATATAATGTTCAAACTCATGTCTGAAGTGCTTCGTAAAGCTGCGAACCGGGAATACCGCGGCATCAGCTAATGCACAAATTGTACGGCCGGCCATATTGTTACCAACAGACTCTAATAATTCTAAATCTTCAGGGCGGCCTTTACCGGTGGCAATTCGGTGAACAATGCGATACAGCCAACCGGTACCTTCACGACAAGGCGTACATTGACCGCAAGATTCTTCATGATAAAAATAGCTCAGGCGTTCCAGTGCTTTTACCATGCATACATCTTCATCCATCACGATAATGGCACCGGAACCAAGCATAGAACCTGCTTTAGAGATAGAGTCATAATCCATATTCAACGTCATCATGACATCACCGGGCAATACGGGCGCGGATGAACCACCGGGAATAACGGCTTTGATTTTTTTACCGTCTTTCATACCACCGGCCATTTCTAACAATGTCGCAAATGGCGTACCCAATGGCACTTCATAGTTGCCGGGACGTTCAACATGACCGGAAATAGAAAATAATTTGGTACCACCGGCGTTTTCAATACCT
This sequence comes from Neisseria montereyensis, assembly GCF_024834045.1. Classification (GTDB taxonomy): domain Bacteria; phylum Pseudomonadota; class Gammaproteobacteria; order Burkholderiales; family Neisseriaceae; genus Neisseria; species Neisseria montereyensis. The sequence goes on from NZ_JANUXW010000004.1 coordinate 76,780, forward strand.
TTATCGGCAAATGTCTGTCCGCCATCACGGATAATGAAGGGTACAGAAGCAAAAGTTTCGGTATTGTTAATAGTGGTTGGTTTGCCATATAAACCGTATGAAGCAGGAAAAGGCGGTTTGAAACGGGGTTGGCCTTTTTTACCTTCCAGCGATTCCAATAATGCGGTTTCCTCACCACAAATATAGGCACCGTAACCATGGGCTGCAAACAGATCAAAACTGAAATCAGTTCCCATAATATTTTCACCTAAGAAGCCTGCCTGACGCGCTTCATCCAGTGCTTTTTCAAACCGTTCGTAGCCTTCGAATATTTCACCATGAATATAGTTATATCCGGCTTTGGCGCCCATGGCATAGCCGGCAATAATCATGCCTTCAATCAAAGCATGTGGATTGAAGTTGATAATATCGCGGTCTTTAAATGTGCCGGGTTCGCCTTCATCTGTATTACAAACTACATATTTGGCACCGGGGAAGGAACGGGGCATAAAGCTCCATTTCAAACCGGTAGGGAAGCCCGCACCGCCACGCCCGCGCAAGCCGGATGTTTTTACTTCTGAAATTACGTCGTCTTGCGACATTTTTTCAGTGAGGATTTTACGCAAGGCTTGATAGCCGCCACGTTCTTGGTAGGCCGCGAGCGTCCAGCAGTCCGGAGTATGTGTATCAACATTTTCGAAGATGACACCTGATTGGTAGATAGCCATGTGCTTAACCTAACTATTTCTTTAACTTTTTAATCTAAGAATATCAATATGAATTTTTTCAATAACCGAAAAACTCAATAGTGCTTTATATTTAGTATATGAATGACTCATGTTTTACAGACAACTTCATTATTTTTAGCAAATACATACATCTGCTTTTAGTCCGTCTTTCATGACCACACGCACTCCCAAATACAACACTTTTACTCAACCGATTTCTATCAACTCTGACGGCACCCTATTCCGTCAATTCAATTCCGCCAACTTTTTCTCAATGGCTTCTTCAGTCATAAAACTGCACATTTTATGATTGTTTACCAACATAACAGGTGCATCACCACAAGCCCCCATGCACTCACCCTCAACTAAAGTATAGAGGCCGTCTGAAGTGGTTTCGCCAAAACCGATACCGAGTTTTTTCTGTAAATACTCAGCCGCACTAACACCGCCACGCAAAGCACACGGTAAGTTCGTGCATACTGTAAGCTTGTATTTACCTACGGGATGCAAATCATACATATTATAGAAAGTAGCGACTTCATAAGCTGCAGCCGGCGATATACCGACATAATTGGCAACAAACTCTATCACCTCAGCAGAAAGCCAATGTTTTTCTTCTTGCGCAATACGCAACGAAGCCATAATAGCGGAACGGCGTTGATCAGCCGGATATTTGGCCAACTCTCTATCAATTCTTTTTAAAGATTCAGCGGATAACATTATCGGTCTACCTCCCCGAATACGATGTCTTGCGTACCGATAATGGCAACAACGTCGGCCAACATATGGCCGCGTGCCATTTCGTCCATGCCTTGCAGGTGTGCGAAGCCGGGTGCGCGTATTTTCAGGCGGTAAGGTTTGTTTGCGCCGTCTGAAATCATATAAATGCCGAACTCGCCTTTCGGGTGTTCGACGGCGGTATAAGTTTCACCTTCCGGCACATGCATGCCTTCGGTAAACAATTTAAAGTGGTGGATTAAGTCTTCCATACCCATTTTCATTTCGGTACGTTTGGGCGGAGCGACTTTATGATTTTCAACGATAACCGGACCGGGATTGGCTTTTAGCCATTGCACACATTGTTTGATAATGCGGTTTGATTCACGCATTTCATTAATACGGCACAAATAGCGGTCATAGCAGTCACCGTTTACACCAACCGGAATATCGAAATCAACATTGGCATAGGCATCATACGGCGCTTTTTTGCGGATATCCCACTCAATACCGGAACCGCGCAACATCACGCCGGTAAAGCCTTTTTGCAACGCACGTTCCGGAGACACCACACCAATACCGACAGTACGCTGTTTCCAAATACGGTTATCAGTTAACAGGCTTTCATATTCATCTACACAAGCAGGGAAACGATCGGTGAATGCTTCGATAAAATCAAGCATAGTTCCTTCGCGTGCTTCATTCAGTTTTTTCAGCACTTTGGCATTACGGAATTTGCTTGATTCATATTTAGGCATAAAGTCGGGTAAATCACGATACACACCGCCCGGACGGAAATAAGCTGCATGCATCCGCGCACCTGAAACGGCTTCATACAAATCCATCAGCTCTTCACGCTCACGGAACGCATATAAGAATACGGTCATCGCACCGATATCCAACGCATGCGAACCGATACCCATCAAGTGATTCAAAATACGGGTAACTTCGGCAAACATCACGCGAATATAACGGGCACGCTCCGGCACTTCGATACCGACTAATTTTTCCACCGCCAAGCAATATGCTTGCTCGTTTACCATCATGGAAACGTAGTCCAACCGATCCATATAAGGCAATGCTTGCAAATAAGTACGGGTTTCGGCCAATTTTTCGGTGCCGCGGTGTAACAAACCGATATGAGGGTCGGCACGGACAATCGTTTCGCCTTCCAGCTCAAGAATCATGCGCAACACACCGTGTGCTGCGGGGTGTTGGGGGCCGAAGTTAATAGTATAGTTTCTTAATTTATTAGCCACCGTAATTCTCCTCGCGGACGATGCGCGGCGTAATTTCGCGCGGCTCGATGGTTACGGGTTGGTAAATAACGCGTTTCTCGGCTTCGTCGTAACGCATTTCGACATAGCCTGAAATCGGGAAATCTTTACGGAAAGGATGGCCGACAAAACCATAGTCGGTAAGAATACGGCGTAAGTCGGGATGGTTATTGAACATAATGCCGAATAAATCGAATGCTTCACGCTCATACCAATCGGCACTATTGTAGATTTCAACAACGGAATCCACTACCGGAAAATCATCATCAGGCGCCCAAACGCGGACACGGATACGTTGATTGTTTTTTACGGAAACCAATTGGCTGACAACAGCAAAACGTTTGCCCTCCCAAGGCTCGTTTTTATAAGCACTGTAATCCACACCACACAAATCAACCAATGATTCGAAATGTGCCTGCTCATTGTCACGCAGGGTTTTCATGATTTCGAAATAATTTTCGGCGCGACATTCTACGGTTATTTCATCTAAAGCCAAAGTCACTTTATCGGCTTTATCGCCCAATAGATTTTGGACAACCGGATACAAATCTTTTACATGCATCTCAATTCTCCTAGTTACGGGCAATCGTATAAGTACGTTTAATTTTGCCTTGCAGCTGAATCAAGCCATAAATCAGGGCTTCGGCAGTCGGCGGGCAACCGGGCACATAAACATCTACCGGCACAATACGGTCGCAGCCGCGCACAACGGAATAAGAGTAGTGGTAATATCCGCCACCATTGGCGCACGAACCCATAGACAACACCCAACGCGGCTCGGCCATTTGATCGTATACACGTCTTAAAGCAGGCGCCATTTTATTGCACAAAGTACCCGCTACAATCATTAAGTCGGATTGACGTGGGGAGGGACGGAAAATGATGCCGAAGCGGTCAAGGTCGTAACGCGCCGCACCGGCCTGCATCATTTCTACCGCACAACAGGCCAAACCGAACGTTACCGGCCATAAAGAACCGGTACGCACATAATTCAGCACCGTATCCGCACTTGCGGTTACGAAGCCTTTATTCAAAACGCCTTCTATTCCCATTCCAGCGCACCTTTTTTCCATTCGTAGACAAAGCCTACGGTGAGAACCACAACAAACACAAACATAGACCAGAACGCAAACTGCCCTTGGGCAACCATTAAATCTTTAAATACAACGGCCCAAGGAATCATAAATGCCACTTCCAAGTCGAAAAGGATAAATAATATCGCCACCAAATAGTAACGCACATCAAATTTCATACGCGCGTTTTCAAACGCCTCAAAACCACACTCAAACGGTGCGTCTTTTTCGGCATAGTGGTGTTTGGGCCCGAGTACGTTTCCCAAGATAAGGAACAATATACCGGCGGCCAAACCGATAAGTAGAAAAATTAATACGGGAAGATAGCTTGCCAACATGTGCTTGCACCTAATTTGTTAACATAAAATGCTAGAAAATACTTTTGAATTGTATCTAATTTCCAAGTTATTTTAAAGTTGAAGTATTAAAAAAATGCTAGAAAAAGCCAATAATTTCAAGTAATTTTCGAGAACGATTATCATTAATCGATATTTAATGAAAACTGTTATTAGTAACTCAATTTATTGCTTTATTAAAAAAATCAAACTCTATTTTACAAAGAAGCTTCCCACAAAAAAATATGACAATCGCTTGTTTAGCCCTGCTTTTTTTCAAATAAAAAATTCGGTTATACATTGATTAGCGCATTGAAAATAAAATATTAAGGCCGTCTCTGAAATGTTTCAGACGGCCTTAAGCAACGCAATCAATATAAAAAGTTTACAAATTTGAGTCACTATTTAAAAAACCGCCGCTTTGATGCGCCCATAATTTGGCGTATAACCCGTTTTTCTCCAATAGTTCGGCATGACTACCCTCTTCAACGATACGGCCCTTATCAAGCACAATCAATCTATCCATTGCTGCAATTGTCGATAGACGGTGTGCAATCGCGATGACAGTTTTGTGCTCCATCATCTTATCAAGGCTTTCCTGAATAGCCACCTCTACTTCGGAATCCAAGGCGCTGGTTGCCTCATCCAACAATAAGATTGGTGCATCCTTCAGCATCACCCGCGCAATGGCAATACGTTGTCTTTGGCCGCCTGAAAGCTTCACGCCACGTTCGCCAACATGGGCATCATAACCGATACGGCCCTTGGCATCAGAAAGATTAGGAATAAAGTCGGCAGCTTCTGCACGATTGGCAGCAGATATCATTTCTTCATCTGTCGCACTGGGGCGACCATAAATAATATTATCCCGCACCGAACGGTGTAACAAGCTGGTATCTTGTGTTACCAACCCGATTTGAGCACGCAAGCTTTCTTGGGTGACATCGGTAATATCTTGCCCGTCGATAGTAATACGGCCACTTTGTGCCTCATAAAACCTCAATAATAAATTGACGATAGTAGATTTTCCCGCACCTGAGCGCCCGATTAAGCCGACTTTTTCACCGGCTTTAACGGTTAAGTTGAAATCATTTAATAAAGGCTTGTTTAAGTCATAAGAAAAATCGACATGTTCAAAACGGATTTCGCCACGTCCAATTTTTAAAGGCACAGCTTCCGGTTTATCGATAATCGTATGCGGTTTAGAAAGTGTCTCCATTCCATCATTAATGGTACCGATGTTTTCAAATAAGCGCGTAGCTTCCCGCATAATATATTGTGACAATCCGTTAACACGCAACGACATAGCAGTGGCCGTAGCTATGGCGCCAACACCTACTTTCCCATTGAGCCACAACCAAATACCTAATGCGGTAACTGATAAGGTTAAGCTGGTATTGATAATAAAATTACAAGTGCGAAGGGTGGTTCCTAGCCGCATTTGCGCATGTACCGTTGCCAGAAATTCCTGCATAGACCGTTTGGCGTAGCTTGCTTCGCGGGCACCATGAGAAAACAGTTTGACGGTAGCAATATTGGCATAGGTATCGGTAATCCGTCCCGACATCAACGAACGGGCATCGGCCTGACGTTGGGCTGTTTTCGACAACTTTGGAATCAAAATGGATAGCATTGTTGTAAAAACCACAATCCAACCGATAAACGGTACCAACAACCAACCATCCAACACTGACAATATCACGCCCGATGTCATGAAATAGACCAAAACATAAACGACCATATCGGCCAATGTCATTACTGTATCGCGTATAGCCAATGCCGTTTGCATTACTTTCGCAGATACCCTGCCGGCAAATTCGTCTTGATAAAACCCAAGGCTCTGCCCCAGCATCAGACGGTGGAAATTCCAACGTAACCGCATAGGGAAAACACCTTGCAGTGTTTGTAGTTGTACACAGAACTGAACAAAATTCAAAAATATGGCAAACACCATTAACCCGGCCATCGCCAACAACCAAATACCTTTTTCAGACCATAATGTCTGCGGCGTATAGTGTCCGATCCAATCTATAATCTGACCCATAAATTGGAATAACATAGCTTCAATAACACCCGTTCCGGCTGTTAACAACGCCAACCCAAAAACCCACCAACGAACACCTTCCGTACAACTCCAAACAAAACGCAGCCACCCTTTTTCAGGTGTTTGGGGTGGTGCTGCAGGATAAGGATCAATGCGGGATTCAAACCAACTAAAAATTCTTTTTATCATAGAGTGCGCCCTTTATTCTTCTTTATTATTTATTATTGACAATCCGAATAACAACTTGCGGTAAAAGCAGGGCCGAGTTAAAAATAACTTTTCAGACGGCCTAGCAAGCCATCCGTCGCAATATGAAGTCAAAAATATCAATATACTTTTATTAAAAACAAAACTAATCTAACAATTAGCTATCCACTAAAACGATACTTGATAGCGCTATAACTTCTTCAAGCCGTCTAAAAACAACTTATTTCAGTAAATTTTTTAAAGCCAACCGTACGCCTTCACCCACATCCGTTCCCACGGGAATACCTTTCACGGCTGCTTTAGCTTCCCTTTCACTGTAGCCCAATGCCAACAAGGTACTGACAACATCATCGGCAGCCTCGTTATCCACAATGTTCGACGGCATATCAGCCACCCCTTCCGGCACTAACTTACCACGCAACTCTAAAACCATACGCTCGGCTGTTTTTTTACCAATACCCGGCGCGGATGACAGCCGTTTAATATCTTCTTGGGCAATAGCTTGGGCAAGTTCTTCCGTATTCATAGCCGATAAAATACCCAGAGCCGTTTTAGCACCGATACCACTTACTTTCACCAGCTGCCGGAATGTGGCACGCTCACCCGCAGTAGCAAAACCAAATAATAAATGCGCATCTTCACGCACCACCAACTGAGTATAAAGCTGCACGGTTTCATTCAAAGGGGGTAACACATAAAAAGTTTGCATGGATACATCTGCTTCGTATGCTACGCCATTCACATCAATAACCACCTGCGGCGGGGTCTTTTCAACCAGCTTGCCGGTTAATCTGCTTATCATAAAACTCTTCCGAAACTTATTTATAATAATTATATGGCTTATATATTTTAATATTATTTAACCAATATCTTTTTTCAGACGGCTTAAATTTTCCAGACCAATTTATTCCGCACATGTACAAACAAACGAATTATAGCGAAGAATCCTGATAATAAGCACCCCATATAGAAGTTGTTTATTACCCTGCTTCTTCGCCTAAAGCACATGCACTAATATTTTTTAAATCTACACACAATCCATAAAAAAAGGCCTGTATAAATACAGGCCGTCTGAAATATTGGATTTAGAATACACCTGAAACTTTAGCAAGCTTCAAATGCCCTCCGGTTTTTTGTAAATAAGCTTGTGTATCAACTTTTACCGGAGTGTTTTGCGAACCGTTAACATGCATGCTGCGAACTTCATTTTGAACCGCATTATCAGCATGTTTTTCCGGTACAATCTGCTCAATACGCACCTTTGCCGTTCCGGTATGCATAAAGCCCAATCTTTTGGCAGCAGCTTTAGAAACATCTACAATACGCTTACCATGAAAAGGACCGCGGTCATTAATACGGACAACCACACTTTTACCATTTTGCAAATTAGTCACTCTTGCATAGCTGGGAATAGGCAATGTTTTATGGGCTGCAGTCATTTCGTTCATATCATAACGCTCGCCGCTAGAAGTTTTACGACCGTGAAACTTCTTACCGTACCATGATGCACGACCAACCTGACTGAATGAAGAAACTTTTTTACGCGGTGTATAACGTTTACCGGCAACTTTATAGCTCATATTTGCCGCACGGTTAAGTTTTTCAACCTTTACGATTGCATCAGCATTTGCTTGGCTGCTGAAAGCCAGTCCTAAAACAGTGGCAGCAAATACCCCTGAAAAAAAAGTATGTTTGGCTTGTGTCAAAACGGATTCCAATTCTTGAGTTAATCGTGCAATACCTTGTTCGACAAGGTCTTTTCAGACGGCTTCTATATACCGCCTCTATAATCATTTTGCCGCCACGCTTCAAAAAGCATTACAGCAACCGTGTTTGATAAATTCATGCTTCTGCTATCGGGCATCATCGGCAAACGCAGTTTTTGTTCCGCCGGCAGCATATCAAGAACCTGCTGCGGCAATCCCCTTGTTTCAGGGCCGAATAAAAACACATCACCTTCCTGAAAAACCGTTTTATCGGGTCGGGTATGGCCTTTGGTTGTCAAGGCAAAAATACGCCGTCCCTTTAATGCAGCCAGGCAGTCGTCAAAATTTTCATGAACCACTAACTTGGCGAACTCATGGTAATCTAATCCAGCCCGTTTCATTTTACTTGAGTCTAGGGGAAACCCTAATGGTTTGACCAAGTGCAACTCCGCACCGGTATTGGCGCATAAGCGGATGATATTGCCCGTGTTCGGCGGGATTTCAGGTTGATACAAAACAACAGTAAACATATAAATCAAATATTTAAGTGTCGAACTATGCCGCAAACGAAGCGGCACGTCAAAAAGTTTTTCATTATTTTTTCATTGGCGGATGCGACAACGCCCAGCAAAAAACCGCATCAGCCCCCGCCGCTTTTAGCGTTCGGGCCAATTCTTCCAAAGTCGCCCCTGTTGTGGCAACATCGTCCACAAGCAAAATTTTACGCTTATTAACGTATTGTTTTTCTATAACAAAAGCATTCTTTACGTTTTTACGGCGTTCCTTTCTTTTTAGCAAGCTTTGCGGTACATGATGCCGTCTGAATACCCTATGGTGTGAAAGCACCGGCCAACCATAAACCCTACCTATTGCCTCAGCCAATCCTTCACTTTGATTAAACCCGCGAAACAGCCGCCTCTCTTTACTCAGCGGCACAGCCAATACCGTATCAATGTTAACATCGCCCAACCAAGGCGGCGGATGCGCCAACATCAAACGGCCCAAAGGCAGCAGCATACTCAAATCGGCACGATGCTTAAAAGCATAAATCATACTGCTTATAGGTGGTGCATAATAAACCGATGTCCATAAACGTTCAAATGGCGGCGGCCTCTGTTGACATTTCCCGCACCCCACCCCACCTGTACTCATACTTGCACAACTCGGACACGTTGTTGACGGGTCAATACGCAATTCAAGTACATCTGCGGCACACGCCAGGCACAGGCCGTCTGAAACAGCATAATCATGGCATAATACACATCGTTGTTCTATACCCGACACTCCCCACCACCATGAAAGAAAACCCATGTCAAATTCCGTCAAAAAAGTTTATCTGATACACGGTTGGGCGGCAAACCGTCACGTTTTCGATGATTTGATACCCCGCTTACCTGAAAGCTGGGATATCGAAGCACTAAATCTGCCCGGCCACGGCGACGCACCTTTTAACGGTTCGTTCCACATTACCGATATAGCTGATGATTTAGCCGAAAAAATTGACGAGCCCGCTTATTTACTCGGCTGGTCACTCGGCGGACTCGTTGCTTTATATACCGCCGCCCGCCATCCCGAAAAAGTTCGTGCATTATGTATCACAACCGGTTTCGCTAAATTTCAGGCGGCGCCGGATTATCCCGAAGGCATACAAACCTCTGCACTAGACAAAATGATTGAACTGTTCCAACAAGATTATTACAAATATATAAAACAATTTCTACAGTTACAATTTTTATATACAAAAGAGCGGCAGCCTGTTTTAGAAACAATAATGCCCGAGATTGCCCAATATGGCCCGCCTAGCGCCATAAAAGCCGCTTTAGATGCCATAATAGAAACGGATATCCGCCCGCTTTTACCGGATATCGATATACCGACACTGTTAATATTCGGCGCCAAAGACACCATTGCCCCACCGCGTATGGGCAAATATCTGCAACAACACATGCCGCACAGCGACCTACACGTTATCGAAAAATCCGCCCATGCCCCGTTTCTCACGCAACCTGATGAATTTTCTTCATTGCTGACCACATTTTTCGAACAACATTAATTTCCCTTTTTCAGACGGCCCTGTATCTTAAAAAACCTGCATTATTTTTTTATCATAATAAAAACACCATGCTTTTCTTATTATCTCCATGCCGAACAATTATTAACTCACAATATATTCATTATTAAACAAGTATAGTTGAAGGCCGCCTGAAACAGGATAATACTTATAAATTAAAAATATTTAACCTTATTTAGGTATAACACCCATTCCAACGCAGTTATTTCATCAATTTACATACAAATATGTATTTTTATATAAAAAGCTGGCTGGAAAATTGCCCCATGTGGCCCAACTTAATAAAATACAAACATTTGAATAACACAACGCAGGCATGAGCACACCTTTTATCGAAATGAAAAACGTCGCTTTCTCTTATGGAGAAAGACCCGTTCTCAATAATATTAACTTCACCATTGAGCAAGGGCATTTTGCTGCGGTAATGGGTGGTTCCGGCAGTGGTAAAACCACGCTGATGCGACTGATTACCGGCCAACTCAAGCCTCAAAGCGGACAAGTTTTGATTGAAGGGCGCAATATTGTCGAATTCAATGCAAGCGAATTGTACGAACACCGCCGCCGCATGGGTGTATTGTTTCAATATGGCGCACTGTTTACCGATTTATCGGTATTCGACAACATCGCTTTCCCCATGCGCGAACTGACCAAACTGCCCGAACCGGTTATCCGCGATTTGGTTATTTTAAAATTAAATGCGGTCGGGCTACGCGGTGTGGAAAACCTAATGCCTTCCGAGCTTTCGGGCGGCATGTCCAGAAGGGTTGCACTGGCGCGAACCATTGCGTTGGATCCGGAAATCCTGATTTACGACGAACCGTTTACCGGCCTTGATCCGATTTCGTTGGGCGTAATCGCACACTTAATCAGCCGTACCAATAAAGCATTACGCTCCACCAGTATTATGGTGTCACACGATATCGAACAATCTTTAGCCATTGTTGATCAGGTTGTTTTTCTGGCGCACGGTGAAATTAAGTTTTCAGGATCGCCGCAAGAAATGCGAAAACTCGATTCACCTTGGGTACAACAATTTGTCGGCGGCCTGCCCAACGGCCCGGTACCATTCCGTTATCCGGCAAGTACCGATTTAAAACAGGATTTATTAGGCACGGCATAAATAACATTACCGGCCGTCTGAAAAGATGAGATGAATATTAAAGAGCCATGAACTTTATCGCAACCATCGGGCATAACACCCTACAATTTATCCGTGCATTGGGCAGCGTTTGTTTGTTTTTTATACAAATTCTGTCTAAATCGGGAACAGCCCTAATCCGCTTTAGGTTGAGCGTCCGCCAAGTTTATTTTGCCGGCGTTTTATCGGTATTGATTATTGCCGTTTCCGGTTTGTTCGTCGGTATGGTTTTAGGATTGCAAGGTTATACGCAACTATCCAAATTCAAATCTGCCGATGTTTTAGGATTTATGGTTGCCGCCAGTTTATTGCGTGAACTCGGCCCGGTATTGGCAGCCATTCTGTTTGCCAGCAGCGCCGGCGGCGCCATGACCAGTGAAATCGGCCTGATGAAAACAACCGAACAGCTTGAAGCCATGAACGTAATGGCCGTAAACCCGGTTGCCCGTGTGGTTGTGCCGCGTTTTTGGGCAGGCGTTTTCTCTATGCCGCTATTGGCTTCGATTTTTAACGTTGCCGGCATTTATGGCGCCTATTTAATCGGCGTCCAGTATTTAGGCTTGGATAGCGGCATTTTTTGGTCGCAAATGCAAAGTAATATTACTTTTGACTATGACGTATTGAACGGTTTGATTAAATCAACCGTTTTCGGGTTGGCCGTTACACTGATTGCCGTCCATCAAGGCTTTCACAGCGTACCCACTTCCGAAGGAATTTTGCGCGCCAGTACGCGTACGGTTGTTTCTTCCGCACTAACTGTTTTGGCTATTGATTTTATCTTAACCGCATTCATGTTTACCGAGTGATACGATGAAAAAAAGTGTTTTAGAATTTTGGGTCGGCTTATTTGTTTTATTGGGCATTATTGCCGTAGGCTTCCTTGCCTTCCGTGTTGCCGGCGGGGTATCCGTCGGCGGCGGTTCCGGAAAGACTTATACCGTATATGCCGATTTTACCGACATTGGCGGCTTAAAAACCAATGCCCCGGTTAAAGCCGCAGGCGTATTGGTCGGCCGGGTTGGCAGTATCAGCCTAGACCCGCAAACCTATCAAGCCAGAGTCAGCTTGAATTTAAACAGCCAATACCAATTTAGCAGTGACGTATCCGCACAAATCCTAACGTCCGGCCTGCTCGGTGAGCAATATATCGGTTTAATGCAAGGTGGCGATATAGAAAACCTTGAAGCCGGCGATACGATTACCATTACCGCTTCCGCTTTGGTATTGGAAAACCTGATCGGTAAATTCATGACCAACTTTACCGAAAAAAACGCAAACGGTTCCGATACGGAAAATTCTGTACAAACGCCGTCTGAATAATCTTTAATTAGAAAAACATATAGGAAACATACATCATGAAAAAATCAGCTTTCTTCAGTGCCCTGAGCATCGGCCTTTTAAGCATCAGCCTTGCCACAGCGGCACCCGCCGACGCCGTTAACCAAATCCGCACCAATGCAACCCAAGTATTAAATATCTTGAAAGGTGCCAATGGCAGCAATGATGCAGCTATCCGCCGCAAAGCCGAAAATTATGCTATCCCCTATTTCGACTTCCAACGCATGACGGCTTTAGCCGTAGGCAATCCGTGGCGCCAAGCCACCCCAGCGCAAAAACGGGCGTTAACCAAAGAATTCCAAACCCTGCTGATTCGTACTTATTCGGGCACCATGTTGAAATTCAAAAACGCCAAAGTAACCGTTAGCAATAAACCTATTGTGAACCGCGGCGGTAAAGAAGTGATTGTTCATGCCGACGTTACCCCCGAAAACGGCCAAACCGTTAAAATGGATTTCACCACATATCAAAGCGGCAACAAATACCGTGCCTATAATGTGGCCGTTGAAGGTGCCAGCTTGGTAACCGTTTACCGCAATCAATTCGGTGAAACCATTAAAGCCAAAGGCATCGACGGTTTAATTAGCGAACTGAAATCTAAAAACGGCAGCAAATAAAACATGAAATCCGAAGTACGCAACGGTATTTTATATATAAGCGGCGATGTTACCGTGAAAACGGTCACATCGGCTGTTTATACGCAATTTGAACAGCAATGCCGTCTGAAAGAAATCGAAGCCATCGACCTAACAGAAGTGTCTCGTGCAGATTCGGCCTGTATTTCCCTATTACTCACTGCATTACGCCTAAAAGGCGATTCGATATCTTTACGCGGCGTTCCCGATTCCGTGAGTGCTTTATCCGAATTATATGAAATAAAAGAATGGGTAGCCCCATGAATATGAAAAAAACCACCACTATCCCCCTTATTGCACTGAGCTTGGCCATAGCACAACCCGCCCTAGCCGAAAGCAATCCCGCCGACCCCTACGAGCCCTATAACCGCACCATGTTTAAAATAAACGAAAAAGCGGATAAATATATATTCAGCCCGGTGGCACGCGGCTACCGTAAAGTTACCCCCAAACCCGTTCGTACCGGTGTCAGCAATTTTTTCAACAACCTACGCGATGTCGTCAGCATGGGCAGCAACCTGCTCAGGTTGGATATTAAACGGGCCAGCGAAGATCTCGTCCGTGTCGGCGTTAACACCACTTTCGGCTTAGGCGGCCTGATTGACGTTGCCGGTGCTGGCGGTGTGCCCAACAATAAAAACACACTGGGCGACACCTTTGCATCATGGGGTTGGAAAAACAGCAACTACTTCGTTTACCCACTGGCCGGCCCTTCTACCGTGCGTGACGGTATCGGCAACACCATTACTTATGCGTATCCGGTTAAAAATGCCATTTTTGAAACCGATAAAGCCCGTGTCGGCACTTCCGTTTTAAACGCAGTCAGCATGCGCGAACAGTATTTGGATTTAACCGACAGCTTGGATGATGCGGCCCTTGATAAATACACTTATACCCGTGATGTTTTTATGAAAGTGCGCGCACTGCAAACCGGCGCCACTCTGCCCGCAGGAATGGAAGACGATATTGATATTGATGATTTGGTTGACGAACCCTCTCCGGAAGCAGAAGCGCCAACGGTTGATCAACAAGAAGATATATCTGCCGATGCCTATAAACCTGTATCCGATATGACACCACAAAGCAGCCTGGCCATACCCGAAGAAGCACAACCGCAAGCTTTAGGGATTTGGGTTCCTGATGAGCTTTAAGGTTATCAATTTACCTGTATAAAAAATGACCGCATATGAGTTGAATTGTATGCGGTCGGTTTTTTATATTACAGAATATTTTCTCTTAGTAAATACCCATGAGCAGAAGCTCTTTCAACCATAAAAGTTAAAATAGTTATAAGCTTCTCTTTTAATTTAAAATCTCTCTTAATTTTTTCTCTATTCAAGAAAGTAAATTTTCTCAAGATATTTTCTAAATAAAATAAAGTATTAGGCTCCAAACCTCTAAGTTCTAAATCAGGTTTTGAAGAAATTATATTAAACAACCAATCTATTCCCTCTTCATGAAATTGACTACCAATTGAATACAGGACTCTTGTGATACTGTAAAGCACTGCGGGATAACTTGGTAAATCCGTAGAAATTCTTTCATATAACCAAAAGTTTTGTGGATTTAAACTATGCCATTTTTTTTGCTTTTCTCCCCACCATCTCCAAGCTAGTAAATAATTAATTATGATTTGATCACCTGAATCTCGATATAAATTACGGGAAGAAAATATCCCAATAATTTTTGGATAGATTAATGCCCAAATATACCAAAAGTTATCATTGCGTTGTATTCTATCTTCCGACAATACTAAATTCTCAATAAAATCAGATAAATATTCATTTATCTTAAAATGGATTAAAAATGGGTGGATTAATTCATCAATTTCTTGATCGCTTTTTCTATTCAATAAAATCTCACTAATTTTTTGAAAACCTATTATGCGAGTTCTATATAAATTATCATCATGGTTCGATCTATCTTTATCTCTTAATAATTTTTCAGCTAATCGTGGCAAAATTTTATTTAAAATAGCTAAATGTTCTACTTCATCTGTATTATTGGGAAGGATTTGAAGTATAACTTCTAAATCTTGTATTCCATGATTTTCTAATTGCTCAATATCTAATTCTATTTTATCTTCATCGCCATCATAGACTTTGTTATATAACTCTTGAAACTTTTTAAATCTTACTGATGGTTGATCTCTATAGTTTGGACTATTCCTGGGCTCTAAAACAACCTGATTGAATAGTGGCTTATACTGAATATATATGTTTAAAATTTGATTGGCTATATCAGGATTTTTTTGCCAAAGATTTTGCTCATAAATAGAATCGATAGCATAATCACTTACTCTGCTAAATCCATTAATAGGATGCTGATCAAAGAATATAAGTATAAATAGCCCTATAAAATCATCTGTTTCTTTAGGAAATAAGTCGATAAGCTTTGGTAGCGCATGGATACATTCCTCAATGCCATCACTTATTTGGTAGAAATAATAATCTGAAATCAATCTTTCTATACTTCCGACAATCCACTCTTTACATAAAGTTTGATCATCCTTTGTAAGCTTATCACTATGCTCAATAATTAATTTTGCACAAACTTTAAATGGCGTGGCTTTATTGAATTGAACAAACTCAGAAGAATCCTGATTTCTTGATTCTTCAACCAGCTTGTTAATTAACTCTTTCATCTCTTTAAGGGCTAGTAAAGGATTTTCATTATATTTTCTAACACTCTCCGATTTCTTCTCATCAAACTTAGTAGCCCACTGTTGTAATGCAAGATATTTAAAAGTTTCATTAATTTGAGATTGTGAATCCTCACTGAGTTGTTTTTGCGAATCGGTCAACTCTGTACTGAAATATATTTTACTTCCATCTGCATCATCTATAATTTTAGGCTTCAGCTTTCTTTTATCCATCCGAGTAAAAAGAATACTTTTTTTAATATCTTCTTCCGAATCCGAAAATGAAGCTTGATGTTTATCAAGAGTACTAAAAATAGCTTCAATAAATTCAGCATTTTCTTTATCAGAATATCCTTCTACACCTAAAATTTGATATTGCCAACATAACGATTCCAGATCATTCTTTCTATGCGTGTCTTCACAAGTTTTTAAACGTTCTTCGACGTATAGCCCATTAGCTATTACATTTAAGCCATACCCAATTGAGTAAAGAGAATTAGCTTGATTTTCAAAATCTCTTCTTCTTGAATCTGCATGAAATAAATCTTTGC
Source organism: Neisseria montereyensis (assembly GCF_024834045.1). Lineage (GTDB taxonomy): Bacteria > Pseudomonadota > Gammaproteobacteria > Burkholderiales > Neisseriaceae > Neisseria > Neisseria montereyensis. Next base: position 93,220 of record NZ_JANUXW010000004.1, read on the forward strand.
TACTAAATAATATAAGAGCGATTTGGGGAAATTTGTTTGGATATGCCAAAACAATACTACATACGACCGATGTTAGTGAGCTTGATTTAGCATTTACAAGAATTTTTAATAATATTTTCTCTATGATTTCCGGACTTACTTCTACGAATTGCAATAAGAATTTCTCTAACGCCATGTGCATAGATTGAAGTAAATAAGGCGTAACAGGGCTTCCCGTCCCACGATACATCATCCATAACGTTAAGCTATGAAATTGGGTTATTTCTTTGTTATTGATAATAAGCGTAATTTCTCTGACATCATCTATATTGCTAACAGCATATTTTTCTATGGTTTTATTAGTAAATCTCACAATAAAATCAATAGCTGTTAAAAACCCTTTAGAGTTCAATAACCACCATGTTGGCGTTTGATACGCACTTGCAGGAGTATAATAATGCGTAGTTGATCGGTGCAATCCATAATGGATTTCTATATCATGCCTATAATTATATAAGGAAGATTTACTCTCATTTTTTTCTAGCCAAAAAAACTCACATAATGGAATTATAGATTGAGGCAATAATTGAATTAATCTGCCAGCACGATAAGATTCTTCTACAATTATGGAGCAAAGTCTATAATAAGGATGCTCTGATTTAAAACATTCATTTTCAAAAACTATATTGAAGATATCAACTAATTCATCTTGAATCTCATCACAAGCTAAAAAAATAATTGTGTAAGCTAGTTCTTCTGATTTTCCACGAAGAGATAATGTTTTTTCCAACTCAGCTTCTTTTAATATATACAAAGATAGTAAGCCTGATAGTCGAGTAGTAATACCTTTATCATGTGCCTGACTCCAAGCCAATAAAACAGGTAAAACTAAATCGTAGTGAGTTTTAAAAAAGTCATCTTTATCTTTATGATTATAAATAAACGCAATAGTAGTATCCCAACCTTTGCCTTTAGGTTTAGGGCTATAATTAAGATCACCAACATCACTACAAGCAACTTGTAGTAAAAATAATATATGCTTAAGGATATAAAAATTATCGGCCAGCAACTCTTTTTCAAACAATGTGAAAAACTCTTCAGCATAGTCTGATAATAATACAGAGATGAGTACTTCATCTTTCCAAAAAAATTGTGCTGAAGACTTATTTGTAAAATTTATAACAGATTGTTTTATAAAACCTTTAATCTCTCTATTATTTTCTAATAGTTTCTCAGAAAGCCAATACCTAAATGCTCTTCTAATTGGTAACCCTTCACCAATGGTTTGAAAGAACTCATCAACAGAATGATTACAATAAGCCTGCTCAATAATTCGATTTAAAGCCCATTCCTCATAGATATCATGAGTAATAAAATAGCCATCATGTTTTTCATCATAGCCTAAAATATCATCTTGTTTTAATCCTGCAAGTGCCTCTTGAGATAAATCACTACCATCAATATAAAACTTGCCAGTATTTGCTCTTGCCTTAGCTATTTCTAGAAAACAACGACCTCTCTTTATATAGATATTATTCTTCTGAACAGCATTATTTTGAATTTTTTTCTTCCACAATAAATCTATAAACTCCGCGAAACTATTAATAGTTTCATCAGCACTCTTATAGCTAATATATTCATTTAAATAAAATAAGTTTCTAATTCTATCTTTGAAATTCTCATTTGTAGGAAGTTCGATATTAAACTCACCAGATATTTCAGTCAGTTTCTCATTAGAAATCAGCTTTAAATCCAATGTTTCACATTTCAAACCATAACTTTCTTTTAAATGAAATCGTAAGTCATCCAAATAAGATAACCTTGTCGTGAAAACCATTGTCCAATTATGCTCTGATAATTTATCAATCAAATTATTTAAGACATTTTGATTAGATATTTCAGATAGTTTCTCCGCAGAATCAATGATGAATAGCTTCTTGGCCTCATTAGCATAAGACTCAAAAAAATCAGCAAGCGAAAAATTATGATCAAATTTAAATAGATCACTAATATGATTAATATTTAATTCAGTTGCTTTAAATATACAAATAGGTATCTCTTTGGCATATTTATTATAAAAGCGTTTGATAATAGCTGTTTTACCACTACCACCTTCACCTGAAATAATAAGATTCTGCCCTTGATTTATTTTTTCACTAAGCTTTGAAACCCATTCTGTTCTATCTATTTCAATCTTTTTATCCTCTACCATAATTGATGTGCGGATAGCATTAAGAATATTTAAATTATGCTTTTCTACATTGTCTAATAATTGATCAAGTGTAGGCTTGAGGTTGAAAAATAAATCATAAATATATTTATTTTTAGGCAGTGCTAATTGACGTTCCAAATGGCTGGGAACGCGCCATTCCAAAGTTACCCCTAACCCTTTACATGCTTGTTCAATATCAATCTGATAATTAGGCTTTTTATTACCGGCGTTCGAACTTTCAGATAATTCTTGATTAACATAAAAATAAATAATATTGATTTTAGGATTTTTGCTTTTAGCTTTTTGAATATTTTCAATAATCTGTCTTTTTCTATCTTTAATAGGCACTTGATAAAATTTTGCTGAAAAGCCATACCAAACACCATCTTTTTCTAATGGTTCAGTTTCAATGCCTGTTTGATTTTTATATCTAAATAATCCTATATGATTATCAAACTCAGCACAAAAAAGAAAATAAGCCATCTGCTCGAAAGCTCTCTCTTCTTTATCATTATTTTTAACACTGAATAAAGCCCAATTCATAACTATTTTCCTGTAGACAACTATTTCCCAGCTAATATTTTAAATCTAATAAAACAAATAATGCACCCTTAAAATAAGAATAAAGCACACCTCAAAATTCTAATCTCAAAACATAATGAATTTTCTAACTATCACATAATCTACCTTGAAAAAGTTAATATAAAAAAAATCCTTTGTTATCAAAATAACAAAGGATTAAATTTAAATCACAAAATGTTCAATCACTCAACCGTAACAGATTTCGCCAAATTCCTCGGCTTATCCACATCGGTACCACGAGCTAATGCGGCATGATAGGCCAACAACTGCACAGGAATGGTATGAACAATCGGGGATAATACACCGACATGGCGCGGGGTGCGGATCACATGAACGCCTTCGTCTTCGGTGAAATTGCTGTCTAAATCGGTAAATACAAACAGCTCACCGCCGCGCGCGCCGACTTCCTGCATATTGGCTTTGACTTTATCCAATAGCATATCATTGGGGGCAATCACGACAACGGGCATATTTTCATCTACCAACGCCAGCGGGCCGTGTTTCAATTCGCCTGCCGGATAGGCTTCTGCGTGGATATAAGTGATTTCTTTTAATTTAAGCGCGCCTTCCAATGCAATCGGATAATGAATGCCGCGGCCTAAGAATAATGCACTTTGTTTGGAAGCAAATTTTTGCGCCCAAATGGTAATTTGCGGTTCAAGATTTAATACGTGTTGAATGCTGCCGGGCAGTTGGCGCAACTCTTCCGTATAGTGTTGCTCTTGCTCTTCGGAAACATGGCCGCGCATTTTGCCTAAGGTTACGGTTAAGCCGAATAGAACCACTAATTGGGTGGTAAATGCTTTGGTTGAAGCCACGCCGATTTCGGCACCGGCGCGGGTGTAAAGCACAAGTTCGCTTTCGCGCGGCAGGGCGGATTCCATCACATTACAAATTGATAAGCTATGCTTATGCCCAAGTGATTTGGCGTATTTTAAGGCTTCCATCGTATCCAATGTTTCACCGGATTGGGAAATGGTAATCACCATTTGCTTGGGGTCGGCAATCACATCGCGATAACGGTATTCGCTGGCGATTTCAACATCGGTCGGGATTTTGGCAATGCTTTCCAGCCAGTATTTGGCGGTTAAGGCCGAATAATAAGAAGTACCGCACGCTAAAATCTTAATGCTGTGGATATCATCGAAAACCTCGCGGGCATTGCTGCCGAAGTTTTCAGGTTCGAAACCGCCTTCTAGAAACACTTCAGCCGTATCAGCAATTGCGCGCGGCTGTTCGTGTATTTCTTTTTGCATGAAATGGCTGTATGGGCCTAATTCCAATGAGGCAAGGGATAACTCGGAAATTTTTACTTTACGTTCGGCAACTTGGCCGTCTTTATCAATCAGTTTTTCAATGCCTTTGGTGCTGAGCAGGGCAATATCGCCGTCTTCCAGATAAGCAATATGGCGGGTAAAGGCGATGACGGCCGATACGTCGGAAGCAATAAAGGTTTCGTCTTCACCGAAAGCCACCAAAAGCGGGCAACCCATACGGGCGACGACCATATTCTCGGTATTGTCTTGCGCAACAACAGCAATGGCAAAAGCGCCGTGAAAACGTTTGCAGGCTGCTTGTACGGCGGTAAACAAATCACCGGTTTGCAGATATTCGTGATTCACGCTGTGGGCAATCACTTCGGTGTCGGTTTGCGATTCGAAAACATAACCGATTTTTTGCAAGCGCTGACGCTCGCTTTCGAAGTTTTCGATAATGCCGTTATGTACCACCGCTACGGTGCCGCCTGAAATATGGGGGTGTGCATTCGGCTCGGTAACCCCGCCGTGTGTCGCCCAACGGGTGTGGCCGATACCGATACGGCCGAACAGATTTTTTTCTTTGGCCGCCTGCGCCATTAAAGCCACTCTGCCGACACGGCGGACACGTTTGATTTTGCCGTCGATACTGACGGCGATGCCTGATGAATCGTAGCCACGATATTCGAGACGCTCTAAGCCGTCTGTTAGAAAATCCACTACATTGTGATTGGCGCGTATAGCACCTACGATACCGCACATAATTGTTCCTTAGTATCAATTGGTTGATGAAAAACATGCCATCTGACTTTCAGACGGCATGCGGGGAAAGTATCAGTAAAAACTGTTCAAATAGTTGGATACGGTTCTAACAAGATAGTTTGCTGTTTTTCGTATATATTTGAATATTCATTAAAAATTTCTTATCCGATTGATGAGACTGCCGCAGACTGACCGAATATCCAATTATCAATGCAGAAATCGATATCAGCAATAGAAATGTTTTTTCTATTTTCTTTTGATGCTTTGTTACGATAAATATGCTTGTTGCCGTTTTCGCTAACCCAACCTGTTTTTTCAAAAAATAAAGAAAGGAATGAAATACCCTCAAACGATCATCTTGATTGTCTAAAATATGATCGTGGTTACTATCTAATGTAAAAGGGAAACCTTAGAAATTAATGGGAAACACCAAGGTTATTAGAAATTCCTGCATTTTTGCCAATGCTTCTTTAAGGTTTAAAAGTATTTTTATTTGATAAGTTTAAAAAATCCTATCTTTAATTATACCGGTGAAGATAGTAATGCATACTGTCTCTACGGATGTTTTCCTTATTGCCGCATATTGAAGACCCTAAAAAACTGATTTTTGTATCTAAATATGTGGAAACAATTTCTGATATTTCGGTACACTCTGAATTCTGATTCAGATGTTTCATTTTTTGTGTCGGCGGTAAAAATAACGGTAATTTATTTTCCGGAAATAAGTATTTATGTATTGTTAAGTAGGATTCGGTCGGATAAGCGGATAATTGCCCTTTCGGATATGTCCAATTTGCCATGTATGGAGAGGCTTTCGGTTTATCATCGCGAACAATCACAAAACCAGAGCCCGCTTTTTGATACGGTTGATGGTAAAGTGAATAAGCTTGAGTACCGGGTTGATCTTTAGCGGTAATAAAATCACTGCCTATATAAACAGGCAACGCCCATTTTTCAGACAAAATTTTGGGATCTATATCCAATAAACAGCCTGTAAAAGAATTTTCATAGAATTGCTTCGCTAAATCATCCGCACTTCTTACCGGATAAAGATGACTACAATCGGGCTGTTGCGGCAAAATACCGATGGGAGAGGGGGAATTAGGAAATGTTACTTCGGCGGAAGCGAAAGGCAGCATAGCCAAGTACAGTAGTATTGTATAAAGTGGGAATTTCATCATGAATCCTTGTAAAATAGATGGCAGGTATGAAATTTGGAAATATTCAGACGGGTAGTCTGTTATCCTTCCCAGATGTTTTCAGACGGCCTTTCCAAAGTTGGCAACAAGGTTTCAGCTTGTGTAGATTGATATTTTAAATATTGTTTTTGAGCTGTCATAGACAACTAGGCAAACTTCATCTTTGCACTTGTTTTTAAAGGATAATATAGCCTTTATTTCCTGCGTTAAAACGCCATTCGCACACCTTCAACTAAACTCAAAATGCGGCCTTGAGAATATCATTGAACTTACGCAAATGACGTTTCACCTGATTCCAAAAGTTCTCAATACTGTTTATGAGGTTTTGCCTGTCTGCAAAATGTGTACTTTGATTGATATGTTTTTGAATAGCCCTAGTTATCTAGGGTAGTTCCTTTATTTTTTTCAGGCCGTATCCAATCTTCGATAACGGTTTGGCGCGCGCGAGCGAGCACTAAAGTATTGTCTTCACAATTTTTGGTAATCGAACTACCCGCGCCGATGGTAACTTTATTGCCTAAGCTAACCGGAGCCACTAAAACAACATTCGAACCGATACGCACATCATCGCCGATAGTGGTTTTATGTTTGTTTACGCCGTCATAGTTGGCGGTAATCGTACCGGCGCCGATATTGGTTTGGCTGCCGACTTCGGAATCACCCAGATAAGTTAGATGGTTTGCCTTGCTGCCATTGCCCATCGTTGTATTTTTGGTTTCGACAAAATTACCGATATGAACGCCGTTACCCAGTTTGGTATTGGCGCGCAGGCGGGCAAACGGGCCGATACGGCCATCTTCGCCCACTTCGCAGCCCTCTAAATGAGAGAACGGGGCAATTTTCGAGCCTGAAGCAATCGTGGCATTGCGGATAATGCAATTGGCACCGATTTCCACATCATCACCCAATTCCACTTCACCTTCCAATACCACGTTCACATCAATCACCACGTCTTGACCGTGTTTCAGACGGCCTCTTAAATCAAAGCGTTCGGGATCGCGCAGGGTAACACCTGCTTTCAGCAAAGCTTGTGCCTGTTGTTTTTGGAAAATCCGTTCTAATTCGGCCAATTGCACTTTATTGTTTACCCCTGCTGCCAGATAAGATGCGGCAACTTGCACGGGGTGAACGGCAATGCCGTCACGATTGGCTAAGGCGATTAAATCGGTCAGATAATATTCGCCTTGTGCATTATTGCTTTGTAGGCTGTTCAGCCATCCGGCAAGCTTGGCATTGGGCAATACCAAAATACCGGTATTGGTTTCTTGAATGGCTTTTTGAGCGGCATCGGCATCTTTTTCTTCGACAATAGCCACCACTTTGCCGTTGTCGCGGATAATGCGGCCGTATCCGGTCGGGTCGTCCAAAACATCGGTCAGCAGGCCGACTTCATCACCGGCGGCTTCCAGCAAAGCTTCCAAAGTAGCGGTATCGGTTAGCGGGACATCGCCATACAGCACTAAAGTACGGCCTTCTTCCGGCAGATGCGGTAGCGCAATTTTTACCGCGTGGCCGGTGCCCAGTTGCTCGTTTTGCTCTACCCAATTCACATCACGCTTCACCTGCGCCAAAACTGCTTCTTTACCATGCCCGATCACAACACTGATGCTTTCGGGGTTTAAGCTGCGGGCAGTGTCGATAACACGCTGAACCATCGGCTCGCCACCGATTTGGTGTAATACTTTAGGCAGTTTGGAATACATTCGGGTGCCTTTTCCGGCAGCTAGAATAACGACATGTAAAGAAGATTGGCTCATATTATTGTTTTGCCTTATGTGATAAGTTGTAGAAATAGAAATGGATACGATGCTTTGAGAAGGCCGTCTGAATGATTTTCAGACGGCCTCAACATTCTATGCCGCTTTATTGTGCCGCATCGGGAAAACTGGGGGCTTCCCAGTTGGTGCCGCGCACATTTTCCGTATTGTTATCCGGTGTTACGGCACGTTGTTCAGGGCGGAATTGGTTGTAACGCATATTGCGCGAATAAGTACCGTCTTGATAAACCACGGGCGTACCGGGTTGGTATTTTGGTTTTAAAGCAGTGTGGCCGTCGGCTTTTTGATAGGTTTCCCAAGAGCAGGCACTCAGTAGGGAAAAAACAGCCAAAAGGGCAAAAGAGCGCATAATGATTCCTTAAAAATTGCTTCGGTGTGAAAAACATGAATGATTAGGTCTAACCTTATTCATTTTAATCAAATTGTGTACCAATTGATAGTGAACCATTCATTGGCATTTTCGCCCATTCGGATAATGAAACCATATCGGATGCGGCAAAATCCACAAAAGGCAACGCATGTGCTTGTTTACCAAACCATACCGTATGCATGCCCAATGCTTTGGCGGCATGCAGATTGTCGGCACTGTCATCAACCATAATGCAACAGTTCGGGCTTATATTTAATACTTCACACACATGCAGATAAGCCTGAGGGTGCGGCTTGTAATACAAACCGAAATCATCGGTGCCGAACCAAGTATCAAAATAAGCGGCTATGCCCAACTGCTCAACCAATGCCCGCACATAAAATGACGGTGCATTGGAAAACACAACTTTTCGACCACCCAAACCGCTTAAAGTTTCTATGGTATTTTCCATCGGCACCAATGCCGGCAAGATATCTTCTAGCGGGTGGCTTTTTTGTAAAAAGTCATTAACAGAGATTTCGGGATGGTGTTTTTGTAGACCCGCCAGCGTTGCGCCATAGCGGTGCCAGTAGTCTTGCCTTAAATCGGAAGCCGCTTCATCACTTAAATTTAAATGACGGGCCATATATTCCGTCATTCGTTTGTTGATTAAAGAAAAAATACCCGCATCGGCATGATGCAGGGTGTTGTCGAGATCGAACAACCAAACTGTTTGACAATTCATCTTATTTAAAATACTTTACAAATAATTTTTCAAAGGAAAACCCTTTGAAAAATAGCCATTTCCCATAAGGGCATCATCATCTATCCGGATCATACACAATGAAGATAACACAGAAATTATTATTAGGCTTGAGCTTATGCCTACTCACCTTCCAAGCGGCCGCACAATCGGAAGTCCGACTGGCCGTACACGGCGCATTTAGCCTGCCCGACGAACAAATCAAGAAGTTCGAGCAAGAAAATAATGCCAAACTCACCATCATTAAAGTCGGCAGCGGCAATGAAATGCTGAATAAATTGATTTTAAGCCGTGCCAAACCGATTGCCGATGTGGTCTATGGCTTAGATAATGTCAATATCATCAAAGCATGGGAAAACGGCATCTTATCTTCAAAACAGCCTACCTCCGTACCAACCGATGCTTCTTTGCCCGGCGTATTAGCTATTGACTACGCCTATGTGGTGTTGAACTACGATAAAAAATGGTTTGAAGATAAAAAGCTGCCCTTGCCGCAATCACTGGAAGACCTAGCCAAACCTGCTTATAAAGATTTATTGGTACTATCCAACCCCGGCACATCCAGCCCCGGCCTGGCTTTCCTCATGGCCAATATCGGCGGACTCGGCGAAGAACAGGCATTTAAATGGTGGGCCGATATGCGCAAAAACGGCGTAAAAGTCACTCAAAGCTGGAGCGATGCCTACTATACCGACTTCACCCAAAACGGCGGATCCCGCCCCTTAATCGTTAGCTATGCCACCAGCCCGGCCGCCGAAGTCTATTTCAGCAAAGGCAAATATACCGTACCGCCAACCGGAAACTTATTCCTAAAAGGCGGCGTATTCCGCCAAATAGAAGGGGCTGCCGTGTTGAAAGGCGCAGAAAACCCGGGCTTAGCCATGAAACTGGCTGCATATCTGCAAAGCGCCGAGGTACAAAAAACCCTGCCGTCTGAAATGTGGGTATACCCTGCTGCCAAAGGCACACCACTGCCGCAAGTGTTTGAGTTTGCCCAAACACCGAAACAACACTACACCCCGAGTAGCAATATCATGATAGAAAAACAAAAACAGTGGGTTAGCCGTTGGATAAGAACCGTACTCAAATAAACCGGTTATATGCAAACAGGCCGTCTGAAAGGTTTCAGACGGCTTTTATATAAACACCCGACACACATCCATATAACCAAGGAAAATCAATGAAGCTCAAAGCCTTTCTAGCCGAACGGAATATTGAATTTAGTTTGCGCCGTTATGGTATTGATGCACTCAACTTTATGGCCTTAGGTTTATTCAGCTCTCTTATTGTCGGGCTGATTTTAAAAACCATCGGCACATGGGCCTCATGGCAGTGGCTGATAGATGTCGGCACACAAGCACAAAGCGCCATGGGCGCAGCCATCGGTACAGGCGTGGCTTTTGCCCTCAAAGCACCGCCGTTAGTATTGCTCGCCAGTGTGGTCACCGGCACCGCAGGCGCAGCTTTAGGCGGCCCTGTCGGTTGTTTCCTCGCCGCAGCAGCCGGCGCCGAAGCCGGAAAACTGCTTCACAAAACCACACCGATTGATATCGTACTCACCCCTGCCGTTACCCTAAGTGTCGGCATCGCCATTGCCCAATTTATCGGCCCGGCCGTTGCCGCCTTAATGAGCCAAACCGGAGAATTGGTTATGTGGGCGGTAGAATTACAACCCCTACTCATGAGCATGGTTGTGGCCGTATTAATGGGCGTATTATTAACCTTGCCCATCTCAAGCGCCGCTATTGCCATTTCCCTTTCACTCAGCGGGCTGGCAGCAGGCGCGGCTACCGTAGGCTGTTGCGCACAAATGATAGGCTTTGCCATTATGGGCTTTCGGGATAACCGCTGGGCCGGCCTACTCAGCCACGGCTTAGGCACCAGTATGCTGCAAATGCCCAATATTATTAAAAACCCGAAAATCTGGATTCCGCCCACATTAACCAGCGCATTATTGGCACCATTAGCCACTCTAGGCTTTCAAATGAGCAATATTCCCTCAGGCGCCGGAATGGGTACCAGCGGATTAGTCGGCCAAGTAGGCACAATCAACGCTATGGGCAGCACCCCGACAGTCTGGCTCGCCATCGCCCTACTGCACTTCATACTCCCCGCCCTGCTAACCTGGCTGATTGCCGCTTGGATGCGCCGCCGAGGGTGGATTCGGGATGGTGATTTGAAACTGGATATATAATATAAAATTTAGAAAATTGCCCAAGGCGATTACGGCAAGAATAATAAAGCGCCGATTATCCTATAAAATCAAAAGATTATTTTAAATTTTAATAAACAGATAAACGAATACAGAAAGCAAATTTAATGAATAAAAAACATCTTTCAGAACGTGATATTTGTACAAAATACATAACCCCTGCCCTACAAAAAGCAGGCTGGGATATTGCCACCCAAATTCGAGAAGAATTTCCGCTCACCAAAGGCCGCATTATAGTGCGTGGCAAACTACATACTCGAGGCAAACATAAGCGTGCCGACTATGTTTTGTTTTACAAACCCAATATTCCCATTGCCATTATCGAAGCAAAAGACAATAAACACAGCATTGGCGACGGTATGCAACAAGCGCTTGGTTATGCAGAAATGCTGGATGTGCCTTTTATATTCAGCTCCAATGGTGATGGCTTTCTGTTTCACAATAAAATTGCTACCGACGGCATAATAGAACGCGAGCTTGCCCTTCACGAATTTCCTTCTGCAGAAACACTATGGCAATGGTGGTCGGAGCACCGTGGCTTAAATGAACAACAGAACACACTGATAACACAAGACTACTTTAGCGACGGAAGTCATAAAGTTCCGCGCTACTACCAATTGCAAGCCATTAACAAAACAATTGAAGCCATCGCACAAGGTCAGAATCGCATTCTTCTTGTGATGGCCACCGGCACAGGCAAAACATTTACCGCATTCCAAATTATTTGGCGGCTATGGAAATCCAGAGCTAAAAAACGCATTTTATTCCTAGCCGACCGCAATATTCTGGTTGACCAAACAATGACCAATGATTTCAAACCGTTTGGTTCGGCCATGACTAAAATTCAAAAGCGGCAAGTGAATAAATCCTATGAAATTTATCTTTCTCTTTATCAAGCCGTAACCGGTAATGAAGAAGATAAAAATATTTATCGGCAATTCAGCCCGGATTTTTTCGACCTTATTGTTATTGATGAATGCCATCGCGGTAGTGCGGCCGATGATTCTGCTTGGCGGGAAATACTGGAATATTTCTCTTCAGCTACACAAATCGGCCTAACCGCCACCCCCAAAGAAACCAAAGAAGTCTCCAATATCGACTACTTTGGCGACCCTATCTATACCTATAGCCTCCGTCAGGGCATTGATGACGGTTTTCTAGCGCCATATACAGTTGTGCGTATTGATTTTGATCGCGATCTAAGCGGCTGGCGGCCTGATAAAGAAATGGTCGATAAATATGGCAACCAAATTGAAGATCGTATCTATAACCAAAAAGATTTTGACAAAACACTGGTGCTGGAAAAACGCACCCGGTTAGTTGCCAAAAAAATTACCGAATTTCTCAAGCAAACCAACCGTTTCGATAAAACCATCGTTTTTTGTGAAAATATCGACCATGCCGAACGTATGCGGCAGGCGTTGGTTAATGAAAATGCCGATATGGTGGCGCAAAACAGTAAATACGTTATGCGCATCACCGGTGATAACGAAGAAGGCAAAGCCGAACTTGATAATTTTATATTCCCTGAGAGCAAGTATCCTGTTATCGCCACCACTTCAAAGCTAATGACCACCGGAGTGGATGCTCAAACATGCAAGCTCATTGTGTTGGACCAACGTATCCAATCCATGACGGAATTTAAGCAGATTATCGGACGCGGCACACGGATTAATGAAGAGCATGGCAAATATTATTTCACCATTATGGACTTTAAAAAAGCCACCGAATTATTTGCCGACCCTGATTTTGACGGTGAGCCGGTACAAATATACGAACCTGCCGAAGATCAATCACCCGTACCACCGGAAGAACTTACTGAACCGGAAAGCGTTGACGGCACTCCCACGCCCGAAACCGAAGAAAACGGAGTCGACTGGGAAGAAGTTGATATCATCTCCGAACCTGAAGGTAAAAATAGTATTCGCCGTTATGTTGTAGAGGGCGTTGAAGTTAAAGTGGCTGCCGAGCGTGTCCAATACTTTGATGCCAACGGAAAACTCATCACAGAGTCGCTCAAAGACTATACCCGCAACACACTCACTAAAGAATATGCCACACTGAACGATTTTCTCCGCCGTTGGAACAGCGCCGAGAAAAAACAAGCCATTATTAATGAGCTATCCGAACAAGGCATATTTTTTGAAGCCCTTGCCGAAGAAGTCGGGCGGCAGTCCGGCAAAGTGTTCGATCCTTTCGATTTAGTGTGCCATATTGTTTGGGATATGCCGCCGCTTACACGCAAAGAACGCGCCGAACAAGTGAAAAAACGGAATTACTTCACCCGCTATGGCGAGCAAGCCCGCCGGGTATTAGAAGGGCTGCTTGATAAATATGCCGATGAAGGCGTAACACATATTGAAGAACCACAAATTCTCACTATTGCACCTTTTACCGAATTGGGCACACCGATAGAAATCATTCAAACCTTTGGCGGGCTGGAGCAATACCAACAAGCGATTAACGAATTAGAACAAGCTATTTATAGCGCCGAAGCAAAATAATTGGAAATCAAACTACTATGTCACTTTCAACTTTAATTAAGTCGATTCAAGATATTATGCGGAAAGACGTTGGCGTCGACGGAGATGCCCAACGCATCAGCCAAATGGTTTGGCTGATTTTCTTAAAAATCTTTGATGATAAAGAACAAGAATGGCAGTTTACCGTACCCGACTACCGCTCACCTTTAGCCGACCGCTACCGCTGGTCTAACTGGGCGAAAAATCCTGAAGGGATAACCGGCGACGAGCTTTTAAACTTTGTCAACAACGACCTATTCCCCACCTTGAAAAATTTAGCCACCACCGCTAATGCTTCCCCCTATGGCAAAGTTGTCGGTTCCGTGTTTGAAGATGCCCACAACTATATGAAATCCGGCACACTGCTGCGCCAAGTGATTAACACTATCCAGCAAGATGTGGATTTCAATAAATCCGGCGACCGCCATTTATTCAACGATATCTATGAAAAAATTCTTGCCGACCTACAATCAGCAGGCAATGCCGGTGAATTCTATACGCCCCGCGCCGTTACCCAATTTATGGTGGATATGCTCGACCCGCAGCTCGGCCAAACGATTCTTGATCCGGCCTGCGGAACCGGCGGCTTCCTCACCTGCGCCATCGAGCATTTAAGCAAACAAATCACAACCGCAAAAGATCGCGAGCTGCTTCAAAAGAGCATTCATGGCGTAGAAAAAAAACCGCTGCCGCATATGCTGGCAATAACCAATATGATGCTGCACGGCATAGACGTGCCCACCCATATCCGCCACGACAACACCCTCAGCCGCCCGCTTAAAGACTACGGCGCCGCCGACAAAGTGGATATAGTGATAACCAATCCCCCCTTTGGCGGCATGGAAGAAAACGGCATTGAAAACAACTTTCCACGCAAATATCAAACCCGTGAAACCGCCGATCTCTTTATGGCATTGATTATGCATCTGCTCAAGAACGACACCGGCAAAGCGGCAGTGGTATTGCCCGACGGCTTTTTATTTGGGGAAAGCACCAAAACCACGCTAAAACAAGAACTCTTAACGGAATTCAATCTGCACACCATCGTGCGCCTGCCCAAAGGCGTATTTGCACCCTATACCAGCATTGCCACCAATATTCTGTTTTTTGATAAAGGCGGCCCCACAAAAGATATCTGGTTTTTCGAGCACCCCTATCCCGAAGGCTATAAATCTTATTCACGCTCCAAACCCTTAACCATCGGCGAATTCGATTTAGAGAAAAGCTGGTGGGGCGGAGCAGCACGCAAAGGCAGAAAAGCCACCCGACACGCATGGAAAGTATCCGCCACCGAGCTGGCTGATCGCGGCTACAATCTGGATTGCAAAAACCCCTATCAGGAAACCGTAGTTCAAGCCGACCCTGAAACCTTAATAGCCGAGTATCAAAGCATTGTGAAACAAATTGAAATCCTACAAACCGAACTAAAAGCCGAATTGGCCGCCAGCTTGGAGCACCGTGTATGAATACCGCCACGGCCAATCTATTGGCAAAATACTTCGATGCCGCTTTTAATGCACCGGAAGGCATTAAAAAATTACGCGAATTGATTCTTACTCTTGCCATGCAAGGCAAATTGGTTGAGCAAGACCCAAGCGATCCGCCTGCTTCGGAATTGCTGAAAGCAATAGAAGCGGAAAAACAGCAGTTGATAAAAGACAAAAAAATTAAAAAGCCTAAGCCTTTACCAGCTATTAAACCGGAGGAACAACCTTATCAATTACCAAAGGGTTGGGAGTGGGTACGACTAGGAAATGTCTTACATTTCGAATATGGTAATAATCTTCCTAAAAATAAGCGTTCGAACTCCGGTGAATTTCCTGTATATGGTTCAAATGGTATCGTTGGCACTCATAAAGAAGCCTTTGTACAGGATAGATGCATCGTAATTGGTAGAAAAGGATCAGCTGGTGCATTAAATCTATGCCTTTCTTACGGTTGCTGTGTAACTGACGTGGCTTATTACTGTGTCCCACCATCATGCATCGATCTTAATTTTTCTTTTAAGTTGCTTTGCAATTTGAAACTGGAAACCCTTGGAAAAGGCATAAAACCGGGCCTAAATCGAAATGATGCCTATAATTTATTAATTGCCATTCCTCCATTTTCTGAACAACTGCGAATTGTCGCCCGTATCGATCAGTTAATGGCTTTATGCGATAAGTTAGAAAAACTGCGTGCGGAAAGAGTAGAAAAACGACAGGCCGTACATGCAGCCGCTATTCAACAGCTCCTCGAAGCTCCAAATAGCTCTGCCTGGAATTTTATTCAACAGCATTTTGGCGAACTCTACAGTGTTAAAGAAAATATTACTGAGCTACGCAAAGCCATTCTCCAACTGGCCATGCAAGGCAAATTGGTTGCGCAAGATCCAAGCGATCCGCCTGCTTCCGAACTGTTGAAAGCCATAGAAGCGGAAAAACAGCAGTTGATAGAAGACAAAAAAATTAAAAAGCCTAAGCCTTTACCAACTATTAAACCGGAAGAACAACCTTATCAATTACCAAAGGGTTGGGAATGGGTGAGATTAAACGATGTGCTTGATGTACGGGATGGAACTCATGACACCCCTAAATATGTGAACACTGGGTATCCACTGGTTACTAGCAAAAATATTTATGCTGGCCAACTCAGCTTGGATAATATTAAATATATATCCAAAGAAGACCATAAGAAAATATCTGAACGCTCAAAAGTAGATAAAGGTGATATCCTATTTGCAATGATTGGCAGTATCGGTAATCCTGTAATTGTGGATTTAGATATAGAATTCTCAATAAAAAATATTGCACTATTCAAATATTTTATAGAAGGTACACCAAATAATCGATATCTTCACTATTATCTTATTTACGCTCAAAAAAAGATGAAAACAATGTCTTCTGGGGCTGTCCAAAGTTTTGTATCTTTGAGTTTCCTTAGAAATTATCCATTCCCCCTCCCCCCCCTCCCCGAACAAAAACGCATCGTAGCCCGTATCGACCAGCTAATGGCTTTATGCGATAAGTTGGAACAACAAATAGAAGCGGCAACAGATAAACAAACCGAACTACTCAATACGGTAGCCGCTCGGATATAGAATACATCTACGATAATCGCTGTAATAACAAGAGGCCGTCTGAAAAAGATTTCAGACGGCCTCTTGTTTATTCAGTTGTATAGCAACCTAGTTTTTTACTTTAACGCTCCAAATGCAAAAACTGGATATGCCGTTCATACTGATTCAGAATATCAATAATGATTTGCTCTTTGGTATAACCGACAATATCGTAATCCTGACTGCCTTCAACCAAGAATACTTCGGCGCGGTAATAGATTTCCTGCTCGCCTTTTGATGCCAGATTAGTAGCCTGACTCAAAGCGAATACCGGTTTAACGGCTTCCAATAGGCGGACTTCATATAAGAAATCGATTTCTTCACCATGCAACACGGCCAATTTCAAGGCACGGTTTTCTTTGTCTTCCGTGAGCTTGCTTTCAATACCTTTTTCCTGCAACTCATGTGCTACTTCCAGCATCGCCGGTTGTAAGCTATGGGTCATAAAGCGTGATGCGTCTTTGCTATCGGGGAATGTTACCAAGCGGCTCAAACGGTTGCGCCAGTTGCGGCCGTTATCCAATACCATTGCACGGTCGATAAGGTTGGCTTTGCGTTTATTGCCTTCCTGTTGCAGGCACATCCACAAAGAAATCATATAGAGCACCAAAATAAGCGAGAACGGCAAACCTGCGACAACCGATACCGATTGCAACGAACCGAAACCGCCGGCAAAAAGCAGGCCGAGGGTGATTAAGCCGGTGGCCGCTGCCCAGAATAGGCGCATCCAAATCGGTGCGTCGGCACCGGAGGCAAGGTTTTTCGAGCTTAAGTTTGCCAATACCAGCGCACCTGAGTCGGCAGACGTTACAAAGAAAATCAAACCGATCACCACTGCCAACAATGACCACATAGAAGCAAGCGGGTAATGCTCAAGTAGTGCGAATAAGCCCATTGCCGGGTCTTGCAGGGCGGTTTCGCCCAAAGCCACTGCGCCGTTGTTCACTATTTCAATGGCACTGTTACCAAAAATCGAGAACCAGGCAAAGATAAAGCCAAGCGGAATAAACATCACGCCGAACACAAATTCACGCAAAGTACGGCCGCGTGAAATACGGGCGATAAACAGGCCGACAAACGGCGCCCATGCTACCCACCATGCCCAGAAAAAGATGGTCCAACCTGATTTCCATTCCGCGCCCTGTTCGCCATTGTAGGCATATACTTGGAAGGTTTTCATCACGATGGTTTGAAAATAATCGCCGATGTTTTCAGTAAGCGCGTTCAGTAGGAACACGGTAGAGCCCATAAACAGCAGGCCGATTAGTAGAACGGTAGCACCCAACATATTGATTTCGGAAAGACGGCGTACACCACGTTCCACACCCGACATCGCCGATAATCCGGCCACAATCACCACCGAAACGATAATGGTGGCTTGCACCAGTTTATTGGTCGGAATACCAAATACATGGTTCAAACCGGCATTGGCTTGCAATACGCCGATACCGAGACTGGTGGCAATACCCAGCAAGGTACACACCACGCCGAAAGTGTCGACCGTGTGCCCCAGCCAGCCTTCGGTACGTTTACGGCCGAAGATAGGCATCAATGCACTACGCAGGGCAAGCGGCATATCTCTACGGTAAGCAAAATACGCCAGCGCCATGCCGATTAAGGCATAGATACCCCAACCGTGCAAACCCCAGTGTAAGAAGGTTTGCGCCATTGCCGCGCGTGCCGCTTCGGGCGTACCGCCCTCACCGATATTGGGGGTGAGATAGTGGGTTAGCGGTTCGGAAGCACCGAAAAACAGCAAATCGATACCGATACCGGCCGAGAACAGCATGGCCGCCCAAGCCAGATAGGGGAAGTCGGGGCGGTCTTGGTCTTTGCCCAACTTGATATCGCCGTATCGCGATGCGCCGACAAAAATGGAAAAAATCGAATAAGCGGCCACAACCAGCATGTAATACCAGCCGAATTTATCCGATATCCAGCGCAAGGCGCTGCCGAGTACATTTTCACTGAGCTCGGGGAACATAATCGTAAATACGATAAGGGCAACAGATGCTACCGAAGCGGCGGTAAACACGGTTTTATTCACCGCCAGCTTAGGCAGCTCCGCTTCCGTGTGATTAGAGGCATTATGCATGCGTTCTCCTTATATTATTTTAAGATCAAGAACAATAAGTTTCAGACGGCCTCAAACAGCCTGAAGGCCGTCTGAATAAACATGATTAAACTGTTTGTTATGTTCTCCTTTTTCAGACGGCCTAAACCATAACGGCCATCCGGCGGCAATCTATTCATGCCGCTTGGTTTTCAGACGGCCTAAAGTATCTATAAAGGCCGTCTGAAAAATATTTAACTGCGCTTGGCTTCGCCACGCACCGGCGCATCACCGGCCACATAATAAGCGGCAGTTGATTTGGGCAACGGTTGGCGGCCACGGATTTTGTCGGCGATTTTTTCCGCCAACATAATGGTGGTGGCATTGAGGTTGCCCGTAATAATGGTCGGCATAATCGAAGCATCGACCACGCGCAAGGCTTCAATACCGTGTACGCGGCCTTCATTATCCACTACCGCATCGTTGCCCTCACCCATCGCACAAGTGCAAGACGGGTGATAGGCGGTTTCGGCATGGTTGCGCACATATTCGTCTAGCTCGGCATCGCTTTGCAGATTGGCGGCCGGTGTTATCACGTCGCCGCGGTAACGGTCGAGTGCGGGCTGATTCATAATCTCGCGCGTAATACGGATGGCGGCACGGAATTCTTCCCAATCCTGTTCGTGGCTCATATAGTTAAACAGAATGCTCGGATGCTCGGCCGGATCGCGTGATTTCAGTTTAATACGACCGCGGCTGGGCGAACGCATCGAACCGACGTGTGCTTGGAAACTGTGCGACTTGCTGGCATTGCGCCCGTCGTAGCGCACGGCGATGGGTAGAAAATGATATTGGATATTCGGCCAAGCGAATTTCTCATCGCTGCGGATAAAGCCGCCGCCTTCAAAATGGTTGGTCGCGCCGAGGCCTGTGCCCATAAACATCCATTCGGCACCGATAGCGGGTTTGTTCCACCAGTTGGTTGCCGGCGCAATCGAAACCGGTTCTTTACATTCATACTGCATGTAAAGTTCGAGATGGTCTTGCAGGTTATTGCCTACACCGGACAAGTCGAGGATTTCGCTCACGCCTGCTTCTTGCAACCATGCGCCGGGGCCGACGCCGCTGCGTTGCAAAATCTGCGGCGAAGCAACCGCTCCGGCACACAACAACACTTCACGGCGCGCATCAATGCTATGCGTTTGCCCTTTATGGCTGAATCGTACGCCGCGCGCCCGTTTGCCGTCGAATAAAATCGTGTCGGTTAGCGCCCCGGTGAGGATGGTTAAGCGGTCGCGGTGTTTGGCCATATCCAGATAACCGCGTGCGGTTGAAGAACGGCGGCCATTAGGCGTTACAAAACGATCCATCGGGCCGAAACCTTCTTGTTGATAGCCGTTTAAATCATCAGTGTGGGGATAACCTGCATCTACACCCGCCTGAATCATGGCTTCGAATAGCGGATTCACGCCGGGTTTGGCCGTGGCCACATGTATCGGGCCGCTGCCGCCATGATACTCATTTTCACCGGCATCACGGTGCTCGGCTTTTTTGAAATAAGGCAGGCAATCAAGATAAGTCCAATCTTCCAAACCGGGCTGTTGCGCCCAGCTATCGAAATCCATCGCATTGCCGCGGATATAACACATGCCGTTAATCAACGACGAACCGCCCAAACCTTTACCGCGCCCGCAATCCATCTGGCGGTTGTTCATATGCGGTTCGGGGTCGGTTTTATAGCCCCAGTTATAAGTGGTGCCTTGCAGCGGCATCGCCAAGGCGGCCGGCATTTGCGTGCGAAAATCCAAACGGTAGTCCGGCAAGCCCGCTTCCAGCAGTAATACGGATACATTTTCATCTTCGGTTAGCCGTGCCGCCAATACATTACCGGCACTACCGGCACCGATAATAATGTAGTCGTAAGCAGTTTTTAATGACATTAAATTTCCTTCTTTCTTTTATCTTCTAACATAAACTTTTATCTTTATATAGCGAATTCATTTAAACGGCGTTTGTATAAAATAATTAGAAAATCACCGTGCCGTATGTCAAACAGTATGTTTACTTCCGTTTATCAAAATTAAATCTATCCCGGCTATCAATCAAATATCGGTTTTGCAAACATTATGCCGGGATTCATCAGCATAAATATGACAAAAACAAATTCATATTTATATTAATCAAAAATAAACTAAAAAATAAACCCAATATTTACAAATTGTTAATTCACAATTAATAGTCTATTTCACTATATTTATTGTATTGGTCGAAAATTTGTTTACTATTACGGCAGATAGTGAAATGGTTGGATGGAAACACCAATATCAACATATTTACAACCATTGCTAAAATTAACAGCTTGGTAAATTTGCTTTAAGCAAAATATCATCTTATGATGGTTATCGTAAATTATTTCGAACAGTAATGCGCAGATATATCATGTAACACTGATATTTCATTTTATAAATATTAGCATATTTAATATTTTATAATATCTGCTTCGATACAATTTACTTATGCCTCCAAACAATTTTATATATTAAGGATATCAGCATGAGTTCAAACAACGATTTATTAAACACGCCGTCAGAAGAAGAGGAAAAATCCGCTTCAACCAATCTGAAAGACAGCGGCATCTCCAGACGCAAACTTTTAGCTGCCGGTGCCGGCTTGGGTGCGCTGCCTTTATTGGGCACTCGCGCATTTGCAGCCAATAACAATTCTGCTGCCGCCGCAGCCACAACAAGACGTGCCCGCTCTTCTGCTTACGGTGCCAGCACAGCTGAAAAATCACTCAAGATCATCAGCTTGGAACGCTTAAAACAAGAAGCCAGTAAAGTGATTCCTAAAGCAGGTTTCGCATTCGTATCAGGCGCTGCCGGTGCCGAGTGGACTATGCATGAAAACCGTCGCGCCTTTGACGACTACCGCATTGCCGCCAAGCGCCTGGTTGGTTTATCACGAGACGATATCGATATTTCTACCAACCTGTTGGGCTTGAAATTACCTACTCCCGTTATCGTTGCACCTATGGGCGCACACGCCATGGTTCACGAAAGAGGTGAAATCGATACTGCCCGCGGTACCGGTTTGGCTAATACATTATACTGCTCATCCGGTGCTTCCAATGCCACTTTGGAAGAAATCGCCCGCTCTACTACCGGCCCGAAATGGTTCCAACTGTATTACAACAATGACGAAGCCGTTACCCGTTCACTGTTAACTCGTGCCAAAAAAGCCGGCTTCACCGCCATCATTTTAACCGCCGATGCCTTAGGCCCGGGCCAACCTGAAGAATTCCGCGCTATGGGCAGCCCTTTCCGCCCGGATAGAAACTTCGGTAACCACGATCCGAAAAAAGGCGGTTCAGGCGACTTCTTCAATCAAAAAACCTCATTAACCACTAAAGACGTTCAATTTATCAAACAATTTACCGGCCTGCCTGTGATTGTTAAAGGTATTTTGCGTCCTGATGATGCTGAAAAATTCGTTCGTGCCGGTGCCGATGCGATTCAAGTTTCCAACCACGGCGGCCGCCAAATCGACGGCGTTCCTGCCAGCATGACTGCGTTGCCCGCTATTGCTAAAGCGGTTAACAAACGCGTACCGATTATTTTAGACGGCGGCATTCGCTATGGTATCGATATTATTCGTGCCATCGCTATGGGTGCCGATGCCGTTGCCGTGGGCCGTCCCGTTCTGTATGGTTTAGGTGTGGGCGGTGCTCAAGGTGTGAAATCCGTGATAGACTACCTCAACGACGACCTGAAAGCCTCTATGTTGTTGTCTGGTGCGGCCAAACTGTCTGACTTGAACTCAAGCTATCTTGACATCGTTGGTGAAAATGAAAAATTTGACACCTACAACCGTTAATCTTGAATCTATCAGATTCTAAAAGTTAGAAAGCCGGGTATATTGCCCGGCTTTTTTATTACTTAAGCCGTCTGAAAAATAGTTTTCATCGTTATAAGTCAAAAAAATAAAAAGGCCGCCTGAAACACGTTTCAGGAAAAAAATAGATTTCAGACGGCCTCATATTTCATCAATACACTGCTTTAAACAGCTATTCAAACCTAAGCAAACTACTCCTTAGGTTTCGCCAATCTTTCTTGTCATTCCATAAAATCAAGCGTATCCAACATACCACCCTGTTCAGGAATGGCATGCCTTCCCAAATGCACTTTTAGAATACCGACTGATAATCGCCTAATTCAACCTGCACTGATTTGGTTTGCGTATAGTGCATAAGGGTTTGAATACCGTTTTCACGACCGACGCCCGATTGTTTATAACCGCCTACGGGCATTTGCGCCGGTGATTCACCCCACGCATTCACCCAACAGATACCGGCCTGAATCTGGCCGATCACACGGTGGGCGCGCTTAATATCACGCGAAACCACGCCTGCCGCCAAACCATATTCGGTATTATTGGCGCGAACAATCACTTCTTCTTCGGTGGTATAAGGCAAAATGCTCATCACCGGACCGAAAATTTCTTCACGGGCAATCGCCATCTCATCGGTGCAATCGGTGAATACCGTCGGCGCTACATAAGCACCCCGCGCCAATGCACCATCTTGCAAACGGGTACCGCCGGTGAGCAATGTTGCGCCTTCTTCTTTGCCTTTTGCAATATAGCCCAACACTTTTTCCATATGCGGGAAGCTGGCCAGCGGGCCGAAGTTGGTTTGTTCGTCAAGCGGATCGCCGATACGAATGCGCTCTACACGTTCTAAAATTTTGGCTTCAAAAGCAGCCTTCATTTTCACCGGCACAAACACGCGGGTACCGTTGGTGCATACTTGGCCCGAGCTGTAGAAATTCGCCATCATGGCAATATCGGCCGCCAGATTTAAATCGGCATCATCGCAAATAATCAGCGGTGATTTGCCGCCAAGTTCCATCGTGACATCTTTCAAAGATGAAGCGGCTGCCTGCGACATCACTTTTTTACCGGTTACCACGCCGCCGGTAAACGATACTTTGGCAATCTGCGGATGGGTGCTCAATGCTTCACCTACGCGCCAATCACCCTGCACCACGTTAAACACGCCATCGGGCAAGCCGGCTTCGGTGAAAATTTCCGCCAGTTTTAAAGCGCCGCTCGGCGTGACTTCGCTGGGTTTGAAAATCATGGCATTGCCGGCGGCCAAAGCCGGTGCGGCTTTCCACATGGCAATCTGAATCGGATAGTTCCACGCGCCGATACCGGCTACCACGCCAAGCGGCTCTTCGCGGGTATAAACAAAGCTGCTTTCGCGCAACGGAATCTGGCGGCCTTCGATAGCCTGTACCAATCCGGCATAGTATTCAATCACATCGGCACCGGTTACCACATCCACATACAGCGTTTCCGACAAGGGTTTACCGGTATCCAAGGTTTCGATTTTGGCCAACTCGTCATTGCGTTCACGCAAAATGGCTACGGCTTTTAATAAAATACGGCTGCGTTCTACCGCCGTCATCGCCGCCCAAACCTTTTGTCCGGCAATCGCGGCCTGTACGGCACTTTCAATTTCATCGGCGCTGCTTTGCTGAATCTCGGCCAGCACTTCGCCGTTGGCAGGATTAATATTTTGTAAGGTTTCGGCTTGCGGATTCTCGGCAACATAGGCGCCGTTAATATAGGCGGTTAATTTTTCCATATCAGGTAATCTTTCTTAGCAGATGCCAAACCGGCTTGAAACTTGGCGGTTCGGACGGATAAATAAAACGAATACGGCAGTAGAAACATTTAAAGTCTTTGATTTGTGTTCGAGCATAGAAAAGCAGCAGGCTGCCGTATATAGGTGTGCAAATAGTCACTTTGCGTTATTGATATTTATTTTTCTTTATAACATATTTCAGACGGCCTGTCATAGCGTCGGCGATATGATTAGGCCGTCTGAAAGACTCTTCAGACGGCCTTTTAAGGAAAATCGGGCATAGTTTCAACCAATAGAAAAAATGCCGGTAAAGCAGTGGCAATCGACAACGAAAAACAGAAAATATGTTATAAATAAGCTTTTCAACCAACACTTTCTTTGGAGTAATACGATGGAATTAGTATTTATCCGCCACGGGCAAAGCGAATGGAATGCCAAAAACCTGTTTACCGGCTGGCGCGATGTAAAATTAAGCGAAAAAGGTTTGGCGGAAGCGGCCGAAGCCGGACGTAAATTAAAAGAAAAAGGCTATTTATTCGACATTGCGTTCACTTCCGTTTTAACCCGTGCCATCAAAACCTGCAATATCGTGTTGGAAGAATCCGACCAATTATGGGTGCCGCAAATCAAAACTTGGCGCTTGAACGAACGCCACTACGGTCAATTGCAAGGCTTGGATAAAAAACAAACCGCTGAAAAATACGGCGACGAGCAAGTACACATCTGGCGCCGCAGCTACGACACCTTACCGCCCCTGCTCGACAGCAACGATGAATTTTCAGCACACAACGACCGCCGCTATGCCCACCTGCCCGACGATGTTGTACCCGACGGTGAAAACTTAAAAGTGACCCTAACGCGTGTCTTGCCTTTCTGGGAAGACCAAATCGCCCCGGCTATTTTGAGCGGCAAACGTGTTTTGGTCGCCGCACACGGCAACAGCCTGCGTGCTTTGGTAAAACATATCGAAGGCATTTCCGACGACGATATTATGGGCGTTGAAATCCCGACCGGCCAACCGTTGGTATACCGTTTGGACGACAACCTGAAAGTATTGGATAAATTCTATCTGTAATAGAGCCTGATTAAACAAGAGGCCGTCTGAAAACCATTCAGACGGCCTTTATTGATTTTATTCAGTGATTTAACGCAATACTTTTCTTTTAAGAGGCAACGCGCTTCAACAGTTCGTCTGCCAAAGCCAAATAAGCCACCGTGCCTTTGGCTTTGGCATCATAAGTCAAAGCCGGCATGCCGTGGCTAGGCGCTTCGGCCAAGCGCACATTGCGCGGGATGGTGGTTTCAAAAAGCTGTTTGCCGAAATGCGCCTGAAGCTGATCCGAAACCTCTTGCGACAAACGGCTGCGGCTGTCGTAAAGCGTACGCACAATGCCGAGAATATCCAGCTTCGGATTAATCGCTTGGCGGATTTTCCGAATGGTGGCCACCAAATCGGAAATGCCCTCAAGCGCATAATATTCGCATACCATCGGCACAATCACGCCGTTTGCCGCCACCAAACCGTTTAAGGTGAGCAAGGTGAGCGTGGGCGGGCAGTCTATCAATATAAAATCATAATCATCTGTTACGGCAGCCAAGGCGTTTTTCAAACGCATTTCGCGGGCAAGCTCCTGAACAAGCTCCACTTCCGCCCCGGCCAGCGTGCGGTTGGCCGCTAAAATATCGTAGCCGCCGTTTTTGCTGTGCAATAAAGCCTCTTTAATCGTGGCCTCACCCAATAAAACCTGATAGATGCCGCTGGAAATATTGCTTTTATCAATGCCGCTGCCGGTGGTGGCATTGCCTTGCGGATCAAGGTCGATAACCAATACGCGTTTTTTTTGTGCCGCCAGTGAAGCGGCCAAATTCACCACGGTTGTGGTTTTGCCGACCCCGCCTTTTTGATTGGCAACGGCGATAATATTGATGCCCATTCTATGCTGCCTGTTTTTTTAAGTTGGCTGAATTGTACCGTTATTTGCCGCTAAATGGTAAGAAGGCCGTCTGAAAGGTGTGATTCTGATAATAAATAAAATCGCACCGGATATTAGAAAATTTGTTTGGAAGCCATAAAAAGCACAAAGCCGCTATATCATTAGCGGCTTTGTGTTTCGGTTTTGAGTATTTGGTGTAAAGGGAACAAATTTTCTCGTATACGCGCACTCCGATTAAATAAGATTTAAGAGGGATAAAAAAATGAGTTAAGCTATTGGGTGTTTAATGGACTCGGCATTAGGATGTCTGCCAAGTGTCTTTATTTTGCAATAAATAATAATAATTATCAATAATAAAAACAAACTAAATCGCTTTGTTTTTATAAACATATGAAAAACAACATAATTTATTTTTTGTTCATGCTGTATTTTTAATATTACCCATAGCTAAACTTAACCAAACCGCCCACAATCGGGCTATAAATCCCGTATAATATCCCCATATTACAAACTATAAACCCACTTCATGATAAACAGATACCTCAATATCTGTTTGACGGAATCAGAAAATGTCTCAAACCTACCAAACCGTACAACGTGATTTATTGGAAGCCAACCGGCTTTCACCCGAAATGCTTTATCAAAGCCTCAATATTATCGGCAGTCATCATGTGGATTATGCCGATATTTATTGCCAACGCACTGCGTTTGAAAGCTGGCACTTGGAAGAAGGGATGGTGAAATCGGGCAGCTTCCAAATCGACCAAGGCGTCGGCGTGCGGGCGGTATCGGGGGATAAAACCGCGTTTGCCTATGCCGACAGTTTGGATGCGGCTTCTATTAAACGATCTGCCGAAGCGGTGCGGGCGATTGGTGCGGCAGGCCAAACGGCTAAGGTTCAGATTCCCACGCCTTATTACGGCAAACAGATCCATACTGTCGACAATCCTATTTACGGATTAGACTCAGCCGCCAAAGTCGCGCTTTTACACAAAGTAGAAGCCTTGGCTAAAGCAGCCGATCCCCGCATTGTGCAAGTAATGGCGGGGCTGACTTGCGAATATGACTTGATTTACATCGCCCGCTTAGACGGCAAACATGCCGCCGATATCCGCCCGATGATCCGCCTGAATGTAACCGTGATTGCCAAACAGGGCGACCGCCGCGAACAAGGCAGTGCCGGTGGCGGCGGGCGTTACGGCTTGGATTATTTTGACGACGAACGCATCGGCAGCTATGTGCAAAAAGCGGTGAAACAGGCGCTCACCAATCTTGAATCCCGCCCCGCTCCGGCCGGCGCCATGACGGTTGTATTGGGCAACGGCTGGCCGGGCGTGCTGCTGCACGAAGCGGTTGGACACGGTTTGGAAGGCGATTTCAACCGCAAAGAAACCAGCGCCTTTGCCGGACGCATCGGCGAACGAGTCGCCGCCAAAGGCGTTACCGTCGTGGATCAGGGTGATATCAGCAACCGCCGCGGTTCGCTTAATATCGACGACGAAGGCAACGAAACCCGCCGCACCGTTTTAATCGAAGACGGTATTCTAACGGGCTATATGCAGGATGAAACCAATGCCCGCTTAATGGGCGTGCCGGTTACCGGCAACGGCCGCCGTGAAAATTATTCGTCCGCCCCTATGCCGCGTATGACCAATACCTTTATGGAAAACGGCAACCATGATCCCGAAGAAATCATCGCTTCGGTCGACAAAGGGATTTATGCCGTGAATTTCGGCGGCGGTCAAGTGGATATTACCAGCGGCAAATTCGTGTTCAGCGCTTCCGAAGCGTGGTGGGTTGAAGGCGGCAAACTGCAATATCCGGTGAAAGGCGCCACCATTATCGGCAACGGCCCCGATGTGTTGAAACATGTTTCCATGATTGGCAACGATACCGCTTTGGATAGCGGCGTGGGCGTGTGCGGCAAAGACGGCCAAAGCGTACCCGT
Source organism: Neisseria montereyensis (assembly GCF_024834045.1). Lineage (GTDB taxonomy): Bacteria > Pseudomonadota > Gammaproteobacteria > Burkholderiales > Neisseriaceae > Neisseria > Neisseria montereyensis. Next base: position 121,513 of record NZ_JANUXW010000004.1, read on the forward strand.
CGGCGTAGGCCAGCCGACATTGCGCATTGATGCCGGACTGATTGTTGGCGGCAGTGAAGTATGATTTTGAATTATCAGGCCGTCTGAAAACATCGCCCTTGCTTTAACCATAGGCCGTCTGAAATGTTTCAGACGGCCTATCTACATTCAAATGCCATCTTATTTAAACAGCCAATCCAGCCGCCACTATCCTAGCGCCGTTCAGCTTGTATAATAGCCCCACCCGTCGGCTGCGGCCGCTTTCCGGATAATCGCTCATGGCACGCCCCCGTTTTGTTTCCACCTTACTCATCGCTCTGTTACCACTGGGCTTTCTGGCCGTGATGGTTGTTTCACCGCTGATTGCACTGGCACTATACGACGACGCCAGCCCGTTGTGGCAGGTATTGCAAGACCCTTATATTCAAAGCCGTATCGGCTGGACCACCCTGCAAGCATTGATTACCTGCCTGCTCACCTTATTAACCGGCGTACCGATTGCTTGGGTGTTGGCTAGGTTGGACTTTCGGGGGCGGCGTTGGATTTTGCGGCTGCTGATGTTGCCTTTTGTGATGCCGACCTTAGTGGCCGGTATGGGCGTGTTGGCGCTATTCGGTCCGCACGGTTTATTGTGGGCGGGTTGGGACGGCACGCCTTATTTATTGCTATACGGTAATGTGTTTTTCAATCTGCCCGTTCTCATCCGCGCGGCCTATCAGGGCTTTCTGCAAGTGCCTGCCGCCCGGCTCTATACGGCGCAAACACTGGGTGCGAACACTTGGCAACGGTTTTGGTATGTGGAAAGGCCGGTATTGCAGCCTTGGCTGGCCGGCGGTATGTGTTTGGTGTTTCTGTATTGTTTCTCAGGATTCGGGCTGGCGGTATTGTTGGGCGGCAATCGCTATGCAACGGTCGAAGTGGAAATTTACCAGCTGATTGCCTATGAATTGGATATGGCGCAAGCATCGGTATTGGTTTTGCTGGTATTGTGCATTACCGCATTGGCCGGGCTACTTTATGCTTGGCTGAGCCGCCGTACCGCAAGCGGCCGCAGCATACAGCCGTTGCCGCCGTCCCCGCCCCGAAGCCCTGCGGCCAAATCGCTGTTGGCTGCCGCATGGGTATTGTTGATTGCCTGTTGCGCCCTGCCTTTATTGGCGGTATTACTTCAGGCCGTTCAGGCGGGCAGCTCTTGGCAGGTATGGCGCGAAGCGGATACCCTGCATGCGGTATGGAATACGCTGCGCTTTACTTTTTCGGCCATGCTGTTGGCCACACTGCTCGGTATTTTCCATGCCGCACTGGCTCGAAGGGCGGCATGGGTGCGCGGGCTGACTTTTCTGCCGTTTATGGTTTCGCCCGTTTGCGTGGCTTTCGGCCTGCTGTTGCTCTATCCCGAATGGACGGCTTCGCTACCTTTATTGGTTTCCACCTACGCGCTGTTGGCCTATCCCTTTATCACCAAAGACCTACTGGCCGCATGGGACGGCCTGCCCGCCGGCTATACGGCCGCCGCCCGCAGCATGGGCGCGACACCTTTTCAGACGGCCGTTTCGGTTACCGCCCCTTTATTGCTGCCCTCATTGCGGCGCGGCCTCACATTGGCCGCCGCCACTTGTGTGGGCGAATTTGCCGCCACCTTGTTTTTATCCCGCCCCGAATGGCAAACGCTTACCACTTTAATCTACTATTACCTCGGTAAAGCCGGTGCCGACAATCACGACCGCGCTATGGTGCTGACGGCCATTTTAATGTTTATCGCCTTTATCGTTTTTATCTTGCTCGATGCCGTTGAAAAACGCGAACAGGCCGTCTGAAAAGGAATCCGTCAATATGCTGCAACTCAAACACATTCATAAACACTATGGCGAAAAAACCGTTGCCGACGATATTAACCTTGAAGTCGGCAACGGCGAACTGTTGGCCATCCTCGGGCGCTCCGGGTGCGGGAAATCTACCTTATTGAAAATTATCGCCGGATTGGTGCAGGCCGATAGCGGCGAAGTATGGATAAACGGCACCGACCATACCCGACTGCCACCCGAACAGCGCGGCATTTCGCTGGTGTTTCAAGATTATGCCCTGCTGCCCCACCTCAATACCCTGCAAAACGTTGCTTTCGGCCTCAAAATGCAAGGCATCGGGCGTAAAGAATCCTATCCCAAAGCCATGGAAATGTTGGCCGAAGTGGGTTTGGGCAATGAAGCACAACGGCGGGTAGAAAGCCTCTCAGGCGGCGAACAGCAACGCGTCGCCCTCGCGCGCGCTTTGGTTACTAATCCGAAACTAATGTTGCTCGACGAATCTTTTTCCAGCTTGGATACCGGCCTGCGCCACCATTTGCGGCAATTCACCGCCGACCACATCCGCCGCCGCAATATCCCCGCCGTGATGGTAACTCACGACCCGGAAGAAGCGTTTACCCTCGCCGACCATATCGCGCTGATGGATAGCGGCAAAATCCTTCAGACGGCCACACCCGACGCCTTGATTAACCGGCCGGTGAACGCACGCGCAGCGCGTTTAATCGGTGCTTATAATGTGAACGACACCCACTATATTCCCCAACAAGCACTGCATTTCAACCAAGCAGGCGGCACTATCTGCACCGTAACCCAATTTTCCCGCCTACCCGACCGCAATCTGCTCGGCATGCAGCATCCGCAATATGGCGAAATCTTACTGCTGCCCGACCCTGCCCAAACCGAAGGTTTAAACCTACAAACAGGCAGCCAATGGCCATTGCAGGTAGACGAAGATAAAATTGTGTGGTTCGACCGTTAAAATAATGAACAAATATAAAGCCATACCTATTAGGCCGTCTGAATGTTTTCAGACGGCCCGATTTATATTGTTAAAATAATCCGATAGCTGGTTTTAACTGCCGATAAAACAACCAAAATAAAACCGAAATTATCGATAGCTTCTTCATTTCCGACACATAATCATTAAATTTCTTTGCATATTCTTCTCTTGCCTGCCCAAACGCCTTCTATTAAGCTTAATACCCTCTTAAAACTTTTATTACCAACAAAGGAATCATTATGTCCGTTATAACTAGAACCGTTGAATACACTGCAGCAGATGGCACCGTTTTTAAAAGCACCCTCTATCTGCCGAAAAATACCGTAAAAGATTTATCCGGCGTATTGGTGGCACCGGAATGGTGGGGTTTGAGCGAACATGCCAAGCATTCCGCCGAGCTCTTGGCCGAACAAGGTTATGCCGCATTGGCTATGGACTTATACGGCGATGCACGTTTAACCGATGATGCCGCCCAAGCCAACGAATGGATGACTCAAGCTTTATCCGATCCGACGATTCTGGCAGAGCGCACCAAATTGGCTTATGAAGCACTGGCGGCACAACCTGAAGTGAACCCGCACAGCCTCGGTGTTATCGGTTTCTGCTTCGGCGGCCGTGTTGCTTTGGATATGGCTCGCCGCGGTATGGATTTAAAAGCAGCAACCAGCTTCCACGGCATTTTGGGTACGGATATCCGGGCGGAAGAAGGCCTGATCAAAGGTGAAATACTGGTTGAACACGGTGGCGCAGACAGTATGGTCAGCATGGATGATGTCGCCTCATTCCGCCGCGAAATGGATAACGCCAAAGTACGTTATCATGTTGATGTATTCCCTAATGCCAAACACGGTTTTACCAACCCCCAAGCTACCCACAATGCAGAAAAAAACGGTACCGATTTGGCTTATAACGAAGAAGCCGCCACAAAAGCATGGCAAAACATGCTGAACTTATTAGAACGCACACTGTAAAAAATGCGCTATTTCTCGATAAAGCACTAGGCAGCATTCAACACGAATGCTGCCTAGTGCTTTAATTCCCTACACCCCCATACCTACGGGGATATCACTCTATTTTTATATAAGGCCGTCTGAAACATCAAAAAGCCCAAACAACATCACACTCGCAACATGTTTATTTTAAAGAAAATTTTATTAACATAATCACTACACCAAACTACTTTATAAAATAAAACCATTATTTTCAATATGTTAATATGTTTATTATCATTTTATAAAAATAAAAATAAATTCCTTTTTATTTCAACAAATTAATCTGTTTTTATATCAAAGTCATATAAATTGTAATTTTTACATTTAAATAATAAATGCTCCATAATCATTTTTAATAAAATTAAATTATTGAATTCAATTCATACTTGATAAAAAATGCCATAGATTTTCAAAAATATAATCATTTGTTTATTTTCCCCACCTACCTATTCTTGTTTGACCATCTTGGCAAGGCTGAAAAAAAAAGGTACATTCCGACTACACCGAGTTACAAGCATAATGTACACCGGTTATCCAAAAATCAAGCGAGAACAAAGGAGTTACTTAAATGACAAATTATCAAAACGAGATTAAAGTTGCAGACGAATTGAAAAACCAACATAACAAGGGCTGGCAAAATATCACCCCCGAATATGTGGCTCGTATGCGTTTGCAAAACCGCTTCAAAACAGGTTTGGAAATTGCCCAATATACCGCCGACATCATGCGTAAAGACATGGAAGAATACGATGCCGACCATGCCAAATATACCCAATCACTAGGCTGCTGGCACGGCTTTATTGCCCAGCAAAAAATGATTTCTATTAAGAAACACCAAAAAAGCACCGACAAACGCTATATCTACCTTTCAGGCTGGATGGTTGCCGGTTTGCGTTCCAAATTCGGCCCCCTGCCCGACCAATCCATGCACGAAAAAACCACCGTGCCTGAATTAATCGAAGAAATCTACACTTTCCTGCGCCAAGCCGATGCCCGCGAGCTGGATTTGCTGTTCACTGCTTTGGATGAAGCCAACCGTGTCGGCGACAATGCGAAAGCCAAAGAAATTCAAGATAAAATCGATAATTTTGAAACGCACGTGGTGCCGATTATTGCCGATATTGATGCCGGTTTCGGTAATGCGGAAGCCACTTACCTGCTGGCGAAAAAAATGATTGAAGCCGGTGCTTGCTGTATTCAAATCGAAAACCAAGTATCCGATGAAAAACAATGCGGCCACCAAGATGGTAAAGTAACCGTACCGCATACCGATTTTATTTCTAAAATCAACGCTGTACGCTATGCCTTCTTAGAATTGGGTATCGACAACGGTATTATCGTCGCCCGTACCGACTCACTCGGTGCCGGCCTAACCAAACAAATCGCCTTCTCTTCCGAAAAAGGCGACTTGGGCGACCAATACAACAGCTTCTTGGAAGGCGAAGAAATTACCGACCTTTCACAAATCAAACCGGGCGATTTGATTGTGAACACCAACGGCAAAACCATCAAACCGACCCGTTTGGCCAGCAATCTGTTCCAATTCCGTAAAGGCACCGGTGTCGACCGCGTGGTTTTAGACTGCATCACTTCATTGCAAAACGGCGCCGATTTATTGTGGATTGAAACCGAAAAACCGCACGTCGGCCAAATTAAAGAAATGATGGATAAAGTTCGCGCCGTTGTACCGAATGCGAAACTGGTATACAACAACAGCCCGTCGTTCAACTGGACGCTGAACTTCCGTCAACAAGTATTTGATGCATGGAAAGAAGCCGGTAAAGACGTTTCCGCTTACGATCGCACCAAACTGATGAGCGTTGATTACGACGAAAGCGACTTGGCCAAAGAAGCAGATGAGAAAATCCGCACCTTCCAACAAGATGCTTCACGCGAAGCCGGTATTTTCCACCATCTGATTACTCTGCCGACCTACCACACTGCCGCTCTGTCTACCGACACCTTGGCAAAAGACTACTTCGCAGAAGAAGGCATGCTCTCTTATGTGAAAAACGTTCAACGCCAAGAAATCCGCAACGGCATCGCCACGGTGAAACACCAAAACATGGCCGGCTCGGATATCGGCGACAACCACAAAGAATACTTTGCCGGCGAAGCTGCTCTGAAAGCAGGCGGTAAAGACAACACCATGAACCAATTCTCGTAAGAGAACGGTTTCAGACGGCCTTACTCCAGGGGCCGTCTGAAACTTCCCTCTTTACCGATATGGTTCCGCCATACCGGTAAAGGCAGGCGACAGCCTGTAGTATTGTTTGTGAAGCGTAAATCTCTGATTGAGATATTTAGGCAGTCCGTACGGATTGCCTTTTTTTACTTATCTGGCAAGCGACCAGACTACTTTAAACTTTTCAGACGGCCTGATTTCATCACCATTAAAAAACGGGCAGATGCCTACACATCTACCCGTTTTTTAATACATGCTTGTTATTTTTACTTTATGGCAAACGGCGATTATGCATTAGCGAAACCACAACAGACACGACCAACGCACCAAACACAATTGCCAACGATAAGGCAATCGGAATATGTACCCAAGGGGTAATCAACATCTTAATGCCGATAAAGCTCAATACAAAAGCCAACCCGTATTTCAAATAAATAAAGCGGTCGGCAATATCGGCCAAAAGAAAATACATCGCCCGCAAGCCGAGAATGGCAAAAATATTAGAGGTTAATACGATAAAGGGATCGGTGGTAACCGCAAAAACCGCCGGAATACTGTCTACCGCAAAAATAATATCGCTCACCTCCACCATCATCAAAACCAACAACATCGGCGTAGCAATATACTTACCGTTTTCAACGGTGAAGAATTTCTCACCATGAAAATTGCGACTCACCGGAACATGCCGTTTAATCCAATTGAGCATTTTGTTTTGAGATAAATCTTCTTCATCATCGTCATCACCTTCGCGAAGCATCTTCACGCCGGTGTAGAGCAAAAATGCGCCGAATACATAAAGAATCGCCTCGAATTTTTCCACCAGCACCGCGCCGATAAAAATCATCAGCATCCTGAGCACAATGGCACCGAATACCCCGTAAAGCAAAACCCGGTGCTGATATTTGGGCTGAACTTTAAAATAAGAAAAAATCATCAAAAACACAAAAATATTGTCAACCGCCAATGATTTTTCCAATACATAGCCGGTAAAGAATTCCAATACTTTCTGCTTGGCCACCACATGCCCGTAGAGCGGATTGCCTGCCAGCTCGAAATACAGCCAACCGCCAAAAAGGCATGATACGGTAATCCATACCAAAGACCATGCCAATGCCTCTTTCACGCTAACCTTATGCACACCCGTCTTCTTCAAAGACAGCATGTCGATAATAATCATAATGAAAACGGCAATAAAAAACACCCCGTAAAACAAGGGTGTCCCAACCGAGGGATGCTCAACCATAAAATTCCTAAAATAACGCAATAATCATCAAAGCCGGTTATTCTAGCACAACCGATACCGATAAACCCGACAAAGGATAATATCAGGCCGTCTGAAAACCAGCCCGTATTACCATGTTACATAAAACATTGTTTTTGCCAGCAATACAATCAATATCATATGCACTAATACCGCCCGATGAATATATTTGGACCAAGCCACCGTGAGCGTTTCGCGCCGCATTTTGGTGACGGCAATCAAAAAATGTACCAACACACTAAACGCCAATAATATTTTCAAAAAAAGCTGGGTATTGAAAGAAGCGGCAAACGGATGAGCCAAAATAGCCGTATAGCGGTGCGCCATCGTTAAGCCGGATAAAAACACCCCGCCCACAATCCAAGGCATCACCCGCACTGCACGGCGGGCAACCGCCTTTTCCACTTCGCGCCGCGCTTCCCGCGATACCTGCTTGCTATGAACCGCCGACAACACCAGCGCCTCAAAAAATACCCCGCCTACAAAAGCAATCGCGCAGAAAAGATGTATGATATGTGCAACAGAATAAACGCTCATAAAATATGCTTTCAAACTCTTTCGCAGTTTTAATACTCTTTACACCGTACAATATACCATTATCCGCCCGATATGCCATACTGAACTATGCCGATACGGGCAGACGCTTGGTTAACACTCACAACTCACAAAAAGTTATGAACACAAGCACACTTCCTTTATACTAACATTTGTTCTTTCTTTTAGGAGGATATTATGAAATCTACTATCGTTAAAGCTATCGCTCTGCTGGCTGTTGCCGGTTCACTGACTGCTTGCGAAAGCATGTCCCGTACCCAACGTAACGCAGCTACCGGTGCCGTTATCGGCGGTGTGGCCGGCAACCTGATCGGCGGCGATACCGGTTCTACCTTGGGCGGTGCCGCATTGGGCGGTGTAGTCGGCAGCCAAATCAACCGATAAGATCCGTTTAGGCAATAACACAAAGGCCGTCTGAATAAAACCCTAATCGGGTTGTTCAGACGGCCTTTTAAAACCACTTCACGTTATCCCATCAACAACCGACAGACAAATTCTCTACCATACGGTCGGTCATACGCTTACTGGCTCCACGGTGCTTTTCCACAAACTGCGCCGCATGTTCGACATATTGCCCCCTGTTTTGCGGATTAGCCAACCAATGTGCCGTCATATGCTGCCACTCTTGGGCACTGAAAATCTGCTTGGCCGCCCCTGCTTCCACCGCACCTTTACAGGCATCGGCAAAATTATAAGTAGAGGGGCCGAATAAAGTCGGCACGCCGCAGGCCACCGGTTCGATAACATTTTGACAACCGGCATCTACCAAACTACCGCCGACAAAAGCCACATCGGCCGCCAGATAATATGCGGTTAACTCGCCCATGCTGTCGCCAATCCAAACCTGCGTTTCAGCGGCAACCGGTGCATCATCACTACGCTTTTGTACTTTAAACCCCAAAGCGGCAGCCGCATCATAGGCCGTCTGAAAACTTTCGGGATGGCGCGGCACAATCACCAATAACGCATCGCCCTGATAAGTCTGCCAAGCCTTTAACAATAATTGCGCTTCATTCACACCCTTATAGTCGCGCGTGCTGCCGCAAACCACCACCGGACGGCTGCCGATACGTTCTTTAAACTGCGCCGCCCGTTCGTGCATGGTTTCGGTCGGCGTAATGTCGTATTTACTGTTGCCGCAAACATGCACATTCGACGCACCGATTAAATGCAACCGCTCGGCATCGGCCGCCGTTTGCGCATAGCAGCCGCATAAAGTCTGCATGGCAGGCTCTACCAGTTTGCGCACTTTCAGATAACCATTCTGCGATTTTTCCGATAAACGTGCATTGGCCAAAAACAAAGGCACACCCGCTTCGGCGCAACCGTGCATTAAATTCGGCCAGATTTCCGTTTCCATCAATACCCCGAAACGGGGGCGGTGTTCGTTTAAAAACTGCCGAATCCACTCCGGCTTGTCATAAGGCAAATAGCGGCATTGTGCATCGGGATACAGCATCTCGGCCGTGGCACGGCCCGTTGGCGTCATTTGCGTCATCAATAACGGCGCATCAGGAAAATGGTACCGTAATTCACGGATTAACGGCTGCGCCGCACGGGTTTCCCCCACCGAAACAGCATGTACCCAAATCGGCTGCTGCACCGGATTAGGAAACACCCCGCCGAAACGCTCCGGCCAATGTTCCAGATAAGCCGGCGCTTTTTCACCGCGCTTTCTTAAATAGCGGCGGATAAAAAACGGAGCGATATGCCAAAGTTGCGTATAAAACCAACGTGTATTCATAAAATAACTATAAAGTCCGACCACCCAAAACACGGCACACAACCGTAGGCGGTATAAAATATTTATGCGGCCAACCAAATCATCTCAAAACCGAACCGCAAACCGAATAAGGTATTGTAACGCAACCGTGCCCAATCGTTTGAATCTTGCTATTTTTGAGCGGCCGTCTGAAAACGCATGATGCCTTGTTCGCATACAAACGCATCCAATTGCCTATCATGCGCTTCATGAGGCAGTTGCTCGCACAGCTGGCATGCAAAGCCCACGCCGACAGTATGCGGTTGCAGCCTGCCGCGCAATGCCGCCAGCGACACATCATAATAACCGCCGCCCTGACCAAGCCGGAAACCCTGTTTGTCGATACCCACCAGCGGCACTAGCAAAACATCCAAATGATGGGCACGGATTTTTTTACCTGAAAATTGGGGAATATACAAAGCCGACTTGCCGCGCCGCCGTTCCGCGTGCCGGGTATCCGCCCGATAAGGCGTAAACCACAGGCGCAAGGTATTTTTCTCAATATAGGGCAGATACAGTTTCGCCCCGCGCTGCAAGGCCGTCTGAATAAACCCGTCTAAGCGCAATTCGCTGCCAATCGGCCAATAAATACCGATACGCCGCCCCCTGCGGATATAACGCTTGAGCGCACGGCCTGCCGCACGGGTTGCACGGATGCGTTCATGCTTATCCAACTGCTGCCGCGCACGGCGGAAGTGGCGGCGTAAATCCGATTTCTCTTGAGCCAGCGACATATTTCAGACGGCCTTTCTAATCAAACATATTGCCATGACACAAGTCGGTACAAACCTAATACTCAACCGACTGGAAACGATAACGCATATATCAGGCCGTCTGAAAAAATTTTCAGCCGGCCTATTGTTAAACATCAAGCTTGTTTGGCATCTTTAAACCCGCGTTTCAAATGCACCATCAATAGGGTAACGGCAGCCGGGGTAATGCCGGAAATACGGCTGGCCTGTCCTACGGTTTCGGGGCGGTTTTGGTTGAGTTTTTGCTGCACTTCCGCCGATAGGCCTTTCACTTTGCTGTAATCGATATCGGCCGGCAGTTTCAGGCTTTCTAAATCGCGGCGGCCTTCGATTTCTTCGTTTTGGCGGTCGATATAGCCTTGGTATTTCACCTGAATTTCTACCTGCTCCAACACTTGCGGGCTAAGCTCGGTTTCGGGTTGGGCGCCGGGCAGGGTCATCAGGGCGGCGTAGTCGATATTGGGGCGGCGCAGTAGGTCGTGCAAATTGGCTTCGCGGCTGAGTTTTTGGCCGAATACGCGGACTTGATCACTCTCGGACAGTTTGGCCGGGGTGTACCATGTGGTTTTCAGGCGTTGGATTTCGCGCTCGATTTGTTCGCGTTTTTGCTCGAATGCCTGCCATTGGGCTTCGCTCACCAAGCCGATTTTATAGCCTGCTTCGGTGAGGCGCATGTCGGCGTTGTCTTCGCGCAGTTGCAGGCGGTATTCGGCGCGGCTGGTAAACATGCGGTAGGGTTCGTTTACGCCTTTGGTAATGAGGTCGTCCACCAATACGCCCAAATAAGCCTGCTCGCGGCGCAACAGCAGCGGGTCTTGCTCGCGCACATATTGCACGGCATTGGCTCCGGCCAACAGGCCTTGTGCGGCGGCTTCTTCGTAGCCGGTAGTGCCATTTATCTGGCCGGCGAAAAACAGGCCGGCAATGGTTTTGGTTTCCAAGCTGGCTTTCAGGTTGCGCGGGTCGAAATAATCGTATTCGATGGCATAGCCGGGGCGCAGGATATGGGCGTTTTCCAAGCCTTTCATCGAGCGGACGAGTTCGATTTGAATATCAAACGGCAGGCTGGTAGAAATGCCGTTCGGATAATATTCGTTGGTATTTAAACCTTCCGGCTCAAGAAAAATCTGATGGCTGTCTTTATCGGCAAAACGGTTGATTTTGTCTTCAATCGAGGGGCAGTAGCGCGGGCCGACGCCTTCGATTTTGCCGGTGAACATCGGGCTGCGGTCGAAACCGGAACGGATAATATCGTGGGTGCGGCTGTTGGTATGGGTAATCCAGCACGATACCTGATGCGGATGCATGGCGGTATTGCCGCGCACGGAAAATACCGGCACGGGATTGTCGCCGGGCTGTTCGGTGAGTTGTGAAAAATCAATGGTGCGCCCGTCGATACGCGGCGGCGTGCCGGTTTTCAAGCGGCTTTGCGGCAACTTGAGCTCTTTCAGACGGCCTGACAAGCCTTGTGCGGCCGGATCGCCTGCCCGTCCGCCGGGATAGTTTTCCAAGCCGATATGGATTTTGCCTGCTAAAAAGGTGCCGGCGGTCAACACCACGGCGCGGGCTTTAAATTCCACGCCCATAGCGGTTTTCACACCGCTAACGTGTTCACCTTCCAAGGTAATATCTTCAACGGCCTGTTGGAAAATATCGAGATTGGGCTGGTTTTCCAGCATATCGCGGATAGCGGCTTTATAAAGAATGCGGTCGGCCTGCGCACGGGTGGCGCGTACGGCGGCACCTTTGCTGGCGTTTAATCGGCGAAACTGAATACCGGCTTTATCGGTAGCCAGCGCCATCGCGCCGCCGAGCGCATCGACTTCGCGCACCAAGTGGCCTTTGCCGATACCGCCGATAGAGGGGTTGCACGACATTTGGCCGAGGGTTTCGATATTGTGGGTCACCAATAGGGTTTGTGCGCCCATGCGGGCGGCGGCCAGTGCGGCTTCGGTTCCGGCGTGTCCGCCGCCGACCACAATGACATCATAAGTTTTAGGGTAAATCATTATCTTGACTGTGCTTTAAAAATGAGCAGAATTGTACGCCCTTTTGAGGCCGTCTGAAACTGGTTTGATATTTTTCAGACGGCCTTAGCGCTATCGGCTGGCTGATACGTTCTGCTTGATTATTTTAATAAAATGTTTATATCAATATGCTATGTTGATATAAAAGAGTGTCTATATTTCAGACGGCCTGTTCGCTATGATACAGGCCGTCTGAAATCTTAATAAAAACTTTCTTCGCCTTCGGGGCGGGTTTTGAAACGTTTATGTAGCCAGAAATATTGCTCGGGATGTTCGCGGATACGCGCTTCAATAAAGTCGTTCATGCGTTGGGTATCGGCTTCGGAATCATTGGTCGGAAAGTTTTCCCACGCCGGATAAAAACGCAGGGTAACGGTACCATCATCTTCACGGGTCGGAATAGCGGGAATCACACGGGCTTTAGTCATCGCAGCGATACGGCTTAATCCGGCAATGGTGGCGGTGGGGATACCGAAAAAATTCACAAAAATCGAATCGTTGCGGCCGAAATCCTGATCGGGCAGATACAGAAACGGGGCATCGCTTTTTCTCATCTGTTTGATAATCGCGCGCAAGCCTTCGGTGCGGCCAATCAAAAAAACATTATTGTAACGGTGGCGGCCTTTAAGGATTTGTTTGTCTAAGGCTTTGTTTTTTTGATGCGAATACATACTGGTGAGCGGCACATCCTGATTCAGCGTATAAACCGCCATTTCAAACGCGGTAAAGTGCGGATAAAGTAAAATCACTTTTTCTCCGGCCGCCAGTGCATCATCCAAATAATGTTTATCGCGATAATGTACTTTTTCACGCAGCTTTTCCGCAGAGCTATACCAATACACGCCGTATTCGAGCATCAGTTTGGCCATGTGCTGAAAGTGTCGTTTCAATAAAGTGCGGCGTTGTTCTTCACGCCAATCGGGAAAGCATTTGCGCAGGTTGGTTTCACCGATTTTACGCCGAGACGAAACAGTATAGTACATCAGAATACCGATAAAATCGGCCAATTTTTGAATCATACCGAAAGGTAGTAATTGAATCAGGTAAAGAATAAAAAAAGCAAATTTCATATCATTATTTATATTTCATGGTTGTGGCAGCATTTCTGCTGTTTGTTTGTGCTTGAAAATCGAATCATTCCCTATCTATTCAATCTGATTCCTCTATCTTAAAAAAGTTTGGCTAAAACAGACTTTATCAACGCTGGAAGCGCCCGCGTTTTACTTGCAAAGCCCCTTGTTGGAGTTGTGCCCCCAAGCTGTGGTTACGCAAAGCATGGGTTAGCGCAACGGCCAAGCCGTCGGCAGCATCGGCTTGCGGTGTACCCGATAGCGACAGCATTTGTACCACCATGTGTTGAACCTGCTCTTTGGCCGCCTTCCCCTTGCCGACTACCGCCTGCTTCACCTGAAGCGCGGTATATTCGAATACGGGCAATTGATGCATCACCAAAGCGGCAATAGCCGCCCCGCGCGCCTGCCCGAGCATCAGCGTGGAGGCGGGATTCACATTCACGAATACTTGTTCCACTGCCGCCTGATGCGGTTGGTAGTGCCGGATAATTTCATCAATATGTTTCACAATCACGGCAATACGTTCTGCCAACGGCGCAGCCGGCGGGGTTTTAATACAACCCGAAGCCACATAAAAATGCTCGCGGCCACGCACATCAATCACCCCGAAGCCGGTAACACGGCTGCCGGGGTCGATACCTAAAATACGGATCGTTTTATTCATTTGCACGGTCTTTTGGTTTCAGACGGCCTAAACCGACGCTTAACGCCGGGTACCACTCAAACACGCCCAACCTTCATCGGTTTGCACGGGCGCAAGTTCAAACCATTCATTGTAAATACCGCTCATTTCTTCGACCTGCTCGTCCAAAATACCGGATAACACAATCCGCCCACCCTGTTTGGTGCGTTCGGCCAACAAACTACCGAGCATGCGCAAAGGATTGGCCAAAATATTGGCAACCACAACGTCAAACTGATGCGGCGGCAAAGCATCGGGCAACAGAAAGGTGGCCGATACATTGTTTTGCGCAGCATTGCTGTTGCTGGCACGAATGGCCTGTTCGTCGATATCCACACCGGTGGCACTGCCGGCACCCAGTTTCAGGGCGGCAATGGCGAGAATGCCCGAACCGCAACCGTAATCCAAAACGGATTCGCCGCCTTTGAGGTTGTTGTCCAGCCACTGTAAACACAAACGGGTGGTGGGATGGCTGCCGGTACCGAATGCCAAACCGGGGTCTAATTGCAGGTTAACGGCATTTTCATCAGGCGCTTCATGCCATGACGGGGTAATCCATAAACGTTCGGAAATCTGAATCGGGTCAAACTGCGCCTGAGTCAGCCGAACCCAATCTTGCTCGGCCAATAATTCCGTTTCATATTCTGGAACGGCGATACCGCAATCTTCGGCGGCAGCGGTTACAGCGGGGGCAACATCGGCGGATTCGTCAAACAACGCAATCACTTTGCTCTGCTGCCAGATTTGCTCGGCCGGCATCCCCGGCTCGCCGAAAATGGCCTGTTCGTTGGCCGTTCCCGCATAGGCGTCTTCAATGGCGGCGGAAAGCGCACCGTGTTCCATCAGCGCATCGGCAAGGCGTTCGGCAACATTATCTTTAACGGCAATCGTGATTTGTTGGTAAGACATGGCGGATATTCTTTCTGAGGCCGTCTGAAAACAAAACGGCCGGTGATTGGAAAAACAAAAACAACCGGCAACCCATACTTAATTGAAGGCAGCCGAAACCGAAGCGGTTTGTTGCGCGATTCTAACAAAAAAAGGCAACAGGTCAAACTGAAAAACCATATATCTTGAATAAGATACGTTAAGAAACGCTTTGCCGTTATTCATATAATGAGGCCGTCTGAAAGGTTTCAGACGGCCTTCAATAGAAACGACTAATGCTTACAAAGGCATGCAGTTTCTCATCACAATGTCATCAACATCAATCATTTCGCTGGCGACTTCTTGTTTTTCGGTACGCGTTAAAAAGCCGTTGCCTTCGGCATATAAATCATCGCTGCCTTGGTTGTCTACGCGCCAAGTGTAAGTGCCGTTGCCAAATGCAATCGTATCGGCATTGCTGGCTTCGGCATCATGGTTGAGCTTGAGGGTTTCGTTATCAAAACGCACTTCCGCAACCGCACCATTATTTTCCATATAATAACGGGCATCCAAGGTATTGCCGTCGCTACACTGGAAAGAGTGCCAATCCGCATCTTTTTCCGCAGCCAATTTACCGAGCGCGGCAGGCGCGGTATCTGATGATGTTTCTACGGCAGAAGTAGCGGCGGCAGATTCGGTTTCCGCAGGCGCAGCCGCTTGTTCTTGACTACACGCCGCCAACACGGGCAGCAACATAAAAGGCAAACATAATTTAAACAGTTTCATAATCGATTTCCGAAAAGAAAATTATGATAAGAATAAACGGATAAGAATCAAGCCGGCTTATCTAACGGCTTTATCTTGTTATGATGGGGCTTTAATCCGAAAGCTCAAACGCCCGTGCCATAACGTGATTATTCTAATATAGAATATCGAAGCACAGTATAGAATATTCACAATCGCTTTGATTTATAGACAAGCGTATGCGTTCAGACGGCCCGTACATACCCCGCTATACAATCTCTTGCTATAATGACACGCTATACGCCGTTATCCAGCCAAAATAAAGACCAAACCATGAGCCAAACCTCTTTACTCGACACCCTTAGTCTACCGGAAGATTTACGCAATCTCGATGCCAAACAACTGCCGCAAGTAGCAGAGGAATTGCGTGCATTTTTATTGGAATCGGTCGGGCAAACGGGCGGTCATTTTGCCAGCAATCTCGGTGCGGTCGAGCTAACAGTGGCGCTGCATTATGTCTACGACACGCCGGAAGACCATTTGGTTTGGGATGTAGGCCATCAAAGCTATCCGCATAAAATCCTAACCGGCCGTAAAGACCGTATGAACACCATGCGTAAATACGGCGGTTTGGCCGGGTTTCCCAAACGCAGCGAATCCGAATACGACGCCTTCGGGGTTGGGCATTCATCTACTTCGATTGGTGCGGCACTCGGCATGGCGGTAGCCGACAAACTGGCAGGAAACGGCAAGCGCAGCGTGGCCATTATCGGCGACGGCGCCATGACAGCCGGCCAAGCATTCGAAGCCCTAAATTGCGCGGGCGATATGGATATTGATCTGCTCGTGATTCTCAACGACAACGAAATGTCGATTTCGCCCAATGTCGGCGCCCTGCCCAAATACCTCGCCCGCAATGTGGTGCGCGATATGCACGGCCTATTGAGCACCATTAAAGCCCAATCTACCAAAGTATTCGATAAATTGCCCGGTGCTCTAGGCACTGCACCTTTGGGCATTGCCCAAAAAGTCGAAAACAAAATCAAAACCATCGCCGGCGAAGCGGAGCATGTCAAACAATCTTTATCGCTGTTTGAAAACTTCGGCTTTCACTATACCGGCCCGGTCGACGGCCATAATGTCGATAATCTGGTGGAAGTGCTTCAGGATTTACGTCAGAAAAAAGGCCCGCAAATCCTGCATGTGATTACCAAAAAAGGACAAGGCTACAAACTGGCCGAAAATGATCCGGTTAAATACCATGCCGTTTCAACACTCGCACAAGACAACAAAGAAACCGTGCCAAGCACGCCGAAACCGGCCGCCAAACCCACTTATACGCAAATTTTCGGCCAATGGTTGTGCGATCAGGCAGCCGCCGACAGCCGCTTAATCGCCATTACCCCCGCCATGCGGGAAGGCAGCGGCTTGGTGGAATATGAAAAACAGTTCCCAGAACGTTATTTCGATGTCGGCATTGCCGAACAACACGCCGTTACCTTTGCCGGCGGCTTGGCCTGTTGCGGTGCCAAGCCCGTTGTCGCCATCTACTCTACCTTTCTACAACGCGGCTACGACCAACTGATTCATGATATTGCCCTGCAAAACCTACCGGTTTTATTTGCCATCGACCGTGCCGGTATTGTCGGCGCCGACGGCCCTACCCATGCCGGTTTGTATGATTTAAGTTTTTTACGCTGCATACCGAATATGGTAATTGCCGCACCGAGCGATGAAAACGAATGCCGGCTGCTGCTATCGACCTGTTATCAAATCGACGGCCCGGCTGCGGTGCGCTATCCGCGCGGTGCAGGCATCGGTGCCGATGTTTCAGACGGCCTGAATATCGTACCAGTCGGCAAAGGGCTAATCAAACGCGAAGGCCGCAAAACCGCATTTATCGCTTTCGGCAGCATGGTTCAAACCGCACTTGAAGCGGCGGAAACATTGGATGCCACCGTAGCCGATATGCGCTTTGTGAAACCTTTAGACGAAGCCTTAATCTGCAGTTTGGCAGAGTCACACGATTATCTGGTCACCATTGAAGAAAATACCGTGCAAGGCGGTGCGGGCAGCGCAGTATTGGAAGTATTGTCCAAACACAATATCTGTAAACCGATCCTATTATTAGGCGTGGCCGATACGGTTACCGAACACGGCGACCCTAAAAAACTGATTGATGATTTAGGTTTAAGCACCGAAGGCGTATTACGGCAGCTTCAAAACTGGCAAGCTCAAATTTAATTCATACAGCCGTCTGAAATATTCAAAACTTTTTCTAATGCCTTGATTTGCCCGCTATCCAAACGAGAGCGGGCTAAATCTAATGTGGCCGCCGCCCAAATACGGTATTTCTGCCGCTCGGCTTCATCCATCACCGACACATGTGCGGTCACCGTCGAATCATCCCCCCGCACGATAGGGCCGGTTAACGCCGATAAAGGCGGCAGCTCGGCAAGATGGTCAACACTCTGCCGCATCAGGCCGGATACCAACTCTCTCGCCAATTCGTCTGAAAAATGTAGCGGCGCCAACAAATCTTGGGCAAACGCCGCCAGCGTAACCGAAAAATTAGATGCCACGGATAAAGCCGCATGATAACGGGCTTTTTGTTGCGAAGAAATTTCAAATGCCCGCAATTCGGCGGCGGCGGCCAAATCATGCAGTTTTGCCATCGCACCGGCATCCGCCGCTTCTAAAGCGCACAAATTCCCCGCCAATTCCCGTATAGATTTTTCTACATCGGCAAATGCGAAAACAGGGTGTAAACTGCCGACTGTCGCACCGCATTTGACAACTTCATCTAATACGCATATTGTTTTTGCTCCGCTGAAATGTATTACTAAAGTTTCTTTAGCCAGCCAAGGCAGTTGTGCCAGCTGTTCGGCTATATTTTTCAATATATTATCAGGCGTAGCGATTAATATGGCATCTGCCGGGGGTAGGTCTTGGATACGGGGAACTATCTTATCGGCCAAACAGTCTGCCAAAACGCCGGGATTGTTTTTTCGGGAAACCGCAGCAGCTAATTTCCATCTGCCGCTTTTCGGCAAAACGGCGGCAAAAGTCTGCCCGACACGGCCCATACCGATAATATGGAAGCTTTTTTTCATTTCAGACGGCCCTAACGGATTGAATAGCTAAGGTTAACACGGTAAACTTAGCCCCATTAAATTTTTTTATGACTGCCTTTAAAATGAAAACAGCTTTCGAAGTAAAATCAGCACGTCTTGATGTGCTTTCCGTACAGTTACATACTGCGGACTTAGGGGAATTGGAAGATTTTTTACAACAGCGTGTCAGCCAACATAAAGAACTTGGCAGTATGCTGTTTTTATTGGATGTACAGGAATTCAACAGTCCCGGCGAATTGAATATTCCCGGCATTGTGTCGCTATTTGCCCGCTACGGCCTGCAAATCATCGGCCTGCGTCATCAAAATGAAGCATGGGCGGCACACGCCCAAGCCTATCATCTGACCTTCAGCCGTAACGACAGTAAAATTTCCGAACCGCCGGCCAAAGCCGCACCGGCTTCATCCGAACAGGTTCAGGCAACCGTTATCAGCAAACCGACCGTATTAATCAGCACCCCGATTCGAACCGGCCAGCAAGTCTATGCCGAAAATGCCGATTTAATCGTTACCGGCATCGTAAACGAAGGTGCGGAAATTATTGCCGACGGCAATATCCATGTATACGGCGCCATGCGCGGCCGTGCACTGGCCGGCGCCACCGGCAACCGTGATGCCAGAATTTTTATCCATTCCATGCAGGCCGAATTGGTATCGGTGGCGGGAATATACCGTAATTTCGAACAAAGCCTGCCGGCGCACCTCCATAAAAAGCCCGTGCAGGTATCGCTCCAAGAGAACCGTCTGGTCATTAGTGCCATAGACGAAGAATAATTGTTTTGATTGCTCAATAAAGGAAACATCGTGGCAAAAATCATTGTAGTAACTTCAGGTAAAGGCGGCGTAGGCAAAACCACTACCAGCGCCAGCATCGCCTCCGGTTTGGCATTGCGCGGCCATAAAACCGCCGTTATCGACTTCGACGTGGGTTTGCGTAACCTCGACCTGATTATGGGGTGCGAACGCCGTGTGGTTTACGACTTAATCAACGTTATCCAAGGCGAAGCTTCGCTGACTCAGGCACTGATTAAAGACAAACATTCCGACAACCTATACATCCTCCCCGCTTCGCAAACCCGCGATAAAGACGCTTTAAACCGCGAAGGTGTGGAAAAAGTATTAAAAGAACTCGCCGATGATATGAGTTTCGAATACATTATCTGCGATTCTCCGGCCGGTATCGAACAAGGTGCGTTGATGGCACTTTATTTTGCCGATGAAGCCATTATCACCACCAATCCGGAAGTTTCCAGCGTACGCGACTCGGACCGTATTTTGGGCATTCTGCAAAGCAAAAGCCGTAGAGCCGAACAAGGCGAAACCGTTAAAGAACACCTGCTGATTACCCGCTACTCACCCGAACGGGTAGAAAAAGGCGAAATGCTTTCCGTTCAAGATATTTGTGATATTTTGCGCATCCCGTTAATCGGCGTGATTCCGGAATCGCAAAACGTATTACAGGCATCTAACTCAGGCGCACCGGTTATCCATCAAAACGACGTTGTTGCGGCAGAAGCTTATAAAGACGTTGTGGCAAGATTATTGGGGGAAAACCGAGAAATGCGTTTCCTCGAAGCCGAGAAAAAAGGCTTCTTCAAACGCTTATTCGGAGGTTAAACAATGTCATTGATTGATTTATTGTTTGGCAAAAAAAACAAGACGGCCGCCGTCGCTCGTGACCGCCTGCAAATTATTATTGCGCAAGAGCGTGCCAAAGAACAGGCGCCCGATTATCTGCCAACCCTGCAAAAAGAACTGATGGAAGTATTGTCCAAATACGTTCATGTATCTTTGGAAGATATCCGTATTTCCCAAGAAAAACAAAACGGCATGGATGTGCTCGAATTGAATATAACCCTGCCGGAGCAAAAAAAGGCTGAAGAAGCATGACTTTAACAGAATTGCGTTACATTGTCGCAGTAGCACAGGAGCGGCATTTCGGACGCGCCGCCCGCCGCTGCTTCGTCAGCCAGCCCACACTTTCGATTGCCATCAAAAAATTGGAAGAAGAGCTGGCCGTATCGCTGTTTGACCGGAGCAGCAACGATATTATCACCACCGAAGCGGGTGAGCGCATTGTTGCCCAGGCCCGCAGGGTGTTGGAAGAAGCCGATATGATTAAGCACCTTGCCAGCGAAGAGCAAAATGAGTTGGAAGGCGCACTCAAGCTCGGCTTGATTTTCACCGTTGCTCCCTATCTGCTGCCCAAACTGATTCTTTCCTTGCGTGAAACCGCACCCAATATGCCTCTGATGTTGGATGAGAACTACACGCAGATTCTCACCGAATCACTGAAACGGGGCGACTTAGATGCCATTATCGTAGCCGAGCCTTATCAAGAGCCCGGCATTGTTACCGAACCTTTATATGATGAGCCGTTCTTTGTGATTGTGCCGAAAGGACACCATTTCGAAGAACTGGATACGATAACCCCCGAAATGTTGGCTCAAGAACAGGTATTGTTACTCACCGAGGGAAACTGTATGCGCGATCAGGTGTTGGCTAGCTGCTCCGAATTGGCTTCACGCCAAAAAATACAAGGACTGACCAATACCTTGCAAGGCAGCTCTATCAATACCATCCGCCACATGGTTGCCAGCGGGTTGAGCATCAGTGTATTACCAGCTACGGCATTAACCGAAAACGATCATATGCTATTCAGCATTATTCCCTTTGAGGGGGAAGCACCGCACCGCCGCGTCGTATTGGCATACCGTCGCAATTTCGTACGCCCCAAAGCATTAGCTGCCCTGCGTCAGGCCATACTCACCTCCCAATTAAACGGTGTAACCTTTATTGATGAAAAGGCCGCCTAACAGCGGAAACAACTGTTTACAAGATAAACTCAAAAACCGTATTGCTTTTGGAATACGGTTTTTTTAATGATATAACACAAATATGAACAGGCCGTCTGAAATATCTTTCAGACGGCCTGCTTGCTTTTTACACTGTACCGGATTAACGCGGTTCGGTACGGCCTAAATATTCATAACCAGCAATTTCTTTGGTATCGGTGTTGCCGGGATAAACAAATCTAACCACATCATCGTCTTTAGTAACCACTACCGGACCGTTGTGTGGAACTTGTTCTAAACCGGCAATCGAGCCTGAATCATTGGCATGGTTATATGCCGGCATGTGTGCACCTTTGGCAGATGCAAAAGAAGCGGCAAAAGTAGCTAAAGCGGCGAAAGTAAGCATTGTTTTTTTCATGATAATTGTCCTCTGGTGTATTTTTTATTGGGTTTTAATATTCGGCAATTTGTAAACTGCCGTTTGCTTTGTTGATGTGTGTATTGTATAAAACAACCAATAATTGATAAATAGCAATTTTATTGAATATTCGTTTCTTAATAAGAAATCTTAAGTTGCTATTAAAACAGCAATATAAAAGGCCGTCTGATTTTCAGACGGCCTGTTTGCTTTTTCATACTGTACCGGATTAACGTGGTTCGGTACGGCCTAAATATTCATAACCACTGATTTCTTTAGTATCGGTGCTACCGGGGAAAACAAATCTAACCATATCATCATCTTTAGTAACCACTACCGGACCGTTATGTGAAACTTGTTCTAAACCGGCAATCGAGCCTGAATCATTAGCATGGTTATATGCCGGCATGTGGGCGCCTTTGGCAGATGCAAAAGAAGTAACAAGAGTAGCTAAAGCGGCGAAAGTAAAGATTGTTTTTTTCATGATGATTATCCTCATGTGTATTTTTTATTAGGTTTAATATCAGGCAATGTTTTTTATCGGTTGCCTGTTTTGTTGATGTGTGTATTTTATGAAATCCCACTTCATTGATAAATACCGATTTCATTTAACATTCGTTTCTTAATTGGAAACTATATTGCTCAGGTATAAAATCATTAACTCTATATTGGCATCAGCAAGGCAGTATTATTATCGGCTAACTTGATAATGCTTTCGCGCAAGCCCTCGATATCAATCAACGGCCTACCGTTACACGGTATTTAAGCCCCAGCCAGCCATTTAGAATACCCGCCGCGCCTAAAATTAATTTGCACGGCAAAAATATTTTTTCACATCAATTATGTTATTATCCCCACATAAGGAAGCTAGAAAAGCGATGAATCTGCCTATCGCAGCCTACCGGAAACGGTGTGCGAGAGCGTGTGCCGAGGGGGGCAGCCCGGCCTAGCTTCCTTTTACTTATCTAGTTCAGCCTGATACTTCTTGATTTATTTTTATTAAACAATGCATTATTAGGTATAAACAATATAAAAACAGGCCGTCTGAAACTTTCAGACGGCCTGCCTTCTTTTAATGCAGTATCAATTAACGAGCTTCAGTACGGCCTAAGTATTCATAACCAGTAATTTCTTTTTCACTAGTGCTACCGGGAAAAACAAATCTAACCATATCATCATCTTTAGTAACCACTACCGGACCGTTATGTGAAACTTGCTCTAAACCGGCAATCGAGCCTGAATCGTTGGCATGGTTATATGCCGGCATATGGGCGCCTTTGGCAGAAGCGAAAGAAGTAACAAGAGTAGCTAAAGCGGCGAAAGTAAAGATTGTTTTTTTCATGATCATTGTCCTCATGTGTATTTTTATTGGGTTTTAAATATCAGGCAATGTTTTTTATCGGCTGCCTGTTTTGTTGATGTGTGTATTGTATGAAATAACTAATGGTTTATAAATAGCGATTTTATTGAATATTCGTTTCTTAATAAGAAACTATTAAATATTGATAACCCATATAAAACCGGAAACTGCTATTTTTCAGACGGCCATATTTTTCACTATCGATAAAACCAATCTGTATATACCCCATCATATCAATAGAGACGCCCGCAATATAAAACTACTTATTAAATCCCAAATAAAAAGCCGTCTGAAAACTTTCAGACGGCTTCACTTTATCCATTAAATCAATTTAAAGGTATTATTCCGGACGCATTTGCGGAAATAGAATCACATCGCGGATAGATTGTGCATCGGTTAGCAACATCACCAAGCGATCCAAACCGATACCGCTGCCCCCTGTCGGCGGCAACCCGTATTCCATAGCGCGGATATAGTCGGCATCATAGTGCATTGCCTCATCATCGCCTGCATCTTTCTGGGCGACTTGCGCTTTAAAGCGGGCGGCCTGATCTTCAGGGTCGTTTAACTCCGAATAGCCGTTTGCCAGCTCGCGGCCGACGATAAACAGCTCGAAACGGTCGGTTAGGCCGGGCTTGGTGTCGGATGCACGCGCCAGCGGGGAAACTTCAACCGGATAATCCACAATAAAGGTCGGGTTCCACAATTGGCCTTCGGCACAACCTTCAAACAATGCCAATTGCAGGCTGCCGATACCGGGCGACGGCGGAATTTTCTCACCGTGTTTCACAATTTCCTGTTTCAACCATGCTTCATCATTGAGCTGTTCGTCGGTATATTGCGGATTGTATTTTTTAATCGCTTCAAGAATCGTTAGCCGTTCAAACGGGCTTTCCAAATCCACTTCTCTGCCGTTGTAGCTTAATTTGGCCGTTCCGCACACTTCCAACGCCGCATTGCGGATAACGCCTTCGGTCATTTCCATCATACGCTCGTAGGTTGAAAACGCCTCATAGAATTCCATCATCGTGAATTCGGGGTTATGGCGGGTACTCATGCCCTCATTACGGAAACTGCGATTGATTTCAAACACGCGTTCCAAACCGCCGACGACCAAACGTTTCAAATACAATTCCGGTGCAATGCGCAAATAAAGCGGAATATCCAGCGCATTATGATGGGTAATAAACGGCTTAGCCGTAGCACCGCCCGGAATCGGGTGCATCATCGGCGTTTCCACTTCCAGATAACGCTCGCCGACCATGTAATTACGCACGGCCTGAATGATTTTACTGCGCTTGATAAACACATCGCGCGAATCTTGATTGGTAATCAAATCGGCATAACGCTGACGGTATTTCTGCTCTTGATCGGTCAGGCCTTTATGCTTATCGGGCAGGGGGCGCAAAGATTTGGTTAACAGATGCAGCTTGCTTGCGCGCACGGTTAATTCGCCATGATTGGTTTTAAACAATGTGCCTTCAATGCCGATAATATCGCCCAAATCCCAATGTTTGAACACATTATGAACGTCTTCACCCACACCCTGATTATTCACATAAACCTGAATCTGGCCGCTCATATCCTGAATGGTAGCAAAACTGGCCTTACCCATCGCCCGCTTCAACATCATGCGGCCGGCCACTTTAACCGGGATGGCTTGCGGGTCTAACTCGGCTTTTTCCAGATTGCCGTAGCGCTCCTGCAAATCACCGGCAAACGCATCGCGCCGATACTGATTAGGGAAAGCAATGCCGTTTTTACGGATTTCATTCAATTTTTCACGACGCAGGGCAATGATTTGGTTTTCATCCAATTGCGGTTCGTTTTGTTCGGGGGTAGAAGGCTGTTCACTCATATTATTTTCCAAAAAAAATCAGGCGGTTTGATACTGCCCGAATAGTTGAATATTTGGGGCGTTATTGTACGCCTTTTCTGTCTTTTTATCTATTCGGGCAAAGGCCGTCTGAAAACTTAAAAAGCAAGGAAATAAGCATTCATAAACTGCAACAAAGCAAGTGAAACAACAATTAAAAAAATACCGTTAATCACAATACATGCCTATGAAATATTCAATTGTGTTATTTTATTTATTATTAGGGAAGAAATTTATCCGCATAGGCTATTTATATTAATTCAGCATACCGTCTGAAAAACAGCTCAATATGTAATATTCATATTGTTAAACAGGAAAGAAAAAATATAAAATAATGTCATTTTTTTAATCCAATACTGTATCGCTCACAAACCTTATGAATACAGTTACTACTCTAACCAAATTATAGGTAATTTAATAATGTCTATGAATAAGTATAAATACTTTGATTATGTTTTTTATTTTCTATTTTTTGTATTTCTGCTAGCAATTATATTTTTATTGATAACTATGACTGACTTTCCAACATCTATAAGGCTGCTAGTACCATTTTTTTGGCTTTTAATGTTCTATTCTGTGTTGATATTTCATTTCTACTGGTATAAAGAAGAGAAATTTAAAAGAGAGGATAATTTTAAATCAGATGATAAATCAATTAATTATATTTTAAGAAAAAAGAAATTTTATAGAATATCGGGAATGCTATTTGGAGTATTATTATTCATTTCCTTATTCTTCGATTAAAAGAGGTTTAAATATGGGCCAGCGGAACCGAATTCAATTCAATAGCGTTGTATCGTTTGTAGACCTTACGGGGACAATAAACTAGGGTAGCAGCCTTAAATTACAGATGCTAAGAATTAGCCCCAAAGTTCTCTTATCTATTACAGGTAATACAGTGGCAATTACTGTAGCTATCGGCATCACCAATCGAAAAGATTAATCTATTTTAGAATTTTGGATGACCCCGAAATAATCGACCGCTTTATTCAAAACAATGAAAAAGTGGCGGCTTATTTTGAAAACCATTCCTCATTAAGCGACTAATCTGATTATCAGGTTCCGGATAGCTGATGAAAGCCATGATAGTTATTAAAAAATCCTGCCGCGTTTAGCTATGGCATATTTCACCGCCCCTCTATACAATAACAACTTTCAGTATTATCGGAGCATTTCCATGACTATCCGCACCCGTTTTGCCCCCAGCCCCACCGGCTACCTACATATCGGCGGCGTCCGCACTGCGCTGTTCTCTTGGGCGTTTGCCAGAAAACACAAAGGTGAATTCCTGCTGCGTATCGAAGATACCGATTTAGAACGTTCCACTGCCGAATCCGTCAATATTATTTTAGACGGCATGCGGTGGGTCGGTTTGGATTACGACAATGCCGATAATGTGATTTATCAAACCCGCCGTTTCGAGCGCTATAAAGAAGTGCTGAACGAGCTTTTACAGCAAGGGCAGGCTTATCACTGCTATTGCAGCAAAGAAGAGCTGGAAGCCATGCGCGAACAGGCTGAAAAAAACGGTACCGCCACTTACGACCGCCGCTGGCGGCCGGAGCCCGGTAAAACCCTTCCGCCGATTCCTGCCGATGTCGAGCCCGTTATCCGCTTTAAAACGCCTATTGAAGGCACAACCACTTGGTATGACTTGGTAAAAGGCGAAATCAGCATTCCCAATTCAGCCTTAGATGATTTGATTATCGCGCGTGCCGACGGTACGCCCACTTATAACTTCTGCGTGGTGGTTGACGATTATGATATGGGTGTAACCCATGTGATTCGCGGTGATGATCATGTCAACAATACGCCGAAGCAAATCAATATCTTAAAAGCAATGGGCACCAAACTGCCCGAATATGCCCATCTGCCGATGATTCTAAACGAACAAGGTAAAAAAATATCCAAACGCAGCGGCGATACCGTAGCCATTACCGATTTCGGCCAAATGGGCATTTTGCCGCAAGCAATGTTGAACTATCTGGCGCGCTTGGGTTGGGCACACGGCGACGATGAATTCTTCACCATGAAGCAATTTGTCGAATGGTTTGATTTAAAAGACGTTTCTCCATCCCCCAGCCGTATGGATATGAAAAAACTGTATTGGATTAACGGCGAGCACATTAAAGCGACACCCAATAACGAATTGGCGGAGCTGGTTCGCCCCCGTTTGGCGGTTCGCGGTGTGGAAGAAACCGAGAAGCCCTTGCTGGAAGATGTATTGGACTTGGTGAAAGATCGTGCCCAAGATTTAAACACTTTGGCCGACGAGTGCATTTATTTCTACCAAAAAGGCACGCCTAGCGAAGCCGATATGCAAAAACATTGGGATGAAGACACTCAGGCGCGGATGTTGCGCTTTGCCGATAAACTGGAAGCCTTGAACGACTGGAATACCGAAGCCATTCACGAGTTATTCAAACCTTTCTGCGAAGAAGAAGGCATTAAAATGGGCAAACTCGGTATGCCGTTGCGGTTGGCCGTATGTGGCACGGCCAAAACGCCCAGCATCGATGCCGTATTGGCATTGATTGGCAAAGAAGAAGTTTTAAACAGAATCCGCAATTAAGCATTATTTTTGCCGATTGTTGTTAGAAAAGGCCGTCTGAATATGTGATCTGACCCCCAAATCTTGGACAAACATAAAAGCCTTTTCAGGCTGCCTTTTCGAGCTGGGTTCTGTATGCTACGGGACTCAGCTTTTTCAATTTCAAACTACATCTGTCATGATTGTAGTACCG
>NZ_JANUXW010000005.1 GCF_024834045.1 Neisseria montereyensis
CGACTCAGCGCCGATGATAGTGTGGATACCCATGTGAAAGTAGGACACTGCCAGACACTTATACCGAACCCCTGATAGGAAACTATCAGGGGTTTTACTTTATTCAAAGATATGGGGATGGATACTGGAAGACAGCAGCCATGATGTTTTATTGTGACGTCATAACAACAGATATGGTAAAGGTAGTGACAATAATTGTTTATGCTGATGTACTGCTTTATGATGGGGTTGTTATTTGAGAAGAAGACAGCATTTACTACATTATGGAAAAGGAGTAGAGATGAAGCGTTATTTATTGGGGATGTTAGCGGCGGCGTCAATGGCGATGGCGGGAGCGGCGGTGAATATCAATACGGCGGGTGCCGAGGAGTTGGCGGAGCTGCCGGGGATTGGTCCGTCGAAGGCGGCGGCGATAGTGGCGTACCGTGATGAGAACGGTGCGTTTAAGGCGGTATCGGAGTTGAAGAATGTGAAGGGGATAGGTGACGGTATTTTAGCGAAGGTGCGGGAGGAGGCGGTGACTTCTGACAAACCTAGCAAACGTAAGGCCAAACCCGCTTTGAAATAGTAAGGTAGTTGCGCCGTAAGGCTCAGAGAGAATACAAACAGCCGGACTCATTAATGAGACCGGCTGTTTAATTTAGTGTTTGTTGAAGGGGTTATTGATGTGAAGAACTTTTAATAGTACTTAAACGATACCATCCAAATAAACGCCATAAACATAAGATAGCGGTTAGAGACTGGCAGAGTGCAACGATTAAATAACGGGCAGAACCGAAGGTTATGGTGTGTGTCCCACCAATGAAATGGAGAATTGCCCAAAACCATTGCCATAAAGAAGGAATACTGAAAGCCAGTACGGCAATTAGTCCTAATGTACGGAATATGCCGATGGGTAAAATATTTTTTTGTAGGATACTTTTATTAAGTTGGATTAAGGTATACAGCCCAAATCCAATAATTAAAATCATGCCGGCATTCGTAATGGCTTGCAGTCCGGTAAAGGCAATATCGGGTGAGACGGTTAGCCCTTCTTCGAATATATTATTTTGATTAGGATAAAAATTTTGAAGAATATTCAATACGAAACCGTAGATTAGATCAATTAATATAATCCAAACGGGTAAAGATGAGAATAAGCGTTTCATTCAATTAATTTCAGAATAAAGAAAGTAGCCAGTTTAAAGTATTTATGCATAGTTATGAATAGTCGAATTATTTTAAGTTTATTATTTTAATATAGGTTTGTTTTATTGTTGTTGGATTGATAATCGAATAGCAATTTAAATTCATAAATTTTGTTAAAATTTGAAATTTTTGTTATTATATCGTGAATAAATAGTAAGTGATTATCTTGAGTAAAATACTTTTGCATTGAGTGGTTTTTTAGAAAAATAATATCGCAGAAGTATTTAAAAAAATCTAGATGAAATTTTTATTTCATATAATGTGTTTATTTTCTAGCCATACAATAGCAAAGTTTTATTTGAAATAAATTATTTTTATTAATATTAAAGGCCGTCTGAAATATTTCAGACGGCCTTTCGGACAATAACCTATGCAAAAATATTTTTTCGTCATAATGTCTGGTGCGACAGCATTTGTTATGGCTGCCACACCCACGGCACAGGGTGTTTTACCCTCATCGGATATCCCACGTTTCGAGAATGCGGATAAGGCTATAGCCAAACCTGAAATTCAGAAAATAGAAGTAGCCGATCCGGTAAGCACACCATCTCAAAAAGCCGATACGGTAGAAATTGGCGAACATGATCTGCGCCAAAATCCGGAATTGACAGCTAAATTAATCGAGCGGGCATTACATAGTCAGAATTGGGCGCTCTTGGCTGATTTACTCCCGCTTTACCGTAGCCTGCCTCAATATGATGAAATACTTTACGATTATGCTAATGGTGCATTGTTACGTTCTCAGAAAAAACACCGCGAGGCTATTGCTGCATACAGGCGGATTATTGCGGAGGATCCCAGCTTAAGCTATGTACGCTTGGATTTGGCAGGAATGTTGTATGAAAACAAGCAATATCAGGCTTCTAAAGATCAGTTTGAGAGGGTTAAGGCGGATGATATTACCGAAGAAGCCCGCATGATGGCTGATATTTATCTGCTGCGTATCCAAAAACAACAAGGTTGGGTTGTTAATGCAGGTGTGCAATATGAGCGTAATGATAACGTGAATAATGCTTCTTCAATACGTTATATTGATACTTCATTAGGGCGGTTGGAGCGTAATGAAGATTCCCTACCTAAAAAAGCCAATGGCTTGAAATACGACTTTTCTGCAGAGCGCGATTGGAATATTAAAGGGAACCATTATTTAACCACAGAAGTTGTATTTGATGGTGTGCAGTATTGGGATAACAATGATTATAGCGAGCAAAGCATTCATTTAGGCGCCGGATATAAAAATCAAAATATTCAGCAATGGACATCGGTGACCCCTTTTGTTGGTTATCACCGCTTAGGGGGCGAAGCATATAGCCGGAATTTTGGTGTTAATACACAACATGGGCGTTGGTTGAATGATAACTGGCAGGTGGTTGGAGCGTTTACCCATCTTCAAAGACGTTAT
The DNA here is from genome assembly GCF_024834045.1 of Neisseria montereyensis. Lineage (GTDB taxonomy): Bacteria > Pseudomonadota > Gammaproteobacteria > Burkholderiales > Neisseriaceae > Neisseria > Neisseria montereyensis. Next base: position 2,591 of record NZ_JANUXW010000005.1, read on the forward strand.
GCCCAAAGTTATCTTTCAGAACGTTATGACGGGCACTTGAATAACCTTTCCGTAACGGCTGCTTGGCTGCCTCAAGCCGGATTAATGATCTACGGTGGTGCGGATTATGGCCGGGAACGAGCGGCGGAAAGCCAAGAGTCATCAAAACGTAAAGGATTGCGCACCGGTGTCTTGAAAGAGTGGTCAAATGGTTTAAGCACCCGAGTGAACCTTCGTTATGCACATCGTAATTTTGATGCGCCTAATCAATTTTTTGGTACTGTTCGGCGCGATAAAGAGTATCAGGCTAATTTTGCGATATGGCACCGCAGCATACATTTATATGGTATTACGCCTAAGCTGAATTTTCAGTATTTAAAAGTAAAAAGTAATATTCCTGCTTTTTACTCACGGCAAAACAAGCAATGGTTTATTACGTTGGAAAAAACCTTTTGATCAAAGCAATATAACAAGGCCGTCTGAAAAAGATGAACTGCACCTTAATGGGTTGGAGGGTGTCCAACTTTTGGGCTGCAGTTCATCTTTTTCAGACGGCCATTTTATTTACTGATTTTATTCTTATCACTCAAACAAAGCATCCACAAAAGCACGGGCATCAAACGGGCGCAAGTCGTCGATACTTTCACCCACCCCGATATAGCGGACAGGAATCGGCCGGTTAGAAGCCAGTGCCGCAAGGATACCGCCTTTTGCCGTACCGTCCAGCTTGGTCACAATCAAACCGGTTACGCCCAAAGCATCATCAAAAGCCACGACCTGATTCACTGCGTTTTGGCCGATATTGGCATCCAATACCACCATAATCTCATGCGGGGCATCGGGGATAGATTTTTGCAAAACACGCTTCACTTTTTTAATTTCTTCCATTAAGTGAAGTTGCGTCGGCAAACGGCCTGCCGTATCGGCCAGAACAATATCGATATGGCGGGCTTTGGCGGCCTCTACCGCATCGAAGCAGACGGCGGCGGAATCGCCGGTGGTTTGCGAAATCACGGTCACGCCGTTACGCGCGCCCCACTCTTGCAACTGCTCGCGGGCGGCCGCTCTAAAGGTATCGCCCGCCGCCAGTAAAACGGATTTGCCCTGCGATTGAAAATATTTGGCCAATTTGCCGATAGAAGTGGTTTTGCCCGCACCGTTGATGCCGGCCAGCATAATTACAAAAGGCTGATTACTCTCAGGAATATGCAAAGGTTCCTGCAAGGGTTTGATTAAATCGTAAATGGCATCTTTTAATGCGCCGCGCAGCTCGTTGCCGTCTTTCAAACCTCTCAGGCTCACCCGTTTGCGTACATCTTTCATCAAATATTCGGTGGCTTCGATACCCATATCACTGGTAATCAGCACGGTTTCGAGCTCTTCGTATAAGTCTTCGTCAATTTTGCCGCCGCCAAACACACCTGCCAGCGATTTGGCCATCTGGTTACGCGATTTGGACAAACCTTTTTTCAAACGAGCCGCCCAACTGAGTTTTTCTTCCTCCTGCGGTGGTTCCGATACCGCAGGCACGGCGGGAGCCACCGGATCGGTTACCGTAGCGATACTGTCGCCTGATTTTAAGGTTTCGGCCACATCACTACTATTTAATGCCGCAGTTTCTTCAATTGGTGCCGTATAGCTTTCTTCGACTGCTGTCGGCGTGAGGATTACCGTTTCATCAGTTTGTTCCGATACATCTTCATGATCGGTCATAACATCGGAAACCAATTGGCTAACGATATTATCTTCAATATGTTCGTCTACCGCCTGCTGTTGTGCTTCGGTTAACGGCTCCACATCCGAAACGTTTACATTGATCTCAACCGAAGGGGTTTCAGGTTCGGCGACGGTTTCCGTTGTCGGGGTTTGCACCGGCTCGGAAGCAGTTTCAACGGTTTCTTGTTTTTTCTTACGTTTAAAAAAACTGAACATGGCGTTCCCTTATTAAATAAAGTGGTTTTTATAGGCTAATTGTAACGTATTTTCAGAGAATGCCAATCCGTAAACCGTATGGTAAATCGCAACACAACCCGCTTTGATACTTCACCCACCCCTAAGCCGTTTCTTTCATCTTAATTTTTGATGATAAAATCATTTATTCAAAATCAATCATAAGGATAAAAAATGGCTTTTGGCTTAGGTAAATTGGTTCAGGGTATGCTCGGCAATATGAGCGAAATTTCCTTAGAAGAATTGGAACAACAGTTTGGCCGTTATCTCTTTGAAGGCGAAAAAATCTCTATCGGCTACAAACTGATTCGCGATTTAATTGTTTTTACCGACCAACGTATTTTATTTATTGACAAACAAGGGGCAACAGGCAAAAAGCAAAGCTTTAAATCCATTTATCTGATGAATATTGTCGATGTGGAAATGGAAACGGCGGGCATGGGCTTGGATGACAGCGAATTAACCGTCACCTGCCTGCAAAGCGTGTATCGGAAAGCCTATAACGAACAATTAATCAGCTATACGTTCGAATTTCCCAAATCCACCGATATTGTACCGCTTTATACCATGCTGGGCTCTTTGGTATTACAAAACCGGCAGGATATCAATAACCAACATTAAATATTTACTGTTTTTTATCAATATATCAAAAGGCCGTCTGAAAAATATTCAGACGGCCTTGTTTAATCAAGCGGCAAAAGCTATTATCACTTTAATGTTTTTAAAGGGAACGCTTTATGTTACGCCGAATGATTTTATTGTTTTTGCTCTCTACTTCACCCGCATGGGCGCAAACATTATCCAAAACACTGCCCAACGGATTAAAAGTTATCGTTAAAGAAGACAACCGAGCTCCCGTTGCCGTATCACAAATTTGGTATCGGGTCGGTAGTATAGACGAAAAAGAAGGCAAAACCGGCTTGAGTCATGCGTTGGAACATATGATGTTTAAGGGCACGCCGAGCGTGCCGTCGGGTGAATTCAGCCGCCGCGTATCGGCACTGGGCGGAAGAAACAATGCCTATACTACACGCAGCGAAACGGTATTCTTTGAAAATATAGCGGCAAACAACCTGTCCGAAGTATTGGCGATGGAAGCCGACCGCATGAAAAACTTAAACTTCAGCGATAAAGATTTCGATAACGAAATGAACGTTATCCGCGAAGAACGCCGCATGCGCACTGAAGACAGCCCCTATGGCAAACTATGGGAACATATTTTTCTCAACGGCTACCAAGCCCCCGCTATGCGTGCACCCGTTATCGGCTATATGGACGACCTCAATATCTTAAAAGCCAATGATCTGCGCCAATGGTACCAACAGTGGTATGCTCCCAATAACGCCACTCTGGTAATTGTCGGCGATGTCAATGCCAAGCAAACACTCAATACGGTCACCAAGCTATTCGGCAATATTCCTTCCAAAACCTTACCGGCACGCAATCGGTTTAACAATGAGAAGATGGCAACCAAGCCTGTTCGCGCACAAACTTTTTCCGCCGTCACCCGCCAGCCGGTCTTTGCTCTGTCTTACCGTGTTCCCAAACTAAAAAATGTTAGCGATAAAATGCCTTATGCCTTAGACGTTTTATCCGATATTCTCAGCGGTAACTCATCCAGCCGACTTGATAAAAATCTGGTGCGCGGCAAACAAGTGGCTTTAAACGTCGGCACCAATTATGACTTATTCAGCCGGGAAATGCCTTTGTTTACTATTGTCGGCATGCCGGGCGCGGGTACGGACGTCGATACCCTCGTCCGCCTTATCCGTAATGAAATTGACGATATCGCCCAAAACGGTATTACGCAGGAAGAATTAGACCGAATCCGTAAATTGAGTGCCGCTTCGGAAATTTATGCCAACGACTCCATCAATGCCCAAGCCTCCCTCATGGGTAAATTGGAAACACGCGGTTTCAAATATAGCGACGAAGCAGAACTACGCCGCCGCCTACAACAAGTAACCATTGCCGAAGTACAGGCCGCTGCAAAATTGCTGACACCGGAACGCTCAAGTTTGGTTGTGGTACAACCCCAATCGGCGCAATACGTCAAAAAGCCTTGATATAAAATATCTGGCTTAATATATACAATAAGCCGTCTGAAAAATTTCAGACGGCCTATTTTTATATCAATATTTAGATTAGTCTAAATTACCTAAAATAATCCGCAACATACGGCGCAGCGGTTCGGCAGCACCCCATAAAAGCTGGTCGCCTACGGTGAATGCGCTGATATATTCGCCACCCATACCTAATTTACGGATACGGCCCACCGGCACGCTTAAGGTTCCGGTAACCGCGGCAGGGGTTAAATCGTTAATACTGACTTCTTTCTGATTCGGAATCACTTTTACCCAGTCGTTGGCACCGGCCAATAATGCTTCGATTTCCTCTACCGGCAAATCTTTTTTCAGTTTTAGGGTAAGCGCTTGGCTATGGCAACGCATAGAGCCTACACGAACACATAAGCCGTCAATCACAACAGGATTATCGCCGCCTAAAATCTTATTGGTTTCCACGCCGCCTTTCCATTCCTCTTTGGATTGGCCGTTACCTAAATCGGCATCAATCCAAGGAATCAAACTGCCCGCTAAAGGCACACCGAAGTTGGCTTTCGGATAACTACTGCTACGCAAGAAATCGGATACTTTACGGTCGATATCCAAAATAGCACCGGCAGGATCCGCCAATTCTTTTTCTACTTGATTGTGGATAGCGCCCATGCCTTCCAGCAATTCGCGCATATTTTTGGCACCTGCGCCGGATGCGGCCTGATAAGTCATACTGGTTGCCCACTCAACTAATCCGTTTTGGAACAAACCACCCAGAGCCATGAGCATCAGCGATACGGTACAGTTACCGCCGATATAATTTTTAACTCCTTTTTCCAATGCGACATCAATCACATTACGGTTAACCGGATCCAACACAATCACTGCTTCATCGTCCATACGCAAAGAAGATGCCGCATCAATCCAATAACCCTGCCAACCGCTATCCCGCAACGGTTTAAAGATAGCTTTGGTGTAGTCGCCGCCCTGGCAGGTCACAATCACATCCATCTCTGCCAACTGACCGATATCGTTGGCATCTTTTAATATTTTTGTTTTCTGACCAAAATCAGGGGCACTTCCGCCAATATTTGATGTCGTAAAAAATACAGCCTCTGTTATATGAGCAAAATCGTTTTCTTCCTGCATACGTTGCATCAATACCGAACCGACCATACCGCGCCAGCCGATGAATCCTACTTTCATTGTGTGCTCCTTAAAGGAAAATATATTGACAAAATGATAACAATCACAAAAGTAGTGTTTTAACGCCGGCATAAATAAAAGTAAAGTTTTTTTTGATGTTTGCTAAGTAAAAACCACTGATATCGGTATTTATATGGTCTATATGTAAAAGGAGTATGTCAAAATGAACGAAATCCATACGAATAATGCGACATTACCACCGCTTGAAGCAGAAATTGTGGTCGATCCTGCCACCCCCGGCAGCCGTATAGCCGCTTATCTTTTAAATGCTGTTTTTACCCTCATTGCCTATATTCCGCTTATGGTGATGATATCCTCTTCCGTTAATAATTTACCGGCTCATAGGGCAGATCTGTCCAATATAGGAGAAGCTTTTAGCTGGACATGGCTTATCGGTTTATTGATTCTGTTGGTTTATGCACTATTGCAAATCCGAATCATGAGCCGCGACGGTCAGTCTTTCGGTAAAAAAATCATGAAAATCCGTTTATTAACAACGGATGGTAGCAACCCCGGATTCCGTGGCGCGGTGCTGATGCGTGAAATTGTTTTCAATATTGTCCTAACTGCCGCTGCTTCATTAATAGGCAGAATGTTGGGGACAGGCCCGACAGCCGGCGATATTTCAACCTTGGTGTCACTGACTGTTTGGCTAATCTGTTTTATTATGCTGTTCAACCGCTCGAAAAACCGCAGAACGCTACAAGATTATTTCGCGAAAACAGTAGTGGTTAAACTACCGGGTAAATAATCATATTCAATTTAAAAACCACAATATAACAAGGCCGTCTGAAAATTTTCAGACGGCCTTGTTATATTGATTTAACTAAATAAATATTCTTACCCGGTACTACAACAGAAGCAGCTGCCAATATATTCAATATTCAAAACAACTAAACTATTCCTTTATAAGGTAAAATATAACCTTAATTATTCTTAGTTTAAATAACAGGCTGTTTCATAAAAAGCTAATTATATCATAATAAATAATATCTTATATTTAAAAGGTTTATATTAAAAATGAATGAAATCTATACAAATAATGCAATATCACAATCGTTTGAAACAGAGGTTGTTGTCGAACCAGCATCAGCAGGTAGCCGTATCGCTGCTTATTGTTTAAACATTCTCTTCACATTTATTGCCTCTCTGCCACTCATCATCACTATAGGCTATTCTTTGGAAGATTTTTTAGGTAGCACAAAAGTGACTGTATATGATCAAAGCTCATTCAATCAAATGGCGGTTGTTGGACTAGTCATCCTACTTGCCTATGCTATTATCCAAGTCATCATGATGAGTAAAAGCGGGCAATCTTTAGGCAAAAAAGTGATGAAAATCCGTGTATTGAAAACAGATGGTACCAACCCTGGATTTGGTGGTACGGTATTAATACGCGAGATTGGCTTCAATTTTATTCTTTCCCTTGGTTGTACTCTAATCAGTAAGATATTGGTATTAGCCATAGGGGGTGATGATGAATTAACAGAAGGTATTTCCAGCTTACTTTCAATGATTGTATGGCTGGTATGCTTCATTATGCTGTTCAACCTCTCGAAAGATCGCAGAACATTACAAGATTATTTAGCCAATACAGTAGTCGTTAAATTGCCTGATAACCGATAATTTTGATTAAAAGCCCGTAATAAGGCCGTCTGAAAAGGCTTTTATGTTTGTCCAAAAGATTTGGGGGCAGTTCAAGTTTTCAGATGGCCTTTTTGAAGCTATTTATTTGCTTGGCGGCAGATATAAAAATACCCGGTATAAACCGGGATTTTTATATCTGGTGGAGGTAAGCGGGATCGAACCGCTGACCTCTTGCATGCCATGCAAGCGCTCTACCAACTGAGCTATACCCCCGAAATTTGGTGGCGAATCAGGGACTCGAACCCCGGACACAAGGATTATGATTCCTCTGCTCTAACCGACTGAGCTAATTCGCCGTTTCGTGAAAACGTGATTATACGGTTTTTTTGAAGCGGGGCAACCAATTTATAGGCTGATGTTTGTTTTTATTTGATTTTTATAGAAAAATTTTTCTAGGTATTTTCTCGGTGTTCGAGGCCGTCTGAAACTCATTGCGGTTTTTTATTCAGGCGGTCTATGGTCGGTTTAAAGTTTATGGCAGATATCGCCTGATATAAAGCCTTGCCAGTCGATATCGATATCGCGGCCGAATGCAATCACTTTAAACAGTTCGCCCATTTCATGTTGGCCGAGCAGCTTGTGTATGGCTGCGGCTTCGCGGATGTAATCGGCAGATTCGGGGTCGGCGGTTTGCGCCAACAGGCCGGTAATGCCTAAATTTAATAAAAAATGTGCCTGCGTGGTATAGCCGATTAAATCCAATCCGGTATCGGTACCTGCTTGGGCGATATCGGTGAAATTGACATGGGCGGTAAGGTCGGTCAGTCCGATATGGAAAAACGGGTCGTGTACGGTGTGGTGGCGGTAGTGTCCGATAAAAGTGCCCATTGTGCGTTGCGGATGGTAATACTGGGCGGCATCAAAACCGTAGTCGATAAAAATCATGCCGCCGCGAAGCAGTTTTTCGGCCAATGTGCGGATAAAGGCATGTTGGGCGGGATGCAGCTCGCTGGTGTAGGGTTCGTCGGGCGGGAAGTATTCGGCGGCGGCTTGCAATAGCGCGTGGTCTGTGAGCGGGCGGGTGCTTTGAATAAAGGATTCGCCTTCTAAGGAAACGCCGGTTTGTAGGAATTGGTGTTGTTCATGTCGGATGATTTCGCAGGGCATCGCATCTAATACTTCGTTGCCGATAATCATGCCGTCGAAGTGTTCGGGCAGTTTGGTGAGATGGATCACTTTGTCGGCAACATCGGGGGCTCTTTCTAAAATATGTTGATATTGCCGTTCGGCTAATTCTGTTGATACTTCAATGATGTAATAGTGGTTAAGGCCGTCTGAAAGGCTTTGCAGCAAGCCTGCGGCCAGTTCGCCCGTGCCTGCGCCGAATTCATATACATTGCCGTCGGTTTGCGATAGCAGCGGTGTGATTTGGCGGGCAAGGGTTTGCGCGAATAAGGGGGTGAGCGTGGGGGCGGTAATGAAGTCGCCGGCAGCGCCGATTTTGTGGGCGCCGCCGGTGTAGTAGCCGTATCGGGGGGCATACAGTGCCAGTTCCATAAAACGGGAAAACGGAATGAAGTTGTCATTGTGGCGGATGGCTTCGCGAATCAGATTTTGCAAGGCTTCGGAAGAGGCTAATGCTGTTGCGGAGGGGGTAGGGAGTTGGGCTGTCATGATTGTTAGATAATGTAAATGTTATATGTGCGTAGGCATATTATAACGCGGATTAAAAAATGCTACTTTAGGTATTATTTTTACCAGATATAGTGGTTCGTTTTTTATAAAAATACTATATATAGTGTTTTATGCATTAAGGCATATGCCAAAGTAGGGTGTATGCCTGGTTTTTTAGTGGTTAAGTGGTTGTCGGGACGCTTATTTTTTAGAAAAGGGTGATTTGACCGACGCTATGAAATTTCTTATAGTGTAGGCATGTGGGGCAATGTGTGTCAAAGTGTCGCTATTGCCCGAATTTGATAACGGAGTGCGATAAAGTGTTTGGCGGCGTTCATGAATTGAGCATAGACAGCAAAGGGCGGTTGGCGATTCCTGCCAAGTTCCGCGAGCTGCTGCTGCGCAATTATACGCCGGCCGTTGTGGCAACATTGGATTCGCGCCATCGTTTGTTGATTTATCCCGAATCGGAGTGGGGTAGGGTGGCTAACCAATTGTTAGCATTGAAAGTTGCGGGGAATCCTACGTTGCAGCGCTATCAAAATTTGCTGTTGCACAATGCGGATACTTTGGAACTGGATACGGCAGGGCGTGTTTTGCTACCTGCTAACCTGCGCCGCCGTGTTGATTTCGATAAGGAAGTAACGCTGGTGGGCCGCGCCAACCGTTTGGAATTATGGGGTCGCGAACATTGGGAAGCCGAGATGAATCAAGCGTTGGATATTGATGAAGAAGAATTGTCGTTCCAGTTGAGCCAGACGGATTTGCAATTGTGAGTACGGCCGAACCTTTGAAACATATCACCGTATTGCTGCATGAGGCTGTAGATGCATTAAATATCCGTGCCGACGGCATTTATGTAGACGGTACGTTCGGCAGGGGAGGGCACTCCCGTTTGATTTTGTCGAAGTTGGGTGATCAAGGCCGTTTGGTGGTGTTTGATAAAGATCCGCAGGCCATTGCGGTAGCCAATGAATTGGCGGCACAAGACAAGCGTGTGCAGGTTGTGCACAACGGCTTTGCATCTTTTCAGACGGCCTTAAACGAACTGGGTATCGGTGAAATCGACGGTGCATTGTTTGATTTGGGTATTTCCTCGCCGCAGATAGACGAGGCGGAGCGGGGGTTTAGTTTCCGTTTTGATGCGCCGTTGGATATGCGTATGGATACGACCCGCGGGGTGTCGGCGGCGGAATGGATTGCCACGGCAGACGAACAGCAATTACACGAGGTAATAAAAAATTATGGTGAAGAGCGGTTTAGTCGCCAGATTGCGCGCGCCATTGTTTCGCAACGCGAAACGGCACCCATCGATACAACCCGCAAGCTGGCGCAGCTCGTGGCGCAAAACGTCCGTACTCGTGAGCGCGGACAAGACCCCGCAACCCGGACGTTTCAAGCCGTTCGGATTTTCATCAACCGTGAGCTTGAAGAAGTAAAGGCTGTATTGCCGCAGGTAACAGGCCGTCTGAAAGCGGGTGGCAGATTGGCGGTGATTGCTTTCCATTCTTTGGAAGACCGCATTGTTAAACAGTTTATCAAGCAGCATTCGCAGCATCCGCCATTGCCCCGTTGGGCGGTGGTGAAAGAAGCCGATTTACCGCAGCCGCCTTTAAAGCAGATAGGCAAAGCCGTGAAGCCGAGTGCCGAAGAAACCGCTGCCAATCCGCGTGCCCGTTCGGCAGTGTTGCGGGTGGCCGAACGTACCCAAGGCCGTTTTGAAGTTGAAGCATAACAGGCCGTCTGAAAGCATAAATGCAGTCTGACGGGCCGTCTGAAAAAATATGAATAAATTGAATGTTCTTTTGTTGGTGTTGGCATTGTTGTCGGGTTTGGCGGTTGTGACCGTGCAAGACCAGTCGCGCCAATACTATATTTCACTGGATAAGGCTGAAAAGCAGGAAATCCAACTTGAGCACGATTATGCACGTTTGAAGCTCGAGCAGGCTAAGTTGTCGAATCACAAACTGATTAGACAGGCGGCGGAGCGGCAGCAATTACATCCGCCGGGCGCCTCGGATACGCGCATGATTGAAACACAATAACATAATGAAATGGAATGGCACGATGGGTTCTACCTTTCGTAAACGCCGGATAAATATAAAATAAAAACGAGAAGTTGCTATGTTGATTAAAAACGAATATAAGCCCCGAATGTTACCCAAACAGCCCAAGGCTAAAAAACCCGTTTCGACCAACGGGCGGATTGCATTGGTGTTGGGCGGTTTGGCCTTGGCATTTACCGCATTGGTATGCAGAGGTGTTTACCTGCAAACCACGCAGCATGAATTTTTGAAAAATCAAGGCGATCAGCGCTTTGTACGCACGATTACCCTGCCTGCATCACGCGGCACGATTACCGACCGCAACGGTGCCACGTTGGCCTTGAGTGCGCCTACCGAATCATTGTATGCCGTGCCTTCCGGCATGGATATTCAGCCTACCGGCGAGCAATTGGAACAGCTTTCCGCGCTTATCGGCGTATCCGTCGAAACCATTGAGAAACGTTTGGCACGCAAAGAAAAAGATTTTATCTATCTGAAACGCCAGTTAAGCAAAGAAACCGCCGATAAAGTGGCCGCTTTGGGTATTAAAGGCTTGGCATTCCAACAAGAATCGAAACGGCATTATCCGATGGGCAACTTGTTTGCGCATGTGATCGGGTTTACCAATATCGACAGCAAAGGCCAAGAAGGTTTGGAGCTGGCGCTTGAGGATGATTTGAATGGTGAAAACGGTGCCAAAGTCGTATTGCGCGACAACAAAGGCAATATCGTCGACAGCTTGGATTCGCCGCGTAACCGTGATCCGAAAAACGGGCACGATATCGTGATGTCTTTAGATCAGCGTATTCAAACGCTGGCTTACGACGAATTGAATAAAGCCGTTGATTACCATCGAGCCAAAGCAGGTAGTGCTGTTGTTTTGGATGCCCAAACCGGTGAGATTCTGGCCTTGGTAAACAGCCCGGCTTATGATCCGAACGAACCGGGCAAAGCCGATAGCCAGCAGCGCCGCAACCGTGCCGTAACCGATATGATCGAACCGGGTTCGGCCATGAAGCCTTTTGCGATTGCCAAAGCGCTGGATTCGGGCAAAGTCAATGTCCATACCCGTTTTGATACCCATCCCTATAAAATCGGTAGAGCAACTGTGCGCGATACCCATGTTTATCCGTCGTTAGATGTGCGTGGTATTATGCAGAAATCTTCCAACGTCGGCACCAGTAAATTATCGGCCATGTTCAAGCCTAAAGAGATGTATGATTTTTATCAAAGCTTGGGTGTCGGTCAACGTATGCATTCCGGCTTTCCCGGCGAAACACCGGGCTTATTGCGCAAGTGGCAGAATTGGAAACCCATCGAACAGGCGACCATGTCGTTCGGTTACGGTTTGCAGTTGAGTCTGTTGCAATTGGCGCGTGCCTACACGGCATTAACCAACGACGGTGAAATATTGCCGGTGAGCTTTGAAAAACAAGTGGCCGCCCCCAAAGGGCAGCGGGTAATGAAACCCGAAACCGCCCGCGCAGTGCGTGAAATTATGGTTGCCGTTACCGAAAAAGGCGGTACCGGCACGATGGGCGCGGTAGACGGATTCGATGTCGGCGGTAAAACCGGTACGGCACGGAAATTGGTGAACGGCCGTTATGCCAGCGACAAACACGTTGCCACCTTTATCGGTTTCGCCCCTGCCGACAAACCGCGTGTGATTGTGGCGGTTACCGTAGACGAACCGACTGCCAACGGCTACTACGGCGGTACGGTTGCCGGCCCCGTATTTAAAAACATTATGGGCGGCAGCCTGAATATCCTCGGTGTTTCCCCAACCAAACCTTTGAAGAACGTACCGGTTCAGACGGCCTTTAAAAACTAAAGAGTATCTTAAATATGTTCAGCGAATCAGATGTATCGGCTGAAACCGACTTGCCGCCCTTGCTGTGTGAAAACGCAGCAGGGCGTTTGTTGCATTCGGACAGCCGTAAAATCCGGCCGGGCGATGTGTTTATTGCCTGCCAGGGCGAGTATACCGACGGACGCGCCTATATTCCTGCCGCCATCGATAATGGTGCGGCTTTTGTTTTTTGGGACGACGACGGCACATTTGCATGGAATCCGGAATGGCATATTCCCAACCAAGGGATTAAAAATTTAAAAAAACGGGCCGGCATCGTGGCCGCCAAAGTGTACGGCAATGTTGCAGACGGCCTGAAAATATGGGGCGTTACCGGCACCAACGGCAAAACTTCCATCAGCCAGTGGTTGGCGCAGGCAGCCGATATTTTGAATGAAAAATGCGCCATTATCGGCACGGTCGGCAACGGCTTTTGGGGTGCGTTGGAAGAAACAACCCACACTACACCCGACCCCGTATCGGTACAAACATTACTCTACCGCTTCAAGCAACAGGGTGCGAAAGCCGTGGCTATGGAAGTATCCAGCCACGGCCTCGACCAAGCCCGTGTGAACGGCGTTGTTTTTCAGACGGCTGTATTTACCAACCTCACCCGCGACCATCTCGATTATCACGGCAGCATGGAAACCTATGGTGCCAGCAAGAGCCGCCTGTTTTACCAATACCCGCTAAAACATGCCGTGATTAATATGGACGACGATTTCGGCGTCGAATTGGCAGGCCGTCTGAAAGCCGACAGGCCGGAATTAACCGTTTACGGATATGGATTTTCCGAACAGGCCGATATCCGTATCACCCGTTTCCAAGCCGCTTCGGACGGCATGACCGTTGAGTTTGACACCCCGTGGGGCAGCGGCGAAGTAAAAAGCCGCCTGCTTGGTCGTTTTAACGCCCAAAATCTGGCATCGTGCGTTGGCGTTTTGTGTGTAGACGGGCACCCTTTGGAAAAAGTATTGGATACCCTTGCCCGCATCCGCCCGGCTACCGGCCGTATGGATTGCATTATGGGCGATAACCATCCCTTGGTTGTGGTGGACTACGCCCACACGCCCGACGCTCTTGAAAAAGCGCTGTCTACTTTGCAGGAAATCAAACCCGAAGGCGCCAGCTTATGGTGCGTATTCGGCTGCGGCGGCAACCGAGACAAAGGCAAGCGCCCGCTAATGGGTGCGGCGGCGGTAGCCGGTGCGGATAAAGTGGTGGTCACCAGCGATAACCCGCGCATGGAAGAGCCGCAGGCCATTATCAACGACATCCTGCCAGCCGTATGCTTTCCGGAATATACTGAAGTCGACCGCCGCTTGGCGATTGAATATGCCGTTAAAAATGCCGCCGTGAACGATATTATTTTGATTGCCGGAAAGGGCCATGAAACCTATCAGGATATACAGGGGCAGAAGCACCATTTTTCTGATTTTGAAGTGGCCGAAGCGGCGTTGGCGAAACGCTAGGCGGGCAGGGCGGATACACTTTAGTTTAAAGTGTGTGTCGTTTTATGGATATAGAGGCCGTCTGAAAAAGTCTTTATCCATAAGGAAATACGATTCAGACGGTCTATTCTTCCATCATCGAATAATGGCGGTGTTTAGGACGCAATAGATTCAAACAGACAATAGGAGGCAAATACACATGATAAGTAAAACCTTGAAACAGACTTTGTGTATAGGCGCTGTATTGGCTGTTGTGGCAGGTTGTCAAACCCAAAACTACTCACGCCCAGGTAGTGAATTGGCGGCATTGCGGGCGCAGCCGGCGCCGACGGCCGGCAGTTTGATTAACCCCGTGAAAGGTCATCGTTTTACCGATACATGGGGTGCGGCGCGCAGTCATGGCCGCAGGCATGAGGGCGTGGATATTTTTGCCAAAAAAGGCACGCCGGTACGCAGTACGACCGACGGCATTGTGACCCGTATCGGAAACAATCGTTTGGGCGGCAAGGTGGTCGGTATTCAAGGGCCGGGTGCTTGGCACTATTACGCCCATTTAAGTAAATTCGCCAATATCAAACGATACCAACGGGTGAAAGCCGGTACGGTGATCGGTTATGTCGGCAACAGCGGCAATGCCAAAAATACGCCTTCTCACCTGCATTACGGCGTTTATCTGCCCAAAGGCGCAATCAACCCTTATCCGCTGATTAATCCGAACAAATAGGCCGTCTGAAAAAATAGAGAAACCAAACAACAATATGAAACCTTTAGATTTAAACTTTATCTGCCAAACCCTAAACCTACCGATGCCGTCTGAAAACCGGCCGGTCGGGCGCATTGTGACCGACAGCCGCGATATTCAAGACGGCGATGTTTTTTTTGCTTTGGCGGGCGAGCGTTTTGATGCGCATGATTTTGTTGCCGATGTGTTGGCAAAAGGGGCGGTGGCGGCCATAGTGTCGCGTGACGATTGTGCAGGGCTGGCAGGTGCGTTGAAGGTGGATGACACTCTGGCGGCTCTGCAAACTTTAGCGGCGGCATGGCGTGAGAATGTGCAGCCGTTTGTGTTCGGGATTACCGGCTCTTCGGGTAAAACCACGGTGAAAGAAATGTTGGCCGCCGTATTGCGCCGCCGTTTCGGTGCGGATGCTGTATTGGCGACGGCAGGCAATCTGAATAACCATATCGGCCTGCCGCTGACTTTGCTGAAGCTCACACCGCAACACCGTTATGCGGTGATTGAAATGGGTATGAACCATTTCGGCGAGCTGGCGTTATTAACGCAGATTGCCAAGCCCGATGCGGCATTGGTGAATAATGCCTTGCGCGCGCATGTCGGTTGCGGATTCGACGGTGTCGGCGATATTGCCAAAGCCAAAAGCGAGATTTATCAAGGGCTGCGCCCGAACGGTTTGGCACTGATTCCTAGTGAAGATGAGAATGTCACCGTGTTTCAGACGGCTGCCCATGCGTTCAAACAGCATACGTTTGGCGTAGGGCAGGGCGATATTCATGCCGAAGAAATTGAGTTGAATCCTTTATCGTGTGCTTTTGTGCTGGTGTCCGGCAACGAGCGTGCCGCCGTACAACTGCCCGTACCCGGCAAACACAATATTCATAATGCCGTTGCGGCAGCGGCTTTGGCGCAGGCGGCCGGATTAACTTTATCTGAGATTTCAGACGGCCTGTCGGACTTTGCCAATATCAAAGGCCGTTTGCAAATTAAAAAAGGCATTAAAGGCGCAACCGTGTTGGACGATACCTATAACGCCAATCCCGACAGTATGAAAGCCGCGCTTGATGTTTTGGCCGGGCTGCCTGCGCCACGCATATTTGTGATGGGCGATATGGGCGAACTCGGTGAAGACGAAACCGCCGCCATGCATGCCGAAGTAGGGGCGTATGCCCGTGAAAAGGGTATTGAAGCGGCTTATTTTGTCGGCGATGAAAGCGTATCGGCCGCCGAAACGTTTGGTGCCGACGGCTTATGGTTTGCCGATAAGGATCCGCTGATTCAGGTATTGGTGCACGACCTGCCGCAAAATGCGCATGTATTGGTGAAAGGGTCGCGCTTTATGAAGATGGAAGAAGTTGTTTCTGCACTTGTGGAAGATAAGGCCGTCTGAAAATAAGGCGGCGGTTATGTCATCAGATGATTTGAGCGTGAAAAATAAGGTCGGGATTATCCGTTAAAACCGGAATCATGCAGTTAATCTGTTCAGCCTTTCATGTCTATACGCAACAATGCGATAATAAAACGTTTGTCTGGAATATTCTTTCAGACGGCCTGAAATACCAAGATAAAACATAAACAAAAAAGGAATTAACCTCATGCTTTTATGGTTAGCCCGCTTCAGCGAATGGTTTACCGCGTTGAACGTTTTTCAATACACCACTTTCCGCGCCGTGATGGCGGCATTGACCGCATTGGCGTTTTCGCTGTTGTTGGGGCCGTGGACCATCCGCAAGCTGACTGCATTGAAAGTGGGGCAGGCTGTCCGCCACGACGGGCCGCAAACTCATTTGGTCAAAACCGGTACGCCGACCATGGGCGGTTCGTTGATTCTAACCGCCATTACGGTATCTACCTTGCTATGGGGCAATCTGGCCAACCCGTATATTTGGATTTTGATTTTGGTGTTGTTGGCAACAGGAGCGCTAGGCTTTTACGACGACTGGCGCAAAGTGGTTTATAAAGACCCGAACGGGGTATCGGCAAAATTTAAAATGGTGTGGCAGTCGGCAGTGGCTTTGATGGCCGGTCTGCTGCTTTTTTATGCTGCACGCAATTCGGCCAATAATATTCTGATTGTGCCGTTTTTTAAGCAGGTTGCGCTGCCGTTGGGCGTGGTCGGTTTTGTCGGATTGGCTTATCTGACTATTGTCGGCACTTCTAACGCCGTGAACCTGACCGACGGTTTGGACGGCTTGGCGGCATTCCCCGTGGTGTTGGTGGCGGGTGGCTTGGCGGTGTTTGCCTATGCAACCGGCCATGCCGAATTCTCGGCTTATCTGCAATTGCCGTTTGTGACCGGTGCCAACGAAGTAGTGATTTTTTGTACGGCGATGTGTGGCGCGTGTTTGGGCTTTTTGTGGTTTAACGCCTATCCGGCGCAGGTGTTTATGGGCGACGTGGGCGCGTTGGCCTTGGGCGCGGCCTTGGGCACGGTCGCCGTGATTGTCCGCCAAGAGTTTGTATTGGTGATTATGGGCGGCCTGTTTGTGGTGGAGGCTTTGTCGGTGATGTTGCAGGTGAGTTGGTATAAACGCACGAAAAAACGGATTTTTTTGATGGCGCCGATTCACCATCATTATGAGCAAAAAGGCTGGAAAGAAACGCAGGTTGTGGTGCGTTTTTGGATTATTACCATTGTGTTGGTATTGGTGGGCTTGAGTACCTTGAAAGTACGTTAAGGCCGTCTGAAAACCAATAACCAATAAGTAAGTTTCCGCATGGGAAGCGGTGGCTCGGGTGGGATAGCCGTTCGGTCGTTTTCCTTTTGGCAGCTTGAAAAATTTTGAAGGAGTATGACCATGAGGAAGAGCGGTTGGATTTTGGCAGTATGTGCGGCGGTGTCGCCGGTATCTGCTTGGGCAGCATCAGGGCTTTCGGCCGAAACATTGGCCGGAACGTGGCAATGTGTGTTTCAGGAGCGTTCGGGTGAGCATTTGGCGGAAATGAATACGCGGCTGAATTTGCAAGCCGACGGCAAGTCGCAAACCCAAATGCATTGGCATTTTTTTGTTGAGGGCGATACCTTGGATTACCGAATCCAATCGCAAGGCCGCTGGCGTCTCGAACAACAAACGTTGATACGCGAAGAAAACCCGTTTGAAGTGAAACGGGGGCATCGGCGGGCATCGCTGAAAAATAAAAATATCAGAGATTTGGATAAGCGGTGGTTCGGCAGTATGCAGCAGGAAGTGAAGAGAAAAAAACCTGCCGTTGCCCAAGCCCGTATTCTCAGCTTCAATGGTGACGAAATGGTTTTGGTGGGCGGTGAAAAAATGCAATGCACCAGAGTGTCGGATCCATCCGCCAACGGTATGGCCAAATAATCAACCCGGTTAAGCTAAGGAGCTTGTGATGGATTTAAAAAATATATTGGCGGTATGTTGTTGCGTATGGCTGTTCGGTTGTACGCAAAATATGAATTCGGCATCGTCTGCCGAGTCGGATACGGCAACGTATCCGAAAAGCGTACTCGGTTTATATACCTACGGGCATGAAGTATCGGTTTTCGAGCCTTGCGGGCAGTCGTTCGCATGGTGGGCGAGTGGTGCCGAAAATGTGATGCAGCCGTTGGTAGCGGCCAGCACGGCATGGATGGATAAAAAGCAGCAGCCCTATCAGCCGGTATTGGCGCGTTTGGTGGTGGGTAAGCCGGTGAAGGCAACGGAAGGTTTTCCGGCCGACTATGACGGCGCGGTTACCGTGGAAAAAATAGAGGCGCTGTTTGCCGATCAGCAGGTTTGTCCTGCCAATGTTTGAGTTTCGTGTGTGTAAACGGAAAAAAGATACATCAATATGAACTGGCAAAATAAACGAATTTTGGTGGCAGGGTTAGGCGCTACGGGCGTTTCCATGATTGCTTTTTTGCGGCAGCAAGGCGCGCAAGTGGCCGCTTATGATGCCGACTTGAAAACAGAACGCGAAGCTTCGTTGAAGCAACGTTTTGATAATCTCATTTGTTATACAGGCCGTCTGAAAGATGTTTTGGCGCACGGCTTCGATATTTTGGCCATCAGCCCCGGTATCAGCGAGCGTATGCCCGATATTGCCGAATTCAAACAAAACGGCGGCGTAGTGTTGGGCGATATTGAAATTCTGGCGCAAACATTGCAAGGCAACAGCGACAAAATCATCGCGATTACCGGCAGCAACGGCAAAACCACGGTTACCAGTTTGGTCGGTTATTTATGCCGACAATGCGGGTTGGATACCATCATTGCCGGCAATATCGGCACCCCCGTTTTGGAAGCCTATATGCAGCGTGATGGCAAGCCGGCAGACGTATGGGTATTGGAGCTTTCCAGTTTTCAGCTTGAAAATACCGAACATTTAAATGCCGATGCGGCTACCGTTTTGAATATTTCCGAAGACCATCTCGACCGCTACGACGATTTATTGGACTACGCGCATACTAAATCCAAAATTTTTCGTGGGGACGGCGTGCAGGTATTGAATGCCGATGATGTGTTCTGCCGTGCCATGAAACGCACCGGGCGCACGGTGAAATGGTTTTCGCTTGAGCAACAAACGGATTATTGGGCGGATACGCAAGCAGGCCGTCTGAAAGCCGGCGGGCAGGATTTGGCGGCGATGGCCGATATTCCGCTGCAAGGTTTGCATAATAGCGCGAATGTATTGGCGGCTTTGGCTTTGTGTGAAGCGATCGGTTTGCCGCGAACCGAATTACTGCAATATGTTCAAACCTTTAAAGGGCTGCCGCACCGTGTGGAAAAAGTCGGTGAGAAAAACGGCATTATCTTTATCGACGACAGCAAAGGCACTAATGTCGGTGCGACCGCCGCCGCTATTGCCGGTTTGCAGTCGCCTATCGTATTGATTGCGGGCGGGCAGGGCAAAGGACAGGATTTCACGCCGTTGCGTACCGTATTGCAAAACAAAGCCCGTGCCGTGTTGCTGATTGGCGAAGATGCGCCGAAAATCCGCCGTGATTTGGCCGATTGCGTGCCGGAAATCATAGATTGCGCAACGCTGCCCGAAGCCGTTCAGACGGCCTATCAACTGGCGCAATCGGGCGATATCGTTTTACTCAGCCCCGCTTGTGCCAGCTTTGATATGTTTCAGGGTTATGCTCATCGGGCGCAGGTATTTATTGATGCTTTTCAGCAGTTATAAGGTTAAAACATGACGTTCGGATGTTTATCAGGCCGTCTGAACCATTTGAAATCACACATTTTAAAAAAAGCAATATGATTACAGAATCCAAAATATTAGACCGCAAAATACTTCGCAGCGGCCATAAAATCGACTATTCGCTATTGTGGATGGTGGTGTTGATGGTGTCGTTCAGCCTATTAATGATTTATTCCGCTTCCATTCCTTATGCGGCGAACGATGGCGGTGATAAGTGGTTTTACCTTAGCCGCCAGGCGATGTTTTTAGCTGCGGGCGGGGTGTTCGGCTGGGTGGTCACCAAAGTCAAGATAGCGACTTGGAAGAAGGCGACCCCGTATATTTTGCTGTTCAGTTTGGTATTGTTAGCGGCGGTATTGGGTATAGGGCGCGAAATCAACGGTGCCAAACGTTGGATACACATCGGGCCGATTAACCTGCAACCGACCGAAATTTTCAAGCTTGCAATTATTTTGTATTTGTCGAGCTTTTTCACGCGTAGGGCCGAGATTTTGAAGCAGTTTAAAAAAGCTTGGTTTTCCGCCGTGCCGGTGGGTGTCGGGCTGGGTCTGATTATGTTGGAACCCGACTTCGGCTCTTTTGTGGTGGTGACTGCCGTGGCCATGGGGCTGCTGTTTCTGGCCGGGCTGCCGTGGCGCTGGTTTATGATGATGGTCGGCATCGGCTTGGGCAGTATGGTGGCGTTGATTGCCGTGGCGCCATACCGTATCGCGCGGGTGGCCGCCTTTCTAAACCCGTGGGAAGACCCATTGGGCAAAGGTTATCAGCTTACCCATTCGCTGATGGCGATTGCCCGTGGCGAATGGTTCGGCGTCGGCTTGGGTGCCAGCTTGGAAAAACGTTTTTATTTGCCCGAGGCGCATACCGACTTTATTTTGGCCGTGATTGGCGAGGAATTCGGCTTTGTCGGCATTTTGATGCTGATTCTCTGCTATGCGTGGCTGGTGTGGCGGGCTTTTTCCATCGGCAAACAGGCGCGGGATTTGGAATTGTATTTCGGTGCTTATGTGGCCAAAGGTATCGGTATTTGGCTAGGTATTCAGAGTTTCTTTAATATTGGTGTGAATATCGGCCTGCTGCCCACCAAAGGGCTGACGCTGCCGTTGATGTCATACGGTGGTTCCGCCGTGATAGTGATGTTGGTGTGTATGGCGTTGTTGCTAAGGGTCGATTATGAAAACCGTTTGAAAATGCGCGGTTATAAAGTTGAAGGATAAATAAATATGGTCGGTAAGACTTTTATGTTGATGGCAGGCGGCACGGGCGGGCATATTTTCCCTGCGTTGGCCGTGGCAGAATCGTTGCGTGCACGCGGGCACCATGTGATTTGGCTGGGCAGTAAAGATTCTATGGAAGAGCGCATTGTGCCGCAGCATGATATCCGCTTGGAAACGCTGGCCATTAAAGGTGTGCGCGGTAATGGTTGGAAGCGTAAATTGATGCTGCCGTTTACCCTATTCAAGACCATACAGGCAGCCTTGAAAATTATCCGTAAACACCGCGTAGATTGTGTGATTGGTTTCGGCGGTTTCGTGACCTTTCCCGGCGGGGTGGCGGCGAAATTGGCGGGCGTTCCGATTGTGATTCACGAACAAAATGCGGTGGCCGGATTGTCTAATAAACAGCTTTCCCGCTGGGCACGGCGTGTGATGTATGCCTTTCCGAAAACATTTGATAATCCCGACGGTTTGGTCGGCAACCCCGTGCGTGCCGATATTGCCAATCTGCCCGCTCCGGCCGAGCGGTTTGCAGGGCGCAAAGGCCGTCTGAAAGTATTGGTGATGGGCGGCAGTCTTGGCGCGGATGTATTGAACCAAACCGTTCCGCGCGCATTGGCGTTGCTCACCGAAAACGAACGCCCCCGAATATATCATCAGGCCGGGCGCGGTAAGCTTGGTACGTTAAAAACCGATTACGAAGTATTGAATGTCGATGCCGAATGTGTGGAATTTATCGATGATATGGTTGCCGCCTACCGCGATGCCGATGTGGTGATTTGTCGTGCCGGTGCGCTGACCATTGCCGAATTGACCGCCGCCGGTGTCGGCGCATTGCTGGTGCCGTATCCGCATGCGGTAGACGACCATCAAACCGCTAACGCCCGCTTTATGGTGCAGGCCGATGCAGGGTTGCTGCTGCCGCAATCGCAACTAACGGCTGAGAAACTATCGGAAGTGTTGTGGGCGCTGGATCGCGAACGCTGTTTGGAATGGGCGGAAAACGCCCGCACATTGGCCATGCCGCAAAGTGCCGACGATGTGGCCTTAGCGGCAATCGCCACAACAATGTAATCGTAAGGGTTGCGGTTATTGGTGAAATAAAAGGCGGCATTGAGATGAAAATATTTTATTTTATTCTAATCAGGCCGTCTGAAACTCAGCGTAAACACCTTTTTACATTAAAAGCATAGCCTATCTAGCCGTAGCTCTTTAAAATAATGCCTTTTAAGTGTCGCCGTTGCGGATAGGCCGTCTGAAACGGCAAAAAATTCAGGAAATCCAAAAGTATGATGAAAAACAGAGTCAGCAATATTCATTTTGTCGGCATCGGCGGTTCCGGTATGTGCGGGATTGCCGAAGTTTTGCATAATTTGGGTTTTCATGTGTCCGGCTCGGATCAGGCGCAAAGTTCGGTAACCGAGCATTTGAGCAGTTTGGGGGTGCGTGTTTATCCCGGTCATACCGCCGAACATGTTGCCGATGCCGATGTGGTAGTAACATCCACTGCCGTAAAAGCCGATAATCCGGAAGTGGTTGCCGCACATGAGCGGAAAATCCCCGTGATTCCCCGCGCATTGATGTTGGCGGAATTAATGCGTTTTCGTGACGGCATTGCCATTGCCGGTACGCACGGTAAAACCACCACCACGAGTCTAACGGCATCTATTTTGGCGGCAGCGGGTATGGATCCGACCTTTGTGATCGGCGGTAAATTAACGGCGGCGGGAACCAATGCCCGTTTGGGGCGGGGCGAATACATTGTGGCGGAAGCCGACGAATCCGATGCATCGTTTCTGCACTTAACGCCGATTATGTCGGTAATCACCAATATCGACACCGATCATATGGATACTTATGATCATAGCGTCGAAAAACTGCATCAGGCGTTTGTTAGCTTTATCCACCGTATGCCTTTTTACGGCAAAGCGTTTTTGTGTATCGACAGCGAGCATGTGCGCGCCATTATTCCGCATATCAGCAAACCGTTTGCGACTTACGGATTAGATGAAGAAGCCGATATTTATGCCAGCGATATCCATGCCGACGGCACGAAGATGCGCTTTACCGTGCATGTGAAACAACACGATATAGAGCCTTTTGAAGTTGTATTGAATATGCCGGGCCATCATAATGTGTTGAATGCGTTGGCGGCAATCGGGGTGGCGTTGGAAGTCGGCGCTTCGGTGGAAGCGATTCAACAGGGGCTGCTCGGTTTTGCCGGTGTCGGACGGCGTTTCCAAAGCTATGGTGAAATCAGCCTGCCTGAAGGCGGCCGTGCCGTATTGATTGATGATTACGGCCATCACCCCGTAGAAATGGCGGCAACCTTGGCTGCTGCGCGTGGTGCCTATCCCGATAAACGCTTGGTATTGGCTTTTCAGCCGCACCGCTATACCCGCACCCGTGATTTATTTGAAGACTTTGTCGGCGTGCTCAGTGCCGTTGATGTATTGGTGTTAACCGAAGTATATGCGGCAGGTGAAGAGCCGATTGTGGCAGCCGATTCCCGTGCCTTGGCCAGAGCCGTGCGCGTATTGGGCAAGCTGGAACCGATTTATTGCGAAGAAGTCGGCGAGTTGCCGCAAACCCTGTTGAATGTATTAAAAGACGGCGATGTGGTGTTAACGATGGGCGCAGGCAGTATCAATAAAGTGCCGGCGGTATTGGCGGCGCAGGCCGTCTGAAAAAAGAAAGAAGCGAATAAATATGCAAGCATTTGGCAAAGTTGCCGTTTTAATGGGCGGGTTTTCCAGTGAGCGCGAAGTGTCGCTTAATAGCGGTGCCGCCATTGTTGCCGCACTGAAAAGCAAAGGTATAGACGCCCACCCGTTCGACCCGAAAGAAACCCCGCTGGAACAATTAAAGGCCCAAGGTTTTCAGACGGCCTTTAATATCCTGCACGGCACATACGGTGAAGACGGAACGATACAGGGCGCCTTAGAATTATTGGGCATTCCCTATACCGGCAGCGGCGTGATGGCTTCTGCCGTCGGCATGGATAAATACCGCTGCAAACTGATTTGGCAGGCAGTGGGTTTGCCCGTTCCCGAATTTGCCGTGCTGCGGGAAGACAGTGATTTTGATGAAGTCGAGCGCCGGCTTGGTTTGCCTATGTTTGTGAAACCGGCGGCTGAGGGCAGCAGTGTCGGTGTGGTGAAAGTAAAAGAAGCAGGCCGTCTGAAAGCCGTTTATGAAGAACTGAAGCATTTTCACGGTGAGATTATTGCCGAGCGCTTTATCGGCGGCGGCGAATATTCCTGCCCGGTGATTAACGGGGCGGGTTATCCCAGCATACGGATTATCCCGACCACCGAGTTTTATGACTACGAAGCCAAATACAACCGCAACGATACCGTTTACCAATGCCCGTCCGACCTTAACGAAGCCGATGAGCAGCAAATGCGGCTGTTGGCCGTGCGCGGTGCCGAAGCCGTCGGTGCGGCCGGCGTATCGCGCGTGGACTTCTTAAAAGATACCGACGGCAAATTATATTTACTTGAAATCAATACCCTGCCCGGTATGACAAGTCATAGTTTAGTACCGAAGTCTGCCGCCGAAACCGGCTTGAGCTTCGCCGATTTATGTGTTGAAATTCTGAAAACCGCTCATGTGGGATAATGCAGGCGCGCTCAAGCGCATAACCCGTTGGCTGATGCTTCTGGTGATTGTGATATTACTGGGAGCATTAGGTGTTTGGGTTTACAATTCACCTTATTTTCCGGTGAAACAAGTCCGTATCGAAGGCGAGATACAGCGTACCGGCAACAAGCAATTGCAAACCGTGGCGCAAAAATATATACGCGGCAATATCTTGAAAGCCGATTTAAACGGCGCGCAAGAAGCATTTGCGAAATTGCCGTGGATTGGCAAAGTCACCATCCGCCGCCGTCTGCCCGATACCGTGGAAATCCGCTTGGTGGAAAGAATACCGGTTGCCCGTTGGAAAGATTCCGCACTGGTGGATAGCGAAGGCAACTTATTTAAAGCCGCCACCGATGAAACCTTTCCTGAGTTTGAAGGGCAGCCCGGAACAGCCAGAGACATGGTAAACCACTATAATCGCTTTACCGGCATTATCAGGCCGCTGGATTTGCATATCGTCAAACTCGAATATACGGCGCGTTCGGCATGGTCGGCAGAATTGGATAACGGCATTGTCGTGCGCTTGGGGCGTGAAAACGAAATCAACCGCATGCAGCGTTTTGCCGATATGTGGCCGAGTATTTTGAAAGAGCAGGAAAAATATCTGGAATATGTGGATATGCGCTATAAAGACGGCTTTGCCGTGCGCTACCGCGAAAAACCGCAAGAAGAAGACGAGCCGCTTGAAGAGCAAGATTCGGCGGCTGAAACACCAAACCGACAGTAAACATAAAAAATGAATGGGATATTATGGTAAAAGGCAAATATATCAGTGCATTGGATATCGGCACTTCTAAAGTGATTGCGTTGATTGGCGAAGTTCAGGAAGACAACGAAATCCACATTATCGGTTTGGGACAGGCACCGTCGCGCGGCTTGAAAGCCGGTATGGTAACCAATATCGATGCCACCGCCCAAGCCATCAAGCAGGCCATGAATGAAGCCGAGCTGATGGCCGATTGCAAAGTAGACAGCGTCACCACCGGTATTGCGGGCAACCATATCCGCAGCCTTAATTCGCAAGGCGTGGTAAAAATCAAAGACGGCGAAGTAACGCAGGCCGATATCGACCGTGCGATTGAAACCGCTAAAGCCGTAAACATTCCGCCCGACCACAATATTCTACACACCGTAGTACAAGAGTATATTATCGACAACCAACCCGGCGTGAAAGAACCCATCGGCATGAGCGGCGTGCGTTTGGATACCCGTGTCCACATTATCACCGGCGCCATTACCGCCCTGCAAAACATTCAAAAATGCGTTAACCGTTGCGGGCTGCACATGGATCAAATCATGTTGCAACCGTTGGCCAGCGGGCAGGCCGTGTTAACCGAAGATGAAAAAGATTTAGGTGTGTGCGTAATCGATATCGGCGGCGGCACTACCGATATTGCCGTTTATACTAACGGCGCCATCCGCCATACTGCCGTGATTCCCGTGGCCGGCGATTTGATTACCAAAGACTTGGCGCAAGCACTGCGTACGCCGCACAATGCCGCCGAATACATCAAAATCCATCATGGTGTCGCCATTGCCACCATGGACGGATTAGACGAAATGATCGAAGTGCCGAGCGTCGGCGACCGCCAGCCGCGCCAGATTTCCCGCCGCGTATTGGCCAGCGTTATCGGTCCGCGTGTCGAAGAAATTTTGGAGCTGACCCTAAACGAATTGCGCCGCAGCGGTTTCCCCGAAGAAGTGCTGACTTCGGGCATCGTATTAACCGGCGGGGCATCATTGCTAACCGGCATTGTCGATTTGGCCGAAGACGTATTCAACCTGCCCGCCCGCATCGGCGTGCCGCATGAAATGGGCGGCGTATCCGAGCGTATCCGTAATCCGCGTTATGCCACCGCCATCGGTTTGCTTCAGGCGGCCAGAGGCGAAGTTTACGGCACACCGGTAAGCGGCGCGGTTGCCATTCGCGAATCCAAAGATAGTTTGTGGGTGAGATTCCGCGATTGGTTTAAAAATAATTTTTAAGGCAAACGTAAAATTATCATAAAAATATAAGAAGCCTTTTGCCATGCGCATCATGCTTCTTATATAATATATAGCACTTGCAATCTTTTTTTACCCGTCCTGACGCAGGGCGCAAAGGAGTATAATAAATGGAATTGGTTTACGACGTAGTAGAATCCGCCGCGAGCCCTGCGGTTATTAAAGTTATCGGTATCGGCGGCGGTGGTTGTAATGCCATCAACAATATGATTTTAAACACCGTTCAAGGTGTTGAATTCATCAGCGCCAATACAGATGCCCAATCTTTGGGCAAAAGCAATGCCACCAAACGTATCCAATTGGGTACCAATCTAACCCGCGGTTTGGGTGCGGGTGCCAACCCTGAAATCGGCCGTGCTGCCGCCCAAGAAGACCGCGAAGCCATCGCCGACTCTATCCGCGGTGCCAATATGCTCTTTATTACCACCGGTATGGGTGGCGGTACCGGTACCGGTGCCGCACCTGTTGTAGCCGAGATTGCCAAAGAATTGGGCATTTTAACCGTTGCCGTGGTTACCCGTCCTTTCGGCCATGAAGGTAAACGCGTGAGCATTGCCCAAGAAGGTTTGGATCACCTCAAAAGCCAGGTTGATTCTTTGATTGTGATTCCGAACGACAAATTAATGACCGCTTTGGGTGAAGACGTTACCGTTCGCGAAGCATTCCGCGCCGCTGATAATGTGTTGCGCGATGCCGTAGCCGGTATTTCCGAAGTGGTTACCCGCCCCGGCTTCATTAACTTAGACTTTGCCGACGTGAAAAACGTGATGAGCATTATGGGTATGGCCATGATGGGTTCCGGCTTTGCGCAAGGTATCGACCGCGCCCGCCTGGCTACCGAGCAAGCCATTTCCAGCCCGCTGTTGGACGATGTAACGTTAGACGGCGCACGCGGCGTATTGGTAAACATCACTACCGCTCCCGGCTGTCTGAAAATGTCCGAATACCGTGAAATCATGCAAGTGGTGGATCAATATGCCCATCCCGATGCAGAACGTAAATACGGTACTGCCGAAGATGAAAACATGGAAGAAGACGCTATCCGCGTGACCATTATCGCGACCGGTTTGAAAGAAAACAACGGTGCTGCTTCAGGCAGCAACCTGCGCATGGTGAAAACCCAACAGGCCACCGGTACCGACGATGCGTTCCCGAATATCGATGGTTTAATCCGTTCAGGCCGCAGCACCCGCAGCATGAACCTAACCGCTTCCGATTTCTCTAACCAATCTGTTTTAGACGACTTTGAAATTCCGGCCATCTTGCGCCGCCAAGCCGACTAAAACCATTTGTTTCTATCGTTTATCGTTAGCTGCGATAAAACAAGGCTGTCTGAATTTTTCAGACGGCCTTTTTATATTTATGTTTATATAATCCTTGAGGCCGTCTGAAAAATAAACCGAGAATTTGTATTCGGTTAAAATATCTTTTATCCTTATCAAATATGCAATATTAATATTGCCATGCTGTATAGCGTACCGGTATATTTCAAAACCGAATAATCATTAAGGAGTGTAGTATATGACTGCTAAAACCGATACCGTTCACGACGGCGTATCCGAGATTCACATTAGCCAATCAGATCTCGGCAAAGCATTTGAAGAGTTGTGGACATTGCTTGTTCCCCAAGAAGGATTTGCCCCCACACTTCAAGGCGAAGTGATACGGGTTTCCGGCCGGATAGCAGGCGAAATTTATCGCAACGGCGGCATGAATTGGTATAGCGGATATGACAAATTATTGAGAATCTTGACAAAATATTTGCATAGTGAGAATACTTTTTCAGACGAAGAGTGGGAAGAGCTATCGAAATTAATTAAATTTATCGGCCGCAATGGGGGCAAAGGCACATGCTTTGAAGAAGTAGAAACACTTTCTAATTATGCCGTATTATGGGTGAAGAAAAACCCGCACCCGATTCCATTGGATAAAGAAAATATTGTATATAATTTTTAATCGATAGGGCATAAAGGGCGTGGCGGCCGGCGACCAATATTTTTATGCGTATTTAAATGATTGTTACCGAAAAAAGGCGGGCGGATGAATAATCCGCCCGCTTTGTTATATTAAAAAACCGGCTTGGTTTAAAACCATTTTCCAACCGCCGAAGCAAACCGACAAACTGCCTGGCCGTAATAGAAACCGATTCAAAAATCGCTTAAATCATTGTAGCGAATCCCGCATAAGGGCTGGAAATATCGTATAATCTCACGAATTTGCTTGAAATATTGATAGGGATAATCAGCGTTAAAACCGATACGGATTATATTTTAGACCGTCTGAAAAGCGTGTAAGGTTTGCGTCTTAGGCGCACGCGGGTTTGGTGTATTTGAAGCAGATTGGTTTTTAATAATTTTATTCAGATTTAATACTAGGAGGAAAGATGGTTAGATATTTTAAAGAAGAATCAACACATATAACCCGTGCTATTCAAGTATGGCTTATTTTATTAAGTGCCGCGATGAACCGCCAAACTATGACTTATACAGATTTATCTGTCAAAATGTATGAGCATTATGCGGCAGGAGTATTGGGTGGCATTTTAGAATATATTGCCGTGTATTGTAATCAAAATGAGCTTCCCCCTTTAACGGCTATTGTGGTGAATAAAGAAACAGGTTTACCAGGCTTAAGTATTCCTGTTGAGGCGGATTTGAATAGGGTGCGAGAGCAGGTTTACCAATTTGATTGGTATAGTATTTTCCCGCCGACAGAACAAGAGTTTGAGAATACAAAAGAAAAATAAAGCTGGATTAGGTAGGTCTTCTGAAAAGCGTGTAGAGCGTGTAGCGTTGCTACATACTCTACACGAGATAATAAATGCGTCTATTCCGATAAGGGAATAAGTTATATTCTTGGTTTAAAATTAAGAAAGATTATAAAAATGGCCAAAAAAGATGAAGAAGTTCAACAAAAAGAGCAAATGATTGAGCCATTGATATCAGTTCTTCATAAGTTTAATGGCGTTGCTAAACTACAGTATATTGAAAAAGCATTAAAAGAATTACCAGCAGAAGAGTACCCTGAGGTTTTTGAAATTGCTAAAAATTATAAGAAAAAAGGCTCTTACAATGCATTTGTTGGTGATGTTTTAGAAGCATATTCATCAGATTCTAGTGATTTTGATGGGACAAAGCCTGATTTATTTCGCTCGGTATATGGTATGGCTTCTCGGAAAGGAATATGGGCACTTAGAGAAATTCCTAAAGATATAGTTAGTTCAAAGTTGTCGGAAGAACGACTACTAGAGCAAGAAACAGATGTTTTGTGTGAAGTTAAAGTTAGATTAGAGCAAGGTAAGTTTCGTACAGCGTTACTCAATAAATACAAGGCTTGCCCTTTAACTGGAATTAATATCCCGTCTTTTTTAATAGCCAGCCATATTAAGCCTTGGGCAAAATCAAAGGTTAGAGAAAAACTGGATATTAATAATGGTATTCTATTAGCAGTTCACTTAGATAAGTTATTTGATGTGGGAGATATTAGTTTTGATAATGACGGTTTGTTAATTTGTCAGAGTGATGAGATTGAAAATTTACTAACCGAACATTTCAAGATTAAAACGAACCAACTAGAGCTGAATAATCAGATGCGCACTTATTTAGAGTGGCACAGAAAGTACTTTGGATTTGATAAGAATAAAGATAAAAGTCAGAACAAACAGTATATTTATTTTCAATTGAAATAACATAAGAAAGACCCACCATGCCTAAACGTACCGACCTAAAATCCATCCTTATTATCGGCGCCGGCCCGATTGTTATCGGCCAGGCCTGCGAATTTGACTATTCCGGCGCGCAGGCGTGTAAGGCTTTGCGCGAAGAGGGCTATAAAGTCATTCTGGTCAATTCCAACCCTGCCACGATTATGACCGACCCCGAAATGGCCGATATTACCTATATCGAGCCGATTATGTGGCAGACGGTGGAAAAGATTATTGCCAAAGAGCGCCCCGATGCGGTGCTGCCGACTATGGGCGGCCAAACGGCGCTGAATTGCGCTTTGGATTTGGCGCGCAACGGCGTGTTGGCAAAATACAATGTCGAATTAATCGGCGCTACCGAAGACGCGATTGATAAAGCCGAAGACCGCGGCCGCTTTAAAGAAGCCATGGAAAAAATCGGCCTGCACTGCCCGAAATCGTTTGTTTGCCACACCATGAACGAAGCTTTGGCCGCGCAAGATCAGGTGGGTTTCCCAACGCTGATCCGTCCGTCGTTTACTATGGGCGGTTCGGGCGGCGGTATTGCCTACAATAAAGACGAATTTTTAGCGATTTGCGAACGCGGTTTTGATGCGTCGCCCACGCATGAATTGCTGATCGAGCAATCGGTACTCGGCTGGAAAGAGTACGAAATGGAAGTGGTGCGCGATAAAAACGACAACTGCATTATTATCTGTTCGATTGAAAACTTCGACCCGATGGGCGTGCATACCGGCGACTCGATTACCGTAGCGCCCGCGCAAACGCTCACCGATAAAGAATACCAAATCATGCGTAATGCCAGCTTGGCGGTGTTGCGCGAAATCGGCGTGGATACCGGCGGCTCGAACGTGCAGTTTGCCATTAATCCGGAAAACGGCGAAATGATTGTGATTGAGATGAACCCGCGCGTGAGCCGTTCTTCCGCGCTGGCATCGAAAGCCACCGGTTTCCCGATTGCCAAAGTAGCGGCGAAACTGGCGGTCGGCTTTACGCTGGATGAGTTGCGCAACGATATTACCGGCGGCCGTACGCCTGCTTCGTTCGAGCCGTCTATCGACTATGTGGTTACCAAAATCCCGCGCTTTGCCTTTGAAAAATTTCCGGCTGCCGACGACCGCCTGACCACACAAATGAAATCGGTGGGCGAAGTGATGGCGATGGGCCGCACCATTCAGGAATCCATGCAAAAAGCCCTGCGCGGTTTGGAAACGGGCTTGAGCGGCTTTAATCCGCGTACCGAAGACAAAGCGGTTATCCGCCGCGAATTGGCCAATCCCGGCCCCGAGCGTATTTTGTATGTGGCCGATGCGTTCCGTACCGGTTTCAGCAAAGAAGAAATTCATGAAATCTGTACGATTGATCCGTGGTTCTTGGCGCAAATTGAAGATGTGATTCAGGAAGAGCAAAAAGTTGCGGCAGGCCGTCTGAACGATTTGGATTACGCCACCTTGCGCCGCTTGAAACGCAAAGGCTTTTCCGACAAACGTTTGGCGCAATTGCTGAATATTACCGAAAAAGAAGTGCGCGAACACCGCTACGGCCTAAACCTGCATCCGGTTTACAAACGCGTCGATACCTGCGCGGCCGAGTTCCAATCCGATACCGCTTATCTGTATTCGACTTATGAAGAAGAATGCGAGTCGCGGCCGTCTGAAAACAAAAAAGTGATGATTCTCGGCGGCGGCCCCAACCGTATCGGCCAAGGTATCGAGTTTGATTATTGCTGCGTGCATGCGGCCTTATCGTTGCGCGAATCGGGCTTTGAAACCATTATGGTGAACTGTAATCCCGAAACGGTTTCTACCGACTTCGATACTTCCGACCGCCTGTATTTCGAGCCGCTCACTTTGGAAGATGTGCTGGAAATCGTACGCACTGAAAATCCGTGGGGCGTGATTGTGCATTACGGCGGCCAAACGCCGCTGAAACTGGCCAATGAATTGGTGGCCAACGGCGTGAATATTATCGGTACTTCCGCCGACTCGATTGATGCCGCCGAAGACCGCGAGCGTTTCCAAAAAGTATTGAACGATTTGGGCTTGCGCCAACCGCCGAACCGTATCGCCCACAATGAAGAAGAAGCGTTGGTATTGGCCGAAGAAATCGGCTATCCGCTGGTGGTGCGTCCGTCGTATGTATTGGGCGGCCGCGCCATGCAGGTGGTGCATTCGCAAGAGCAGCTGAAAACCTATATGCGCGAAGCCGTTCAGGTATCGGAAGACAGCCCGGTATTATTGGATTTCTTCCTCAATAATGCCATCGAAGTGGATGTGGATTGCGTTTCAGACGGCAAAGACGTGGTCATCGGCGGCATTATGCAGCACGTCGAGCAGGCCGGTATCCACTCGGGCGACTCGGGCTGTTCGCTGCCGCCTTATTCGTTGAGCGAAGAGATTCAAGATGAAATCCGCCGCCAAACCAAAGCGATGGCTTATGCGCTGAATGTGGTCGGCCTGATGAACGTACAATTTGCCGTACAAGACGGCGTGGTGTTTGTCTTAGAGGTGAACCCGCGTGCGTCGCGTACCGTGCCTTTTGTATCGAAAGCCACCAGCGTACCGTTGGCGAAAGTCGGCGCACGCGCAATGGCGGGCATCAGCCTGAAAGAACAGGGCGTGGAAAAAGAAGTGGTGCCGGATTTCTATGCGGTAAAAGAAGCCGTGTTCCCGTTTATCAAATTCCCCGGCGTGGATACTATTCTCGGCCCGGAAATGCGCTCTACCGGCGAAGTGATGGGTGTGGGGGCAACTTTCGGCGAAGCTTATCTGAAAGCGCAATTGGGCGCGGGCGAGCGTATGCCGGCCACCGGTAAAGTATTTATTGCCGTGCGCGATGAAGATAAGCCGATGGTGGTGAAAACCGCGAAAAACTTTATCAGCTTGGGCTATGAAGTGGTAGCGACCCGCGGCACGGCTGCCTATTTGAAAGGGCAGGGTGTTGAGGTTGAAGTAATCAATAAAGTGCTGGAAGGCCGCCCGCATATTGTCGATGCGATTAAAAACGATGAGATTGCCTTGGTGGTGAATACGGTAGGCAGCGATGCCCAATCTATGACCGACAGCCATAGCATCCGCCGCACTTCGCTGACCCAACGTGTGCCGCAATATACAACGGTGGCCGGTGGCGAAGCCATGAGCGAAGGGGTAAAAAGCATGAGTACCTTAGGCGTTTACAGCGTACAGGAACTGCACGGCAGATTAAAAAAATAAACGTTTAAGCAGCGGTTAAACCAATAGGCCGTCTGAACGTTTTTTCAGACGGCCTATTTTGTTGATTATTCGGATGATTTAACGATTCACGGTAAACACTTGCAGCATATTGGTCGAACCGGTTTCACGCATACGCGAGCCGCTGGTGATAATGTATTGGTCGCCGTTTTTCAATACGCCGCGGTTAAACAGCATTTTTTCCACTTCGTTTAAGGCGGTATCGTGGTCGGTGCTGGTGGTGATTTTGAGCGGGCGCACACCGCGATACATGGCCATGCGGCGTTGGGCGGCGATGCTGGGCGTGAGGGCGTAAATCGGTAGTTGGATGCTATGGCGGCTGATTTCAAAAGCCGTCGAGCCGCTTTCGGTGAGGGCGACAATGGCTTGGGCGTTAACCGCACGGGCAACGTGAACCGCACCGTCGGCAATAGCCAGATAGGTGCTGACGGGTTCGTCGCTGTATTCTTCTTCCACGCCGTTGAGCGAATCTTGTTCGGCTTCCGCCGCCGCGCAGATAACCGCCATTTGGCGTACGGTTTCAAAAGGATAAGAACCGATGGCGGTTTCCGCCGAACACATCACCGCATCGGTACCGTCTAACACCGCATTGGCCACGTCGCTGACTTCGGCGCGGGTCGGTACGGGGTTGTTAATCATGCTTTCCATCATTTGGGTGGCGGTGATGCTGAAACGGCGCAGCTCGCGGGCGCGGCGGATCATACGTTTTTGCAGAGCGGGCACGGCGGCATTGCCGACTTCGACCGCCAAGTCGCCGCGCGCCACCATAATGCCGTCGGCCGCTTTAATGATTTCATCTAAGTTGGCAATCGCTTCCGCCCGTTCGATTTTGGCAACCAAGCCCGGGCGCACGGCATTGCTGCCCTGCATTTCCTGCTCGATTAAGGCGCGGGCGGTGTGTAAATCTTCGGCCGATTTCACAAAGCTGACGGCCACATAATCGCAACCGATGCCGATGGCGGTTTTTAAATCCTGAAAATCTTTGTCGGTTAATGCGCCGGCAGAAAGGCCGCCGCCGCGTTTGTTGATGCCTTTATTGCTTTTGAGGAAATGGCTGTTTTTTACGGTGGTGTGGATTTCGCTGCCGTTTATGCTGTCGATAACCAAAGTGAGCAGGCCGTCATCTAATAGCAAGGTGTCGCCGACGGCAACGTCTTGGGGCAGGTCGGGGTAATCAAGGCCGACCCGTTCGCGGTTGCCTTCGCCTTCCAGCGCGGCGTCTAACAGCAGTTTTTCACCCGCTTCCAGTTGGATACCGCCGTCTGCCAGTTTGCCGACCCGGATTTTAGGCCCTTGCAAATCGGCCATAATGGCGACTTCGCGTCCGGCTTGTTGTGAGGCTTCCCGAACGATGCGGGCGTTTTCCTGATGAAATTCGGTGCTGCCGTGGCTGAAATTAAAGCGGACAATATTTAAGCCGCCAACGCGTATCATGTCTTCCAGTAAAGCCACATTGTTACTGGCCGGGCCGAGGGTGGCCACGATTTTGGTATTGTGGCGGATGCGGGTGAGATTGCGGTTGGCGGTATTCATAGCGAAGTATCCTTATGATGGGGATGGGTTTGTGTATTGTTTGTGATTTTAACCTGAAAAATTTTATAGTGTTGGAAAATTACAAGTTTTTATGGTTTAGGTGAATATATGATAGCAGAAAAGCTATTCGGATTAGACAAATAGCCTATTTTAATCATTTTAAACATCAGGCCGTCTGAAATAATCTTTCAGACGGCCTGATGGTCATAATGCCTTTTATTTGGAATATCGTTTATGTAGGGGCGGATTATATATCCGCCCGTGTCGGCGGTTCGATAATGTTTGGTGGTAAAAAAACCGTATCGGTTTCGGCAATGTCGGTGTGGGTACATGGTCGGGTAGTGCAAACAGCGGGCGGATATGCAATCCGCCCCTACGGTTTATTGTGGGTAAATTTTTTAAAAATCAGGCCGTCTGAAAGATTATTTCAGACGGCCTGATTCAATATAGCGTTATGGCAAGCTTATTCGACCACGATTTTGGGGAAGCGGCCGCTGAAATCCCTGCCTTTATCGGCAATGGCTTGGGCAATCTGCCATGCCGCCTGCGTATAGATTTCGGCAACGGCCGGTTGCGCGGCCTGCATTTGCACGGCCGAGCCGCTATCCATCGCTTCGCGTACGGGCAGGCTTAGAGGCAGTTGGCCGAGTAGGGGTACGCCGAGTTTTTCGGCCAGATTTTTACCGCCGTCGCTGCCGAATATGGCTTCGGCATGGCCGCATTGGCTGCAAATATGCACCGACATATTTTCCAAAACGCCGAAAATCGGGATATTCACTTTTTGAAACATATCCACGGCTTTGCGGGCATCGATTAAGGCGATATCTTGCGGTGTGGTCACCACGACCGAGCCGGTAACGGGTACTTTTTGCGACAGCGTCAGTTGAATATCGCCGGTGCCGGGCGGCAGGTCGATAAAGAGATAATCGACGTCATCCCATTGGCTTTGAAACAATAATTGTTGTAAGGCCTGGCTCAACATCGGGCCGCGCCAGACAACAGCCTGTTCGGTATCGACCAAAAAGCCGATAGACATCACCTGTATGCCGCCTTCGGCAACAATTGGAATCAGTTTTTTGTCTTTCTGTTCGGGCTTGCTTTGGGCAACGCCGAGCATGGTCGGTTGGCTGGGGCCGTAGAGGTCTGCATCCAACACGCCGACGCGCGCGCCCATATTGGCCATCGCCACGGCAAGGTTGGCGGTGGTGGTGGATTTGCCTACGCCGCCTTTGCCTGATGCAATGGCAATAATGTTTTTCACGCCTTTAATGGTGTTTACACCCGGCTGCACTTTATGGGTGGCAACGGATAGGCCGATATCGATATGCAGGGGGGCGCCGTTTGTGAGCGGGTTTAAGGCCGTCTGAATCTGTTCGGCTAAGGCTTGGCGGATATGGTTAACGGGGAAGCCGAATTGCAGTTTGATATAGAGGCCGTCTGAACGTTCTTCTAATAAAACGATGGCTTTTTCGCCACCGAGTGTGCGCGTACTTTGCGGTATGGGCAACTGCTCGAGTGCGGTTTGGATGTTTTGAATATTCATGATGTGTCTCTGTGTGATGTGTGCCGTTATTTTAACAGAACGGCTTGTTCATAGCAGGGTATGGGTTTTCATAGCTTGAGGCCGTCTGAAAGGGTTGAATACTTGAAAAGCAGTGTATATTTGCGTATCTTTACGAAACCCGTCTTTTAATTGGTGTAACTATCTACCATTTATAGCCCGTATTTGTAACTCATATTTGATGATAAAAAGGAAAACGTAAATGAATGTTCCTGTTTCTTATGCCGCTATGTATCCCCACACCTGTAATAAAGCCTTATATGTGGCAATGGCTCTGCTGTTCGGCGGTTTGGGCATACATAAATTTTGTGCCGGCCGCGTGTGGATGGGCATTTTGTATTTGCTGTTTAGTTGGACTTTTATTCCGACGGTTGTCGGTGTTATCGAAGGCATATTCGCTGCCTTTAAAACAACCGATTCGCTGGGTGCGATTGTAGTGTAAATTTATTAAATATCGAATACGCCGTCCGTATGATTGCGGGCGGTTTTTTATTGCCTTTTCAGACGGCCTGATATGATTTTCTCAATTTTCTAGCTGCCGCCTGTCGGTATAAATCAACGCTTATACCATAAATCAGCCGTTCCGTATGTTGGCAGACACAAGTCTTTGGCCGTTGGGTATAGTAATGCCGACCGGCCGATAGCGGCAGACGGGTTGTCTGTCTGAAGAGTCGGCCGTATGGATACGAGGCCGTTTCGGGATAGCGAAACAGAAACGGTTGCCGAACAACGATTGTTTTCAGGGATAACCTGCCTGAATTTCGAAAGCCTGTTATATGAAAAAAATCACCACTGCTTTAACCGCCCTAGGATGTGCTGTGGCCCTATCCGGCTGCCAAACACTTTTTCCCGCGCAGAATCAGGTAGACAACACCATAGCCGATCCGGTAGACAGCATCACTGCCGTTACCGAAGTGTCGGGCGACGGCCAAAAAATCACCGCCGCAGTGCTTCATTATGATGCGCCGGTACTCAATGATTCGTTAAGCCCGGAAGATTTTGCCGTTAACCGCCGCACCATTACCCAAGTGTATAGCAACGACCGGCCTGCGAAAGACGGACAGGGCAAAGACGGTAATTATGTGGTTGTCGAGCTTTCCGATAACGATGAAGACGCCGT
This sequence comes from Neisseria montereyensis, assembly GCF_024834045.1. Taxonomy (GTDB): domain Bacteria; phylum Pseudomonadota; class Gammaproteobacteria; order Burkholderiales; family Neisseriaceae; genus Neisseria; species Neisseria montereyensis. The sequence continues at coordinate 40,283 of NZ_JANUXW010000005.1, forward strand.
AGCATTCGGCGTAGACGGCCGCGATATTATCCGCCGCCGCCCCGAATTGAAAGTGACCCAAACCGGCGATATCAGCGATGTTTCCGGCCAAGTTATTGCCCCCAGCAGCATAGAGCGGCAGAGTACGCAAACGGTAAACTTGGTGGTGGACGGCTTCAAACAGGCGGAATTTACCGATCCGCAAACCGGTACGGCGGTTGCATACAATCTGTTTGTGCCCGAAGATTACCGTGTCGACAAACAATATCCGCTGGTGTTGTTCCTGCATGATGCCGCCGTGAGCGGTGCGGATGTGCAAAATACCCTGCAACAGGGCTTGGGTGCGGTGGTGTGGGCATCGCCCGAATCGCAAGCCAAGCAGGAAGTTTTGGTGTTGGCGCCGCAATTCGATTATTCCGCCGCGCAGCCGTATGCGGGCAAGAGTGAAGCCGATGCCGTTATCCGCCTGATTCAGTCGCTGCAAGCCCAATATAACGTCGACCCCACCCGCATTTATGTGACCGGACAGGGCGAAGGCGGCGATATGGCCATTATGATGAATGCCGGCTATCCCGACTTATTCGCCGCTTCGTATATTGTCGCCGCCCCGTGGAACGGCACCCAAGTTGTGCCGCCGGTTCAGGGCAAAATGTGGATTGTGGCGGCCGAAGGCGATGAAAAAGCGTTTGCGGGCATGAATAAAGCAACCGATGCATGGGCAAAACAAGGCGCCAGAGTGGTGCGCGATATGTGGAGCGGTCTGGCTTCGCCGGAAGAATTCGACCGCGCATCCGAAGCCATGCGCAACCAGCAGGCCGATGTTTACTATACCGTTTTGCAAAAAGGCACGGTGGTGCCGTCCGGAAAAACGGAAAGCAGCCGCGCCAATCAGCGCAATACATGGCGGATTGCCTATACGATTGACAGCATTCGCGATTGGTTGCTGGCGCAGCATAAGTAACCGTTGATTTTTAATGATAAAAGGCCGTCTGAAAAGTGTTTCAGACGGCCTTTGGTTTTGAAATGGTTAAATGCCCCTACGGTTTTGTATCGGATTCGGAACTGCTGTATTTTTTGCTGTTTTTATACAAAATATTGTTTTAAATTACATTTAAATCTTGTTTGGTATGCCGTTCATGTAGGGGCGGATTATATATCCGCCCGTGTCGGCGGTTCGATTATGTTTGGGGAAAAAACCGCGTTGATTTCGGTGATATCGGGATGGGTGTACACGGGTTGGGGTTGTGTAAGCAGCGGGCGGATATGCAATCCGCCCCTACGGGTTTTTGAATGGATATTTGGGGTTTACTCGGTGCAAATGCCTGTTTTCGGCACATTGTCTATTTGCCAATGTTGCACTGCCCAGTCTAATAATTCAGACGGCCTGTCGGTTTCGGGTGCGGGTGGTAGGTTGAGATAGGCCATGACTTGGCGCAATAGTTGTTCGCGCTGTTTGAGGTCAAGCGCGGGGGCGAGTGTTTGTTTCGACCATTTTTGATGCTGTTTGTTGAGCAGTAAGGGCAGGTGGGTATAATGCGGGGTCGGCATGCCGAGGTAGCGCTGCAAGCCGATTTGGCGGGGGGTCGATACCAGCAAATCTTGCCCGCGCACAATATGGGTGATGCCCTGATCGGCATCGTCTGCCACAACGGCCAGTTGGTAAGCCCAAAAGCCGTCTGCCCGCAATAAAACAAAATCGCCGATATCGCGGGCGGGGTTGTGGGCGTAATGGCCGACAATGCGGTCGTCGAAGCCGATGATTTCGTCTTGTGCGCGCAGCCGCCATGCGGGGGTTTTGCGCAGGTCGCTTTCAGACGGCCTGTAGTCGGGGCGGCCGCATTGGCCGTCGTATATAGGGCCGTCGATGCCGATATGGGCACGAGCCTGCCAGTCTTTGCGGCTGCAATAACACGGATATACCAGCCCTTGTTCTTTCAGACGGCCTAATGCGGCCTGATAAAGCGGGTGGCGGCGGCTTTGGTAAACCACTTCGCCGTCCCATCGAAAGCCGAATGCTTCGAGAGTGCGCAGAATATCGTCTGCCGCGCCGGCCATTTCGCGCGGCGGGTCGAGGTCTTCCATGCGCACCAGCCAGCGGCCGCCGTGTGCTTTGGCATCGGCATAGGAAGCCAGTGCGGTCAGTAGCGAGCCGATATGGAGTAGGCCGGTCGGGCTGGGGGCGAAGCGTCCTGTATAGGTCATGGCGGGTTTGGGTGGTTAAACACGCCGGATTATATAACCCAATTATTTCCCCATCGCAACCGTTTGCGCATAGGCCGGCTTGCGGGCAGCAACCGGGGGTACGGTAGTCTCGGCCAAACGTTGGAACAGTTTGTGGTTTTTGTCTAATAAGCCGTAACGGGCGAAGGCATCTAACGTGACCAGCATGGCATCGTTCATCAATAAGCCGCTGCACATGGCATCGGTTAATTCGGGAACGGTCATCTTGGTGAATCCGGCCACTTCGCCGTCTTGGTTTTCCGGTTGCGTGTCGGGCGGTAGTACGGCATCGAAAATATGTAGAAATTCGTTGTGTAGGCCGCGTGATACGGGGCGGCGGCTGTGGCGTACACTTTGGCAGCACAATGATTCGAGTAAGTTTCTGCTCAATCCGGCTTCTTCTTCCGCCTCACGCAACATCGCTTCTTGAATGCTTTCGCCGCTGGCAATGCCGCCGCCGACAATATTGTCGAGTTTATTGGGATCAACCGCTTTATGGGCTGCGCGGCGGCCTATCCAAAATACCCATTCGCCGTTGTCTTGCGTTAACCCGTTGATGTGGACGGCATGGCTTAACAAACCCAACGGGCGGAAAGCGGAACGCTCCAGCTCGAATAAGGGTTCGCCGTTGGCATTGTGAACATCGAATTTTTCATCACGCCAGCCGCGCAAACAGCCTTGCCGCCGCCAGTTTTGTGCCATGGTTTGCAGGGCTTCGCCCATCTCATGCCAGTTGGCGGTGTGCAGGTGGATACCCTGCGGCTTGATTTCTATCGGCCCCGGCCAGTCTTGTATGATGCGTGTGCGCCATTGTCTGTTCAGACGGCCTAAGTTCAAACCGTTCAGCCATAATATCTGCCATGAATCGGCATCGAAATAATCGGTTAGCAGGCTTTGCAGCCGGTTTTGTTGGTTGGCGTTGAGGCAATGGGTGAAATAGGGGATGCGTGTCATGAGTTTTTCCTGCGTGATCTGTGATTAAGGTGGTGTGTGGTAATGTGGTTTGAGTGTTTGTTTTTATACAGGGCTTTATTCGCCATAACATATCTGATTTCGATTTTGCTTTGGGCAGATAGTTCAAAAATATTGCGGCAACACAAATTTTCGTTTGGTTTTTATGCGGATTAATAAAAATTGCTAACCGTTCGGGCCATACCGCAAGCGGATAAGGTTAATTTGTTTTACAATACACGACTTTAATATATTTAAATAAAGTATTTATACAGCGATATGGATGAAAAACCTGCCTTGCCCGTTGTGGGCGACGATTATCTGCTGCTCGGCCAATATGCCGAGCGTGCTTATCTTGAATATGCGATGAGCGTGGTGAAAGGCCGTGCACTGCCCGAAGTTTCAGACGGCCAGAAGCCGGTGCAGCGGCGGATTCTCTATGCTATGCGCGATATGGGCTTGGTGCATGGCGCCAAGCCTGTTAAGTCTGCGCGGGTGGTGGGTGAGATTCTCGGTAAATACCACCCCCACGGCGATGCGTCCGCTTATGATGCGATGGTGCGGATGGCACAAGATTTTACCCTGCGCTATCCCTTAATCGACGGTATCGGCAACTTCGGCTCGCGCGACGGCGACGGCGCGGCGGCTATGCGCTATACCGAAGCGCGGCTCACACCGATTGCCGATTTGCTGCTTTCCGAAATCCATATGGGCACGGTGGATTTCGTGCCGAACTACGACGGTGCTTTTGAAGAGCCGGTACACCTGCCCGCCCGTCTGCCGATGGTGCTGCTGAACGGCGCATCGGGCATTGCCGTGGGTTTGGCAACCGAAATTCCTTCTCATAATCTGAGCGAAGTTACGCAGGCCGCTATTGCCTTGTTAAAAAAACCAAGCCTCACCACTGCCGATTTGATGCAGTATATTCCCGCCCCCGATTTTGCCGGCGGCGGTCAGATTATTACTTCCGCCGAAGATTTACAGCATATTTACGAAACCGGAAAAGGCAGTGTGCGCGTGCGGGCGCGTTATGAAGTTGAAAAGCTGGCACGCGGCCAATGGCGGGTGATTGTGACCGAATTGCCGCCGAACACCAGCGCCCAAAAAATCTTGGCCGAAATCGAAGACCAAACCAACCCCAAACCGAAAACAGGCAAAAAAAACCTCACGCAAGACCAGCAAAACACCAAAGCGTTAATGTTGTCGCTGCTGGAAAAAGTACGCGATGAAAGCGACGGCGAATCGCCCGTGCGCTTGGTGTTCGAGCCGAAATCCAGCCGTATCGACACCGAAAATTTTATCAACACCCTAATGGCGCAAACCTCGTTAGAGGGTAATGTGTCGATGAATCTGGTGATGATGGGCACGGATAACCGTCCGGCACAAAAAAACCTGAAAACCATTTTGCAGGAATGGTTGTCGTTCCGCACCGAAACCGTTACCCGCCGCCTGCAATACCGTTTAAGCCAAGTCGAGAAGCGTATCCATATTCTCGAAGGCCGCATGATTGCCTTTTTGCATATCGACGAAGTGATTAAAGTGATTCGCGAGTCGGACGAACCGAAAAGCGATTTGATGGCGGCATTCGGGTTAACCGATATTCAGGCGGAAGATATTTTGGAAATCCGCCTGCGCCAGTTGGCCAGATTGGAAGGCTTCAAGCTTGAAAAAGAATTAAACGATTTAAAAGAAGAAGAAGGCCGTCTGAAAGTTTTATTGGGTGATGAGAATGAAAAGAAAAAACTCATCATTAAAGAAATGCAGGCCGATATGAAGCAGTATGGCGATGAGCGCCGTACTTTGGTCGAAGCCGCCGAACGGGCCACACTCACCCAAACCACCGCCGACGAACCGGTTACCCTGATTCTTTCCGAAAAAGGTTGGATACGCAGCCGCGCCGGCCATCATCTCGATTTAAGCCAAACCACGTTTAAAGAGGGCGACGGCCTGAAGCAGGTATTGGAAGGGCGCACCGTGTGGCCGGTGGTGATACTCGATTCGCACGGGCGCACCTATACGCTGGATGCGGCCGAAATTCCCGGCGGGCGCGGCGACGGCGTTCCGGTGTCGTCGCTCATCGAATTGCAAAACGGCGCCGAAGTCACCGCGATGATGACCGGCCTGCCTGATCAGCATTATCTATTGGGCAACAGTGGCGGCTATGGCTTTATTGCCAAACTGGGCGATATGAACAGCCGTATCAAAGCCGGTAAAAACGTGATGACCTTAAAAGCGGGTGAAAAAACCCTACCGCCAGTGCCGGTGTATTCGGTATCTCTGATTAATCCCGACTGCAAAGTATTGTTGGCAAGCGATGACCACCGTTTGCTGGCGTTTTCGATTGGCGAATTGGAAGTCCGCGAAAAAGGGCGCGGCCTGCAAATGATCAGCCTTTCAGACGGCGCCCGCCTCGAGCATCTTACCGTCAGCACTTCGCCCGAATTTATTGCGGAAAGTGTCGGTAAACGCGGGGCGGAGCATAAAGAACGCCTCAGAATGCAGGATATAAGCAACAAACGGGGTAGAAAAGGCAAACTATTGGATATTTCAGGCCGTCTGAAAGCCCTATACGGCGCAGATTAGGTATAATCACAGAATATTCAATTTTACTAAAGCAATTATATTGAAAGAGATTACCGCATGCTAAATGAATGCGGTGGTAAGCATAAGGAAACCGGAAGGCCGGCCATTGATAAACCATATACAATAATAAAGCTATAGAACGACGTGGCATGAATGTAAACAGATTATTTGTCAAACAGGATTGGGAAGCGCTGAACGAGCGGATTCCGGGCTTGATTAATATCGCCCGGATAGCCATCGTATTGTCGTTGCTGGTGTTTCACCTTTCGGGTGTCTATACCGATGGCGAAACGCAAAAGAATATGTTTTCCCCGCTGGAGTTTTACAGCTGGGTGGCGGTTTATTCGGTGTTAATCTTATTCAGCCTGTTTAAACCGGAATGGCAGTTGCAATCGTCCGATTTGCCCAATGCCGGCGCGGTCAGCGATATCAGTATGATTATGATATTGGCTTATATTTCCGGCGGCATAGGGTCTGGCTTCGGTATTTTGGTATTGCCTTTTATTGCCACTTCCTGCCTGCTGAGTCATGGCCGCTATCCCATGTTGTATGCCGGTTATGCAACCATGCTGATTGTGTTGAATATGTTTTTTGCCGGCCAAATCCGCTTCAATCCTTTTGAATGGGACAGCCACGCCACGATTACCGCTTCATTGCTAACCGGCGCCTGTTTTTTGGTGGCGGCGCTAACGGCTTTTTCCGCCTCTTATCTGCAAGCGGCTACCGAATCCACTACCCGGCACCAGCTAGCCTACCGCCGTGTTAGCGGCTTGAACAAATTGGTGCTAAACCGTGTTCAGGAAGCGGTGATTGTGATTGACGCCTCGCAACGCGTATGGCTGTTTAACCGGCAGGCCAAAACATATTTTCCGAATTTGGAAGTGGATAAACAGGAAACCGTGTTTAATGAGCTGGTCACCCGTTGGCGTTATCATCCCGATAAAAACTTTGAAACCGATATCCATATTTTCCAGCACTCCATGCATGTGCGTGCCGTGCCGTTGATTCAGGAAAAAACCGAGCTGTTGATGCTGTTTGTACGCTCGTTGCGTGAAGTAGCCGCCGAAGCATTGGCGACCAAGTTGGCTTCATTGGGGCAGCTCACCGCCAACCTTGCCCATGAAATCCGCAATCCGATGTCGGCCATCCGCCATGCCAGCGATTTGTTGAACGATGAAGATGAAAATGATCCGAGCAAGGCCAAGTTGCACCATATTATCGATGCCAATATTCAGCGCATTGATAAAATGCTGGAAGATGTTTCCCTGATTAACCGCCGCGACAGCGTCAGCCGCCAGCCGGTTAACCTGATGAAATTTTGGTTGGCATTCAAACAGGAATTTACCTTAAGCAATCCCGATGCCATCGGCTGCCTGCGTATGAATATGGACGGCAACAACCTGAGCGTATTGGTCGATGCCATGCATTTGCAGCAGATTATGTGGAATTTGTGTAACAACGCATGGCGCCACAGCCGTAAAGACCAACACGCGATTACCGTATTAATCAAGCCCAGCGGCCGCATCCATATTTCGATAGTGGTGGCCGATAATGGTACCGGCGTGCCGCCCGAAGTACGCAATCATTTATTCGAGCCGTTTTTCACCACCGATAAACAAGGCACAGGATTGGGGCTGTATGTCGCCCGCGAGCTTGCCCATGCCAATTTAGGTCAGTTACACTATCATCCCGAGATGAACGGGTTCGAATTGATTTTACCGAGGGAAAGCGATGAGTAATAACTTGCAAGACCCCGTATTGGTGGTCGATGATGAAGCCGATATCCGCGATTTGATGGAAATGACCCTGATGAAAATGGGGTTGCGGGTAGAGACGGCGGTCGGTGTTGACGATGCCAAAGACAAACTCGACAACAACGATTATTCGTTGGTGTTAACCGATATGCGCATGCCCGACGGCTCCGGCTTGGAGGTGGTGCAATATATCGACGAATTGGCACTGGATACCCCCGTTGCCGTGATTACCGCTTTCGGCAATGCCGATCAGGCGGTAGAAGCTTTGCGTGCCGGTGCGTTCGACTATCTGCAAAAGCCGATTACTCTGTCGCAACTGCGTTCTTTGGTAAAGTCGGCGGTAAAGATTAACGAGCCGTCTGAACCTGCGGCAGCCGCCAAAACAGAAACACCGCCGCCCCCGAAAGCCGAGCCTGCCCCTCCACCGCCGAAACCGGCTATGCCGTTTCGCGCCGCTTCTATATCTTATCCTGTCAAACAGCCGACACAGGCGCCGAAAAGCGGCTCCCCGCTCAACCGTTCGGCCGGTATTCCCGAAAGCCTGCGTTCTTTGAAAGACCGTTTTTCCAGTGGCGAACTCACGGCACGATTATTGCCCGAACACGACGATATCGGCGGCGAGAACGATATGCCGCGCTTGTTGGGCATTTCGCCGCAAATGGTAGAAGTGCGCCATCTTATCCGCCGTTTGGCGCAAAGCAATGTGCCGGTTTATATTTCAGGCGAATCGGGTACGGGTAAAGAGCAGGCAGCACGGACTATTCACGAGCTTTCCGAACGTGCCGACAAACCCTTTATCGCTGTTAACTGCGGTGCGATTCCCGAAAACCTGATGGAAAGCGAATTTTTTGGTTATAAAAAAGGCAGCTTTACCGGCGCCGATACCGACCGTTCGGGCTTTTTCCAACATGCCGACGGCGGTACGCTGTTTCTCGACGAAGTGGCCGATTTGCCATTATCCATGCAGGTAAAACTATTGCGCGCCATTCAGGAAAAAGCCGTGCGCCGTATCGGTGATGCGCGCGAAACTTATGTGGATGTCCGCATTGTTTGCGCCACCCATAAAAATTTGGAAGCTTTGGTGGAAAGCGGTGCATTCCGTCAGGATTTATACTACCGCCTGAATGTAGTGTCTTTAAATATGCCGCCTTTGCGTGAAATGCGCGAAGATTTGGGCGGGCTGATTGTGCATCTGCTTTATAAACACCGCACCAGCAGCGAAAGCTACAAACTCAGCCCCAAAGCGCAAGAAGCCTTATTGCATTACAGTTATCCCGGCAATTTCCGCGAATTGGAAAACATTCTCGAACGCGCCGTCGCCCTTACGGTAGGGCAGGTTATCCAGTTAGACGACCTGCAAATCAACACCGGTTTGTTTCCCAGCCAAACGGCCGAGCGTGAGAAAAAAGATGCTTTCGATGAAATTATCGAAGCTCCGCCGGTCGGATTAAGTCCCGGCGGCTTGTTGCCCGAATTTGTGCCCGGGCAAATGCAGATTCAGGATTATCTGGATAAAATCGAGCGCGAAATCATTGAACAGGCTTTAAAACAAACCCGCTATAACCGCACGCAGGCCGCCAAACTGCTCGGTATCAGTTTCCGTTCTATGCGCTATCGCATGGAACGCTTGGATATTCATTAATCCGATAGGGCGTAGGCCGTAAGGTTTCAGACGGCCTATCTACTGATATGAGCCTATTAGGTATGAGGTGTCGGTTTAATGGAAAAGGCCGTCTGAAACTTTATCTTTCAGACGGCCTTTTTTAAATAGCTGTCTAATTGCATATAATATTTTTATCATTCAAACACTTTTGCCCTTTAACGATTCTTATCGTATTGATGAGGCCGTCTGAAAACATGACCATAGTTTATCTTACCGAATCCGCCGAACAACCCGTCCGCGATATTATCCGCCGTTTCGGCATGGCCGAATCCACCGAGCCGCCCGAACAAGGCAGCTATTTGCAAGCCGATTCAGACGGCCTTTCCCTTTGCCGTGTCGGCGAAAAAGGCCGGGTGCGTGTTGATTTCGTAGGCGGTGCGGCGCAATACCGGCGTACCAAAGGCGGCGGCGAATTAATCGCCAAAGCCGTGAACCACACTACCCGACCCACCGTATGGGATGGCACCGGCGGGCTAGGGCGGGATGCTTTCGTATTGGCATCACTCGGTTTGGAAATAAAAGTGATTGAGCAAAATCCCGCTGTCGCCTGCCTGCTTTCAGACGGCCTGAGGCGAGCCGCAGAATCAGATGGGGAAATTGCCGCCATTGCCGCGCGCATTCATTTATATTTCGGCGATACCGGTATGCTGCTGCCGCAATTGGCCGCCGAACACGGCCGCCCCGATGTGGTTTATCTCGACCCCATGTACCCCGAACGGCAAAAGTCTGCCGCCGTAAAAAAAGAAATGGCTTATTTTCATGATTTGATTGATACGCCGCAAAACGAAGCCGGCCTGCTTGCCGCCGCAAGAAAAACCGCGAAAAAGCGGATTGTGGTCAAACGCCCCCGTTTAGGGCAGTTTCTCAACGGCGAATCCCCCGCTTATCAATACACCGGCAAAAGTACCCGCTTTGATGTTTATCTGCCCGAATTAGATACATTATAAATAATGGTTATATTCAATGTAGTCGAGTAAATATGATTCTGATGCTGATGTAAAAGTTGTATTCGTGATAAACATGTGAATAAGCAGCATTTGACGTAGGCGGCTGAGAGTGCATGAGGCATCTCATGGCTTTTGAGGTTCTGATTATTTACCCCTTAAAAGTTTTTTAGCCAGAGCCACCATATCATTAAAGCCGTTTCCTTTTTTGCCGTAAGTAAGCGAATAACAAATATTCCCATCCAAAACAGTTAGATAATCACGCATCTGGCTTGAGTTGTCGGATACGCTAGGCATTGTAAATAAGGCAGGCCGATTATTGACTGATAGAGGCAAATCACCAAACAATCCTACTGTATCAATACATTCGGATTGTTCTGTAACACGCTTATAAGTTACCAATAGCCCCGAACAAGACGCGCCTGAACATTTGCCGGCTGGTTGATAATTCAAAACCGTTTCGTTTCCCTGTCGAGATAATGCCGGAACATATTGAAGCCCTTTGGTATGAGCAAAATTTTGGACAATAGCATTTGTTTTATCGTTCGATGCAGCCACGCTAAATCCGCTAACCAATAATATTAAAGCCAAGGTTAATGTTCTCATGCTTACTTAACGCCTTTCTCTTTCAAACCGATATACCTGATCAATATTATCAATGTCGGTTAAAGTCGCTGTTTTACCTGTAACGTCCAATTGGTATAGATCAAAACCATTTTGTTGGATAATGTTTTTGCCATTTTTACGGGTTAGCTTTAGCGGTGTATCCCCCCAAGCATTTTTTAGGCGCACTATTTTACCTTTGTTGGTAATAACCAAAGCCGAACTCATACCATGTTGTGCCTCAAAATGGGTCTGGCCGATGCGCTGATATGTACCATCTATGCCGTTTGCCTGTGCATACCCAAACCCAAATAATGCAAAGACAAAGAATATATTTTTTATATTAATAGCATATTCTATGCGGTTAAATTTTTTAACTGGTTTCATGATAAATTAATTTCACTTAAAATCATTTGAGCTATTTTAGCTGGTGCTTATTCAGAGGTGTATAGGCATGAATAGTTTCCATTGTTTTCAGACGGCCACACTACTGGAAGAATGGCAACAGCAGATAGAGATGATGGCCGAAGATGAAAGAAGAGAAATACAATTAGTCATACAGTAAACTGATGGCATTTTTGCCCTTGAGGGATTTGAAAGAACCGAGCAAAACAGAAAAGTTGATGAGGCAATATTGGTTGGACGGGTATCCACCAAACAAGTAATTGATGAGATGCTTAAGTATGTCCATGAGCATAAAACCGTTGATGGTTTTATTGAAAGTTGAGTATGAGCTTTTAAGAATTAGGTAGAGTGTGGTTACCGTCTGTTTCTATCTTGGTTTATTTGTTGTATGCGGATATGTTCAATTAGTTCGCTATGTTTTTCAGCTTCCGTCTTACCATAATCCCAAATGCTGCTTTTTTTGCTGCGGCTTGTTGAGTTTTCTTTCATCATGTCTGAGAACTTTGGTAAGAATGGCAGTAATAACCGCAAGATGCTCCAAAATAGACCTAAAACTGTAGTAATTATTAACATTGGAATAGCAATCAGGGCGTAAAGCCCTGCGAAAAACACGGCGACGAACAACAGCCAAATAATACATTTATATAAAATAATACCCCAATCCATTCTTTTGCTTCCTTATTGGCTAATTCGCTGTAATACGTTTGATGCGGTTAAATATTTTTGAATATAGCATAGGTAGCGGTTGAAAGTACAATCTGTTTATTTCTTTTGTCTAGCAATTGCTATCGGTTGTTTCTATGTAATTTCCGTTTCTGTCTTTTTTGTGTCTAGTAGTTGTAAAGGTAAATTCATTAGATTTTGTTACATAGCCGTCTGAAGAAAATTCAGATACATGACTATGGACAATTTCTTTAAGTTTCAACACACAGCCGCGCAAAGGCGGCTGACCACTACCACAAACAGGACAGGCAATATGCACTCGGTTTCAACACGCAGCCGCGCAAAGGCGGCTGAGCAAGCTCTTTTTTCCACTTCGGCCAACTTTTCGGTTTCAACACGCAGCCGCGCAAAGGCGGCTGAGTGGACAAGCCGCAGAAGTGATTGAAATCGGCAGTGTTTCAACACGCAGCCGCGCAAAGGCGGCTGACAACGGCAGCCTCTAACTCTCCACCGAACAAGTCGTTTCAACACGCAGCCGCGCAAAGGCGGCTGATTGGAACAATGCGCGAGCAAATGGCAGGGCTAGTTGTTTCAACACGCAGCCGCGCAAAGGCGGCTGATAGAGTGCAGCGAGCCATAAACATTTGAGCGTTGGTTTCAACACGCAGCCGCGCAAAGGCGGCTGAATTTTTAAAACTTTTGTTTTTGGATTGACATAAAGTTTCAACACGCAGCCGCGCAAAGGCGGCTGAGTATAAGGTAGACCGTGTGGAGTGGCTTGATGATGTTTCAACACGCAGCCGCGCAAAGGCGGCTGATGATGGTACGCTTAAGCCTGTAAGTGAGTGGACGGTTTCAACACGCAGCCGCGCAAAGGCGGCTGAACGAAGATTTGACGCGACGGGAAGAGCAGCAGAAGTTTCAACACGCAGCCGCGCAAAGGCGGCTGAGCCGATATTGGCACTACTGCATCTGCTGAAATTGCGTTTCAACACGCAGCCGCGCAAAGGCGGCTGACTTTAGTTTCATTGTAAGAGGATATAGTCAGGGCGTTTCAACACGCAGCCGCGCAAAGGCGGCTGATTGACCCCGCTAATGCCCACGCGCCCGTAATTTTTGTTTCAACACGCAGCCGCGCAAAGGCGGCTGAAGCCCCTTGTGAAACTTGCACCAATCAAAGCCTTGAAAGCTTTAATTCGCTAAAGTAGCGTTAAGGGTCTGAAAAAAGTATAACACAGCCGTTTGGGTTATACCTATATTCATAATATCTTCATTATTAAAGCGTTTTTGTGGCCGCTAATCTCAACGTATTTTAATGGGCGCTATATATTAGCGAGTCATCATTTTATGACTTTCGGGATTTTTTGTTTATATGTTATAAACTTGTTTGATTTTATGTTAAACATTGGGTTTGATAAAGCCATTTAGAGCTATAAACTATAGATAATCTATAACAATATGGCTTGATTAAGTTATAAAATAGTTGAATGTTACAACCGGAGAATAATTGAATATGGACTCTTTAACTCAGGCCGTATTGGGGGCGGCGGTGCAGGGGGCTGGCTTGGGCAAGTATCAGGGGCGTAAGGCGATTTTTTATGGCGCATTGCTTGGTACGCTACCTGATTTGGATGTGTTTATCCATTACGATGATCCGATTTCTTCCATGACTTATCATCGTAGTTTTTCCCATAGTTTAATGGTATTGGTACTGCTTGCCGCCGTGATGACTTGGATAATTAAAAAACGTTGGCCCGATTCGCCGTATAGTTCGTCGCGCTTGTTTTATACGATAACGGCAAGTTTGATAACTCATCCCTTGTTAGATGCCTGTACGGCATACGGCACGCAATTATTATGGCCGTTTATGCCTACGCCGCAACAATGGTCGGCCGTTTTTATTGTCGATCCGGTCTATACCGTGCCGCTTTTATTGGCGGTTATTGCTGTATTGTGGCGCGGAATAAAAACGAGTACGCATCGGGCGTTGGTATTGGCGCTGGCTTGGAGTACGGCTTATCTGGTATGGGGCGGCTATGGGCAATATCATCATGAGCAACGGGTTAAAGCGTTTTTGGAAAGCGAGGGAATGACTGTCCAACGGATTATGGCAACGCCGATGCCGTTTAATACCCTAACTTTCAGGGTGTTGGCGCAAACAGATGACGGCAATTATATAGAGGCTGTTAGCGGTTGGTTTGATAATCGTCCGCCGGAATATGTGCGGCTGCCGCAAGGGTTGGATTTGGCAGAGCCTATACGCGATGAAGTGCTTTTTAAACGTTTAAATTGGTTTAGCGACGGTTGGATTCGTGTGAACCAAGAAGATAATCAGTTGGTAGTTAGCGATTTGCGCATGGGTTTGGGCAATTCTTTATCCTTCCGTTTTGTGATGGCCGAATATGATGGCAATAATTGGAATCCGGTAAGGCCGTATAGATTCGGCAGCGGACTTCGTGATGTGCCGGCTTATTTGAGCTATGTGTGGCCGCGCGTGCGGTATGGTACACCGATGCCGTTGAAAGAGTTGGTGAGCGAGGCTGAACCTGCCGCACCGAAAGCAGCCCGGGAAAATTAAAAACTTGAATGACGAAGTCAATAAAATAACAGGCAGATAAGAAATCATCTGCCTGTTTCTTTATGCTTAGAGTATTTTGAATAATGAAATAAAGGGCGAATTATCCGAATATCCATGATAACTTTATTTTCAGACGGCCTTATATAGGGGCGGATTGCATATCCGCACGTTTGTTTGGCTTTAGCGAATACACGATAATGTCGGCATTTTCGGGGTGCAAATATAGATTTATTGATTTTATTGTATAGAAAAGGGCATTATATTCATTAAATAAATCAGGCCGTCTGAAAACAATATTATTAAATAATAGTTTGCTATATTCAAAATCAATATTTATTGTTAAGATTTGCCTGCTGAAATATTGAAAATAAATATTTAGTCGGTTAGAAGTTTAATCTCTTTAAAAGGAATGGGTGATGAATATCTTAATCACAGGCGGTTCGGGGTTTTTAGGCCGGTCTTTAAGCCGACGGTTAAAAAACTTGTCGGACAATAATCAAAATTCTGCTACCCGCATCACATGGTTAACCCGAGATAGCGGGCAGTTTCATCCCGATTATATCGATTTAATGACTTATGAAGACTTCAAAACCACCGAAGAAACCTTTGATGTGATTATCAACCTTGCCGGAGCGGGCATTGCCGATAAGCGTTGGAGCGCAGCACGGAAAAAAGCCCTGTTCGACAGCCGAATCCGCCCCACACAAGCCGTTTTAGCATTTATTGCGCGTACCCAAACACCGCCCAAGCTGCTCGTGAGCGGTTCTGCCATTGGATGGTATGGTGTTCAAGGTGAAAAAACATTAGATGAGAATAGCGGTTTTGTCGGCGATTTCGCCCATGATTTATGCGAAGCATGGGAAAAAGAAGCCGAACTTGCCACCGCTTCAGGCATTGAAGTGGTTATCTTGCGCACCGGCGTGGTGATACACCCCAAAGGCGGTATGCTTGCCCGGTTGCTAACCCCGTTTAAATTCGGGCTCGGCGGTAAACTAGGCAATGGTAAACAAATAATGAGCTGGATTAGCCAAGAGGATTGGGTAAACGCCACAGGATTTATTATTGAACAACATTTGGCCAAACAAACGCAGCAGACGCAAAACAAACCCGAAGCCGGCAGCATGGTAAGTCTATATAACCTAACCGCTCCAAATCCGGTGAGCAATCAGGAGTTTACCAAAACATTAGGCAGCTATTTGCATCGACCCACATTTATGGGCGTACCGGCCTTTATACTAAAACTGATATTGGGTGAAATGTCGACTTTATTGCTTGATGGACAAAAGGTGATGCCTAAGAATCTATTGGAACAAGGCTTTAAGTTTCGGCATAGCTATTTAAAACAGGCTTTGGAAGAACAGGAGTGAGATGAGTAGAAGTAGGCCGGATTGCTTTTATTATATACAGCTATCCGAATGCGGCTGATAACTGAACAAGTAATCCTTATTCAATAAAATGGTATTGTTTTTAGGATTATCGATACTGTTTGGAAAACCTACACATATAGTGCAGGTTCTCACAAAAGGTTAACGTATGTTTCTTTTTTTCTGTGCTATTGCTCCAGAAATTAGTACATATGCAATAACCAAGATTCCGAGGCCACCTAAAATTATAGTTCCTATTACGTTATTCATTCTCATATCCTTTCATTATGAAAGTTATCATTCAAATGATACCACAAATGAAAAAACTAAAAATAATCAAAAATAAACTGAATAGAAAATGATCACCCTGCCACAAAAAAAGCTTGGGTAACGATGCTAACTCCAAGTAGGTTTCATTTTGCTGCTAGATCATTTAAGTTTCTATACACAGCCGCCCGAAGGCGGCTGAAAGGACGGATATAAGTCAAGCTTTGGGTAAAAATGTTTCAACACACAGCCGCCCGAAGGCGGCTGATTCGTATAATAGCATCCACCAGCAAACATAGCTCTAGTTTCAACACACAGCCGCCCGAAGGCGGCTGACAGGCAACAATATTACAACCGATTATCCAAGATATGTTTCAACACACAGCCGCCCGAAGGCGGCTGAGTTCGGCGATTTGTAAGGTTTTGATACTGTAGGCGTTTCAACACACAGCCGCCCGAAGGCGGCTGAATGCTAAGATTTATTCTGACATTCAATCTTGTATAGTTTCAACACACAGCCGCCCGAAGGCGGCTGAACAAAAGCATTAACACTGTTGGCTTAACTAAAGCTGTTTCAACACACAGCCGCCCGAAGGCGGCTGAACGCCAGCAACGTGAACGCCGTAATGGTGCTACAGTTTCAACACACAGCCGCCCGAAGGCGGCTGAGACGGTGAAATCATGTACTGCCATTTGCTGCGCGTTTCAACACACAGCCGCCCGAAGGCGGCTGACTTGGTTTTCAGATAGTTCGTTTATGTCAATTTGTTTCAACACACAGCCGCCCGAAGGCGGCTGACGGGGCAATTTATCCTGATGATGGTGTCAGGCGATGTTTCAACACACAGCCGCCCGAAGGCGGCTGAAGAGAATCCCTAAGCAAGAAAGGTAAGCAAGATGGTTTCAACACACAGCCGCCCGAAGGCGGCTGACAATAGGTTGGCTGCTAATGGCTTAACAACACGTTTCAACACACAGCCGCCCGAAGGCGGCTGAGCAGTTGTAGCTCAAGGCGCACCCAATCTAGCGGGTTTCAACACACAGCCGCCCGAAGGCGGCTGAATAAGGTCTTATATTTTTAAAAACGAGATGGTCAGTTTCAACACACAGCCGCCCGAAGGCGGCTGAACCCAAATATATCTTCAAACACCGCACTTGCCCTAGTTTCAACACACAGCCGCCCGAAGGCGGC
The DNA here is from genome assembly GCF_024834045.1 of Neisseria montereyensis. Lineage (GTDB taxonomy): Bacteria > Pseudomonadota > Gammaproteobacteria > Burkholderiales > Neisseriaceae > Neisseria > Neisseria montereyensis. The sequence continues at coordinate 57,449 of NZ_JANUXW010000005.1, forward strand.
TGAAATTCGGCAGTTGGACAACTTGGACAGGGTAACAGTTTCAACACACAGCCGCCCGAAGGCGGCTGAGCATCGTCATTTGTCAAATCAATTTTATTCACATTGTTTCAACACACAGCCGCCCGAAGGCGGCTGAAAGGCATTGATGCAGCCTGTTTTCATAGGTGAGTGTTTCAACACACAGCCGCCCGAAGGCGGCTGACCACCCTTTAATAGGGTGGGTATACCTGTATATACGTTTCAACACACAGCCGCCCGAAGGCGGCTGAATGTTGATTATAAATCTCTTCGGTTGGATTTAGTTGTTTCAACACACAGCCGCCCGAAGGCGGCTGACTGCCGCACTCATGTCTTGTTCATCCATTATCTTGCGTTTCAACACACAGCCGCCCGAAGGCGGCTGACCGGGTCAAAAACGACTTTACCACTACCGGATATCGTTTCAACACACAGCCGCCCGAAGGCGGCTGATTGGGTATTTTGGGACGGCTGACTATAATCAAAACGTTTCAACACACAGCCGCCCGAAGGCGGCTGACCGATCGAACCATCTTTTTTTAAATTCTTAAAATGTTTCAACACACAGCCGCCCGAAGGCGGCTGATCGCCGAAATCACCTATTAAGATAGTATCTTGAAGTTTCAACACACAGCCGCCCGAAGGCGGCTGAGTGCGCCGCGTTATACCCTCAATCGCCGCGACAATGTTTCAACACACAGCCGCCCGAAGGCGGCTGATTATTTTGTTTAAGGATTAAGGCCGTGTTTGTTTTGTTTCAACACACAGCCGCCCGAAGGCGGCTGAGTCGCAGTTGTAGCTCAAGGCGCACCCAGTCTAAGGGTTTCAACACACAGCCGCCCGAAGGCGGCTGAGCTGCCAACTCGTCCCCGAACAAGTCGAAATTATCTGTTTCAACACACAGCCGCCCGAAGGCGGCTGACCAAGCACACATAATAACAATATTATACATTCTAGTTTCAACACACAGCCGCCCGAAGGCGGCTGAATGGTCGCCAGCGGATAGTTGGTTTTGGTTAAGCGTTTCAACACACAGCCGCCCGAAGGCGGCTGACAATGTATTGGTAGAAGCTAGTTATAGGTTAAGTGTTTCAACACACAGCCGCCCGAAGGCGGCTGAGTATTATTATGCCTAATTGGTGCAATAATTATATGGTTTCAACACACAGCCGCCCGAAGGCGGCTGAACTGCTCGTTGGAATATTACTCCTGCTATATCAGGTTTCAACACACAGCCGCCCGAAGGCGGCTGACATGGTTTTAGCGGCGGGCCGCTGGCGACACTGGCGTTTCAACACACAGCCGCCCGAAGGCGGCTGAGATCGCATCCATATCCATTGTGCGCGTGCAACTCGTTTCAACACACAGCCGCCCGAAGGCGGCTGACAAGCCAAAGACAAGGTGATTGCCGATAAAAACAAAGTTTCAACACACAGCCGCCCGAAGGCGGCTGACTAAATAAATAGCCGGTAACGGTTGATTTTTAGCGTTTCAACACACAGCCGCCCGAAGGCGGCTGACTTGAAATAAATTAGAGTGCCTAATAAAACCGCAGTTTCAACACACAGCCGCCCGAAGGCGGCTGAATGGCAGATTCTCTTTTAAACGAATTACCTCAAGTTTCAACACACAGCCGCCCGAAGGCGGCTGAATAGTACATAATTTGGAACTTTCTATTTTTTAAGAGTTTCAACACACAGCCGCCCGAAGGCGGCTGACTTAGATGGTCAGTTTTAATGATGGATACAACAGTTTCAACACACAGCCGCCCGAAGGCGGCTGACCATTATTGCACACATTAGCAGCCCTGTTTACGGTGTTTCAACACACAGCCGCCCGAAGGCGGCTGATTGGCGACATGATTCACTTGTGTGATATTCCGGTTGTTTCAACACACAGCCGCCCGAAGGCGGCTGAAGATACTTAAGCCGCGCATTGAGGCGGCTGGCGGGTTTCAACACACAGCCGCCCGAAGGCGGCTGAAAGTCAGATTGATTATCATAAAGGTATTTGCAATGTTTCAACACACAGCCGCCCGAAGGCGGCTGAATATCTGCGGCCGCCTCAAACGCCGCCGCGTCTGGTTTCAACACACAGCCGCCCGAAGGCGGCTGATGATTGCCCGCCTGTCGCTTTAGCATGTAGGCCGGTTTCAACACACAGCCGCCCGAAGGCGGCTGATTGGGTGTTTAATCATTTTTTATATCCTTTGCTAGTTTCAACACACAGCCGCCCGAAGGCGGCTGACAACACAAGAGCAGCGGACGGCAAGGGCTAAGTTGTTTCAACACACAGCCGCCCGAAGGCGGCTGAGGCCTAGACGAAAAAACCAAAGGCTTGCAAGACGGGTTTCAACACACAGCCGCCCGAAGGCGGCTGACCGATGAGGTTTCACTTTCATTCCGCCCTTACGGTTTCAACACACAGCCGCCCGAAGGCGGCTGAAAAATATTGATGTGATTATTCAGCTAAAAAGAACGTTTCAACACACAGCCGCCCGAAGGCGGCTGACTTCAGTATATTGTTGTTCAGAATCTGTATGAGAGTTTCAACACACAGCCGCCCGAAGGCGGCTGAGAATTAACCCTTGCCGTCGATGATGCCCTATTTGAGTTTCAACACACAGCCGCCCGAAGGCGGCTGAAAAAGTATTTTATACATGTTATCGTTTCTCGAAGAGTTTCAACACACAGCCGCCCGAAGGCGGCTGACCGGGCATCAACATGTCCGGCCGATGGCCGCAACGCGTTTCAACACACAGCCGCCCGAAGGCGGCTGATCTGGCACGGGGCGGCGATGAGCAACCCGTCTGGACGTTTCAACACACAGCCGCCCGAAGGCGGCTGATTACAGGCGACGCGGAAGCCTACCCTGTTAAGGAGTGTTTCAACACACAGCCGCCCGAAGGCGGCTGAATAGTTTTAAAGGAGGGCCGCTGGAGATATTGGCGTTTCAACACACAGCCGCCCGAAGGCGGCTGAACAGGGTTAATCCTTGCGTTAGGCTTGGCAAGTAAAGTTTCAACACACAGCCGCCCGAAGGCGGCTGATGGCTGATAACTACGACATTTTGCGGCTAGTGATTGAGTTTCAACACACAGCCGCCCGAAGGCGGCTGAACGGCCTTATCAAACAGCTAAACCTAGAAAAACTAGTTTCAACACACAGCCGCCCGAAGGCGGCTGAGCACCAAACCAATCACCATTATCACCCCTGCCCGAGTTTCAACACACAGCCGCCCGAAGGCGGCTGAGACGACGAAACCGAAGATAAAGCGGCCGATAAAGACGGTTTCAACACACAGCCGCCCGAAGGCGGCTGATGATTTTAATTGTCGGAGTAGGCCAATCTATTGTTGTTTCAACACACAGCCGCCCGAAGGCGGCTGAGCCCGGATGGCGGCGCGGGCGGTGTCTTTGGCTTTGTTTCAACACACAGCCGCCCGAAGGCGGCTGATTTCAGACGGCCTTGAGCCAATCAAAAACTGGATTGTTTCAACACACAGCCGCCCGAAGGCGGCTGATCGGTCGGCCGGCGGAAGAGGTCGAGGCGGCGCAGGTTTCAACACACAGCCGCCCGAAGGCGGCTGACGGGGTATTTTATTTGCCGAAAGTTTTAATGCATGTTTCAACACACAGCCGCCCGAAGGCGGCTGAACACTACGCAGCCAAGCCAAAAAATACGGCATCGTTTCAACACACAGCCGCCCGAAGGCGGCTGAGTACCTTGTATGACGAGGGCTGCAAGGTTAGCCGCGTTTCAACACACAGCCGCCCGAAGGCGGCTGACATCAATATCTATTTGTCGTTTTTTTAACAATGCGTTTCAACACACAGCCGCCCGAAGGCGGCTGATGTTCCGGCTCTTCGGCTTCAATACACCCAGATGGTTTCAACACACAGCCGCCCGAAGGCGGCTGAGCCCAATAGATTGGGAAGCATTAGGCGATTGGATTGTTTCAACACACAGCCGCCCGAAGGCGGCTGATTATATGGCTTTTGCGGTAACAATCGTTAAAGACGTTTCAACACACAGCCGCCCGAAGGCGGCTGAAAATTTTAATGACAAATGGTTTAGTATTGGTAATGTTTCAACACACAGCCGCCCGAAGGCGGCTGACTAAAACTTTGTATGCGGCCTTGTTGGTCAAGCTGTTTCAACACACAGCCGCCCGAAGGCGGCTGAACCTTTCATGTTTTGTTTCAATGTTTGTATTATATGTTTCAACACACAGCCGCCCGAAGGCGGCTGAAGCCCCTTTGAAATCCCTTAACTGGTAAGGCTTTTGAAGCAAGCCTTCGCTAGGGTCTTATCTAAAGAGCGAAGAGAGAGTATAGCACAGCCTTTATTGCTATACTTCTCTCTTAATATCCTGATTGTTAAAGAACTATAGAAATCGCTAATCTCACCGTATTTTCATGGGCACTATATATTAGCGAACTATACAATTAAGGTATCTTTAAACACATCCGGCGCAGCTTTGGCTCCGTGATGTTCGACTTTGCCGCGCCATTTGCTGCCCAGATGATAGAAGCGCAGGCTGTCGGTATCGGGGTTATAGGTTTCGAGCAGTTTGGCTTTTAATACTACCCACTGATCCGGCGCAATATCGCATTCAAATACCGAATATTGCACACGCACGCCGTAATCTAAACAATGTTTGGCAATACGCCGCAATCTTGCTTGTCCTGCTTCGTCTTCCAGCGAAATATCATAAGTAATCAACATTAGCATACTATTTCCCCTTTATTTTTCAAACAAATATTATAGGCCGTCTGAAACCCGTGTTTTCATTTAAAAGATGCTTATGGCTTTAATGTCTTTATACCGCGATATTCAGACGGCCTCAAAGGCTACCCGAAAGGCCGTCTGAAAATATCTATCTGGCAACATTAGCGCATAAGAAAAGGCGGATATTCTGCCAAATCGCCGCGCAGATGCCGTGCCAGCAATAATGCCTGAATATGCGGCAGCAAGCCGATGGAAACTTCTTCCTGTAAAAACGGATGCATGATTTTTTCCTGCTTTTTACTTTGCAATGTTTGAAACAGCAATTTGCGCGTTTCCGCTTTAATATTCACCGCTCCACTGCTTTCGGTAACAAAATCTTGCGGCTTAACCTGACCACGGTTAATCAGGCTCAAAACCATTCTATCGACCCACCAAGCCCGAAATTCTTCCAGAATATCCTGCGCCAAGCTATCGCGGCCGGGGCGGTCGGCATGTAAAAAGCCCACTTGCGGATCCAAGCCCACACCTTGCAGTGCGCCGCTAATATCTTTGCCGACAATGCTATATAAAAAAGACAATAGGGCATTCACCCCGTCGCGCGGCGGACGGCGGTTGCGACCGTCGAATGAAAAACCACTTTGTTCACGCAATAAATGGCGAAATACCCCGAAATAACGGGCCGCGGCATCGCCTTCAATACCGCGAATCAAATCCAAACTTTGCGCCCGTTTTAATTGCTGCAAACTAAAGTTCAATGCAGTAACCGCCGCCTGAATATCTTCATGCTCGCCATGATTGCGCAGGCGGCGTTGCAATACCCGTTTAGTAGACTGAATTTTTGCCGCAATCACATTGCGGGCAATCGGAACAGGATTTTGTTCAGATACCCGATATTGCGCCCGCCGCAACAATACATTACCACTCTGCCGCCCCTGCAAACGGCCGAGAAAGCGCCCGTTTTCAGTAAAGAAAGCCAAATTGACATTGTTCTCACCGCAAAATCCCATTAAAAAAGGGGACACCATAACGTTACCAAAGCAAAAAATATGCCCGATGGCATGTATCGGCAATTGCGCTACTTTTTTGCGCTCTTGTTCTACAACCAGCGTTTCCCGCTCTTTATGCAAATAGCTGCCTTGAGTGGTGATGTAGAGCGTGTTTTGTAGTTTGCGCATGGTTTGAATCCCCTTTAATTATTCTATTTGCTATTTGTTATTTATTGATTAGCTTGGCAAAGGCTGACTGAAAACTTTTAGATAAGACTATAGGCAAAGTTAACAGACTCAATGTTAGTAAATTTTATGATTTTATTAAGATTTCAAACCAACCCAAGTTTGCTTGTCTCTCAAAACAGATTTTTGTTGGAATTTCTGAATGTTACAGATTTATGTTTTCGGCTAATTCAACCTATACTTGTCATTCCTCATCCATCTCAATTCCAAAATATCCTTGTCTGCTATTATTCTGTGTTTTTAACTGTCTTTGTGTTACTTCACACAATTTATTTACTCCGTCATTGGAAATATAACCTATCTTCTTATTTGGGTAATTTCTCTGAGCTTCATCAAGTACTTCTTTTGCTCCTTTAGTTAATCCATTATTTCCTATCAAAAGCTGCCCAATACAATCTGGATGTTTTTTAATATCACCTATAAATTTTTCTGCTAAAGGCTTAGTAATCTTATTATTTTCATTTTTTACATCTATTCTTGTTTGGATTTTTTTACTTTTATCTTCTTGAGGATTTGAAAAATCAGATAATTCACCCGTAGATATTTTCATCATCTCATTAAAGTGAGTTACTGTGTGATGTAAGACAATATCACACCCATTGTCTGGTGTATTAGTTCTTGTATGCCTAGTTAAGTCAATGCGATCATCACACTGCCCCATGCCTGATATTAGCCCTGTAACTTTCATTTCACCTTTTTTACCTAAATTAGACATTGTATTTACCCTACCATTACTAATATATTAAGATTTTTATTATATTTATCACGCTTAATAGATAGAATCTTCAATATGTTAATCAAATCTCCGAGTAAAAATAATTTTTCTTCCGTATTACTACTATCAATGATTTTTTTATCTATTTGTTCACTTCCTTTAATACATGCAGGTATCAATATATCATTAATAATTTTTATCAAATTTTCATCATTGATGTAATTTATTAAAATTTCTTCAGTGGAATCTTTAGTTTCTGAAATATATTTTTCTCCAATATATTCTTTCAACTTTTCATATACATCTTCCCTTAAAGGTGTTTGTTCCAAAATTTCAGAAGTATCATCATAATAGTTTTGATCTTGATATTTCACTAAGAATAAACTCTTTGACATAATATTAACCTCCCAGATTAAGTTTTCTAAAACCTATCACTTGCTTATTCATTTCCAAAAAACTGCCACATATTTTACCGACTTATCCTTCCCCAACAACACCGGCTGACAAACTTCAACCAACGAACAAGCCTTACAACGTTTGCCATATTCCGGCGGCGGGGTTTGCCCGCTTTCCAGCAATTCGCGCACTTCTGTAATCGTCGCCAAAGTTTCTGCCCTGAGGCCGTCTGAAAAGGCAACCGGTAGGCGATGGCGGGTTTGGCCGTACCATAGCGCGCCTTCTGTAATGGTTTGTCCGGTCATTTCTTCCAAGCAGAGGGCTTGGGCGCAAAGTTGGATTTCGTCAAACGGAGCGGGCTTAGGTTTGCCGCGTTTATATTCAATCGGTTTCAGACGGCCTGTTTGCATATCGCATTCGACCATATCCAATACGCCATGCACGCCGAGTTTTTCCGCCGATACATGCACGCTGCGCTCAAAGCGTATGCCTTTGCGCGTTTCCGGCTCGCCCGAATCGACCCGCTCATGCAGCGCCCGCCCTTGGGCGGTTAAAAAATTCTCCGCCCATGCCTGTTCGTTGTGAATCAGGGCACACTGACGCGGGCAAAAGGCGTAGTGTTGCAGGGCGGAGAGGGGTAGGGAACGCATGTTTACAGCAATTCTTCAACCGTAACGCCATCAAGGCCGTCTGAATCGATAGTGATGCGGTAGTCGCTATACGATCCGGCGGGTGTGCCGCTGTCGCCTTGAACGCGCTCGACTTTTACCGCCTCAAATAATTTATGTGCCGGTTGGCTGCCGAGGGCATTATCGTGTTTGAATACAATCAGTTTGCGTGCGGTCATTTCGCCACGGGCGGCGGAATGGTCGTGGTCGAACATGAGTTTGAGCGACTCCCATAATTTGCTTAAATCATCATCGCTAAAGCCGGTTTTTTCGGCAAGTTTGGCGGATATAAAGCCGTGTGCGCGGTATAGGGCGTAGGGCACGATATATTTGCGCCCCATGGTACGTTCTTTTTCCAGGTCTTTTTCATTGGTTACCGCCATGCGGGTGATGGATACTTCCAGCGGCACAATCGGGTCGATGGATTGGCCGAAAGCGATTTGTACCGGCCCGCGTACTTGCCCGCTGTTGACTTCGGTTGTCATCACGGCGCCGAATGTGCGGATATCGAAAAAGTTTTTGCACATCCATGCGGTAATGTCGTGCGCTTTGGCTTCGTCTTTGGGCAGTTTTTTGGCTTCGGGTTTGATGTCTAAGGCATCATAAGCGCGTTTGTTTTGCAGGTTTAAAACGCTTTTTTCTTTGACATAGATTTCGTAGCCCGCTTCATTTTCGCTGGAAAGCTCGATAAAGTTACGGATTTTGCGTTTCAGACATACATCGGTAACCAAGCCTTTGCTGGATTCGGGATCAAGGCGCGGCATATTGCCTGCGTCGGGGTCGCCGTTGGGGTTGCCGTTGGTGACATCAAAAAAATAAACAAATTCATAGCGGTTTTGGATAGACATCATTATTCCTCGTTTGCAGTAGATTCTTTGGCGGCGAAATAGCTTTGTTTTTGATGGTAATAACCAATGGCAAAGCGGCCTTGTTCGTCGATATTAAAATGGCGCGGAAAGGTTTCCGGCAATTGTTCGATAATGGCGCCCAAATCTTTATCCAGATTCACCGCCATGCCTTTTTTATCTTTGCGCAGGCGCGATAAATGGTGTTTGGCACCGCTCAATAAGCGCGGGAAAACGGAAAAAGGGACTGCGGAAGCCGAGCCGTAATAACGGTCGGCAATGCCGGCATTCAATTCGCCCAATGCCTGATACTGAATGCGCTCAAGCACGGCAAACAGCCGCCCCAATAAATAGGCCGTATTACGGCTTTCGGTATTCAAACTCACGGGAACCTCCTCTTTAATCAAATCTTTGCGGAAACGCCGTTGCAATACGGCTTTAATCAGGGCAATGCGCAAACCGTTGGCATCGCCGTCGGCACGGATACGGGCAATTAATTGTGATAGCAAACTGAGTGGATAAGGTGTGCCGCTAATTACCGCACGCGCCATTTCCCCCGCCAATAGCGGCGAAATATTTTCACTTTTGCCTAATACGGCGGTTTGCACCAATAGCCGCCAGATAGAAGGCGGGGTTTTCCACGCCTGCGGCTCTAAATGCAAATCCTGCCAGTGCTGCGCCAGATTATCGAACAGTTTGCCGAATGTGGTATCCAGCCAGAAACGGATGGAAATCCGCGAAGCATTCGGCGCCAAGCCCAAGATATAAAAGCGCGTATCCGGCGATAAATCGGGGGCGATTTCTTGCAATGGCCGCCCTTTTTCCATTTGCTTTAGCACATTGAATATTTTGTTGTTTTCCTGCTCATCATCCGGCGGATCCATTATTGCGGCGAACAAATCTTCCGCCTCCTCCGCTTCGGCATGTTCGGCTGCTTCCGCCCAAAATACCGTGCTGCTGTCGCCGATGGTGAGACTATGTTTGTTTTCACGCCGCAGCAGATAATTCAGCGCCGTGGTATAGGCAAAAGCCGCCTGCTCCGATACCGGCGCATTCGCGCCTTGCTCTTTGCCAAAAGAAGTGAACGATTCCTTATTAAAAGAAATAATCGAACCGCCCGAACTTTGCCCGCCCCACACGCCTTTAATCGCCGGATGCAGCCGCGCAATCGGCGCTTCTTCACCGCTCACCAAACATAAACCCCGCTCCGCTTCATCGTTTACCAATAGCGTTGCCCACAATGCTTGTGCCGCCTTGCGTTGATGAATATAGCCGCTACTGCCGTCTAATTTAAACACCACATTGGCATCCAACATCTCAGGGCGGCATGGCGCTTGGGCGAATTTTTCCGGCTGCCAATGTTCGAGAAACAAACGCACGGCGCGCAAACCTTCATCGGCCGTATCTTGCAAAAGCTGCACATGATATTGTTTAAACGCGGCAAAGGTTTTTTCAGACGGCACAAAAGGTTGGCTTTGCGCGGCGGCCTTGTCTTTATTGGCTTCTACGCCTAATACATAAGCGGTTTTATCCCAAAGAAAATTCGGCTTAACTCCCGAAGTGCGCTTTTCCGGACGCGGCACGCTCATAAGCTTAGGTTGCGGTTTTTTATCCGTGCTTAAATGCGGCACCACATCGACCAACAGGCCGTCTGAAGACAAGACCAAAATCCAGCCGATTTTTTCTTCACTAAAGCCATAAGGCGGCACTTTCGGATTGCCGACGTTATCTGTTCCCGCCGCCAAACGATGGTAATAACGGGTTAATGCCGTGAGAATCATGCTTTTACCTCCTCGGCATAAAACGGCGGCACCTCAATCACACCGTCTTTCATCTGCGCACGGAAAAAACGCGGCGTATTGCCGTGGTCAAAATCAATATCGTGCAGCATCCAACCTAAATCGCGGTCTTTTTCACGGGCGGATAATTCAGAAAGCGGAAAAGGATCGCCATCATCAATCAAAGCGAAATGCGCCGGAAACTCGCGCACGCCCATACAGGGCTGCTGAAAACACTGCCCCTTAGCCGCCCGCCGTTTAAACATCTCGATATGCTTAGTGGCATTTTCATCCACACCCGCTTTCGCCGTCATCCGCACATGCGCCTCAATCACATAGGCGACATCTTTTAATACCGTCGCCGCGCGCTGCTGCCGGTCGTCCTCAATCACTGTATACAAATCCTGCACACTCTTGCGCCGCATCGCCCCGCTTACCTTGCTCGCCGAAATCTTGCCGCCCAACTCATTGCGCCGCACCGACTCAAAGCGAATCGGCTTTAACACATGAATCTTATCCACAACCCAACGAATCGCCGGCTTCCAATGCACCGCCGCCAAAATCCCCCGCGCCGCAGAAGGTGTAAGCACATCATAAGACACCCGTTCTACTTTCATTTCCGGGCGGGTAAAGCAGGCGTAGTCGCCCCAAATATGTAATCGCACTCGATTGGACATAATGGCTCCTTATGCTTCGTTTCACACGCAGCCGCCCGAAGGCGGCTGATTTTTCTTTCTAAACTATCAACTTTAGTTTCAACCCACGCAGCTTAGATGCTGCGATATGACCACTATTTTTCAGACGGCCTTTTCTCTAAGTTTTTTATTCTGCTAAAATAATTTCAAACATCTGTTTTAAATATATTTTATTCTCATCCATAAATAAAATATGTTTATCTTCTAGCGTTTTATCACTGATGCCCGTGAATGCAGGCACTTCTGCTTGCGGCGTAACCGATAAAATGAAACTGTTTAAAGACATATCTTGTAGCTTCATATCCTTTTCCAGCTTTTTAACTTCTTCGGCCAAGCCGAATTTAGGATCTTCTAAACTCATATGGCGAAGCCCTTTGGGATCAACAAAACTCAGCCATTGTTTATCGCTTTCTTGATCGACCAGCCATAGTAAAAAATCCGGATAGAAATTACCGGCCAAAGCAAACCCTAATCCTTTGCTTTTGTTTGCAGCATTGCGCAATAAATATAGCTCCTTCCCTCCGGTCAAGTCGGGTAAACGGCCATTTTGATGTAGTTCTTGTAAATCATGCACAAACCGAATTTCGCTATTCTCATTCATTGCCAACGGCTTCATGGTTAAAGGAAGGGCATCACGGTTTTGCAGCGTCATAATCGGATAATATAAATGCGGTGCAAAACAAATCGCCTCAATATTCGGTGCTTCCCATGCTAAGGCTTCTTTCAGACGGCCTGATTCGATAATTTCTTTCAATTCATTCAGGCGGCTTTCATAAGCTCTGCCATTGTCACTAGGCTCTATTTCAAAATGATAGCCATCAAACATCGAGCCGTTTTTCTCATCCACCCAAACCGATTCATAAAACTGCGCTTCATAAGCGCTTTTCAAGCGGTTATAAAATTGATCGGTATAATTGACCAACAAATCCATGAGTAAAGCCTGCTGCTTCTCAATATCGGCAAAGCTATTGACAGCTAATTCGCTTTGGGGAATATAAAGCGTATACCAATCGTTTTGTTCGGCAAATGTTTTCAGACGGCCTTTATCCAAACGTAAATTATTCCAAGTGCGTTTGAGTTTATAATCAAGCAAATGCAGGTAAATTTTATCCCAATCAAACCAATCAAATAGATGGCTATTTAAAGTATGGATTTCGCGTTGATCGTATTCGGTACGGCGAATTTGTGCGCCGTCGCTACTTAATGCTTCTACGCGCGGATAACAATCTAATAGCGCTCGAATAGGTTTAATTTTCCCCTGCCATTTTTCAGGAATTTCATATAGCCATACATTTTGCGAACGTTTGAAGCCTTGTTTTTGATTATCTTTATAGCCATCTTTTAGCCGAAGCGTTTTCAGTTTCCGCGCCGGCAGATTGGGTTGTACTTGAAAATCTACCGTCAACATTTCATCCGATGGCGTAACCCCTTCTTCTTTGAGATACTTTTTAAACTGCTCCATATATCCGGCATTTACGCCGAAAATATTCAGTGTTTCCAACTTATCCAAATGCAGTCCGTGCGGACGTTCTTCCGGCAGGCTGCGTTTTAAGGAAAAATTCCGTCCTTTTAAGCGCACCCCCCGCCCAAACAATTGAATAATTTGGCTGCCTTCGCCTTTACCCATGTTCAGCAGGCCCATTGTAGAAACCCGCCAGCTCGACCAACCTTCCGTAAATTTTTTAGAACCGATTAATAGGTTTATCTTGCTACTTTCATGATTAATATCGGCAAACAGGCCGTCTGAAAAATCATCACTACTGCTATCAAAGCTTTCATCCTCTGCGGCGGTTTTTAAAAAGCCTGCCGCATCGCCGATATTAATCACGCCGAACGGTTTATTTTGACTGCCGATACTTAATGCCAGTTCGCCATTGGATTTTTTTAAATGTGTTAAATGCAAGTGCTGGCGGCTTGGTGCATTAAACAGCCGCTGCAAAATATCGGCATATAGATCGGATTCTTTACCCATCCAAGCGCTGAGGGGAAGAAAGCGTTGTAAGAAAATATTATTGCCTTGGTTATCCAAAATTTGGGCATTATCTGCCAGTAAGTCTTTTAACCAGCGTTGAATCTGCAAGGGTTCGTTTAGAAAAAAAGCCAAATAGCGAACAATGGCTAAAACATCACTATCATCATCGGCAACCTTATTGCCGACAAATACCATTAACGGCTTTTCCAAATTCCATTCCGCCAAGCGTTCTTTACCATGCTCAAATAAATAGAGCTGCTGATAAAAAGCCAATAAGCAGGCGGTGAAATACTGTTTATCGTATTGTTGATAAGCCTCATCTTTCATATTCAGAATCAGGCTTTCTTTGCCATAGCCGTCGCCATAGAAAAATTTATAGGAATAATCAAACAATACCGCTTTGGCATATATTTCAAAAACAGCGGTTTGCCGTGCTTTTTGCTTATCGGATTCGGTAAGCTGCAATTGTGCCAGTTGCTCTTCATCCAAGCCGTTTAGTGTTTTTTTCCCAAACAACATTTTGGCTTTATTTTTTTGCAGCTCTATTTCTTGTTTGGCAACGGTTTTAACGTCTTTGGCAGACTGCCCTAAAGTGGCCGAATATTCAAAAGCAAAACCGCCTTTTACCAATGCATCGCGGCGTTCCAGCCATACCTTGCCGGATGCGCCGCGATGCCCCTCATCGACCAGCACCAGATTATTGCCGTTGAATGCCTCTACCGATACCGTTTTATCGCCGTCTTTATCTGCCAGCTTATGGATATCGATGACCTCAATTAATGGTGTTTGATGTAATCCCAAGGCACTTTGCCGGCCTACACCACTGGTATTTTTATCAAATAAAGCGGCTTCCAGCCCGGATTGTTTCAGCTCGGCAACGTGTTGCCGGCTCAAGTTATCATTCGGCGTCAGTACAATAATTTTATCGGGCGATTGCGTGCTGCCGGCGCTAAAATAATGCAGGTATTGCAAAATATTGATATGCATCAGCAAGGTTTTACCGCTACCCGTCGCATTCCAAAAAGCAATTTTATTTAAATCATTTAAGCGGTATTTTTGCAATTGCTCCGCATGCCGCTCTTGTAAATAGGCATCAAGCGCTTGATTTAAGGCCGTTTGTAGCTCTGCTTTACGGTTAAAATACCAATCCAAATAAATTTCGCTAAACAATAGCGATAAATATTGGAAATATTTCATCTGCAATTCATGGCCTTCGTCGCGATTACGTTGCTCGGTAATCTGCTGCCAATGCTGCACAATATGTAAATCGTAACGGCGCAAATCCGTTTCCGTTAGGGCGGTATCATGATTAAAAAATAAAACGCCGGTTAGTGCATGAAAGAAATAAGTTTGGCCGTCTTCCGCTACGCCTTCGCTATTGCCCAAACGCTGTTTTAAGGCTGGCAAATCTTGATGGTGAAATAGCGATAACAGCCAGCGATTTAAAATCAAATGGTCGTGGAATGTAGTAGCCATTACACCGTCTCCGCAGCAAACATCAGGCGCAAGAATTCCGGCTCTATCGGGCGCAATTTTAGCGTTTGCAGATTACCGTCTTCTTCCGATTGCCAAGCCGTGGCAATATTGTGATCACCATTGATATACACCACATCATAGGCACGGCTACCCGGATGAATACTGAGACTATCCATCACCTTCTGAAGCGCTTCATAATCGATTTTTTCACAATCACGCCACAATACTAATGTTTTTTCATCATTTTGCTGATTGGGTAGCTGCCCTTCTACCATAACGAAGCCGCGCGTATAACGCTGGTCATTGATCAGGCTAACTTTCAAACCGATTAAATAATTAAAGGTTTCAACCAAATCGATGGTTTGCGGGGAAAATGCACCGGCCGAAGACGTGGCGATATTCATTTGATAATTAAAAGGCCGTCTGAAGTCATCGGTATTCAGTAAAGAGTCGCGGCTTTCCGTATCCAATAGATAATGCAGCAAATAATCGTTTTGCACCGCTGCGGGCAAATTGTCCAGCAAATCACGGCGCTGCAATTGCAGGTTATTTAAGGTGTCTTCATAGCTTTCCAGACTCAGTACTTTAACCAATCCACTACCCTGATAATCAATAGATTTTGAAATGCCTGATTTTTCCCCAAAAATCGTTTTTTTGATACGTGTGATTAATACATCGCTGAAATAATTTCCTTGTTCTATCCCGATCCATTTTCTGCCAAGTTTCTGAGCAACACATGCCGTTGTGCCGCTACCCGTAAAATAGTCCATAACCAAATCATTTTTTTGAGTGGTCATTTCAATGATTCTTTTTAATAATTTTTCCGGCTTTTTACCATTATCAAAAGATATTCCTCCTTCTGACTTTGAGGCCTGTCCAATATCATCCCACACATCAGAGCCAAGTAACCCAAATGAGTTTTTACCATTTTCTTGGACTATTCTTTCGGCCAAAGGAACACAAACTCCTCCTTGATAGATTAATTTTTGCACCCCATATTGATCAAAAAAAACCTCGACATCATTAGTCCCTTTACTTTTCTGAATAATTGCTTTGACTGCTTCACCGGCTTTATTGTTATTTTTTTCAATAGAATAAATATGCTTAGGGTTTTTTAACGCATATTCCACAAGAGATTTATCATCGTATTGGGATTTAAGATCAGAAATCATCCAAGAGCCATCTTCCTTTTGATAAATCTCCCACTTATAATTCATATTGTAATTATCAGGCGTATAGAAAGGATAAAAACGAAAAGTTGGATTTTTAGAATAAAATTGTAAATATTCTTTTATTTTAAATAAACGCTCGCCTCTCTTAACATTAATAGCATTAACTCCACTTTTACTCGAAGTAATTACAGAAATAGTTTCTCTATGATTATCTTCACCGAAAACGGAAACCATCATTTTATGTAAATTAGTATTTTCAATATCGCTAATTTGACAAAATAAAGCCGAATTATTATTCATTAAAGGATATGCTAATAAAATTCGGTCATACATCAAGCTCAACCAACTTGAATGTCGGTAACGGTCTTTATAGAAAAAGTCACCATTGCCTGTATTATAAGGCGGATCAATATAAATACATTTCACCTGCTCCCGATAGCGTTCCTGTAATAAGTTCAGAGCTTGAAAGTTATCCGAATGAATCAATAAACCATCGGTAGCGGCATCTAGGCCGTCTGAAGAATTATGGGTGCTTTCGGATAGTTCGGATAATAATCGCGCTTGGAATTCGGCGGGATAAAGCGATGTATCGACAACCAAATGGGGATAGATTTGTGCGAATTGCACGCCATCTATATCCGCCGGCATTTGTACAGAGAATAAATCTTGCCACTGCGCCTGTTGTTTGCTGTTGTGCAATACATCTGCCAGCAAATCTTCAGGAATATAATCAAGGGTAATCAGGTAATGAATACCGGTAACAAATTTCTTTTTCAGCCATAGTTTTTTCTGGAAATTTTCCAATTGGGCTAAAAAAGCAATAATGTTTTTGGCAATGGTGCGTAGGGTTTGAATAAGATGTAGGCTGCTTTCAATTTGGGAGAAGTTCTCGGCATCTTGAATATCATTAAGCTTCATCACTTCGTTTTTAATATAAAAATCGAGCTCTTGGTTTAGGAAACCGCCCAAATCTTTATGAATGAAATAATCGGCGCTGTTTTTTTGCGTGTAGTCGGATAAATGTTTTTCCAGTAATGTTCGGTTGGGCGATTTTTCCGTAGGCGCCCGTTCACTTAAAGCCGCTCCCCAGCGTTCTTGAACAAGGGTATGGTTAAGAATCGCCGCAATCGCTTGTGCCGTTAAATCGGCTTGCTTGCTATTGTTTGCTGCTACTTTATATTCAAAACGTATTTCCAGCGTTTGCCCGTCGTCTGTTTCTTGAATGGGGAAAACGGTTTCCGTGGTGATATTGCCGGATTCATCTTCGTGTTCAATATCGTGCTGTTCTGCCAATACGAAAAAACGCTTGCCTTCGTTGTCTTTGCGATTGTCTTTGGCAGTATCTGCATCAATCAGGCGGAAAAATACTTGTCTGCCATCGGCCAGGGTAAAGCGATAGTTGCTGAAATTTTCTCCGGATTTGGTGTAATACTGATCTTTGTTGGCCCAATAGAGCATCACTTCTTCGCCGTTATAGGGAATGGCGTAGGTGTCGCCTTTATAGCGGCGTTGGCTGATAAAATCACCGGAATCGTAATATCGGGAAAAGAAAGTCAGCAAATGGTTATAAACGGCAGCTTCGTCAGCGGCGCTGCCGCGTACGGCATTTTGAATTTTGGCATTTAATTCTTGTACTTTGGCCGTAGATTCGGGGGCAACACCTAATGCTTCCGCTGATTTTTTTGCATCGGCAAGCTCATGCCGCCATTGCTCGAGTGAAGTGGCACTACGTTGGCTAAAAGCGGCTTTGATGGCATCGGGTAGGGTATGATTTAAATAAGTTTCAATCTCGCGACTGCGGCTGTTGAGAATACGATAAATTCCAAAATCCAAATCAGGGCGGTCAATTTGAAAAATTTCATAGAGCTTCTGAATCAGCTCGAATTGCTGTGACATTTTTTTCCTTTATAACTATTTATTAGATGATAACAGTGTAGGAATTTAAAGTTTAATGGCCTACACTGTTATTTGCCCACTAAAACCTATTCGTCGAATCCATAAGAAAAAACAATTATTCCGGTACTGATCCTTTTTATTATTTTGATATCAAAAAGAACAAATGAAGAAGAACCATCTGTATTATTTTTAACTGGGCATATCATCTTCTCCCTCTCTTCAATACAAACTTTAGAATCTAAAGACTCATCAATAATAATCAACCCATTATCTATTGCTTCTTTTAAAGCATCTAAATCAATAACAGCCCACTTCTTGAATTCTGTATTCTGTTCCAGCTTATTTTTATTCCCATTCGTAATTCCATATAGTAAATATTTTGCTTCAATTTTGAAAAATTCCGAATAAACTCTATCCGCATGTGGATTTTCCTCTCTTTTGTATCTTAGGGTAAAATCATTATAATTTGCGTATTTTTCCTCTCTAAATCTATATTGTATAGGTGCTTCATGGTCTAAATGATCAATAATTACAGCATCAATCCCCTTATGGATATCAATATCATTCAACACATCTCTAGGTATCTTTTTCTCTTTCCAATTTACTTTATTATAAATAATATTTTTTGCTAATTTATTAAATACATAATCTGTAAAAATCCTGTCATTGTGATAATTAGCCATCATAATCTCCACGTTAGAAATTTTTCAAAAAATAAAACAAACATACTAAGAATATTTTTTTATCTCAACCCACCTCCCACTCAATCACAAACATTTCTTTTTCTTCCACTTGTTGTTGAAGCTGCGCTTCCAGTCGTTCAATCAGCTTGTTGCGCTGGTTTTCAATCTCATCTTGTTTATCAAATAATTCGCGGCGTTGTTTGCTGCGTTTGCTTTCCAGTTCGCGTTGTTTTTTCTGCCAGCTTAGTTTCTCTTCCAGTGTGGCGGCTGTGGTTGCCGTGCGCCGCACTTCTTTTATTTGCCGGTCGGTCTCTTTGATTTCCTGCTCTAAGCCGTATTTAAGGTCGTCGGCCCAGTCGTCCAGCTTTTGTACTTCTTGCTCGAAGTAGCCGAGATTGCGTTCACCGATGCTGTTGAGTAGGGCTTGGCGGCGCGTTTGGATATCGTCTTCTAAGGCCGTCTGAAGAGTGGGGCGGGTTATGTCGCTTTGGATGGTAGCAGGTAGGCGTAGAAGTTTTTCCGGATCGTCGTCGGCCAGAACCTGTCCGTCTGCGCTTATGCCGGCAATCAGGCAATATTCTTCGCGGTTGCCTAAGGCTTCTATAGTGAGCAATTTGACTATCAGTTGACCGCTTTGCCCGCGATAAGGTTCGAGCGTGCTGATTTTGCCGCCATAGGCGTTATAGTCGAATAGGAGTTTTTGCGGCGGGCAATCGCGGTTTTTGGCGCGTTCGAGAAGCTGTATGGCTAATGGGTGAGTAATGCGATAGAGATGGGCATCGCCATGACGGCGCGGCAGTTCGTAGCGGCCTGCGGGTATGGCTTCGCTACCGATGGGATGAATCGGTACGTTGTTGAGGGTAAAACCGTGTTCGTCGAATCGGGCATTTTCTCCTAATTCGTAGGCGGTTAGATCCAGTAGCATTTGTTCGTATTTATTGCGCGCGGTGTGGCTGTTTTGGGCATAAACGCGAAGTTTTTCTTGAACTTCTTCGTCAAAGTTTTCCAGCAGGGTTTGCCGGGTTTTCATCATGGCTTGGTCGATTTCGCCGGAAAGCTCTTGTTGTAAGGCTTCAAAACTGGCTTTGATTTCTTCCGGATAGCGGCAATTCCGGTAGATGTCGGCAATACGGCGTTCAAAATCCACGCCCGATCCAATTGCACCCAAGACTTCGTCGCTGGCGCCGAATACGCCTTCAAACAGCTGGAATTTTTCGGCTAGTAGTTCGTATACGCGGGCATCGGCTTCGTTATTGCGGTCAACAAAATTAACGACAACCACGTCATGCCGTTGGCCGTAGCGATGGCAGCGGCCGATGCGCTGCTCGATACGTTGCGGGTTCCACGGTAGGTCGTAGTTAATTACCAAAGAACAGAATTGCAGGTTAATGCCTTCCGCGCCGGCTTCGGTCGCAATCATAATGGTGCCGCGTTCTTTGAAATGCTCGACCAGTGCGGCACGGGTATCGGCGGTTTTCGAGCCGGTGATTTTGTCGCTGCCTTGATGGCGTTGCAGCCAATCTTGATAAATCTTCTGAGCGCTGCTGTCGCTGTTGGTACCATTAAATAATACGATGCCTTCGTTGTTTTCGCCGGCATAGGGGGTGTTTGCCAATAAGCTTTGCAGATATTCTTGGGTGCGTTTGGATTCGGTAAAAATAATGGCTTTTTGCTCGGCGCCCAAGCGCTTTAATTCACTGAAGGCACGTTCTAAAGCCGTTAGCAAGGCTTTGCCTTTGGCATCTTCACGAATACTAAATGCCAGCGTTTTAAATTGATTCAGCTCTTGGATTTCTGCCGCTATTGCTTGATATTCTTCCGCGCTGATCAGGTTTTTTTCATCTTCCGCTTCCTGCCATTCTTCGGCGGTTTCGTCCAAGCTTTCGTAATCTTCATCGAGATTTTCAACCAGATCAGGTATCGCTTGGCTATTATCCAAAACAGCTTGCAGGCGTTTGGACATGGTATCCAAAGCGCCGGCAATCGCATGGCTGCTGGATGCAAGCAGTTTCCACAAAACCAGTGATATCAATTGCCGTTGCCCTTCCGGTAGCGCCTGTAGATTCGGGCGACGCAGATAATCGCCCACTAAATCGGCTAATTGTTTTTCTTCAGCGGAAGGGGTGAATTCCTGAACAATGGCTTTGCGCGCAGTGTAGGCGACATAAGGCTGTACTTGGCGGCGTAAGGTGCGTTTGCATACGGGGGAAAGGCGCTGGCGCAGTTGCTTTAATGTTTGCTCGGTTGCTTTGGCGCCGAATTGGCCTTTGAAGCTGTCTAAATCACCGAATACGCGCTCATCAATCATGCTTACCAAGCCATATAGCTCTAATAGTGAGTTTTGCAGCGGTGTGGCGGTAAGCAATACTTTGGAATGCACATGGCTTAAAGCTTTGCGTAATGTTTTGGCAATAACATTGCCTTTTTTATAGACATTGCGCAGGCGGTGTGCTTCATCAAGCACCACTAAATCCCATGCAACCGCTTTAAGATCTTCTTCTTTTGCTTTGGCGAATTGGTAAGAGCAGATAATCGGGCCGTTTTCATAAACAAAAGGGTTGCGGTGCTCTTGTTTGCGGATGGCGTTGTAGCTTTTCGCTTCTAAAATTATGCCTTGTAAACCGAATTTTTCCTGCAATTCTTGGTGCCACTGTTTACGCAAATTAGCCGGAACAATAATCAGCATTTTGCGTTTGCGCTCGGCCCAGCGCTGCAATATCACCAGCCCCGCTTCAATGGTTTTTCCCAAACCGACTTCATCGGCCAAAATCACACCGCGCGATAATGGATTTTGGCAGGCAAATAGTGCGGCATCGACTTGATGCGGATTTAAATCCACTTGGGCATCCACTAAGGTGGTCGCCAGCGATTCTATACTGCCGTCTGCCGTTCTGCGGGTGAGCATCCAAGCAAAATATTGGCTTTGTTGCGGGGTTAGTTTTTGTCGATACATACATGATTCCATCTATGTTTTAACAGGCTTGTATGGTAGGGATATGTTACTACTTTGTCAATTATAAATTCTAAAGATGATAATTTAAAATTTCGTTTTAGATAACTGTACTCTCAGCCTGTAAAAATTCGGGATTATCCCAACTTAAGCCCGCTGTTTTGTCATATAAGCCATTATGTTCTATATCGCCTACTAAACTATAAAACTGCTGCCCAAACTGCTGTTCATTAATCGCTTCTATCCGCCCGGCTTGAAACAAGGCTTGCAAGGCTTTTTCGGGAATTTGTACGGTATAAGGTTGAAGCTTGCGCAGGAGTCCGCCTACTTTTTCGGCATGGTGTAGTTGTTCGATTAGTGCTTCCGCTTCGGCATCGAACGGGATAATCAGCGGCAGCATATGGTTTTCAATCATACTGAATGATTTAGCGATGTCTTGGAATGGAAAATCTAGGTTGGCGGCTCTTTGGTGCGCATCCAGAATTTCTTTATGATCCAATTCGCGGCCTTTGTTTTCGTAAACTTCTTGAAAATAGGCTTGAATGGCTTGGGGCGATAATAAATCGTCGCTATGGCGGCGCACGATGGCGCGCATGGCGGCGGCTTGTTGTTCGAGTTCGGCGGGCGGTTTCCATTGTTCTTCTGGCTGAAATGCCCAGACGAAGCTGCTTTCAGACGGCCTTTTGCCTTCGCGGTTACAGCGGCCTGCGGCTTGTGCAATAGAATCCAATCCGGCTTCGGCACGCATTACGCAGGGAAAATCGATATCGACGCCGGCTTCTACCAAAGAAGTGGCGATGACACGGCAAGGCTGGCCGGATTGCAGATATTCACGGATTTTTTGCAAGGTTTGCGAACGGTGTTTGGCGCACATCAGTGTGGTGAGGTGAGAGGTGCCTGTTAGATGTTTGGCGCTTTCATAGAGGCTGCGGGCATGGCGGCGGTTGTTGACGATAATGAGGATTTGCTCGTGCTGGGTGAGTTTGTCGAGCAGGTCGGCATCGGTTTGGGTGCCGATATGTTGTACGGTGGTGCGGCGCAGTTGCTCAAACAATACGGGCGGATTGGGCGCCAGTTCGCGTACGTTTTCAAAGCCGCGGTAAAAGCCGCTCTCGGCCTGTATGGCGGGCTGGGTAGCGGTACACATCACGACGGAACAATGATAATTGCGCGCCAGCTCTTTGATGGCCTGCATAATGGGTAGGAGTAGGTGCAGCGGCAGCATTTGCGCTTCGTCGAGAATAATCACGCTGCCGCTAATATTGTGTAGTTTGCGGCAACGAGAAGAGCGGTCGGCAAATAAAGATTCGAAAAATTGCACGGCAGTGGTAACGACAACGGGCATATCCCAATTTTCGGAAGCGCGTTTGAGTTTGTCGCGGCTGTCGTTGTCTTTCAGACGGCTGTCGTCAAAGTTGCTATGGTGTTCCAATACGGCGGCTTCGCCCAATTCGCCGAAAGCACTGCGGAACTCGGCGGCATTTTGCTCGATAATGCTGGTGAAAGGGATAACGTAAATCACCCGCCGCAGGCCGTGTTGTTTGGCGTGTTCGAGTGCGAATGCCATTGAAGTGAAGGTTTTGCCGCCACCGGTGGGCACGGTGAGGCTGAATAAGCCGGGGGCTTGTGCGGCTCGCGAAACGGCGTGATCAAGAATGGTATTGCGCAGGCGGTTTAGCCGGGCATGGCTTTGTTCGCTTTCACCGGCTTGTTGTGTGTTGGTATCGGGTTGTTTGAATCGGTTGGTAATATAGGCGTTAAATTGCTGTTGTAATGGTGCTAAATCGGGGGCGTTGCCGCGCAAAACGGGCTTGTTCTCAACTTGGGCATAAAAGGCTTCGGTGTCGAGAAAGTCGGCATCGACCAAGCAGGAATACAGCATGCGGATAAAGAAAGCAAAGGAAAATCCTTTGTGATGCGGATCTGCTTTAAGCGGTGGCGAGGGTATTTTTTCCGGCAGGCTGATTTCCTGTTGCCAAACCGTATCCAACACGGGAATATTATGTCGGCCTTTGCCGAACGGCACGGCCAAACGTTGGCTTAATGTGCGGCGGTTATCCCCTTCGCCGTTGCCATTGGCCAAACCGGCATGATGGCCGGCAATGCAAAAGGCCATGAGTTTGCCAATCATAGGCCAGCGTTCAAAAGCGATTTTTGCGCCTGCCGTGGCATGATCTACAGACGGCCCGCCGTGTAAGCGTTGATTAAATTCAGGGGTGTATTTGCCCAAATCATGTAGTTGACCGGTATAACGGGCGATTTCCTGCGCGCCAAAAAAAGAGGCAAACGCTGCCGCCATCTCTCCGACATTCAGAGCGTGGCTTTGCAGGGTTTGCCAATCTTGTTCCGGCCGGTTTTCGGCGGAATGGGCGTAATAGATACGCGGGGCTTGTGTATCCAAAACAGTTTCTCCAACTAATTCTTATTATTTCTCTATTAATTATTTTTATATAAATTTATCACATTATAATTATATTGATTTCTTATGTACATATACTAAGAAGGCCGTCTGAAACTTTTTTCAGACGGCCTTTGTTTAAAGCTTAATGATGGTTTCGGGCATAATGCCGCGCAATTTTGGCGGCGGCTTTATACCAACTTTTTTGTGTGCTTTTGGCGGGGCGTTCGCTGGCGTATAGCCATTGTTCGTATTGCCGCAGCAGGCGGGTGAGGTTTTTGTCTTCGAGGCGGTTTTCGCGCAATAGTGTTTGCAGTTCGCCTGCGCTTGTGGCAGCCGCCGTTTCGTCTTCCGGCCCCATGAGGGCGGTTTTGAGCAATGAAAAGCCTTCGTTGAGGTAGTCGCGTTCGCTTTGGCGGTTTTTATGCCACCAGCGCAGCAGCGGCAGTAGGGCAATCAATAAACCGACGGGCAACACCAGCAATAAGGTTTGGACGTTGAAGCCGCCTAAACCGAGCAGGGCAAACAGGTTGTTTTGTCTGCTTTGGTCGTAATTGACAACCCATTGCTGCCAATAGAAGCGGCTGGTGTCTTGCCAGCGGGCAAAGGTGCTTTGGCCGTCTGAAACCATATCGCGTTCGGTTTCGGGCAGGGCTTCGCGGATACCGCTTTCGGTACGGGCGGCGGATACGGCGGCGGTGGGGTCGACGCGCAACCATACTTGTTCGTCGGGCAGCCAGACTTCCGCCCATGCGTGTGCGTCTTTAGAGCGTATCTGCCAGAAGCCGGCTTGTGAATTGTATTCGGCACCGAGATAGCCGGTTACGATGCGGGCGGGCAGGCCGGCGGCGCGCATCATCACCACAAAACTTTGGGCGTAATGTTCGCAAAAGCCTTCCAGCGTGCGAAACATAAATTCGTCTATGCCGTTTCGCCCGGGTGTGCGCGGCGGTTGGAGGGTGTAGCGGAACGGCCGGCTGCGGTAATAGTGCAAAACTTTGTCGATAAACTGCCTGGGATTGCCGGATTGTTCGGCAAGGGTTTGCGCGAGTTGCCGCGTTTGTAGGTTGCCGCTTTCGGGAAGATGGGTATAGCGGGCATATTCGCTGCGGTAGAGTTTATGGTTTAAGGTGTTTTTTGCGCTTGCCTGTAGATCGATACGGCGCAGGCCTTCGCGGCTGCGGTAGGCGCGGATGGTTTGCCCTGCGCGGCGGGTTAATCTTCTGGGCATGTCGCCGGTAGGGTAGTCTAAGGCGGGGAGGATGCGGTTTTGATCTTGTATGATCATTTGATAGGAAATGGTATCGGCGGCATCGGCTATCGGGCGGGCTTCGTCTATGCTGGCATCGTCTAAGGCTTGCCAGCGTATGCCGTCGAAGTCGGCCATAATCACGGCGCGCCAGTATAAGTCGCTTTGGCGGGGGATAAAGCCGTCGGCAAAGGTGATATTGGCAACCCACTCGTCGCTTTGCACCAAATTGCTGATGCTGCCGGGTTCCATGGTGTCGGATAAACCTGTTTTAGCTTGGCCTTTTTCTTGAGGGATACGCCATAGCGGTTCGCTCAGGCGCGGCACGGCTACGAACAATAATGCCATCAGCGGCAGGGTGAGCAATAGGGCTTGAAAGGTGTGTTTGGCAGATTCTTTAATGCCTAGCCCGCACAATACGGCAAAACAGATGCCCACGGCGGGTAGGGCAGTGAGCAGCCATGCGCCGATTAATAGGTTTTGATTCAATAAAACCGAAGAGCCGATTAAAAACAACATCGCCAACAGCAATACCTGCCAATCGCGGCGCGAACCGCCCTCGAATGCTTTGAGCATAACCATCAGCAGAAGAAACGAAATGCCGCCTTCTCTGCCGAATACGGTGCCGAGTTGCTGCCACACCAGTGCACCGGCGGCGAACATCACCACAATCAGGGCGGCTTTGGGAATGCGGGCAGTGTTCAGTTTTAAAATCGCCAGCCGCAACAGCCATAAAACGGCAAATGTGATGATGACTGGCACGGGTAGCGCGACAACCAGCGGCAGAGCGGTTAATAATAAGGTAAGCAATACGGTAGCGGCCACAGAAGGCGGCGGTGTTTGCTTGAGGAATGAAGGGTTGGCAATCAGCATAGCGGTTCGTTGTGTGTATGGCGGCTATAGGGTTTCAGACGGCCTGTCTGTTTTGATATTTGGCGGATAGGGTTTGCTACCCGCCTAGGATGAGGCCGTCTGAAAGGGTTACCACAAAGCCAGTGCGGTTAGGCAGATTTCGCGTTGGCCTTTTTGCGGGGCAATTACTTTTTGCGGCAGTTCCAATATATAGGGCTGGCCGCGCCGTTCCGCTTCGAGCACCCGAAAACAGAGTAATCCGGCTAAGCGGTCCGTCGGGGTGCCGGCGGGGTAATCCAAATAGGAAATCATGCTGCGGTTTGTGGTGTGTTGTTGTTCTTCAAAGCGTTTGTCGAGCATTTCGCCTGTTTTGGCAAAGGCTTTCCATGCCACATGCTGCAAGGGCATGCCGTTTTGGTGCGGCTGTAAATAGGCGGGGTCATCGCCGCCTTGAACGGAACGGTATTGTTTGTCGGTGCCGTCGCTTTGTTTTTGGCTTACGGGGTGTTCGTGCGGTATCGGTGCCGGGTAAACGATGGTGTTGCCCGGCCATTGCCAAACGCATTGCACCATGCTCATGCCGAACGGGGCGACGGCGGCCGTTCTGAGCGGCGGCACCCGCAAATAGCCGCGCCTTAAAGTTGGCACCTGCCATATATAAACGGATTGGCCGTCTGAATCGACGGGCCACGGTTGCCACAATTGGGGGGCGGCGGTTTCGGCGTTGATAAAGTCGTCTTCATTGCAGAGCCACAGCCAGCGGCGGCGGGTATTGTTTGGTGTGCTTAGGGTGAGCGCGGCGGTATTTCCGGCAAAGATTTCCGACGGCGTTTTAATATCGATTTGCAAGGCCAGCAATTGGCGCAGATTGGTCAACACTGCTACCACTGCAAACCCTGCCAGCCAGAATGCGGCGGCATAGGCAAGGTTTACCTGATAATTCAGCCCGACCAGCCATAGCAGCACAATAGTTACCAGTAACCCCAGCCCCAAGCGGGTCGGCCGGCAATATAAAGCGGATAGGTCGGGCGAGCGGCCGGTTACCGCCGGCAGGCGGCGTTTAGGCGACGGGGACATGGTTGAGTAAATCCGCCAGAAGGTGGGCACTGGGGCGGTCTTGCTGCACCGCTTGTAGGCGGTGGTTGGCAACCGGCACCCAAACGGCTTTGATGTCTTCAGGCAAAATATGGTTTCTGCCCTGCATAAACGCCCATGCTTTGGCAGCAGCTAAAACGGCCAAACCGGCGCGCGGGCTTAATCCCAATATAAACCGACCCGGCTGGCGGGTGGCGTTCACCAAGCGGTAAATATAATCGGCGGCGGCGGGCGCACATTTCACTTGCGCGGCTTGTTGCTGCCATTGGCGCAAAGTGGCGGCATCGCAAACGGCTTGTAAAGCCGGAAGAGCGGCACGGCTGCTGCCTTGCTGATAAAGCTGTTTTTCGGCCGCTTCGGTCGGGTAGCCCATGCTTAGGCGCATCATAAAGCGGTCGAGTTGCGATTCGGGCAGCGGAAAGGTGCCGAGTTGTTCGGTCGGGTTTTGGGTGGCGACCACAATAAACGGTTCGGGCAGTGTATAGGTTTTGCCTTCTACCGATACTTGATGCTCTTCCATCGCTTCCAATAGGGCGGACTGGAGCTTGGGTGAAGCGCGGTTGATTTCGTCGGCCAATAGAAAGGAATGAAAAACGGGGCCGGGGTGGAATTCAAATGTGCCTTCGTTGGGGCGGTAAATGTTTACACCGATCAGGTCGGAGGGCAGCATATCGTTGGTGAACTGTACGCGGCGGTAGTCTAGGCCGAGCACTGTAGCAACACCGTGCGCCAGCGTGGTTTTGCCGACACCGGGTACATCTTCGAGCAGAATGTGCCCGCCGGCTAAAATGGCGGCCATTAATTGCCGCATCACGTTTTCTTTTCCCAAAATCAGCGTATTGAGCTGTTGTAATGCGTTTTGTATGTTTTTGTTCATCGTTGTTATATAAATAAAAAAAGCCGTATCGGCAGGTTTCCTGTTGATGGAATGGTTGAGTGCGGCATAGACGGCATGCTGCCGTCTAGAGGATTAAGATTTTATCATAAACGGTTTGCATATTCGCTAAACGGCGGCTATTTTGTTAACTTAGTGTATTATTTTTCACATAATCAAATTATGAGCCGTCTGAAAATTTTCAGACGGCCTATTATGGAAAGTGATATCCTTTTACTTTGTCGAATTTATAGCACTATTAAAAATATTCATATTCTTATGCAAATAACTCGTTTGCAATCCAGCCGGAAAACATTCAAGATAAACTTATCAAAATCCAGCCATTACCATTGGTTTAATGATCATAATATATAGGAGTTATATATGAACACTTTTCATCTTTCAGGCTATCCGCGCATTGGCGCGAAGCGTGAATTGAAATTCGCCGTCGAAGCATTTTGGAAAGGTGCGAAAAGCGAAGCCGAAGTGCAGGAAACCGCTGCGGAAATCCGCCGCTTAAACTGGGCGACCCAAAAAGCCGCCGGTGCCGATTTATTGCCGGTCGGCGATTTTTCTTTCTATGACCATGTGCTTGATTTACTTTGCACTTTGGGCGCGATTCCGAAACGTTTCGGTTTCGATGCCGCCAATCTGAGCCTGCTGGAATATTTCCAATTGGCGCGCGGTAATGCCACTCAGTTTGCCATGGAAATGACCAAATGGTTCGATACCAACTATCACTATATCGTTCCGGAATGGCATGCCGATACCGAATTTAAAGTAAACGCTAAAAACCTGATTGCCCAAATCAAAGAAGCCAAAGCGCAAGGTCATGATATCAAGCCTACTTTGGTCGGCCCGGTTACCTTGTTGTGGTTGGGTAAAGCCAAAGACGACAATTTCAAACGCATCAGCCTGTTGCCCAAACTATTACAAGCTTATGCCCAATTATTGCGCGAGCTGGCTGCCGAAGGCGTGGATTGGATTCAGCTCGACGAGCCGATTTTGGCTGCCGATGCCGATGAAAACTGGATTAAAGCCGTTGAAACCGCTTATAAAGAATTTGCCCATACCGGTGTGCGCATTATTATCGGTACTTATTTCGCTTCGGTTGCCGAACATCTGAACCTGCTCAAATCACTGCCGGTACACGGTGTGCATATCGATTGCGTGCGTGCGCCCGAGCAATTGAGCGTATTTGCCGATGCATGGCCGCAAAACAAAGTATTGTCTGTCGGCCTGATTGACGGCCGTAACGTATGGCGTGCTAATTTGTCTAAAGTGATCGAAACTTTAGAGCCGGTTAACGCCAAACTGGGCAACAATTTATGGATTGCGCCGAGCTGCTCGCTGTTGCACAGCCCGCAAGATTTGGCTGTCGAAGAAAAATTGGATGGCGAAATCAAATCATGGATGGCTTTTGCCGCTCAAAAATTGGTTGAGCTGGGCGTGGTGAAACAGGCCTTGGCACATGGCAAAGACAGCGTAAAAGAAGAAATTGCCGCTTCGGATGCCGCCGCTGCCGACCGTGCAACCAACAAACTGATTCACAACGATGCCGTAAAAGCCCGCGTTGCCGCTTTGGTGAAAGGTGCCGACAAGCGCAATTCACCATTTGCCGAGCGCATTAAAGCCCAACAGGCTTGGATGAACTTGCCGGTATTGCCGACCACAACCATCGGCTCTTTCCCGCAAACGACGGAAATCCGTCAGGCTCGTGCCGCTTTCAAAAAAGGCGAATTGAGCGAAGCCGATTACGATGCGGCGATGAAAAAAGAAATCGCCTACTGCGTGGAAGTTCAAGAGAAATTGGAATTGGACGTGCCGGTACACGGCGAAGCCGAGCGTAACGACATGGTCGAATACTTCGGCGAACAATTGGCCGGCTATTGCTTTACCCAATTCGGTTGGGTACAAAGCTACGGCAGCCGCTGCGTGAAACCACCGATTATTTTCGGCGACGTTTCCCGCCCGAACCCGATGACGGTTTACTGGTCTTCTTACGCGCAAAGCCTGACCAAACGCCCGATGAAAGGTATGCTTACCGGCCCGGTTACCATGTTCAAATGGTCGTTTGTGCGTGACGACATTCCGTTGAGCGAAGTGGCCAAACAAATTGCGCTGGCGTTGAACGACGAAGTATTGGATTTGGAAAAAGCCGGTATTAAAGTGATTCAAATCGACGAACCGGCCATCCGCGAAGCGATGCCGCTGAAAAAAGCGCAATGGGACGAATATCTGGCTTGGGCATGCGAAGCATTCCGCCTGTCGTCTGTCGGCGCGGAAGACAGCACCCAAATCCATACCCATATGTGTTATTCGGAATTTAACGATATCCTGCCGGCAATTGCCTCTATGGATGCCGATGTAATCACCATCGAAACATCACGTTCCGATATGGAATTGCTGACTGCCTTCGGCGATTTCAAATACCCCAACGATATCGGCCCGGGTGTATACGACATTCACAGCCCGCGTGTGCCGACTGCCGAAGAAATCGAGCATCTGTTGCGCAAAGCCATGGAAGTGGTACCGGTAGAGCGTTTGTGGGTAAACCCGGACTGCGGTTTGAAAACCCGCGGTTGGAAAGAAACCATCGAACAGTTGCAAGTGATGATGGATGTGACCAAAAAACTGCGTGCCGAACTGGCTGCAAAATAATTGAATTTATTTAAGAGGTAACAAAGGCCGTCTGAAAATCGTTTCAGACGGCCTTTATTGATATTGAAATATTAAAAAGGAGGGCTTGCCTTAAAAATAGCACCGATAAGCCCCATAAGAATCAATATGCCGCTGGGAATCACCGTGAGCAGAAAGCCGGTTGCACGGGTTGACGGATCGGCCATATAAGCGCGCCAGTAGATAAAGCGGCCGATTAGGTACACCAAGCCGATAATAACGGTGACTCCGTTTTGCCAATAAGAAGAAGCAATCACCAATGCGGGCAGAAAAACAACCAATTGTTCCAAGGTGTTGGCATGAACACGGACGGCACGCTCGAATTGCTCGTTTCCTGCCATTGCAGGTGCCTGTATGCCGTATTTCGCCCTTGCCCGTCCGACTTGTATGCCGAAGAATAGATATTGCAAAAGGGCGCAGAGGCCGATTATGTGGATAAAGTTCATTGTCTTCTCCCAAGTTAATCAAACCATCAACCATTTGAAATATAAGCCGCCGCATCACAACGGGCCCGATAATATTTAGAGCCTGATCAATTTATTAAGTTTCTGCTTGTTATATCGGTATTTGGATAGGCCGTCTGAAACTTTGGACTTATTCCCGAAAGCGGCTATGGCAGCTTTTGCAGCTTTGGTTTAATGCTTCCATCGGCTTTTGTACGGCATCATAACTGCCGCTGCGGGCGGCCTGATTCAAGGCGGCGGCCGCTTGGTTAAAACGCCGGATAGCCGCTTGAAATGCCTGCGGTTGCTGCCAGATATCAGCTTTGGCTTCGGAATTGCCGTCGTTGCTGTCGGTCTGAAAAAGCGGCCACGGTTCGGCTGCCGTATTGTTTAACTGGCTGGCTAATTCGGCAAACTCGCCGGACGGAAACGATAAAATATTGTGCTGTTGCAGCATATTATTCATTTTCTTTGTCAGCCCGCGCCATTCTTTCATATATTGCTGGCGGGCTTTAACATCGTTGTCTTCGGCGTGCGCGGGCAGGGCGGCGGGTAGCAGGCATAGCAATGCCCAAAGGTATTTTTTCATAGTGTGTTCCTTGTGGTTATCGGGTATTGATTGTTATGTGGTTGGGGCCGTCTGAAAAAAACGGTTTCAGACGGCCTGATAGGGATAGGGTTTGGTGCTTATAGGGGTACCCGTTGCGCCAATCGTAGCATATGCTATGATGGCAGGCTTTTTTAAAAGTTGAATTTTTATAAAAATCAATATTATATTATTTTATGTTCAACGTATATCATCATTTTTTTCTGTTTAGGTAACCCGATGCGCCAGACTTCATATTTTCATACCGTGATTATCGGTGCCGGCGCGGCCGGCATGATGTGTGCAGCCCGCACCGGACAGGGCGGCAAAAGCGTGGCTTTACTGGATCATGCCGTGAAAATCGGTGAAAAAATCCGTATTTCGGGCGGCGGGCGCTGTAATTTCACCAATCGCAATTTAAACGGGCATGATGGTTCGCCTTATTATGTCTCGCAACAGCCGCGTTTTGTGCGCCATGCCTTATCGCGTTATACCGCCCAAGATTTTATGAACCTGCTGGATAAATACGGCATTGCCTATCATGAAAAGCATAAAGGGCAGATGTTTTGCGACGACAGCGCCCAAGCGGTTGTCGATATGTTGCAAAACGAATGCCGTTTGGGTTCGGTTGAATGGCATACGGGGTGTACGGTTAAATCAGTCGCCGCCTTGCCAACTGCACCGGCAGGCTATGAGCAGGCACGATTTGGTATCAATACCGATCAGGGTCTGTTTTATTGCTGCAATCTGGTCATCGCCACCGGCGGCTTGGCCGTGCCTGCCGTCGGCGCATCGCCGTTCGGCTATGAAGTGGCCAAACAGTTCGGCCATCACATTATTCCACCCGAAGCCGCTTTGGTGCCGTTGCGCTTTGAAAAATGGGCGGAACAGGGCTTTGATACGCTTTCTGGCATTGCGCTGCCGGTGCGGATGAGTACCGGCAGTGGTAAGCAGGCGGTTGTGTTTGATGAAGATTTATTGTTCAGGCATAAAGGATTAAGCGGCCCGGCGGTATTACAGATTTCAAGCTATTGGCAGCCCGGCAGGCATATTATGGTGAACTTGGTGCCCGATACCGATTTGGCAGAAGTATTGTGCCGCGATAAAGTCGGCAAAAAAATCCAACTCAAAACCGCTTTGAAACAGCTTTGCCCGGTATTGCCCGAACGCCTGATTGATTTTTGGTTGGGCAGGGAGCCGTTTCAGGCAGTTGCGGGGCAAAAGTGGGCGGATATTCCCAATGCGTTATTGCAGCAGCTCGGCCAAAGCCTGAATCACTGGACGGTTTTGCCCACCGGTTCAGACGGCCATAAGAAAGCGGAAGTGACACGCGGCGGCGTGGATGTGAAAGAAATCAACCCGAAAACCATGCAGAGCAAACAATGCGAAGGCTTATATTTTATTGGCGAAGTGATGGATGTGACCGGCTGGCTCGGCGGCTATAACTTCCAATGGGCATGGGCTTCGGCTGTATGTGCGGCTGAGGCGTTAAGAGCGGATTAGCATATATTATGATGAGGCCGTCTGAAAAATAACTTTTCAGACGGCCTTTGCCAAGGTTGTACGAAACATTTGCCGAAACATAAAAAAGCCCGAATCATTTCGGGCTTCGTTTGATTGGAAAAAGGATTATTCCACCCGCTCGCCGTGAATATTTAAATCCAAGCCTTCGCGTTCGACATCATACTCGACACGCAAGCCGCCGCAGATAAGGGCAACCAGTTTTAAAATAAGGAAGCTGGCAATGCCGCTGTAAACCACGATGGTTAACGCATCTTTCAGTTGAATTAGCAGTTGGCTGCCGATGGTTGCGTTGCCGCCGAATATTTGATTATTGAATACGATACCGGTCAGGATAGCGCCGACCAAGCCGCCGAAGCCGTGAATGCCGAAAGCGTCTAACGAATCATCATAGCCGATTCGGTGTTTGATAATCACCGAAGAGATGTAACAACAAACAGCGGTAAGAATGCCGATAATCAGTGCGCCTTTAGGGTCGGTAAAGCCTGCTGCGGGAGTAATGCCGACCAAACCGGCCACTGCACCGGATGCAATACCGAGCGCGGAAGGACGGTATTTGGTGAGTTTTTCACACACCAGCCAAGTCAGGGCGCCGGCTGCCGCCGATATTTGGGTAACAGCCATCGCCATGCCTGCCGAAGCATTGGCACCAACGGCCGAGCCGGCATTAAAACCGAACCAACCTACCCACAGCATGGCCGCTCCGGTTAGGGTAAAAGCCATATTATGCGGCGGCATGGCTTCTTTGCCGTAGCCCACGCGGCGGCCTAAAACAATGGCACTCACCAACCCGGATACGCCTGCCGTAATATGAACAACCGTGCCGCCGGCATAGTCGAACACCCCGCCTTCACTCATAAAACCACCACCCCAAACCCAATGGGCAGCCGGCACATACACCAACATCACCCACAAGCCGGAAAATAACATCATCGCCGAATATTTGATCCGCTCGGCAAAGGCGCCGGTAATAATACAGGTTGAAATCACGGCAAAAGTCATTTGGAAAAGCATAAATACGGTTTCGGGAATACTGGCTGCGTTGGGCGCAACTGTCACCGTTTCCCTAGTCAAATCCATACTCATGCCGTTTAAAAACAGCCGGTCAAGGCCGCCAATCAACATATTGCCCGGTGTAAAGGCAAGGGAATAGCCGGCCACGACCCATAAAACGCTCACCAGCGCCGCTGCCGAAAAGCTGTGCATCATGGTAGAAAGCAGGTTTTTTTTGCGGACCATGCCGCCGTAAAACAAGGCCAAGCCGGGAATGGCCATAAAAAGGACTAATACTGCCGATATCATCACCCATGCCGTATCACCTGTATCCAGCACCGAAAACGGCTGCCACCAATCTTCCGTTCCCGAAGCGAATACGGGTAGGGGTAATAGGGTGGTTAACATGGGTAATATATGTGTCTGTTTCACTGGTAGAGGGCTCCTTTAAGCGGGGGATGGGTATGGTTTTATCAATATTTTTTTACAAGGACTATTGGGCATTTATCAGATAAAGGCATTTGTCCTTTCGGGTTGTGTGTTTATATCTATAAGATTATAAATATATTTTTTTAATATACTGTTGTATGAGTTGATAGCTTTATATTTCGGGGATTCAGTTGGATTTTGTAAAATTGTTTACAATCTCTTGTAATGAAATTACTACAATTTGATTCTTTGCTCAAGGAAAATATTGTGTTTCATGAAATAAATAGTTTTATTTTTAAGATATTTTTTGAAGGATGGCGTAGATGGATATTTAAAAAAAAAGCCGTCTGAAACTTCGGTGCGGAAGTTTCAGACGGCCTTTTTTAGCGGGCTATTTTTTAGCCTCAGGCTTGTAGTCGGTATAGCTGGAATAGTAACCGTAGCCGTCTATGCCTTCGCTTTTCATACCGTTGAGGATAATGCCGTGAATATCGATATTACTTTGTACCAAGCGGTTAACGCTGATATCGAGTTCGCGTTCGGTTGTGCTGTTATAGCGGGTAACCAACAGGGTAATACCTGCTTGCTGGCCGACAATATTGGCATCCGTAACCGACAATACCGGTGGGGTATCGACAATCACATAATCATAACGCTGGCGGGCACGGTTCAAGAGGGTGCTCAGACGGCCGTCAAGCAGGAGTTCGGAGGGATTTTCCGGTAGTTCGCCGTGGCTGATAAAGCTCAGGTTTGAAATATTGGTTTCTTGTACGGCTTGTCCGGGTGAGAGCTTGCCTTCCAAGATTTCAGATAAGCCTTGGTCGGGGGTGGCGCTAAAGAAATCGTTTAAATAGCCTTTGCGCATATCGCCGTCTATCAACAGCACTTTTTTGCCGGATTGCGCCATCAGTGTGGCCAAGTTGGCGGAAATAAAGGATTTACCCGTACCGGGCGTAGTGCCGGTAATCATCAGGATATTATTTTTGGCATCTGCCATTGAGAAATAAACGTTGGTACGCAAGGCTCGCAAGGCTTCTACTGCGGCATCGGTGGGTGATTCCAAACTCAGCAGATAATGGGGGCGCGTATGGCCGGAACGGGTTTTCAGTTTGCCACCGAACGCACTGCGCCTATGTTGGGTTTTAGACAACGGAATAAGGGCGGCAACATCCAAGCCCATAGCTTCGATTTCTTCCGGCCTGCTCAGGCCGTGGCGCAATATGGATCGTATCATATACCATGCCGCTGTTATGCCGCCGGCAAATAATGCGGTAAGAAAGATAATGACGGCTTTACGCGGTTCGACCGGTAGTTCGGGCACATCGGCGTAATCGACAATCCATACATTGCCCTGCGCGCTGGCTTTCATAATGTTCAGCTCTTGCTGTTTGGCCAACAGTTGGGTGTAGGTGGCTTGGTTGGTTTCCACATCACGGGTTAGGCGGATGACTTCCTGTTGGGTATTGGGCAATTCGGCAATTTGTTGATTGATTTTGTCCCGGGCTTTTTCTAAAACCGATAATTTATCAAGCACGGCTTTGTAATTGGGGTGTTCGGGGGTGAATAGTTCGGCAAGGCCGGCTTCTTCGGTCCGCAGCATGGTAATTTGGGTTTCGATATCAACCAGGCTTTCCAATGCGCCTTTGGATTCTATGGGGATATCGAGGGAGCCGGTTTGCCTGCGGTATTCGTTTAATTTGTTTTCCGCATCTTGAAGGGTGGATTTCAGGCGCGGCAGTTCTTCACTGATAAAGGCCAGTCCGCTGGCGGCAACCTGAACATCACGGTTGATGTTTTGATTGACGTAGTTGTCGGCAATGCTGTTCAGTATCCGGGTGATTTTGTCCGGCTCTGTACCGCGGTAGGCCAGATTGATAATCGGGCTGGTTTTCCCTTTGCTGGATACGGTTAGGTTTTCTTTGAGGTTTTCAATAGCACTGAGCTTGGAGTGTTTGAGCAAAGTGAAGCGTTGACCGCTTTCTGCCAAAATCTGATTAATCTGTAAAGTGGTGCGGGGACCGATTTTCAGCGGCTGGCCGACCGTGCCGTTGACCGTGCGGCCGTCAGGCAGCTCTACGGTGTACAGTTTGTTGTTTTGATTGGTAAGGATAAAAGGTTGATTGAGCCATTCGTCGCCGACCGTAAAGGTATGGATGCGGATTTCGGGGTCGATATCGCTGCTGAGGTTGTGTACCAAACCGCCGATAATCGGGAAATATTTGGGGGTAACGGTTTGTGCCAGTTGCAGATCGTCGACCGTTTGTCCTAAAACCAAGCGTGATTGTATCAGCTCCAACTCTGCTTCCGAAGTGGGCGGAGTTTCTCTGGCATTAAGCATATTGTTGATTTCTGCCAGAATCTGGTTTTGCTTGGTTTCGATTTCCAGCATGGCATCGGCACGATATACAGGCGTGGCGGCAAAACTATATAGCGCACCAAGCAGCCCTCCTGCGGCAACGGCAATAAGGATGGGATATTTGTAATTAAGCAGGTTGCGTAATTGCAGGCCTAAGTCAATTTCACCGCTATTGCTGTTGTTGGGTGAAAAAGCGGAGTATTGTTTTGCCATTATCGGTATTTCCTTGTGTATTTTATTCATTTTCTTATCAATAAAGCGGCTTAAGGGCGAACGGTTAATTTAAATGCCCATTGTTCGGCAGCGGCTTCGAGCTGGCGGTAAACTGCTTCAAATACTTCGTTGTCCCGACGATAAGGATCGGGTATGTTTTTTTGCGGCAGCCATTGGGCGAAAAGCATGGTTTTGCTTCTCGCCGAGGGCAGTATGGCTGCCACCATGTCAATATGTGCCGTTTCCATCACCAATATCAAATCCGCCTGCCGGCACATAGCGGCAGTCAGTTGGCGGGCGGTATGCCCTGCAATAATCAGGCCGTGCCGTAAGGCGGTTCGGATTGCCTGCAGGTCGGCATCTTTACCTGCCAGCGCCCGCAATCCGGCTGATGAAACATCCAGATGGGGCATTTTTTGTTTCAACAACTGCTCGGCTGTGGGCGAGCGGCATATATTGCCGATACATACGATTAAAATTTTTTGATACATGGCGCGCGCCCGCTAATGCTTTTCAAGCCGCTTATCGGAGGGTGTCGTCTATCGAGTTAATGTTGGTAATCGAATT
Source organism: Neisseria montereyensis (assembly GCF_024834045.1). GTDB lineage: Bacteria > Pseudomonadota > Gammaproteobacteria > Burkholderiales > Neisseriaceae > Neisseria > Neisseria montereyensis. The sequence continues at coordinate 94,930 of NZ_JANUXW010000005.1, forward strand.
TGTTAACTGTGAAACAACACGGTTCCAACGGGCAACAGGTGCGGCAGTCACATAAACCACATCTTCGGCTTGCAGATGGAAGCGGTTGGCCAGTGCATAAGCCGAGGCATCTTTCAGGTTAAGTTGATAAATATGTATCGGTTTTTGTAGGTCGTCGGGGGCATTGCGGATAATGAAGACGCCGGAAGCATTGGAAGTGAGCTGACTGATACCGCCCACTTGGCCGAGTGCCTGTGTTAGCGTTAATCCGTAATTACCCATATTCAGCGCGGTTTGTCTGCCTACTTCGCCCATCATATAAACTCTGCTGTTTTCGATAGTAGGTACATAAATCACATCACCGCCGCTTAATAATAGGTTTTGCGATAGGTCGCCGTATTGGCGTATATCTTGCAGCGAGATGGTGCGTTCGATGCCGTTTTGCGTCCATTTGATGTTTCGGGTATCGGCGTTATTTTCAGCACCGCCTGCTTGATCGATGGCGTCTAATAGGGTTAGCGGAACATTGGTAATCGGCAGTTGGCCGGGTTTGCCGACAGCGCCGGATACGGAAACGCGTTGCGAACGGAATTCGGCAACATTAACGGAAACCTGTGGGTTTTTAATATAACGTTTCAGGCGGGTTGTGAGAATATTTTGTAGTTCGGATAAGGTTTTGCCACGCGCCAAAACCCGGCCGACCAAGGGGTAGTCTAAATAACCGGATTCATCGACCCATGCACCGTTGGCTACTTGTTTGCTCTCAGGGTTGTAGGCGATTTGTGCCGGTGTGTTGAGGTCGGGGTGGTTCCAAACAACAATATTCAATACATCGCCGCTGCCGATGCGGTAACGGTATCCGGCTTTTTGTCGGTCAAGTGCGGGATTACTCAATGCAGTGGGTAGGGGCTTTTCCATCCGCTCAATCAGATTCAACGTGATGGGATAGAGGTTTATGCGGCTGTCGAGCGTATCATCGGATTCAGTGCCGTTTTCATAGACAACGGTTTTATTGCGGGTGGGTAGTCCGGAGCCGGGTATAACGGTGCAGCCGGCGGTAAAGGCCAGCAGTGAAAAGCTGATAATACTGCATTTTTTTATATTCACGGTTGTTCCTTGATAAAGCATTTATTACGGGGCCGAATATTTATCTGCCTAAGCAGGCCGTCTGAAAACGGTTCTTGGAAATTCAGACGGCCTGTTGGTATTGCAACCATACTAAATCACAAATGTCATCTTTCGGTGCAAAACCGGTAGGGGCTTCCAGTAAGAGCTGTCTGAGCATCATTTGGTTCATTTCACGACATGCCGAATCCATATGTCGGAGTATTTTTTCCAACTCAGGCCAAGGCAGCATCACTTCACTGGCAGTCATAATACGCGGATGGGTGGTTTTCTGTACTTCTTCGCCGATTAACAATTCTTCATACAGTTTTTCACCCGGACGCAGACCGGTCACTTTAATTTCAATATCGCCTTGAGGGTTGTTTTCATCTTTCACTTCAAAGCCGCTCAATCGGATCATTTGGCGGGCAAGGTCAATGATTTTGACAGACTCGCCCATGTCCAACACAAATACATCGCCACCTTTACCCATCGCGCCGGCCTGAATCACCAGTTGGGCGGCTTCAGGTATGGTCATAAAATAACGGGTAATGTTTTCATGCGTTAGGGTAACGGGACCGCCGGCGGCAATTTGGGCTTCGAAAACGGGTACGACCGAACCGGACGAGCCCAATACATTGCCAAATCGAACCATGCAGAAACGGGTTTTTTGTCCGCTTTCGGCCGCCAATGCCTGTAAGCAGAGTTCGGCCATACGTTTGCTGGCACCCATGGTGTTGGTGGGGCGGACGGCTTTGTCGGTAGAAATCAAAACAAAGGTTTCCACACCGGCATCAATGGCAGCTTGGGCACAAAAGAGTGTGCCGTATACATTGTTGCGTATGCCCTCGATAGTATTGAATTCGACCATCGGTACATGTTTATAGGCGGCGGCGTGATAAACGGTTTGTACGCCGTAGGCAGTCATAATGCTGTTTAGGCGGTTACGGTGTTGTACCGAGCCGAGCAACGGTATGATTTCTATCGGTGTAGCTGCATTTGCCTGAATTTCGTTTAATTCTTTATCAATGCTGTATAGTGAGAATTCAGATAATTCAAACAATATTAGCTTGGCCGGATGTTGAAGGATAATCTGACGGCACAATTCCGAACCGATTGAGCCGCCGGCACCGGTTACCATGACTACTTTCCCTGATATATCCGCACCCATCAGTTCGGGATTGGGGGCAACCGGTTCGCGGCCGAGCAAATCGACAACCGAAACTTTTTTCAACGAGCTGACACTGATTTTGCCGTCTACCAAATCTTTTACACCCGGAATTGCCAATACTTCGCAAGATAACTTTTTCAAACGTTCGATGATTCTTTTGCGTTCTTCATGGCTGGCGCTGGGGATGGCCAATAAGATTTTTTCGACACCGTAGCGTTTGATTAAATCTTCGATTTCAGACGGCTTGTACACCGGAAGGTCATAGATAGTAGTACGCTGGATAGCAGGGTTGTCATCAACAAAGGCAACGGCATTGTACTCGTGAACCTGCTTGATGGCTTCGAGTAATTGGCGGCCTGATTGTCCTGCACCGTAAATAATCACCGGTGTCATTTGCTTGCGGTTGCTGCGATCAGCCAATATGGCCTTGAGAATAATGCGCGAACTGGTAATCAAAACCACCAGCATCAGAAAATAGACAATCGGTAAAGCCAAACGCAAGCGCTGTTCGAATACCAAAACGCTGATAAAGAAGATAACCGCAGATATGATGCAGCCGATAACGGCAGTGCTGAGAATGCGGGTGCTGACATATCGGGTAACGGCACGATAGAGTCCCAGTTTGATAAACAACAATATAGTCAATAAAGCGGTTGATGCAAATGCGAACCAGTTGGCAATGCTACTCCATTCGTTGTTATAGTTTGCTTTAAGGCTTTCTGCAAACCAAAAGGCCACGAATATCACCATAATATCGTGGATAACGAAGAATACTTTTTTAGTATTTCGAGGCAGACTCAGCAATGTTTCCAGATTCATTTTTATTATCCGGTAAGTTATTTATTGTTGTTTTATATAAATCATAAATGATGCTTTATATATACAGCCATTTCAGACGGCCTCAGAAAATGCAGGCCGTCTGAACACACGGATTTATCGTGTGGCTTCTTTTAAAACTTCATCGATATTGCGGCAGCAGAAATCCATTTGTTCTGCCGTAATGGTAGGATGAACCAAAAACATTAACGAGGTTTCACCCAGTTCTACGGCATTTTTTAAACGCTTCGCCGGCCGCCAAGGGGTATTGTCGAAAGCTTTTTCCAAATAAACTTCCGAACAGCTGCCCTGATAGCAGGGGACTTTGCGCTCGGTTAATGTTTCAACAATACGGTCGCGGCTCCAACCTTCTTTCAAATTTTCAGGCCGGACAAACGCATAGAATTTATATTGGGCGTGTTCGATATCATCGGGTATCTCGATGAGGCGGATACTGTCGAACGGTTTTAAAGCGGTTTCGAGTTGCGCGGCATGTTTTCTGCGCAGTTTCGTCCATTCCGGCATGCGTTTGAGTTGGATGCGTCCGATAACCGCCTGCATTTCGGTCATGCGCCAGTTGGTGCCGAAGCTTTCGTGCAGCCAGCGGAAACCCGGCGGATGTTGGCGGTGGTAAACCGCATCATAGCTTTTGCCGTGGTCTTTATACGACCACATTTTCGACCACAATTCTTTATCATTGGTGGTCACCATACCGCCTTCGCCGCCGGTAGTCATGATTTTGTCTTGGCAGAACGACCATGCACCGATATGGCCGATAGAGCCGACGGAACGGCCTTTGTATCGGGCGCCGTGCGCTTGGGCGCAGTCTTCAAGCACCCATAGTTTGTGTTTTTCGGCCAAAGCCATAATCCCGTCCATATCGGCAGGCATACCGGCCAGATGTACCACGATAATGGCTTTGGTATTGGGTGTGAGAACGGCCTTAATGGTTTCGGCGGTGATGTTTTGGCTGTTTAAATCGACATCGGCAAACACCGGATTGGCACCGGCGGTAACAATAGTGGATGCGGAAGCCAAGAAAGTGCGCGATGTCACAATCACATCATCACCCGCGCCGATATTCATGGCTTTAAGGGCGACATCTAGGGCTAAAGTGCCATTGCCGAGTGCAACGGCATATTGTGTACCGGCAAAGGCGGCAAACTCTTTTTCAAATTCACGGCACTCCGTTCCTGTCCAATAATTAACCTTATTAGACAGTAAAACACGGGATACGGCATCGGCTTCTTCTTGGGTGAAGCTTGGCCAGGGGGAGAGAGAAGTATTAAGCATCGGCTTGTCCTGCAAAAAGGCTGGTGGAATCTTTGGGGGCGACCTCTTCTAAAATCTGACGGTTGATCAAGGTGTATTTTTTACCGTCGATTTCAACATAGGCGCCATCGTATGGCGGAAACCAAAATGCGCGTATTTTTCTTTCTACGTCGTCGCCAGGCTGAATGGCTTTCATGGCCTCCATTTCGGCACGGCTGGTGTAGGTGCCGCCCTTGTTGGGGTAGGTCGGTAATTTTTCAGTACTGCCGACCGCCTGCATAATCAGCCGTTTGGCAAAATGTTCCAAAACGCGCATAGATTCTTGTTCGAGCGATTGGGCGGTTTCGGTATCCGGATTCATTGGGAAGCGGGCCACTTCGATTAAGTCGCCGGTATCGATAGAGTCATCAATATAGTGTGCGGAAATACCCCATTCGGAAAGCTTGTCCATAATGGCCAGGTTATAACCGCCGGTGCCTTTGTATTCAGGCAGAATGGCGGGATGGAAATTAATGGTGCCGCGTATAGGCGTGGTTAGAAACTCATCACGCAGTTTACGCCAATAGAGTATGGATATACCTAAATCATATTTCAGACGGCCTTCACGCATCGCTTCTAGTGCGGTATCGAAAGTATATAAAGGCAGGCCGAGGCGGTTGGCAGCTGCGGTTGTAGGCGAGCCCTGTAGATGGCTGTCGGTTAGTACCCCTACGATTTCTAGGTCGGGTTGTTGCGTTAAAAATTCTAATAATTCGGCAGATACTTTTTTACGGCCCATAAAAAGAATTTTAGTCATTTGGGGTGATTCCTTCTTTGTAAAATTAGCTATTAAAAATAAAGTTGGGGCGGCTATCGATCCCGTTATCTAAATTGTTGGCGGCTTGTTCGGTATGCTTAAATTTATAAGGTAGTCGGTGTTTTTTATTTAATAGGCATTCGGGCAAGCAGGTTTCAATTATTGGTAATAAATAAAAATTTATCTATAAAAGTTTTCTTTATCCGGTTATTTGGTAAGCATATTGATAAAATTAAAATATGCCGAAATTGCTTTAATATGCATTGAAGGTTTTCAGACGATTTAAAACTGTTTAAGTTCGTTTTATAGACCATATGAAACTATAAAAGTAATTATTTTTCCGTCTGTTAAAATCAAATATTGTAAATATGATTTAACTATACAACAGGCATCATTCATGCTCAGATTTGGCTATTGCCGACAGTATTTGGAAAATACCATCAAATTTTTTGATATACGGCATATTGCTTAAATCTAAAGGAATCCATTCGGAAAACTTGCTTAATTAGTGGTTATGTCATCTTGTTGCTTTTCTTCATGGTTATGATTGCCTGTAAAATAAGGCATTGTGGCCTCTCCTTCTGCAGAAATTCCTTCCCGCACAAAAACTTTTTTAATGGTTAAAAATAAAATCTTGATATCCAACATAAAGCTGTAATTATCGATATACCAGATATCGTATTGAAATTTATCGTCCCATGACAGGGCATTGCGTCCGTTGACTTGAGCCCAGCCTGTAATACCCGGCTTCATTTCGTGGCGTCGGTATTGAAATTCATTGTAGAGCGGCAAATATTGCATCAGCAGCGGGCGCGGGCCGACCAAACTCATATCGCCTTTTAAAACATTCCACAACTCAGGCAGTTCGTCGAGGCTGGTGGCACGGAGTTTTTTGCCAAAATCGGTCAGCCTTTCGCTGTCGGGCAAGGGATTACCGTTTGCATCAACCGCATCGCGCATGGAACGGAATTTAATCATCTTAAATGGTTTGCCGTCTTGTCCGGGGCGTGTTTGGGTAAAGAAAACGGGAGAACCAAGATTTTTTCGGATTAAATAAACCAGAATCAGCAATATCGGCGATAAGACAATCAGGCCGAGTGCCGAAGCAAGAATATCTAAAAGGCGTTTCAATAGCTTATTCATACACCTAACCTTTCTATTAGGTTGATGATTTTTTGATAGGAAACATCGCGTTTGAAGCGCTTGATAATTTCATCACTTTGAATGGGATCGTCTTTATGTTTTAAGATATTGCGGGCGGCCGCCACAAAACTATCCACATTACCGGATTGATAGTTTGCATGAGGAAGTAATGACAGCACCTCATCGGTTTCTTCCCCTACTTGGCTGTTCAATATCGGCTTTTGCAATGCCATATAGTCGGATAATTTATTGGTTATGGACTGTGGGGCGTATGAGTGGATGGGGTTGATGGCAATATGGCATGCTTTGGCAACCGACATCATTTCACTGTAGGGTAAGTAGCCGTAAAATTTTATGGATTCATGAGTATAATTTTGTAGTTTTTCTAAATCCGGGCCCCCGCCCATAATATGTAACTCAACATTTTCACCTTCGTTTGCCAATTGGATAATCCCTTTGCATACGGTTTCTACGTCATAGCTGAAACTCAGTGTACCCAGATAGAAAAAGCGTGTTTTTTGATTGTCAAAAGTATGTACCGGCGCTTTTTCCAACGTATCGAAATCGGCACCGATATAAACCACTTCTCCCGGTGCTTGGGGGTTGGCTTCTAGTGCACGCTGTAAATAAGTTTGGGATACTGCCACCAAACCGTCGGCATAACGGTAAGCTCTATCGGCTTTTGAAGAAAAGGGTAGGAGGCGGTGTGGGATTTTCTTTAATTGGGGAATCACGGCGGAAAAGGATTCCGGCCAAATGTCTTGCACATCAACAATAAGCCGGTAGCCCAAGCGTTGTTTATGCTTTCCCAATACAATATTGGAAGCAATAAAGGGGTAGGCCGAATAAACGATATCGGGTGTACCGAAATCGCCTTGAGCCAGCATTTGATCCAGTGCCCGAACAAAAACATGATGGCTTTTTAGCCGGGCAACCGAAACATTTTTCTGATAGCCGCTTTCATTCAGCAATACCACTTTTAAGCGTTCGTTTGAGGCGGCGGCAGCCTGTTCGGATGTTCGGAACGATTTGTCGTAATGTCTGAAATTGCTGGTGATTAAAACCACATTGTGTGATTTTGACAGTAATTCTGCTAAATACCAGAAACGGTTGAAGTGTGGTTCCGGCGGCAGCGAGCAATAGGGGGCGACAATGGTAATATTCATATCTTAATCCTCCGGGGCTTACATATTGTATGCCGCCATTGTTGTCCGATAGATTTCTTCATCCGAACATAAACGGATAACATGGTCATGGAGTGCTTGTCCCAATTGATGGCGCAATTCGGGATGATCTACCAAGTTTTCAACACATTGGGCAAAGCGTTCCTTATCGCCGAGTTCGACACAATAACCGGTTTGGCCGTCGACAACCATTTCCGAAATACCGGACATATCGTAAGTAATCACCGGTGTGTTATATAAGCCCGCTTCCAACACATTATTGCCAACACCGGCGCAGTCGTCACCTTTGCAGTTTGGCGTGTTAACCAAAATATCGGTTTCTTTAAAGTAAGCTGTTAAATCGCGGACACCGCCGAGAAAGGTCACTTTATCGGCAATACCCAATGATTGTGCCTGTTGTTTCAAGCTGTCCATATTCTCACCCGTGCCGGCAATTTGTAGGCGTACGGGAATATGGCGTTCATCTAACATCTTGAAAATATCCAGCATTAAATGTACGGCCCGTATATTGTCGAGGCGAGACAATGTGCCCAACATCACATAATCTTTATCGGTTTTCTCCGGTACATAATCTACTTTATGCAGGGCGTTATAAGTATAGGTAATCCGGTTGGCCGGAAAACCGTGGCGGATAAGCTTATCGCGTTCGTGTTTGCAGTTGGCAATAATATAAACATTCAGTTTGTCGAACAATTTGGCAATTTTGGGGTAGGTTGGTGCATGCAGGCCGCGGGCATGGTAAAAAACTTTGGTTTTGGGTGAGGCGATTTTGGCCGCGATGGCACATGCCGGTACAATCCGTGCCATTTGACAGTGGATAATGTCGGGCTTTTCTTGAAACAACATTTTCATGTATTTGCGTGTGGCATTCAGATAGCCTAATTTGCCGCCGGTATAAAAATCAATGTCATACCAGCGGATACCCAGATCAAGTGCATCTTGCAACAATGGGCCGGAAGAAGAAGCCAAAACAACATCGTGTCCGTAATGGAGTAGTAGGCGGCCAAGTCGGAATGATGCATGTTCGGTACCACCCAGACCACTCATTGAAGTGCTTAAAATAATTTTCATTGCGTTATAACCGTTTTAGTTGAAAATAAGGCTGCCTGCGCGATGCGGTATGTTTGACAGGCAGGGAATATGTGGCATAAATAAAACTTAAAAAACAAGGAATCCATATAAACGGCAGCCTCAAAATAGAGGAAGGAATAAATCCGCCGATTAAAAATATAGCCAGACAGGCAAGTGAGAAAAAGCGCTGCTTATTCGTTAGATTTGCCGTTGTCATTGTAAAAATATAAGTTATTACATAGCTTATAAAAGCGAGTAATGAAATGATACCGAAGGCCAAATATAGTTCGATGAGGAAGCTGTGCGGATTTAGAAAACCCAATTCAAAACTTAGGTGTCCGCCAAAATACTCACCAAAGTTTTTAGGGCCGTATCCTGTAAATAAGAACGGCGGATTTTCCCAAAAATAGTTATAGATTTCTTTACGATAAGAAACAGAGTTATCCTGATCCAAATCGAAGAGAAAGAGATATAAGCGGGAAGAAATATTTTCTAAAAACGGATTACCGTAGAGAGACAGTAAAAAATTCTGTATCCAACGGGTAGGAATGGCATAAAGTCCTAAAGCGACCAAACCTGTAGATAAAAATAATGTAAAACCGTTATTCCGATACATCAGTGCTAAAAAAAGTAACCCTATATAGCATACGGTTGCCGTGCGTGATGCGCTGGCAATGATAATAAAACCCAATGATAAAAAGATTATCCAGCCGGTTATGGTATCTTTGGTAGAGGTTTTTTGAAGGTTGAAGAATAAAAGAACAGTTGGTGCCAAACACAAGGCGGTAGTGCCCAGATTATTGGGATTGAAGAAAAAGCCTTTGATAATACCTGCTTCTACCGCTAATACGTCATCGCTGGAAACAAATTGAAAACCGGTTAAAAGTTCAATTAATGGCGGTATGCAGATAAACATTGAAAATACAATGATTAAATTGCGAATAAACTGTATTTTATTTTCGTGGCGGGAAATAATTAAATGCAGTAAGTAGAAGAAAGCGGGTACTGTTAAAAAGAAAGTTAAATCCGCATAATCAGTTAATTCTAGTGTGGTAATCAAAAAATGTATGGAAGCCCAACCGGACATTAAAGCCAAACTTAGCAGTGCAAATCCTGTTTTGGGTATAAAACGTTTGCTTTCTAAAAAAGCAATCAGCAAAACAGCCAATACGAATAGCATTGATAAGGGATTATCAATGCGGGGAATCCCGACCAGATAAGACAACATAGGCCCGGTCATGTATGCTGTAAGCATGGCATACACCATGAAAATATAAATAGTTTGGCTTTTGATTTTCATGAATTTTTGACTGAGTTTCGGTTATTGGATAATGCCTTTTGATACTCTTCGGTAATCCGGTTCACAATACTGGCTTCGCCAAATTCATTAATGCAGTCATTGCGCAATTGTTCGGGATGATAATTTTGGCGGCTTTCATATAGATCAATCATAGCTTGTACCAGTGCGTCGATGTCTTCGGTAGGTACCAGTAAGCCGTTTTCTTCCGTCACAATAGATTCGGGGCCGCCACAGCGTGTCGCAATAATAGGCAACCCTTGGGCTAAAGCTTCAATAAAAACGACGCCAAACGTTTCATGCCTGCTAGCAAGTACAAACGCATCTGATTGGCGCATCAGTTTCAATACATCAGGGTATTGGAGGCCACCCAAAAAACTAACCGAATCTTGCAGGTTCAATTGTTTGGCCTGCTCGTGCAGCTGGGGTTCGGCCAAACCGGTACCACCGATTTTAAGCCGCATATCGGGATATTTTTCCAATACTTTGGCAAAAGCGGACAATAGGATATCGAAGCCTTTTTTAAAATTCAGATGCGCAACCGAGCAAAAAGTAAAATGACTGTTTTGCGGTTTGGTTGAAAAATCGAATGATTCGGAAGCTTGGGCAGATAAGATATTGGGAATGTATTTCCATTCCAAACCACGATATATTTCTTTAAGCAATGTACAAAAATCTTTGCTGACCGCAATACGCGAAGCACATTTTTGTGCCGACAGATGCATGGCATCCCATTGCCAGTTGCGGATTAATTTTCTGGCATAAGTCGTACTGTGTTCGGTAATAACATAAGGAATCCCCGTTTGCTCATGAAGGCTATGGGCTAAAACTCCACCGAAATTCATACAGTGGGCATGAATGATATCCGGATAGCCGTGATCCCGAACATAATGTTCAAACAGTTTTTTACCTGCGTTTACCCAACGGGTGCGGTCTAAAGGCAGCCTTGGAAAGAAATACATACTTTTATAAACATAAGTCGGTATGTTTTCTTCAACATAATGGCGGATGCCGTATCCTCCCGTCACAATAGATTTCGGTTTGCCGCGTAAAGAGCGAAACAGTGGTGCGGTTACGCCTATTTTCAGGCCGGATCGTTGCAATGCTTGTGCCTGCTGGCGGAAGAAAATACCGTCAACATCTTCCGGTGTTTCCGGATACCAAGAAGGGATAATTAGAACATGCATATAGGGTGCCTTATTGTTTCAATAGGAAGGCTGGTGCCATTAAGGTTTTGTTATTCCGGTTGCCGATCTGCATGGTGTTTCAGACGGCCTTTTATTTGTACAGCTAAATGATTTAATGTATTACGGTTTTTAAATAGTAATAGGGTTAAAGCTATTAGCCATAATAGGGCGAAAAAATAGTAGTTACGGCTGGTGCCGTAATAGGTATAAAGCAAACATACGGCAAGACATAAAAAAGTACTGCCATAGAGTTTTATTCGCGGAAGAGGTTGCCATAGTCTTATGGAAGCTTCCGATTTCAATATGGAAAACAACCAAAAAGATATTGCAGTCGATATAGCGGCGCCACGGGCACCCGCTATGGGTATCAAACCGTATAACAAGCCCAGATTACACAGCAGGGCAGTAATGGAAAAGATGGTAATCAACCAGGTTTTCTTGCTGACATTAATACCGATACCGGTAACTTCCGTGAGTGTATATAGCAGTGGAAACAGCATGCTTGATAACAGAATAAACTGAACCGGTGCATATTTTTCGGGCAGTATCCAAGTGACTAATGGTGAAAAAAGGCCGACGATACAAATTAATGCGGCAATTACATCAGTCATGGATTCGGTGATACTGCCGATTTTATCTAAGTTGGTTTTTTCTTTGACCCATTTGAATACCATCGGTGCCCAAATAACCGAAAAAATATTTTGGAAAATAAGCGCAATGGCACCAAAACTAACGGCCATAGAGTACACACCCAATTCAGAAAGGCCTGATAGCTCTTTCAATAAAAAACGGTCGACCGATGTAAAACCCCAATAAGCCAAGCCACCTAAAGCCAACGGCAGACCGTAATGCAGGCTTTCTTTTAGCAGTGGTGCGGACAGTGTAGACGAAGCTGCCGCACCCAATTCGCTCCGTGTTTGCCATATCAAAATCAAAACAGTTAAGATTTGCGCCAAGGTATAGGATGAAACGAGTGTGAGCGTATGGGAGGGAAGGCCGATGGCAACACTGATAAGAACAAATATTAAAATCAATAATTTAGGCGCAAGCTGGCTGAATGAAAAAGCAAAAGCCTTTTCTCCCATTCGCAAAATTAAAGCGAAATAACGCGTAAGTAATGAGCTGCTAAAGAAAAGAAGGCATAGCAATCCGAGTGTATTGTTGCTGATTTCCAGCACTTCTTCAGATGGCCATGCAAGACGGATAAGTGCAATAACCACGCAAAGAATGATGGTTATTATCACTGGTGGTAATACAATGGCTTGAAATAATGCAGCTTTATCGGATGCTGCATGGTATTCACGGATATATGCCTGATCTAAGCCCAAACCGGTTAAAGTAAGGGTAAGGGCGGCTACCGTTTGCAACATCACAATCCGTCCGATATCTTCGGCTGGGAAATACCAAGAAATCAGTGGTAGGGAAATAATACCGATAGCGGCACTCCCTAACGGGCCAAGTGCATAGCCTAAAATTTTGCGTGTATTCATGTATTCCTAGGATGAGTTTCAGACGGCTTGTATTGTGCGTAATAGGAAAAATCCTTAATGTTACAAGTATTAAACCTTTATTGTATTTTTGTGTTTATATGCCGAAGCACTAAATTTTTACATAGAAGATTTTTAATATTTAAGTTACATATCCTTTATATCATTTATTTTTTACCATATAAAAATATGCAGGCAGGCCCATTATTTTTGTGCGACTAAGCCTTGATTGGCACTGTGTTACAGTTTTTCATGCAAATAGTAAATTAAGTATGAGAACTGCTGTTAATATGCTTCGATCAAAGACATGGCAATCTGTATTATTTAAGATTTATGCATATATATGGCGGAAACTTGCTAGTGTAGTTGCATTTTTTTCGACAATAAGGCGAATGCCTGAAATATACCTACTAAACAATTGCGAATACCTAAACTATTACTGCTTGAGGAAATAAGCAAAAATAGACCGTATCCGCCATATATTGATTATGCTTTTACAATATTTTTTTCTGGTTTTCTAAACTTACCACGGGTATCGATAATCAATTTGGCATGTTCTTTTATTAAATCGTAATCGAATTTATCGTGATCAGTTGTTAGAATCACACAGTCGAAGCTGGCAATATTTTCGGCAGTAAACGGTTCGCTTTTTAAATCAAATTTATGTTCACGCATTTTGGGGAAAACCGGTACATGTGGATCAGTGTAAGCCACCTTTGCGCCTAAATCCCGCAAGTGTTCCATAACTTCTACTGCAGGGCTTTCACGCATATCGTCGACATTTTTTTTGTAAGAAATACCTAAAACCAATACCTTGCTGTCTTTAATAGACTGATTACGATCGTTTAATGCCAACATGGTTTTGTTTATCACGAATTCCGGCATAGCTGAATTGACTTCTCCGGCCAATTCGATAAAACGGGTATTAATACCGTATTCGCGGGCTTTCCAAGTAAGATAAAACGGATCGATAGGAATACAGTGGCCGCCTAAGCCGGGACCGGGATAGTAGGCGACAAAGCCGAAAGGTTTGGTTGCTGCGGCTGTAATGACTTCATGAATATCAATATCCATTTTATCAGCCACGATTTTCATTTCATTAACCAAACCGATGTTGACGGCTCGGTGGATATTTTCCAAAAGCTTGGTTAATTCGGCTGCTTTGGTCGAACTAACGGGAACTACTTTATCAATAGCTTGTTTATAGAGGGCAATACCCACTTCCAAACAAGCGGGAGTATGCCCGCCGATTACTTTTGGTATGGTGCGGGTTTCAAAATTGGGGTTGCCCGGATCTTCGCGTTCCGGTGAATAAACCAGAAAGACGTCTTCACCTACTTTTAAGCCGCTTTCTTCCATACGCGGCAATAATTCTTCTTCGGTTGTGCCCGGGTAGGTGGTGCTTTCCAATGAGAGTACTTGTCCTTTGCGCAGATAAGGTTTAACCGTATCAGTGGTATTAATGACAAAACTGATATCAGGCTCACGGTATTTATTTAACGGGGTCGGTACACATAAAATAATGGCTTCTACTTCGCGGATGCGTGAAAAATCAGTGGTTGCTTCAAAATGTGTTTTGCTTGCTTCGGCAATTTTTTCAGAAGAGATATGCTCAATATAGCTTTTACCTTGGTTGAGTTTTTCTACTTTTTCAGCATCAATATCGAAACCCAATACTTGAAAGCCGATATCAACGTAGCGCAACATTAAAGGTAGACCGACATAACCTAGACCTACAATACCTATTTTGGCTGTTTTATCTGCGAATTTTTGAATGGTTGCATTTTTCATGGGGCAGTCTCTTAATAAGGGAAGAAATGCCGGTTAAATAGCAGTATTATCAGCAAAGACTGAATTATGCAAAACCGACGATATATCAATTTTATTTTTGTATGACTGATTTGCTATTAATCGGTTTCGTTACTTTGATGCAATTTGGGTGGGTTTACAAAAACAAAACAAATTTTGAAATGATAAATGAGAGTAAGTTATTTGAAAGATATTGGCCGTATCTATTCGATAATGGGTGAAATCATCGCTGTATGTTGAAGTAACCTGTTGAAAAGATAACGGCACATCGGAAATGAATCTAAAAAGCCCGAAATGCCGTTATTGAGGGGTGTAAGACAAAAAGATATGATGTTTAGTTTACAAAATTTTTCATATAATTATGTATTTATAATATCTTATTTTGATAATAAATATTATTTACAATAATAAAAGTTATTTTTCCATAATCCACTTGATATCGTTTTGAATTATATTTACTGAAACAGTTTTCCACTTTGCAGGATGGCTTAAAACCGATTCGTTTTGAATAAAATCGAATAAGCCTTTGGCATGACTGCCTAATATTTTTGCAGATTGGTATAAAACAATTTCATCTATTAAATCAGCCTCTAAAAAGGCGGTAGATAATGCTATACCGGCTTCCACCATAATTTCACCATAGCCTTCTTCTGCCAATAATTTTAATAAATGATGAAGGTCGATTTTGCCATTATTTTCAGACGGCCTTAAAATTTGCAAATGTGAATATTGTGATAGTTTTTGTAATTTTACTTTATCGTTAGATAGTGTCGCGATAATCGTCGGGCTGCCGCTGTCTTGTATCAATTGGCTTTCTAGCGGTATTTTTAGTGTGGTATCGACGACCACGCGTGCGGGTTGGCGTAAGGTAGGAAATGCTCTGACATTCAATCTTGGATTGTCTGCCAGCACCGTACCGATGCCGGTAATAATGGCACAGCTTTCCGCTCTTAATATTTGCACGTCTGCACGGGCTTTTTCGCCGGTTATCCATTGGCTGCGGCCGTCTGAAAGGGCGGTTTTTCCATCCATACTGGCGGCACACTTGAGACGTACAAATGGCCGGCCTCGTTCAATACGGGATAAAAAACCGCGGTTCAGTTTGCGGGATTCGGCTTCAAGCAATCCGCTTTCAGTTTGAATGCCTGCAGCTTCAAGTATGGCAAAACCTCTGCCTGCCACCAGCGGATTAGGATCAGTCATGGCAGCGACAACACGCGATACACCGGCCTGAGTCAAGGCTTCGGCGCACGGCGGCGTACGGCCGTAGTGGCTGCATGGTTCGAGGGTAACATAGGCGGTAGCACCGCGAGCGAACTCTCCCGCTTGCCGCAAGGCGTGAACCTCGGCATGAGGGCCGCCGGCTTTGATATGAAAACCTTGTCCGACAATTTGTGTTCCGTGTGCGATAACGCAACCGACACGCGGGTTGGGGGATGTTGAAAAACGCCCTTGCCATGCGAGGGCGAGGGCGTTTTGCATCATTTGTATATCGGTTTCGTCGAACATTTTCAGACGGCCTCTATATAAATTTAAGATAAATATTTAATCGGATTAATTAACCAGATTCACTTCTTTCAATACACCGGCCAATTCTTCTTGCGGGGCGGATGTGCTGCTGGCACACACATTGTAGAGATTGGTTTCGTAAATGGATATGCAGTTTTCGCGCAGCATATCGCCCGCATCGTTGTTTTGGACAAAACGGTAGTTCATACGGGTGTCGGTGGCGGCACCGGTTTGGACTTCGCTGAGCCCTTCGGTAGATTCCAGTGCGGTTTTCAAATTATTAAAATAGCTTTTGGCATCGGTTTTCGGTGTGCCGAGGTTGGCAACATAAATGGAAATATTTCGGCCGGCATCGTGTTGGAGCAGTGTCAGTTCTTCTTCGGTGATGCCGTCAGGTAAAGTGGCCGGATCGTGAGAGATATCCTCAAAATTGCCGTTTTGAATCACAATGTTGATTTTACCGTCGCTACTGGTTAGGGTTTGTACGCTGTTTTCAGCATCGGCAGAAGCGGTTTCTTGTACGGCGTCGGCAGGAACAGAGGTTTCTGCTTGTTGGCTACAGGCTGCCAAACTAAAGGCTGCGGCAGCAATTAGGGTAAAAGTAGATAATTTCATTTTCATTGAATTAGATTCCGTATGTGTTGTAATCGTTCGTGCCAAGTATATCAAATTTCAATGGCGTGCGGGTTGTCGTATAACATTTTGTACGAAACGGTTTAATCTTTATTAGTGGCTTTGGGTAAAGTGGCAATAGCTTGGGTAAACTCGGAAACATCATTAAAGCTTTTATAAACTGAAGCAAAGCGTACATAGGCCACTTGGTCGATTTTCGCCAACTCTTCCATAGCCATTTCACCGACCAATTGTGAAGACACTTCTTTATGACCAAGCTGGTAGAGGCGTTGTTCGATTAAGGCAACGGTGTCGTCTATGGTTTCCGCATCAATAGGGCGTTTGTGTAGTGCGCGTTCCAAGCTGGTGCGTAATTTGTGCGGATTAAAGGCGACACGGGCGCCGGTGCTTTTAATAATTTGCGGCATCCGCATTTCTATGGTTTCAAAAGTGCTGAAACGTTGACCACAAGAAAGGCAGCGTCGGCGTCGGCGGATGCTGTTGGTTTCTTCCAATAACCGTGAGTCGGTAACTTGGGTATTGGGGTGGTGGCAGAAAGGGCATTTCATCGGTGCAGTGTCGCTATGGTGTAAACGTGATTATTGTAACGTAAATAAATGATTTTAGTATAGTAAATACATGCTACTCTATTGGTACTTTTTGAGTTTGGGCCGTCTGAAAACCAATATATTGGAAGTATTGAGTGATGAGTGAATATTCAGTGATGAGTCATAAGCAGGCCGTCTGAATTGTTTTCAGACGGCCTGCTGCATGCGATATATCTTTAAACGTCAATATTTTGGGCAACCAATGCATTATTTTCAATAAAGGCGCGGCGCGGTTCGACTTCGTCACCCATTAAGGTCATAAAGACTTCATCGGCGGCAATGGCATCTTCTATGCGAACTTTAAGTAAACGGCGCACGGCAGGGTCCATGGTGGTTTCCCATAGTTGTTCGGGGTTCATCTCGCCCAAGCCTTTGTAGCGTTGGATAGACATACCTTTTTGGGCGATACCCATTAAAATATCCAAAGCTTCTTCAAAGCTGCCAACCTCAAACTCGTTTTCACCTTTATACAGTTTGGCATGCTCGCCGATTAGGCCATTCAGCATGGCTGCGGTTTGCTGTAAGGTCTGATAAGCTTTGCTGCCGAGAAACTTGGGCTCGATATAGTTGACCATAACATTACCATGCAGTTTGCGGGTGATTTTAATGAAGTGGCCGCCTTCGTGGCCATCAATACGCTCCAAAGCAACTTCGGCGGTATCTAGCAAACTATTTAAGGATGCAATGGCTTTATCGGTAGTTTCCGCCGATGATAAATCTACCGGTTCGGCATACATCATGGCTTTGAGTACCAAATCGTCGATAATACGGCTTTCTTGGCTCACAACATTTCTGGCTGACAGGAATTGTTTGGCAACTTTTGCCAACTCTTCGCCTTCTACGGTGCGGCCGTCTGAAACGATTTTGGCTTTATCTAAAGCTAGGCCGAGTAACCATTGGTCTTTTTCCAATTCGTCTTTCAGGTAGCGTTCCTGCTTGCCGTGTTTGGCTTTATAGAGTGGCGGTTGGGCGATGTAGATATAGCCGCGTTCTACCAGTTCCGGCATTTGGCGGTAGAAAAAGGTCAGCAGTAGGGTGCGGATGTGGGCACCGTCTACGTCGGCATCGGTCATAATAATGATGCGGTGGTAGCGCAGTTTTTCCGGATTGAATTCTTCTTTGCCGATACCGGCGCCTAAGGCGGTAATCAAGGTGGCGACTTCTTGGCTGGCCAGCATTTTTTCAAAGCGGGCTTTTTCCACGTTCAAAATTTTACCTTTAAGCGGCAAAATGGCTTGGAATTTACGGTCGCGCCCTTGTTTGGCGGAACCGCCCGCAGAATCACCCTCGACAAGATAAAGCTCGGATAATGCAGGGTCTTTTTCTTGGCAGTCGGCTAATTTGCCCGGCAATCCCAAGCCGTCCATTACCCCTTTGCGGCGGGTGATTTCGCGTGCTTTACGGGCAGCTTCGCGTGCGCGTGCGGCATCAACGATTTTGCCGCAGATGGTTTTGGCTTCGGTGGGGTTTTCTTCCAAAAATTCGGTTAATGCCTGATTGATAACTTCGTTTACAACCGGTCCGATTTCGCTGGAAACCAGTTTATCTTTGGTTTGTGAAGAGAATTTCGGATCGGGCAGTTTAACCGATAACACGCAGGTTAAACCTTCGCGCATATCGTCGCCGCTGGTATCCACTTTGGCTTTCTTGGCGATTTCATTAGACTCGATATATTGGTTGATGGTGCGCGTCATCACTTGGCGAAGGGCGGTCAGGTGCGTACCGCCGTCGCGCTGGGGAATATTATTGGTGAAACACTGAACCGACTCTTGGTAGCTGTCGTTCCACTGCATAGCGCACTCGACGCTCATGCCGTCGCGCTCGCCTAAAGCATAGAAAACTTTTTCGTGCAATGGGTTTTTCTTGCGGTTCATATATTGAACGAAGCCGGCTACACCGCCTGAAAAAGCGAAATCTTCTTCTTTGCCGTCGCGTAAATCCATTAATTTAATGCCGACACCGTTGTTCAAAAACGATAATTCGCGGATACGTTTGGCAAGGATATCGAAATGGTATTCCACCACGCCGAATGTTTCTTCGCTGGCTAAAAATTGTACTTTGGTGCCGGTGCGGCCTTCAGGGGCGTCGCCAATTACTTTTAACGGTTCGACCGCAACACCGCGTCTGAATTCGACAAAATGCTCTTTGCCGTCACGGTAGATGGTGAGGCGCAACCAGTCGGATAGGGCATTAACCACCGATACACCCACGCCATGCAGGCCGCCTGAAATTTTATAGCTGTTGCTATCGAACTTACCGCCGGCATGGAGAATGGTCATAATGACTTCGGCAGCAGAGCGCCCTTCTTTAGGATGGATGCCGGTGGGGATGCCGCGGCCGTTGTCTTCGATGGTGATGGAATTGTCGGCATTGATGGCGACGGTGATTTGATCGCAATAGCCGGCCAGTGCTTCGTCGATGGCGTTGTCTAAAACTTCGAAAACCATATGATGCAGGCCGGAACCGTCCTGTGTGTCGCCGATATACATACCGGGGCGTTTGCGTACTGCATCCAAACCTTCTAGTACCTGAATGCTGTCGGCACCGTATTCTTCTTGCTGCTGGGTCATATTGTTGGGTCTTTTCTTACTGATTTTAAAGTAGGCTGTGTCGTTTGTAACTTTAATAGGTGGTATTGTGTCCAAACGGCAAAATAATCATCATATTATACCTTATTTTCTCGCTGTTTTCAGCGTTTTTGTAGCATGGTTACATAGGGTTGAGGCCGTCTGAAATCCTTTCAGACGGCCTGTCAAATAAAAAAGCCGCCTGTTCCGCTGAGGCCTGAATATCAGGTTCTAGGGTTCAGACGGCTTGGATTGGTTTAATCCGATTTTATGATATTACTTCACCTGCGGCACGCTGTTTCGCAATGCTGCGGTTAATGTGCCATTGCTGCAGAATGGTTAGCGTATTGTTGACTACCCAGTAAATCACCAAACCGGCAGGGAAGAAGAAGAACATGATAGAAAAGATAATCGGCATGATCTTCATCATCTTCGCCTGCATAGGGTCGGCAGGAGGCGGATTCAGATGGGTTTGGATAAACATGGTGATGGCCATAATAATCGGCAGGATAAATAGCGGATCCGGACGGCTTAAATCGGTAATCCAGCCGAACCAAGGTGCTTGACGCAATTCTACGGAAGAGAAAATCGCCCAATACAAACCGATAAATACGGGGATTTGCAACAGCATGGGCAAACAGCCGCCCAGAGGGTTGATTTTTTCTTCTTTATACATTTGCATCATGGCTTGTTGCATGGCCATGCGGTCGTCGCCATATTTCTCTTTCAAGGCTTGTAAGCGTGGAGAAACGGCACGCATTTTCGCCATTGAACGGTAAGAGGCATTAGTAAGCGGATAGAGTACGGCTTTCACAATAATGGTGAGCAATACAATCGCCCAACCCCAGTTGCCGACGATATCGTGCAGTTTGTTCAGCAGCCAAAACAACGGTGAAGAGAAAATATGTACTTTGCCATAGTCTTTGGCTAATTGCAGGTTGTCGGCAACGTTGCTGATAATGTCGGTGGTTTGCGGGCCGGCATACAGATTCATGGCGAAATCGGCGGTGCTACCGTTTTGAACGGTCGCCATCGGTACGCGTACGGAAGCGGAGTATAAGTTGTCGCCACGGCGTTTTAAGTCGATCTGACAGTTGCCTGTTTCGCAAACACTTTGGCCGTCTTTGGGCTGTAAAATCCAAGTCGACATAAAATAGTGCTGAATCATGCCTACCCAACCGCTATTGGTACGGCGGACATATTCGGCTTCGTCTTTGCCGGATTGGAAGTCGTCGTCCAAGTCGTCGAACGGTACTTTTTCAAAGTCGCCAGAAGGGGTGTAAACCACCGGGCCGGTATAGGTATGGTTAAAATAGCCTTCGCCTTCCGGTTTGTTACTGTCGCGCAGCAAACTGTAAACCGCATCCAGTTTTACCGGTTGGCCGCTGCTGTTGGTTACGTCGTAACGTATATTAATCAGGTAGCTGTCTTTGGTGAATGTATAGACTTTGTCGATTTTCAAGCCGGCGGTTTCGGGGGCGCTTAAACGCACTTCAACCTTATCACCGTTTAACGTATATTGTTTTTGCGGCGTGGTGAACGTAACGTCTTTCAGCAGGTTGCGGCCTTCGGCATCCAATAGTTGGGATTGGGCGACATAGGTATGATTTTGATCGTCATTCAACAAAACGAAATCTTTGGTCTCATCGCTGCTGGAATTGTATTTCAGCAAGGTCAGGTCGCGCAGGTCGCCGCTTCTTTCATCAATCACGGCTTTTATCAAGTCGGTGGTGACGGTAACCGGAACGGTAGGGGTTAGTGGTGTGGTTGCAGAAGCCGTTGTCGGAGCACCTGTCGCCGTTTCCTGCGCGGCCTGCTGCTGTGCAGGTGTTGGTTGAGGTGTGGGAAACATTTGTTGCCAGCCGAACAAAATCGCTGCGGCGATGGCAAAGAAGATCATTAATCTTTTAAAATCCATAGAATATTCCTAATGGTACGGAAGGTATAAACCTTTTTAGTCGTCAATGCCCCGTAATATATTAAGTGTGCCGGTATGGTTTCCGTGTTACTTTCGGGTGCATTCAGGATTGATTTCAGACGGCATTATATAGATAAATGTGGGCGATTGCTTACAAACATATTGGAAAATCTGTCTGAATTTAACGCCGGCCTATATGATTGCCTGTTGTATGCGGTGTGTTTAAGGCACGGGATCGTGTCCGGAACCGCCCCAAGGGTGGCAACGTGCGATACGTTTTAATGCCAGCCAACCACCTTTTAGCGCACCGTATTTTTTGATGGCTTCTACGGTATATTGCGAGCATGTGGGTGTGTAGCGGCAGCGTGGCGGGATGAGCGGGCTAATGGCATATTGGTAAAAGCGGACCAGTGCCAATAGAATCTTTGCGGCCATGTTTTTAAGGCTTCCGTGTTAACTGTACAAGTTGTTTGCGGATTTCGGCAGCGTCTTCACGGGTAAACGGTTTGCGTACCCTGACGATAAAATCATAATCAGGTAAATATTCTTTGTGGCAGCGGAACCATTCGCGTATGAAACGCTTCATATAATTGCGTTTGTTGGCACGTTTGGCTGTTTTTTTGCTGACAACCAAACCCAGTCGGGCATGATTTAAGCCGTTTTCAGGCAGAAAAAACACTTGTAGCAATGCGGTGCCGCGCTGTTTTTTAAACGCAAAAACGGATGAATATTCATCCGTTTTTAATAAGCGGTAACGCTTGGCGAAACCTTGTTTCAACTTATACGCCCAAACGTTTGCGGCCTTTGGCACGGCGTGCGGCCAAAACGGCGCGGCCGCCACGGGTTTTAGAGCGTACCAAGAAGCCGTGGGTGCGTTTGCGTTTGGTCACTGAAGGTTGATAAGTGCGTTTCATGTCTGTTTCCTAAGTTTTATCAGAAAATTAAACTGTAAATTACACAGCAATTATTGGCTTTTGTCAATGGAAAAAGCAGGTTGCGGTAAAAGAAATAAGTGGTTGGGTAAGTGCCGGTCGGTAGAAATAATGTGATGTCGGCACTTTTGGGGTATGTCGGCTTTGATTGAAGCAACGTGTGGTAGATGCGTTGCAAAATCGTTCACTGTTAGATCGTGATGTACTTATTTTAAAGAAAATCATGCTATTAACCTAAAGATGGCTGAGAAAAGATATCCACAAATATTTCCATGAAATAGTTGTTTAATACATGGCGGCTGTGGATAATTTTCGGTATAATCCGCCGTGCCTTGTCGATGATACGACATAAGTATAAAAGATACGGTAGGCCGTCTGAAAACAGTTTGGTTCGTTTTAAACCTGTTTGTGCCGAATTTAACTTTTCAGACGGCCTTTTGACCATCATGTATGTTGTCAAATGACCTTTAGTGATACCCATATCCCCCCCCAACCGCAACAATCTAGGCAACTTCTATGAAGCTAGCAGATTTTTGGCCGCAGTGCCTGCGCCGACTACACGATACCCTACCGCCGCAGCAATACCAAACTTGGATTGCGCCGTTGACGGTGGGCGAAGAAAATGGCGTATGGGTGGTTTATGCTAAAAATCAGTTTGCCATGAATATGTTGAACAGCCGTTTTGCCGGTGCTATTGAGGCGGTACGCACCGAACTGGCACCAACGGCACCTGTATTGGTTTTTAAAGCGGGTTTGGGCGAACGCTATGAAATGGCGGCGAAAGCAGATGCCGAAATAGAGAATGCGCAGGTACGAACCGTTTCAGACGGCTCGGATAAAGCGGCTTTAGCTAGTCAAGATGCGAAAGCGGCAACCATGCCGTCTGAAACAACAGAAGCACCGGCTGAAATCAAAACAGCCGATAATGGTGCCATGCCGTCGGGTGCCATACCGAAAAAAAGTGCCCGCGATATCTTGGCGGAACGCCTGAAGCAGTTGCCACATGATCAGGATAAACCGAAAAAATCGGCAGCTGCACATACTAAAACCGCCAAGCAGAAAAAAGATACCGTCGAACATTTGCAACCAGCTGCTACTAAAGGTTCGGAAACACCGCAATATACCCAATCCAATCTGTCGCCCGACTATACTTTTGAAACCTTGGTTGAGGGTAAGGGGAACCGTATTGCCGCTGCTGCCGCCCAATCTATCGCAGAGAATCCCGGCCAAGGTTATAATCCGTTTTTCTTGTACGGCAGCACCGGCTTGGGCAAAACCCACTTGGTGCAGGCCATTGGCAATGAGTTGCTGAAAAACAAGCCGGATGCCAAAGTGCGCTATATGCATTCCGATGATTACATCCGCAGTTTTATGAATGCCGTGCGTACCAATAGTTATGACGTATTCAAGCAACAATATAAGCAATATGACTTATTGATTATCGACGATATTCAGTTTATTAAAGGCAAAGACCGTACAATGGAAGAATTCTTCTATTTGTATAACCATTTTCACAATAAGAAAAAGCAGCTTATTCTGACGTGTGATGTGTTGCCGACCAAAATCGAAGACATGGATGCCCGCCTGAAATCCCGCTTTTCATGGGGGCTGACCTTAGAATTGGAGCCGCCCGAATTGGAAATGCGGGTGGCGATTTTGCAGAAGAAAGCCGAAACGGCCGGAGTGGATTTAAACGAGGATGCCGCGTTTTTTATTGCCAACCTTATCCGTTCCAACGTTCGCGAATTAGAAGGTGCCTTTAACCGAGTCAGCGCCAGTAGCCGGTTTTTAAAGAAACCCATTGATATCGACTTAGCGCGGACAGCCTTACAGGATATTGTCGCCAGCTCTTATAAAGTGATTACCGCCGAGTTGATTATTGAGGCGACTGCTAAATATTACCGCATTAAAATCAGTGATATAGTGGGTAAGAAACGTACCCGTAATATTGCACGCCCGCGCCAGATTGCCATGAGCTTAACCAAAGAGTTAACCAATCTCAGCCTGCCGTCTATCGGCGATGCTTTCGGCGGGCGGGATCACACCACGGTGATGCACGGTGTGAAAGCCGTAACCAAATTGCGGGAAGAAGACTCGGAAATCGCACAAGATTACGAAAAACTTTTGATTATTATTCAGAATTAATCAATCCGAAGGGATAAACATGTTGATTTTACAAGCCGAACGAGACACTTTGCTCAAACCGCTGCAAACCGTTACCGGTATCGTTGAACGTCGTCATACCTTGCCGATTTTGTCTAACGTATTGCTCGAAAACGTGCACGGACAAACCAATATTTTGGCGACCGACTTGGAAATTCAGATTAATACCGCCGGCCCGCATAGCGAAGCCGAAGATTTCCGCATCACCACCAATGCCAAAAAATTACAGGATATTCTGCGCGCTTTGCCGGAGGGTTCTTTGGTGGCTTTGGATTGGGCGCAAAACCGCCTTACCTTGAAAGCCGGAAAATCCCGTTTCGGCTTGCAAACCCTGCCGGCGGAAGATTTTCCGCTGATGAGCGTGGGTGATAATGTAAGTGCCGCCTTTTCGCTGCCGCAGGAAGCATTTAAAAATATGCTGTCGCAAGTGCAATACAGCATGGCAGTGCAAGATATCCGCTACTATCTCAACGGCTTATTGATGCAGGTGGAGGGCGATCAGCTGCGTTTAGTCGCCACCGACGGACACCGCTTGGCTTATTCATGCACAACCATTGATGCCGATTTGCCGAAAACCGAAATCATTCTACCGCGCAAAACCGTGTTGGAACTGTTTAAACTCTTAAATCATCCGTCCGACCCGATTACCATCGAATTGTTGAATAATCAGGTTCGTTTCCGTTGCAACGATACCGTGATTGTGAGCAAAGTGGTAGACGGAAAATTCCCCGACTTTAACCGTGTGATTCCGTTGGATAACGATAAAATCTTCCTGATTGGCAGAACCCAACTGCTGGGTGCTTTAGAACGTGCCGCGATTTTGGCCAATGAAAAATTCCGCGGCGCCCGCCTGCTGTTGCGTCCCGGTTTATTGAGTGTCGTGTGTAGCAATAACGAACAGGAAGAAGCACGGGAAGAAATCGAAATTGCCTATCAGGGCGAAGAATTGGAAGTCGGATTCAATATCGGCTACCTGATGGATGTCTTGCGCAATGTACATTCGGACGATATGCAGTTGGCTTTTGGCGACAGCAACCGTTCAACCCTGTTCACCATTCCAAATAATCCGGACTTTAAATATATTGTGATGCCGATGCGGATTTAATCATTGCTATCCATATCTTTTTAATCTTAAGGCCGTCTGAATATTTTTTTCAGACGGCCTTGTTTTAATAAAACCATAATGTTTAGCTTGGTTTTTTTTGCCCGGTTAAGGGTTGCGTACAGCGGTAATAATATTCAATTAAGCCGTTGGTTGAAGAGTCGTGATGTAGCGGTTGCGGTTGCGCTAATTCCGGCCCAATGGTTTTGGCCAATACTTTACCGTATTCCACACCCCATTGGTCGAAGGAATTGATATCCCAAATCACCCCTTGCACAAAAACTTTATGCTCATACATGGCGGCAAGCATGCCTAAGTTAAACGGATTAAGTTCATCTAATAAGATGCTGTTGCAGGGGCGGTTGCCGGGAAAGGTTTTGTGGGGTGCAAGGGCATCTCGTTCCGCTTCGGGCAGATAGTCTAATTCGGAACGGGCTTCTGCTAAGGTTTTACCGCGCATCAGGGCTTCGGTTTGGGCGAAGGCATTGGCGACGGTAAAGCGGTGTTGTTCGCCAACGTTATAAGGGCTGCTCATCGGGATAATGAAGTCGGCCGGAATCAGGCGCGTGCCCTGATGCAGTAATTGGAAAAAAGCGTGTTGGCAGTCTACGCCCGCCTCACCGAATACAATACCGCCGGTGTGGTAGTCAATTTCATCGCCTTGCAGGGTACGGCATTTGCCGTTGCTTTCCATATCCAGTTGTTTCAAATAGCTGGGGAAACGGCGCAAATTGTAGCTGTAAGGCACGACGGCATGGCCTTGCGCACCGAAAAAATTGCCATACCAAACACCAAGCAGAGCCAGTAGCACGGGCATATTGTGGCGGAAATCGGTATGGAAAAAATGCTCGTCCATCGCATGGGCGCCGTTTAAAAACTGCCGGAAATTCGCACTGCCGATGGCTACCATGACCGGCAGGCCGATGACCGACCATACTGAATAGCGTCCGCCGACCCATTCAAACATGGCAAAGATATTTTCTTCGGCAATACCGAAATCACATGCTGTTTCTACGGAAGAAGAAATGGCGATGAAATGATGGCCGACGGCGGATTCCGACATACCTTGTGCTAAAAACCAGTTACGCGCAGCACGGGCATTGAGCAGGGTTTCAGGGGTACGGAACGATTTGCTGGCGACGCAGAAAATGGTGGTTTCGGCATCTAAGTCTGCCAAAGTTTGGGCGATGGCGGCATCATCCGAGTTGGAAACAAAGTGTACGCGTATGTTTTGCTGAAACGGCTGCAATGCCTGTACGACCACTTGCGGGCCCAAATCGGAACCGCCGATACCGATATGAACAAAATCGGTAATACGTTTGCCGGTTGCGCCTTGATAGTGGCCGTTGATGAGGTTGTCGGCAAAGGCTAAAGCACGTTCCAGCTCATGATGGATTTTGGGTAATACATTTTTACCGTCCACATAGACCGGTTCGGCATCGGCAGGCAGGCGTAGGGCGGTGTGCAATACGGCACGGTTTTCGCTGAGATTGATTTTGGCACCGCTGCGCATGGCTTGCGCTTGTTGGGCCACACCGGCGGCTTCTGCTAAATCGCATAATAAATTCAGTGTTTCTTCGGTAATACGGTTTTTACTGTAATCCAATAGCAGCCCGTGTAGCGTTTCGTGCATGTTTTCAAAGCGGCCATTATCTGTTTCAAACAAATGGCGCATATGCAGCGGGGCAATATCGGCTTGATGGGTGTGAAGAGCAAGCAAAGCAGTGCGACGGTCGGGTTTATTCATGTTTCAGTATGAGTCGGATAAAAGATAAAGTTAAATGTTATTGGGTATGGGACGGTTTATTTTGAACCATTATTTTCATAGAGTAGGTATATGTGACCACTTTACTGATTATTAAGTTCGTCATGGTACAACAAATAGCTACATCATGGTTATGCGGCCCAGTTTGATTTGTTGTTTCTTGTTTGAAATATAATATCAATATTTTTTAAAACTAAAAATTATAATTCTCAAAAAATTAAAAACAATAGATTTACACAATAAAATAGCTAAAAATAAACTTTCAGTCTTGCCATAGTATGCACGAAGCGTTAATCTTTATAGTCATAATATTTTAAATAGAAAAGAACAATCATGATACCACGCCACCAAACCGATGATGTCAAAATCAAAGAAGTCAAAGAATTGCTGCCGCCGATTGCCCATTTATACGAATTGCCGATTACTGAAAAAGTATCGGATTTGGTATACCGCACTCGGCATGAAATCTCTGATTTGGTACATGGAAAAGACAACCGCCTATTGGTGATTATCGGCCCCTGTTCCATTCATGATCCGAAAGCCGCGCTGGAATATGCGCAACGTATGATGCCGTTGCGTGAAAAATATGCCGAAGAGTTATTGATTGTGATGCGGGTTTATTTTGAAAAACCGCGTACCACCGTCGGTTGGAAAGGCTTGATTAACGACCCGCACCTTGACGGTACGTTCGATATTAATTTCGGCTTACGGCAGGCGCGTAAATTATTGTTGGCGCTCAATGAAATGGGCATGCCCGCTTCTACCGAGTTTCTCGATATGATTACGCCGCAATACTATGCCGACCTGATTTCATGGGGTGCCATCGGTGCGCGTACAACGGAAAGCCAGGTGCACCGCGAGTTGGCCAGCGGTTTGTCTTGCCCTGTCGGTTTTAAAAACGGCACCGACGGCAATTTGAAAATCGCCATTGATGCCATCGGCGCGGCCAGCCATCCGCACCACTTTTTATCGGTAACCAAATCCGGCCATTCCGCCATTGTGCATACCGCCGGCAACCCCGACTGCCATGTGATTTTGCGTGGCGGTAAAGAACCGAATTACAGCAGCAAGCATGTGAAAGAAGCGGCCGAGCAGTTGGTTAAATCGGGGGTAACGCCTAAGTTGATGGTTGATTTCAGCCATGCTAACAGCCGTAAAGATTACCGACGCCAAATGGAAGTGGCCGAAGATGTGGCGCAGCAAATCCGCGACGGTGAAAATAATATTATGGGCGTGATGGTGGAAAGCCATCTGGTAGAAGGGCGTCAGGATAAACCCGAAGTCTACGGCCAAAGCATCACCGATGCCTGTATCGGTTGGGATCAAACCGAAGCATTGCTGGCATTATTGGCTGAAGCAAACCGCCGCCGTGTATAACTTAAAGAGTTGTTAGATTGAGATACTGGCTAGAAATAAGTTTATTCAACAGGTATACTTAGAAAAATCTCACCAATTTTAGATGGTGCAATTATTTCTTAAAGGATTATTTTTGAATGAAAAATTTAATGTTTATATTGTTCAGTGGCTTAATGCTTATTGCATGTCAGCAACAAGATGATGCGAAACAAAAGCAATATGATGAAGCCCGTAAAGAAGTCCGTAAAACAGATAAGCTAAAACAACCTTACAAATATGAAGAAAATCTGAACAAATAAATATTAATAAATAATTCTGCTTATTAAGCTGATATCAACAGGCCGTCTGAAACGTTTCAGACGGCCTCTGTTTTATTGGCAACCGCGTTATAATATCGGCATGATTTACCATCACATCGCCCTGAATGTTCCGATTTCAGACGGCCTCTTCACTTATGCGCACCCGACGGCACTACCGCAAGGTTGTCGGGTGGTTGTGTCTTTCCGTAATAAAAAAGTGGTGGGGATTGTGTGGGCAAGCGGTATCACGCCCGATATCGATACAGCCAAAATCCTACCTATTCAGACGGCCTTTACCGACGAACCGTTGTTGCCGGACAACTGGATGGCGTTGTTGGCTTTTACCGCGCGTTACTATCATTATCCGCTCGGGCAGGCGGTATCGGCGGCATTGCCGTTGGGCTTGAAAGAGCCGAAGCCCGTTGCCATTCCGCAGCCGCCGCTGTTTTATTCATTGAGTCAGGCAGGCAGAGAGCAGACTCCGCCGCCGCAACGGTTTCATAAGCAATATGCGCTTTGGCAGGCCTTGCTTTCAGACGGCCAAAGTTTGGCAGCTTTGAAAAAAATTCATGCTCAAGCCCCGAAGTTGCTCGAATCGTGGGCGGCAGAGGGTTGGATACAGGCAAACGCAGCCGATATGCCCCTGATTAAGCCGTCTGAACACCGTTTAAATGCAGAGCAGCAAGCCGCTTCAGAAGCGGTTCAGACGGCCTTTGGCAGCTTTACGCCTTTTTTACTGTACGGCATTACCGGCAGTGGCAAAACCGAAGTGTATTTCGATATTGCGGCCAAAGTACTGGCGGCGGGCAAACAGGTGTTGTTTTTATTGCCCGAAATCAATCTGACTCCCCAGCTTTTAAAACGGGTGCAAGCGCGGTTTGGCGGGGTGCCGACTGCGGTTTTACATAGCCAGACCGCATCGGGACGGCGCACGCAGGATTATTTACGCGCCATGCTGGGGCAGGCCAAGCTGATTATCGGTACGCGTTTGGCGGTGTTTACGCCGCTGCCTGATTTGGGGTTGGTGGTGGTGGATGAGGAACACGACGGTTCGTTCAAACAAGACAACGAATTGCGCTATCAGGCACGCGATTTGGCGATTTGGCGCGCCAAGCAGGAAAACTGCCCAATTGTGTTGGGCAGCGCCACGCCAAGTTTGGAAAGCTGGCACAAAGCACAAAGCGGGGCATACCGTTTGCAAACGCTCACCGAGCGCGCACATACGGCGGCGCAGCTGCCGCAGGTCGATATATTGCCGATAGGCCGTCTGAAACTGGAGAACGGCTTTTCACCGCAGGCATTGAAGCTGCTGCAAACCAATTACCAACAGGGTGGGATGTCGTTGGTGTATCTCAACCGCCGCGGCTTTGCGCCTGCTTTGTTTTGCGGCGAATGCGGGCATACTTTCGGCTGCCCGCGCTGTTCGGCCAAAATGGTATTGCACCAACGCGCCCGCCAATTGCGCTGTCATCATTGCGATTTCAGGCAGCCCGTTCCTTATGCCTGCCCCGAATGCGGCAATCAGGATTTAACCGCAGTCGGGCAGGGTACCCAGCGTATTGAAGAAACGCTACGCGCTTGGCTGCCGCAGGCGTCGGTGGTTCGTGTCGACCGCGACAGCACTGCCCATCAAAACGATTGGGCGGATTTATACCGCCGTATTGCCGCCGATGAAGTCGATATTTTGGTCGGTACGCAGATGTTGTCGAAAGGGCATGATTTCGCCCGTTTGAATTTGGTGATTGTGTTGAATGCCGACGGCAGTTTATACAGCGCCGACTTTCGCGCCCCTGAAAAATTGTTTGCCGAACTGATGCAGGTTTCCGGTCGGGCGGGGCGTTCGGATACGGCGGGCAGGGTGTTGATTCAAACCCGATTGCCGGAGCATCCGGTGTTTGCCGCGGTTAAAGCGCAGGATTACCGTATGTTTGCCGAAAACGAATTGGCCGAGCGCCGCCTGTTTGCCATGCCGCCGTTCGGTTTTCAGACGGCCATCCGTGCCGATGCCTTGAATATCGGCGATGCCTTGCAGTTTTTACAAGATATTCAGGCAGTGGTGGCGCCGCTGATGCCGTCTGAAGTATCCGTATTCGGGCCGGCACCGATGTTGATGGTACGGCTTGCCGAGCGCGAACGGGCGCAAATCTTTTTAGAGTCGGTTTCGCGCAAAGCCCTGCATCATGCTGTCGGTTTGTGGCTGCAGGTATTGCAGCAATACCGCGACCATAAAATCAGATGGTCGGTGGATGTCGATCCGGTTGAAATGTAGCAAATTGAAAACAGAATAGTTTAGGGCGGAAAATGGTATCCGCCCTTTATGGCTATGATATAGGCGTATTTCAGACGGCCTATTGATAATGCAGCGTGAATGTTGCTTATTAAGCAATACACTATAAACTAGAACCGCGATGTTTTTTTGCTATACAATTGCGGTTTAATTATTTTAAATTTGATAAAAATGCGAACCCCTGCCATAGATTCCAGAATAGTTTCCACGATACCGGTTTTCCTAACACTGCTTTGTGCCTTATCGCTGGTATGGTATTTAAAAAATCCGTCTATTACCACGCCGCTTATTTTAGGTATTATTGCCGGCGCCGTAGTCGATATGGATAACCGTATTTCAGGCCGTCTGAAAAATATTGTGATTACGATGGTATTGTTTTCGATATCATCGCTGGCGGCACAGATGGCGTACGGCACGGGGTTGCTGTTTATTTTTGTGATGACGCTGCTCACCTTTATATCGACATTATTAGGTGTTGTCGGCTTAAGCTACCGCACGTTCGCATTTGGTGCATTGATGGTGGCAACCTATACGACACTGCTTCATCATCCGGATACGGCATGGTTTGTAAATCCGTTGTATATTTTAAGCGGTACGCTGTTGTGTAGCGTTATTACCTTGGTTTTCTACATCATCTTTCCGAATCGTCCGGTTCAAGACGGCATGGCTGCCGCGTATTCTGCTTTGGCCAACTATTTGGATGCCAAAGCGGCTTTTTTTGATCCGGATGAGGCCGATTATTTGGAAAAACGCCAAATCGAATTGGCCATGAGAAATACCGCCATTATCGAAACGTTCAACCGCTGCCGTACGGCGCTGTTTCACCGTATGCGCGGGCAGCACCGCCATCCGCGCACATTGCGGATGCTGCATTATTATTTTGCCGCACAGGATATTCACGAGCGTATCAGCTCCGTACACGTCGACTACCGCGATTTGTCCGACCGCTTGAAAAATACCGATTTGATTTTCCGTATCGGCCGTTTGCTTGAATTGCAGGGGCAGGCCTGCCGCGATATTGCCGAGTGTTTGCGTAACGACACATCTTATCAATACAGCGAACGTTTAGCGCGTGCCGTTCAAGGTTGCCGCCTGTCGTTGAAACTGTATTCCGAACAATATCAGGGCAGAGAAGTACATGCCATTCAAAGATTATTGGAAAACCTGTTTGGTGTGGATTATCAGCTCAGCCATCTGGAAAGCCAAGAAGAAGACACTGCCAGTGAAAAAATCGGTATTGCGGCAACGGAAACCCGCAGCTTGCGTGATGCTGTCCGTACCATCCGCAGCCAGTTAAATTTTGAATCTGCCGTATTCCGCCATGCCGTACGCTTGTCGATTGTGATGTTTTTAACCTGTTCGGTTATCGAGATTTTTCAATATTTCGACGGTTACTGGGTATTGTTGACCGTGTTGCTGGCGTGTCAGCCGAACTATTCCGTAACCAAAAGCCGTATTAACCAACGTATCGGCGGTACGGTTGTGGGGGTGTTGGTGGGTTCGTTGGTGCCGTATTTCACGCCTTCGATTGAAACCAAATTATGGATTGTATTGGCATCGTCAACCTTATTCTTTTTCTTCCGTACCAATAAATTCAGCTTCTCGACATTCTTTATTACCGTGCAGGCCCTAACTTCTATGTCGTTGGCCGGCTTGGATGTGGTCGACTTAATCTGGGCGCGCTTGATTGATACCGCCATCGGTAGTGTGATTGCGTGGGCGGCCGTGACTTATTTATGGCCGGATTGGCGTTATTTAACCCTCAACCGAACCGGTGCCAAATCCATCAGCAGTAATGGCAATTACCTGCATCATATTATCAGCCAATTCCAAAACGGCAGCTCGGACGATATGAACTACCGTATTTCCCGCCGTAAAGCACATGAAGCCGCCGCCGCTTTGAGTAGTACGGTTTCGGATATGAGCAGCCAGCCGCGTATATATGGTGATAAGTTACAAGATGGCTTTAATCTATTGAAAATCAGCTATGCCCTTATCGGCTATATTTCCGCACTCGGTGCCTACCGCAACAAGATGGCAAATAGCGATGATTCCGGTTTTACGGCAGAGTTTTACAGTACAGCCGATAAAGTTGCCGATATACTGGAAAACATTGCGCTTTATTCGGTAGCAGATTTTCAGACGGCTTTGAATGAAACACAAAACCAACTGGCACATTTACAAACATTGGTACAAGACGACCGTCAAAATAATATATTATGGCAACAGATCAGCCTGATTGCGGGCCAACTCGAACCGTGTTATACGGCCATACAGAATGCCCAGACAGACCATGATATACAACCATTAGCTGCTACGGCTGCTTAAAAGTTGTTTGAAACGGCACCTAACCGAAAGGATGAAACATGAAAAAAATAATGGCTTTGGTTTTATTGTTGTCCAGCCCTTTTGTTTTAGCAGACAGTGTTACCGACGAACTATACAGTGCACAAGCGGCTTACCGTGCGGCTTTAAGGGCACAGAGCGGCACAAGCGGACGTGTTGCCGCCCTGCAAACCGATATTGCTGCGGCACAGGCGCGTATTCAGCAGGCTCAGGCCGATATCGCTAGGATGCAGCAGGAATTGCAGGAAGAAACGGCCAAAAAAGCACAGGCCGACAGCACGTTGCAAGCGGCAGGGCAGCGTTTGGATGCCGCATGGCAAGCCGCGCATGCTGCCGGAAGATAAGTGATTATCCGTTTTTGTTGAGTAATATTAAGCATAGGCCGTCTGAAAAGTTATCTTTCAGACGGCCTATGCTTAAACGTAAACGATTGTTTTTCGTTTATAGAACTATATTAAGAATAAAGTGGCCAATCCCAAGAAAATCAGGAAACCGCCCGAATCGGTTACCGCGGTAATCAGCACCGAACTGCCTAGAGCAGGGTCCCGCCCCGCTTTATCCATCAGCACGGGAATCAGCACGCCGACGGTGGCGGCCAGTAAGAGATTCAGCGTCATAGCGGCCACCATCACCAGCCCGATACCGATATTGCCATACAGTATCCAAGAAACAACCCCCATCACCGTACCCCATACCAAGCCGTTCACCAAAGCCACGCCGACTTCTTTTTTCAACAAACGCCCGGCTTGCAGGCCGGAAAGCTGCCCCATCGCCATGGCACGCACAATCATGGTAATGGTTTGGTTGCCGGAGTTGCCACCGATACCGGCCACAATCGGCATTAAAGCGGCGAGGGCGACGATTTTTTCGATACTGCCTTCAAAAGCGCCGATCACACGGCTGGCGATAAAGGCGGTACAAAGATTAACGGCTAGCCACATCCAGCGGTTTTTCACCGAGTCCCAAACCGGGGCGAACAAGTCTTCTTCTTCTTGCAAACCAGCCATATTTAACATATCGGCTTCGGTTTCTTCACGGATAACGTCTACCATTTCATCAATGGTAATGCGGCCGATCAGCTTTTTATCGGCGTTTACCACCGGCGCGGTAATCAAGTCGTAACGTTCGAATGCTTGCGCCGCCTCTTCAACGTTTTCTTCCGGCCGGAAGCGGACCACATCGGTGGCCATTACATCGGCCACCAGTTCTTCGGGATCGGCCACCAACAGTTTGCGGATAGGCAATACGCCTTGTAAAACATCATATTGGTCAACCACGAAGATTTTATCGGTATGGTCGGGTAGATTGTCGAAACGACGCAGGTAACGCAGCACCACTTCGCAGGCAACATCGGCTCGGATGCTGATAAACTCAAAATCCATAATCGCGCCGACTTGGTCGTCTTCATACGACATAGCCGCCTGAATTTTGGCGCGCTCGTCGGGATCACGGGTTTGTAGGGCTTCGTAAACCACTTGATGCGGCAGGTCGCCGGCCAGTTCGACCAGTTCGTCGGCATCCAAATCGTCTACCGCGGCAAGGAGCTCATCCTTGTTCATCGATTCAATCAGGGTTTCACGAACGGCGTCGGATACTTCCAGCAACACTTCGCCGTCTTCTTCGGGTGAAACCAGATGCCACACCAATGCCCGCTCTTTCGGCGGCAATGATTCCAGCACTGCGGCCACATCGGCAGGGTGCAGTTCTTGCAGAATATTGATTAATTCGACCAGTTTGGCATTGAGCGTTTCATCTTCAATCTGCTGCCCTTGTTCTATTTGTTCAAAAACGGGCAGTAGGGCTTCGGAAAGCTCGTGAATGCGCTCGATATCAAGTGGCAGGCGCTCGATGTCGCTTTGCGTCGGGGTTTCTTGCTCGATGCTCATAAATACTCCGCCCACCTGTATTGCGGGGCGCAGTATTCAGGCGGGATGATTAAATGGTAAAGGTTTGCTGTGGCGGTAATAAACTGGGATCGTCCATAGCGTATGCCTGTTGTTAATCAGGCTTTGAGTTGGAAACGGGGCGTATTCTACACCGTTTCCAACGGCTTGACCAAGGGTAGGGAGTAAATAGGCCGTCTGAAAATCAGGTGTTTCATGCTTGAGGCGGGGCTACCTGTTTATTCTGTATGGCCATCACCAATAGAGGGTTAAAACAGTTTGCTTTTGATTGGATAATCAATATTATTATCGGGTTTTTGCGTTGTTATCGTTGGCTTTTTTCACTATATAATACTGATCTAGGTTGTTTTTATTGCTATGTTGGCAATTTCCCAAGTTGCCGGACGGATTGTTTAATATTTCAGAAAAGAAAACCGCTATGCTTCCCCGACTCATTATTTTCGATTGGGACGGCACTTTGGCCGATACCACTGTACCGATTATTACCACGATGCAACAAACGTTTATCGAATGCGGATTGCCCGAACCTAAAGCGGAAACTGTTCGCGCATTAATCGGTTTTAATTTGTCCACTATGATCCGCCGCCTTGCGCCAGAGGCCGATTTAGATTTACAAGAAAAAATTGCCCAAGTCTATACCCGCCATTATCTCAATCCGAATAACCACAATATGAAATTGTTTGATAGTGCCATTCCATGCTTACAAACACTTCGGGCGCAAGGTTATTGGTTGGCAGTGGCGACAGGTAAAGGTAGGGCGGGGCTGGATAAAGCCATTAAACAAACGCAAACGGCAGATTTCTGGCTGGCTACGATATGTGCCGATGAGAGCCTTTCCAAACCTGCACCGGATATGGTGTTGCGCTTGTGTGATGAGCTGGGGGTGGATAAGGCGGAAGCGGTTGTGGTCGGCGATACGGTGCATGATTTGCAAATGGCGGCCAATGCCGGTGTCCGTGCGATTGCGGTATCTACCGGCGCGCATTCAGTGGAACAGTTGCGGCAAGAGAACTGTTTGGCGATATTGGATGATTTATCTGAATTGCCGCCGTTTATTGCCGGTTTGGGATAAGGTAGGTTTATGGTGTGATGAAATGATGCTGGTTGATTTACCGTATAATGCTGCTTTTTGCTAAGGCCGTCTGAAATGCCGCAAACCCTTGCCGATTGGCTACAAGCCTGTTCTTTGCCTAAATCCGAAGCGCGAATGCTGTTGCAGCATGCGGGCGGTTATACCCGTGCCCGACAGATTACTTGCGCGGAAGATATTTTGCCTGAAAGTGTTTTGGCGTCATTGAATCATTTGGCAGAACGCCGGCTTCGTGGTGAACCCATGGCCTACCTTTTAGGGGAACGGGAATTTTACGGGCGCATGTTTGCGGTGAATCCGAATGTATTGATTCCGCGACCTGAAACCGAACATCTGGTTGAGGCTGTTTTACGGCATTTGCCGCAGAATGGCAAAGTGTGGGATATGGGTACGGGCAGCGGCATTATTGCCGTTACCATTGCATTGGAACGGCCTGATGTGTTTGTGCGTGCGTCCGATATCAGCCCTGCCGCGTTAGATACGGCTAAAGCGAATGCTGCCAAACTGGGCGCCGAAGTTGAGTTTGCTTGCGGTTCTTGGTTTGATGTGGATAGGCCGTCTGAACAACATGGTTATGATGTGATTGTTTCCAACCCGCCTTATATCGAAGCGGAAGATGACCATTTGCGGCAGGGTGATTTGCGCTTCGAGCCGCAAAATGCATTAACCGATTTTTCAGACGGCCTAAGTGCTTTCCGTGTGCTGGCTGAGAAAGCGGGTGTTTATTTAAAAGCCGGCGGGTGGTTGATGGTGGAGCATGGCTATAATCAGGGCGATGCGGTGCGTTATTTATTTAGCGACAATGGATTTGCCGAAGTGGTAACGTTACCCGATTTGGCCGGATTGGAGCGGTTGACCATAGGCCGTCTGAAAGAAATAAAGTCATAGCGTATTGTAAATTATGAATAAGGCCGTCTGAAAATCAGGGTATCTAGATTTTCAGACGGCCTTTATTGCGGCGGTTTCTTAAGGTAAGCATTGTAAAGCGGTTATACCGCTATTTATGCTAAGTTTGCGAAATGGCGGCGGAAGTAAACCAAAGCCGGTTCGGACGAATGAGAATCCTTAATTTCGATAATATCGACATAAAATACATAATGCGTGCCGACTTGATGCCGTTCGATCACTTTACCGTGTAAATGGGCAAGGGCACCTTCTACTTGTAATTGACCGGTTTGACCGCGATGCCAAATATGGTATTCAAAACGTTCTTCCGGGGAAAGTTTGGTGATGCCGGCGAAATGTTCCGCAACATCCTGCTGTTGTGCCGATAATACATTGATGCATAGGTATTGGTTGGCGGAAAGTATCGGAATAATGGATGACTTCTGATTGATGCACAACATCACCGTTGGCGGTTGGTCGGTAACCGGTGTAACGGCGGTCATAGTAATGCCATAACGCCCGGCTTCGCCGTCGGTTGTGATAACGTGCACGCCGGCAGCACATGAAGCCATAGCATCACGAAAAGATTGTTGTAATGAGGGATCTGGTTGGTTTTCGGTCATATTGTCGCTTTTATGATTTATCGAGCATTTGGCCGAGATGAGAGAGCTCTCCAAGAAGCATTTGCAACTGCTGTATTTTTTCTTGGGAAAATACGGTTTCGATACGGTCGTAACGTTGGTCTACCTGTTCGCCCAAGCATTGATAAAGCCGCTCGCCTTCTTCGGTTAGTTTCAAGTAGACACGCCTATGGTCGTTAGAAGGCTTGAGTCGTACCAATATTCCGGATTTTTCCAAGCGGGTCAAAATACCGGTAAGGCTGGGTCGTAGAATACAGGCTTGGTTGGCTAAATCTTGGAAATCTAAAGTACCGTTTTCCGCCAATAAGCGGATAATCCGCCATTGTTGGTCGGTAAGCCCCGATTCGTGCAGTATAGGACGAAATTGCGTCATTAATGCTTCACGGGCCTGAATCAAACTGATATTCAAAGATGCATATTTAGATAGGTGAGCCATAGCAGTGGTTCTCCATTTATCCGATTGTGTGTGGTTGTTGGTTTTACATTTTGTGCTCAACAACTAATATTATTCTAATACGCGAAAAATCTCAATAACATCAGATTGAAAGATAAAAAAATGAATCGATTTTCGATGTTTTTCGATACAGTTTTATAGTATGGCCAAGTCATTCGTAAGCTGTAAATATCAGAAATGATAGGGGTTAGTAATATTGCCAACAGTATTGTTTTATTTTTTATCATAAAGTTTGTTACGGTAAATAAAATATAGTTATAATGAATAAATGTAATATTTTGTTTTCTAAAAGTACTGAATACAGGTCTTAATCATTACATTTTTTAACGGGTAATTATGAATAACTATACTTTGCACATTTTGCATAACGGGCAGCAGGAAACCATTCTGCTCAAAGAAGGGGAAACCATTGTATTGCAGGCGCAACCGGATACTTTTTATCAGTTATTAGATGAAAACGGTCAGCTTATCGAGCAACCTACTATGGAATGGGTAGGAGACGATTTACAAATATATTCAGACGGCCTGCAAGAAGGCATGCCTGATTTAGTTCTAAAAGATTACCGTCATCAGTATCCGATACAAAATAGCGGTTATCTTCATGATATGCAGTCAACTTTGGCCACTGCGGCCGATGAGGCATCATTACAACAATTGTCTATGCCGGTTGCCGAAGAAGTGGGTATTACAACTTGGAGCAGTGCCGCGCCGTTGTGGGGCGCAGCGGCAGCGGTAGCTGTTGCCGGTGTGGCAGCTGCATCACATGGGGGAGGTGGCTCTTCATCGGATATAGGGCAACAACAAAATGATGCGGCAGAACAACCAAACGAAGAACCGAAACAGGAAACAAACAAAACAGAACAACCGGCTGAGGAAACGCAACAAACTGAAGAAATCAAGCCCCCGGTAGCAGATCCGATTCATATCGGCATAGCAGTTAATCCCGTAGCAGAGGATGGTGTAATTAACCGTCAGGAAAGTAATGGTATGGTTACTTTTTCAGGTACGGTACAAACTGAAGGTGAGATTACAGAAAAAAGCATTTCTCTAGTTATTGGTGATAAAACCTATCCGGCTGAAGTTAAAGATAATAGTTGGTCAGCAAATATTGACGGTATCGCATTAGCCGGTGTTCAAGGTGAGCAAAACATCACTGTTGTGGTGGAGGTAACCGATGCTTCGGGTCGAGTCCATAGTGAAAGCACGGTATATCAATATACGGTTGATACTGAAATCGCGACGCCAAGCATTACCGTTAATCCGATTACTGCTGATAATGTGATTAATGCCCAAGAGTCACAAAGTCAGGTAGCGGTTTCCGGTACGGTAACCAATGCCCAAACAGGCGATGCGGTTACCTTAACGGTTGGTGGGAATACCTATAACACGACCGTTCAAAACGGTGGATTCTCAGCCGATGTTCCGGGTTCGGTATTGGCGAACCAAAATGAAATCGGCGTTAATGTTCAGACGGCCGATAGTGCGGGTAATCAAACTCAGGCTACGGCTAAACATACCTATCAAGTCGATACCGATATTGCCATACCAAGCATTACCGTCAATCCAATTACCGCCGATAATGTAATTAATGCCCAAGAGTCGCAGGGAACGGTTACCGTTTCCGGAACGGTTGCCAATGCGCAAACGGGTGATGCGGTTACCTTAACGGTTGGTGGGAATACCTATAACACGACCGTTCAAAACGGTGGATTCTCAGCCAATATTGATGGCTCGGTATTGGCCGCTCAAAATGAAATCGGTGTTAGCGTTCAGACGGCCGATAGTGCAGGTAATCAAACTCAGGCTACTGCTCAACATGCTTATCAGGTAGATACCGATATTGCTACGCCAAGTATTACGGTTAATCCGATTACCGCCGACAATGTGATTAATGCCCAAGAATCACAAAGTCAGGTAGCGGTTTCCGGTACGGTAGCCAATGCTCAAACCGGCGATGCGGTGACCTTAACCGTTGGCGATAAAACCTATAACACTACCGTTCAAAACGGTGGATTCTCAGCCAATATTGAAGGTTCGGTATTGGCCGCTCAAAATGCAATCGGTGTCAGCGTTCAGACGGCCGATGGTGCAGGCAATCAAACACAAGCTACGGCTAAACATGCTTATCAAGTTGATACCGATATCGCGACGCCTAGCATCACCGTTAATCCGATTACCGCCGACAATGTGATTAATGCCCAAGAATCACAAAGTCAGGTAGCGGTTTCCGGTACGGTAGCCAATGCCCAAACCGGTGATGCGGTTACCTTAACGGTGGGCAATAATACCTATAACACGACTGTTCAAAACGGTGAATTCTCAGCCAATATTGATGGTTCGGTATTGGCCGCTCAAAGTGAAATCGGTGTCAGCGTTCAGACGGCCGATGGTGCAGGCAATCAAACACAAGCTACGGCTAAACATGCTTATCAAGTTGATACCGATATCGCGACGCCTAGCATCACCGTTAATCCGATTACCGCCGAC
>NZ_JANUXW010000006.1 GCF_024834045.1 Neisseria montereyensis
GCGTTCCCGCTACCGTCCCGGCAGCGAAGAAACCGAACTATACCGACTCAAAAACATCCAGTCAATACCCGATAACTCAAAAATATCCAACATATCATCACTACTTTGTTTATCTTGAGAATTTTTTTAAACGCTATTTTATCTTTATCCAACACTCGGCTATTACAACTCTATTTTTTTCATACATTAAGCCAGCTGATCAGTATATTTTTTGATATGATTTGGTGTTCTTTTTTATAAGGCTTAGGTTATGTCTGTTTACACCAGTGTTTCCGATGAAGAGATGCGCCAGTTTCTAACTGATTATGATTTAGGTGATTTTCTTTCGCTTCAAGGGATTGCTCAAGGAATTACCAATAGTAATTACTTTTTAACGACAACTGCGGGACGTTTTGTTTTAACCATTTTTGAAACACTAAAACAAAATGAACTGCCTTTCTTCTTAATTCTGAAACAGCATCTAAGCCAAAACGGCGTTGCCTGCCCTGCCCCCATCGCCCGTAAAGACGGAAAGTTTGACTCGGTTTTATCGGGGAAACCGGCTTGCCTGGTGACTTGCTTGGAAGGTTCAAATACCAGCTGGCCATCTGAAAAACAGTGTTTCCATACCGGTGAAATGTTGGCCAAAATGCATCTGGCCGGCCAAAATTTCCCATTAAAAATGGATAATCCCCGTTACACACGATGGTGGCATGACGCTGCCGTTCAATTACAGCCTGTATTAGATACGGAAGACGCTGAATTACTCCAAAGTGAAATCCGTTTT
This sequence comes from Neisseria montereyensis, assembly GCF_024834045.1. Classification (GTDB taxonomy): domain Bacteria; phylum Pseudomonadota; class Gammaproteobacteria; order Burkholderiales; family Neisseriaceae; genus Neisseria; species Neisseria montereyensis. The sequence goes on from NZ_JANUXW010000006.1 coordinate 767, forward strand.
ATTGATGAGCATAATGGTGAAAATTTACCATCAGGCATTATTCATGCGGATCTTTTTAAGGATAATGTTTTATTAAATGGTGAGGAAGTTGCCGGTTTTATTGATTTTTATTATGCCTGCAATGGTAATTTTATGTATGACTTAGCCATTGCTGTAAATGACTGGGCTAGAACTGCCGATAATCAACCTGATGCCAATCTTGAACAAGCTTTTCTAGACGGATATGAAAATATCCGTCCATTAAGCACTGAAGAGCATAATTATTACCCTATTGCAAAACGGGCTGGCTGCTTACGCTTTTGGGTTTCCCGTCTCATGGATTTTCACTTTCCTCAAGAGGGTGAAATGACATTTATTAAAGATCCCAATGCTTTTAAAGATTTATTACTTAGATTACGGGCAGAATAAATAAGCGACAAAGGCCGTCTGAAAAGTTTTCAGACGGCCTATCATCAACCACCAAACTATATCATTAATGCCCACCTCCGGATGAAGATCCAAATGGTGGTTTGGCAAACCAAATCACAACAATCAATGCAATAAACAACAGTCCGCCTGCAAAAAATATCTCATTGGATCCAATAATAAAACCTTGCTGAGTAATAAGTCTCCTCATACTTTCCAAGCCTTGCTCTTGTGATAAGCCTGATTGTGACATAGTTTGGACTGCATTTTGCATTTGCGGTGAGAATCCATTGATATGTTCAGTTAATCTTGCATGATGCAAGGCTTCCCTTCTCTCCCACAAGGTAGTCACAATCGACACTCCGACGCCACCCATAAATACCCTTAAAAAGTTAGACAGGCTTCCGGCTGCGGCAAGCCGTGCATTGGGGATATGTGACAAAGTAATGGTGGTTAATGGCAAGAAAAACATAGCAACGCCCAAACCCTGCCAAAACTGAGGGCCAATCACGCTTGATATCCCCATATCAACATAAAAATCAGTGCGCCAATAGAATGTGCAGGCAAAAATTAAAAAGCTTGCTGTTACTAACCAGCGCATATCGACACGATGACCGAACCGTCCGATAATAGGTGACAACAGAACAGGGAAAAATCCGATTGGCGCAGCAACCAATCCGGCCCAAGTGGCGGTATAGCCCAAATTTGTCTGCAACACTAATGGCAACAAGGTTAATGTGCCCATATACAGCATAAAGCCTAAAGAAGTGGCAATCGTACCGACTGTAAAATTCCGTTCTTTAAACAAAGATAAATCAACGATGGGATGCTGTTCATCCAATTCCCAGATAATAAAATAAGTTAAACAAACCACTGCTACTACGGCTAATATAATAATTTCAGTAGAGGCAAACCAATCTAGTTCTTTACCGCGATCAAGCATCATTTGCAAAGCGCCGATACCGATAATCATCAGAACCAAGCCCGTATAGTCGATAGGGGTTTTCTTAATTTCTGTTTCACGCTTGCTCAATTGCTTCCATGTTACAATTGCAGCCACCACGCCGACTGGAATATTAATAAAGAAAATCCAACCCCAGTGCCAATTATCGGAAATCCAACCACCTAAAATCGGCCCCAATACAGGGGCAACCACCACTGTCATTGCCCAAAGCGCCAACGCCAAAGTTCGCTTTTCAGGCGGATACGAAGCCATCAGTAGACTTTGCGACAACGGAATCAACGGTCCTGCAACAAATCCCTGCACAACTCTAAATAAAACCAACACCGTTAAATTCGGTGCCATACCGCACAACCAAGAGGTAATCACAAAACCGACAATCGAAATAACGAACACCCTCACCTCTCCAAACCGATTGGCCATAAACCCGGTTAGCGGTACGGAAATCGCATTGGCAACGGCAAAGGCCGTAATCACCCAAGTTCCCTGAGTGGTTGCCGCACCCAAATCTCCGGCAATCACCGGCACAACCACATTGGCAATGGTGGTATCCAAAACCTCCATAAATACCGCCAGACTCAATGCCAGCGTTACCCATACCAGATTGACACCTTTTAAAGGAGGATGAGCCATTTCAATCTATACTTTCTCTTGATATTGAGGTTGATATCATTTCATTTCAGACGGCCTTTATGCTACATATCCGTCATATTATCAGGATCGCCGCAAAGCCGCCTATAAAGAGTCTAAACATCATTCTAAATAAATGATATATAGTTGAAATCCTAGTGATTTGACAACAAAGGCCGTCTGAAATCTGTTTTTTCAGACGGCCTAATACTTATGATTTCAACCAGTAGCTATTTTGCATATTTATCAAAAATCTGTTCAATAAGTGCATCTGCCGCCGACCAATCTACCGTATCGGCTTCAGCCGCAGCCATATTTTTATCAGCTGCTTCAGCCATGGTTTTTCCGCTTGCACTATCAGAAGTATCCACCGTTACCTGCATAGATAGGCCGACACGCAGCGGATTCGCCCTCAATTGCTGTTGATCCAAACTGATGCGCACCGGAACACGTTGTACGACTTTAATCCAGTTACCTGTTGCATTTTCCGGCGGCAATACGGAAAACGCGCTACCCGTTCCGGCCGACAATCCCATCACTTTGCCATTGTAAACCACTCGGCTGCCATAAAGATCGGCTGTCATTTCTACGGGCTGACCGATACGCATCTTGCGTAATTGCGCCTCTTTAAAGTTAGCATCTACCCATAAATTCTGCAGAGGTACAACCGCCATCATCAAAGCACCCGGTGCAATACGCTGGCCAACTTGGACATTGCGCTTGGCAATCTGCCCCATCATTGGCGAGCGGATTTGTGTACGCTGTAAATTCAGCCAAGCATCTTTAACACGGCTAATTGCCGTTTGCACCGCAGGTTGTTGGCGTAAAGGGATATTTTTACCCAAAGCCGCCTGAGCCGCTACCTCTTCCGCCTCAACCGCTCTTAAAGCAGCCTGAGCCTGCACCACGGCCGCACGCGCATGACTCAATTCTTCACCAGAAATCGCATCGGTTCCTTCTAAAGATTGACGACGGCGCAAATCCGATTGTGCTTTAGCCAAATCGGCTTTGCGCATCAAAACTTGTGCTTTGGCACGGCTATCTGCAGCAGATTGTTGATTATATTGCCTAATGGCTTGAATCAATTCATTTTGTGCACGGTCGTAAGCCAATTGGAAGTCGCTGTCGTCCAACAACACCAAAACTTCACCTTTTTTCACCAAGTCGGTATCATCAACCAGCACTTTACGCACCGTACCACCTACTTGCGGTGTGATTTGCACCAAATGACCGGCCACATAAGCATCATCGGTTTCTTCTTCATGCTGCCAAATTAAAAAATAAGCAATAGCGAAACCCAACGCAATCACAATAAAAAACAAAGTAGCCAATGTAAGGTTACGTTTGCGATGTGACGATCGGCGGCGTTCAACCGTATTATCAGCATTATTATTTGGAGTATCCATCATCCCGTCCGTTTTGATTTTATGTCTAACACCCATATTTCAGACGGCCTGCTGGCTTAAACAGGCCGTCTGAAAACATCCGGGCGAAATCTTTATAAATAAGATAATGAAAATATTGATTTCAGAATATTTATTTAAGCTAAAGTATTATAAGAATAATATGTTGGTATTTTATCCGCCCGTCTATTAATTAGGCAAGTTATAATATCAATTTAAAAATAAATATACCCAATCTTAATGAGTACAGGAAAACGGTACGGCAACCCAATGTGAATACATTAATAAATAGCTACCAATACTTTGAGATGATTCAAAAAATTATTTTTTCCTATGTTTATCAAAATTTAATAACGGCTCAATAGAAAGATAAGCCGATGCCTTATCGGCATCGGCATGGGGAAGATAAGGCATTGCCCCCAGAAAAGGAGCGGGAATACGCTGTTTTAATTCAGCCAAATAATCCTCAAAACGATGTGAGTATGCACTCAAACAATTGGCAATCCAACCTGCTAACGGCAATCCGGCCTGCGCAACTGCACGCGCGGTTAATAAAGCATGATTGAGACAACCCAGTTTCATACCGACCACCATAATGACAGGCAACCGCTCAAACGCAACCCAGTCGGAAAAATCAGTTTGGTGATTGAGCGGAGTCAGCCACCCCCCAGCGCCTTCGGTTAAAATAAAATCACCTTGTTTTTTCAGTGCAATCAGACCATCACTCAATTTTTGCGGCTGAATCATCATGCCCATATCGGCAGCAGCCAAATGTGGTGCCGTTGCCTCCGAAAAAGTATAAATATTATGTTGCTTGTAATCCAAACGAACGGATGAAGCAACTTGCAATGCCAAAACATCCGTATTCAAACCATCCTCACCCGCCTCCGAAGCCACCGGTTTAAATCCGATGCTAATCCGCCCCTGATTAGCGGCGGCACGCAACAAAGCAGCCGTACAAAATGTTTTACCTGATTCGGTATCGGTTCCGGTAACAAAATAAGTAAGCAACGGCATAATTTTTCAGACGGCCTTTAAATAAAAAATATATTTTACCTATCAATCAAAGAGGCTACCATCCTTAGCAAGGATGCATAACAAACTAAACCGTTCTGGAATATTGTGCGGAAGTTTCTTTATGCCGCAAATAATAGTCAAAAACCATAGCAATATTGCGGATAAGAAAACGTCCTTTAGCTGTAACATCCAACCCGTTTTTTCTTATCTTCAACAAACCCAGTTCGGCTAATTGCTGCAAATCAGCTAATTCGGTTTGAAAATATTGCGAGAAATGAATGCAGAAAACACGCTCATAAATTTGAAAGTCTAATGAAAATCGACACATTAAATCTTGAATAATATTACGACGTAATAAGTCGTCTTTACTCAAACAATAACCGCGCATCACTGGCAATCTACCATCATCAATAGCTGCATAATAGGCCTCGATATCCCGCTCATTCTGAACATAAATATTGCCGACCTTTCCGATAGAAGACACGCCAAGTGCCAATAAATCACAGTCGGCATAAGTAGAGTAACCTTGAAAATTGCGTTGTAGCCGACCTTCTTTGAGCGCAACAGACAATTCATCATCAGGCTTGGCAAAATGATCCATGCCAATAAAAAGATAGCCGTGTGAAGTTAAAGTTTGTACGGCATATTGAAGCATATCCAGTTTTTCTTCACTGTCGGGCACGCTATCCGTATCAATACGGCGTTGCGGTTTAAAAATATGCGGCAGATGAGCATAATGATAAAGCGCCAACCGATCCGGATTCAAAGAAAGAACTGTTTCCAAAGTCGGCTTAATACTTTCTCTTGATTGATGGGGTAAGCCATAAATCAAATCGACACTAATTGATTTAAAGCCTACTTCCCTAGCCGCATCTATTACCTCTTTGGTTTCTTCCAATGTTTGAATACGATTCACTGCTTTTTGAACTTTAGAATCAAAGTCTTGAATACCGACACTCATTCGATTAAAACCAAGCCGTCCTAAATGAAACACGGTTTCCCGAGTCACCTTACGCGGATCAATTTCAATAGAATATTCACCATCAGGCAGTAAATAGAAATAACGATGGATAATATTAAAAATACGCCCAAGTTGCTCATTACTTAAGAAAGTGGGGGTGCCGCCACCGAAATGGAGCTGCACCAATGGTCGTCGCTCGCATAAATAGGGAGCAAGCAATGCCAATTCTTTTTCAAGATATTCAATATACTTATCTGCCTTACTCTGATCTTTAGTAATAATTTTATTACAGCCGCAGTAATAACAAATGGTATTGCAAAAAGGTATATGGATATAAAGTGAAAGCGGCTTATTCAACGCCCCCATCTGGCGCGCACCAAGTGCTTGAAGATATTCCCGCTCTGTAAAACTACTGCTAAAACGGTCGGCAGTCGGATAAGATGTATAACGCGGACCTGTTGCAGGCAATGCCCCGATAAGTTTTCTATCAAACTCAGGAAGAACATTCGAAATTATTTCAATAGTCTTCATATTCATCGGTAGTTGTGTTCTATTTGGAAGTTTAGTGAATATACACAATGATTAAGCGTCGTACTATTTACACATTCCTATTCGCGGATATATAACTTAACTCATTGATTTAATTACTTTGGCAGACTTTGAGCAATAGAGAAAAGTTGCCCTATTATTAATAAATAGGCAGATAAGCCGTATTTTGATAAAATAACAATAGTATGGCAAATATGCTTTGATGCGGGTCAAAATATAATCCGTAAGGGCGAAATAAAGTTGCTCAGTTATTTATTTAAAAGGTTTTAATATGCCCTCTCGCACCATAAACAATCAGATGAAAACATTATGTTCTACCTGTTCTTTACGCGAACTGTGTCTGCCTTCCGGCCTAATGCCATCTGAATTTGCCCAATTGGATGCTGTTATCCGTCAGAGCCGCCGCTTAAAAAAAGGTGAATGTCTTTTCCGCGCCGGAGAACCTTTTTCTTCTTTATTTGCTATCCGCACCGGTTTTTTTAAAACTACTATTGCCAGCCAAGACGGACGTGATCAGGTTACCGGCTTTTTTATGTCGGGCGAACTCATCGGTATGGATGGCATCTGTACCCATACCCATAGTTGTGATGCCATAGCATTAGAAGACGGTGAAGTATGCGAACTACCGTTTGCCAATATGGAAGAGTTGGGGAAAACCATCCCCAGCCTACAAACCCATTTTTTCCGACTAATGAGCCGTGAAATCGTACGCGATCAAGGTGTAATGCTATTATTAGGCAATATGCGCGCGGAAGAGCGGTTGGCGGCATTTTTATTAAACTTATCCACCCGCCTTCATTCGCGGGGATTTGCTGCTAATGACTTCATCTTGCGTATGTCTCGTGAAGAAATCGGTAGTTATTTGGGGTTGAAATTAGAAACGGTTAGCCGAACCTTATCAAAATTCCATCACGAAGGGCTGATTAAGGTAGACCATAAACATATTAAAATACTGGAACCGCAAATACTGAAAGGTATGATTTCAGGGTGTACTCACGCCATATAATCAACACCATCCTATATATTTAATTTTTCTTTTACATACCTTTAGAGGCCGTCTGAAACATTTCAGACGGCCTCTAAAGGTATAAACCATGAGATTAATTTAGTATTATTCCAACTCAACCGAGCATGCCGCTTTGATTCGCGAGGAATAATAAAGTAAACCCGCTTAAATAGATCAACCCTAACCAACCCAACACCATTAGCCATCGTTTCAATCCATAATTGCTATTCCGTACCAAAGTTAAATTTAACCAAGCAAATACAGGTGTACTCACAAAAGAAGCAATCATGGCAAACTTAAGCATCGGCATCACTGCACCTTGGAAAAATAAAATAATGCACAACGCAGCAATCGCCGCAAAAGTAATCCATATTCCCAAGATACGGTTGGTATTACGCTCGCCTTTAACAATCAAACGGAACGCTTCCATATTCGCACGGGAATAACCATCTAACACAGTAATCGTCGTACCGTACATACAAGCAAAAGCAACAAATGTTACCAACCAACGCGACCACTCACCAATAGTCGAAGCATACATATTCACCAATTGCCCGATATAAGCACCTCCGGCCATTTTCACCTCTTCCCCTGAGCCATATTGCACCAACGCTCCCAAGGCCAGAAAGACTAACGCCAATAATGCCGTTCCGATATAGCCGACATTAAAATCAAACAATCCGTCTTCATATTTAACAGGTTCGAGTTTAGCCTTTGCCGCCACCCACATCGAATTAACGGTTGATATTTCAATGGGTGCCGGCATCCACCCCATCAATGCCACAATAAATGCCAATGCCCCCAAATTCCACGGACTGGGTTCAATAAAGTCGGCCTGCATCTGCGAACCCTGCATCGCCGCAACAATAACCGCTGCTACCGTTGTAATCGTCAGACTCACCATAATGATTTTCGACATACCGTCTACCGTACGGTACGGGCCGACAAGCAACATCAACACACCGGACATTAATACGATTACCGAGAGCATATTGACCGACCACTCGCCAGGCAACACAAAGCTCAAAATGACCGCACATAACATACTGACAGCAGCCGCATTAATAATCGTTGCAAATACATTCAATAGGAAAAAAATCCACAAATAAATACGGCTTTTTTCCGCATAGCCCTCTAATAAACTTTTACCGGTCGATAAAGTATATTGCGGGCCAAAACGAAAAAAAGGATATTTAAACACATTTGCCAATACAACAATTAAAGCCAACTGCCAACCATAAAGCGCTCCAGCTTGTGTGGATGCCACGAGATGTGAACCGCCTACGGCTGCCGAGGCCATCATAATTCCAGGCCCCATCGCCTTAAGCCGATCTTTCCAACGTGAACCGCCTACTGTTTTCTCACTCATATTTCCATTCCATTAATCAATAAAGATCAGTATGTTTTTCACTATACAATTAAGAAAAGTTATTATACGTCAACTCTATTCAAAAAATCCGAACAACCAACTACATTTAAAATCATACATCGTCAAATAATCATTCTTTTATTCACCACCCGTGTCGAACAATAAAAGGCCGTCTGAAACATTTCAAACAGCCTTTTATATATTTAGTATTTTTGCCTATTTAACCCAACACGCCACTTTGATGCAGAAGAAATAATATTGTAAACCCACTTAAATAACACAAGCCTACCCAAGCCAATATCATTAACCATGGTTTTGATTCATGGCGGTCGCTTCGTACCAAACTCAAATTCAACCAAGCGAATATAGGTGTACTTACAAAAGAGGTAATCATCGCGAATTTAAGCATCGGCATTACTGCACCTTTAAAAAACAAAATAACACTCAGAGCCGTTACAGCGGCATAAATAATCCATATACTTAAAATACGGTTATTATTGCGTTCACCTTTAACCACCAAACGCAAAGATTCCATATTCACACGGGAATAACCATCCATAACGGTAATCGTCGTGCCATACATACAGGCAAAAGCAATAAATGTGACCAGCCAACGCGACCACTCACCGATTGTAGAAGCATACATATTCACCAATTGACCAATATAAGCGCCACCGGCCATTTTCACTTCTTCCCCGGTACCATATTGCACCAATGCGCCCAAAGCCAAAAAGACCAATGCCAATAATGCGGTTCCGATATAGCCGACATTAAAATCAAACAATCCGTCTTCATAGCTAACATGATCAATCTTACGTTTGGCCGCCACCCACATCGAATTAATCGCTGAAATTTCAATCGGTGCCGGCATCCAGCCCATTAGCGCCACAATAAAAGCCAATGCACCCAAATTCCACGGGCTGGGCTCAATAAAGTCAGCCTGTACCTGCGATCCCTGCATAGCGGCAACCACAACCGCAGCCACCGTGGTTACCGTTAGGCTTATCATAATAATTTTTGATATGCCATCCACAGTGCGATACGGGCCGGCCAATAACATCAATACGGCAGAAACCAGTACCGCTACGGAAAGCCCGTTTACCGACCACTCGCCAGGCAATACAAAACTCAAAATAACAGCACACAACATACTGACTGCCGCTGTATTAATAATCGTCGCAAACAAACTCAGTATGAAGAAAACCCATAAATAGACACGGCTTTTTTCCGCATAGCCCTCGAGTAAGCTTTTGCCTGTCGACAACGTATATTGCGGACCAAAACGAAAAAAAGGATATTTAAACAAGTTTGCAAAAACAATAATCAAGGCCAATTGCCAACCATACAATGCCCCAGCTTGGGTAGAAGCAATAATATGCGAACCACCAATGGCGGCAGACGCCATCATCACACCGGGGCCCATAGCCTTAAGCCGAGCTTTCCAACGAGAATGGTTTAATGTTCTCTCACTCATATTTCAATCCTATTCAATATATTATTATCGGGGCAGCATGCTTCACGCTACATTGTTAAGAAAAACCATTATACGTCAACTTTATTAAAACAACGCTATCGCCTTACTTCGCCACCAATAAAAAAACGCCGCATTCCTGCGGCGTTTGGTTTGAATAAACCCTTATTGGTTTTCCATAGCTTGGTCTACGCGCTCACGCAATTCTTTACCGGGTTTAAAATGTGGAACAAACTTCTCGGGAACTTCCACACGGTCACCGGTTTTAGGATTACGACCGACACGAGCCGGACGACGGTTCAAGTCAAAACTACCAAAACCTCGGATTTCAATGCGTTGGCCTTTTGCAAGCGAACGGGTCATGGTGTCTACCAAAACTTTTACACTGTATTCGACATCTTTTGCCATCAACTGCGTACCGTTCTTTTCAGCAAAAACCTCTGCTAAACGTACCATTAACTCAGACTTGGTCATATTGACACCTTATTCCTGATCACCGGACAGTTTGGCTTTCAACAAGTCGCCCAAGCTGGTCGTACCTGCGCTGGCAGTTGATGAAGCATTCACATTATTCAACGCTTCACGGCTGTCTTTCGCATCTTTGGCTTTAACAGACAATTTGATGCTGCGGTTTTTACGGTCAACCGTTGCCACAACCGCTTCTACTTCGTCGCCTTCTTTTAATACGTTACGCAAATCTTCAACGCGCTCACTAGACCACTCGGCAGCAGGCAGGTAAGCTTCTACATCGTCGGACAACGCAATAACCGCGCCTTTGGCATCTACTGATTTAGCAGTACCTTTAACCAAAGAACCTTTATCGTTTACGCTGATGAAGTTACCGAACGGATCGCCTTCCAACTGTTTGATGCCCAAAGAGATGCGCTCTTTTTCAACATCAATGGCCAATACAACGGCTTCAACTTCTTCACCTTTTTTGTATTTGCGTACGGCTTCTTCACCGGCTTCCGTCCAAGAAAGATCAGACAAGTGAACCAAACCGTCGATGCCGCCGGGCAGGCCCACGAACACACCGAAATCGGTAATGGATTTAACTGCGCCTGAGATTTTATCGCCTTTATTGTGGTTGGCGGCAAACTCTTCCCAAGGATTGGGCTGACATTGTTTCATGCCCAAGCTGATACGGCGACGGTCTTCGTCGATTTCCAAAATCATCACTTCTACTTCGTCACCCAATTGAACGACTTTGCTCGGATGTACGTTTTTGTTGGTCCAGTCCATTTCGGAAACGTGTACCAAACCTTCGATACCTTGTTCGATTTCAACGAATGCACCGTAATCGGTCAGGTTAGATACTTTACCGAATATACGGGTGCCTTGCGGATAACGACGGGTCAAACCAGTCCAAGGATCTTCGCCCAATTGTTTCATACCCAATGAAACACGTTGTTTTTCTTGGTCGAATTTCAATACTTTGGCTTCAACTTCTTGGCCGACTTCCAACACTTCGCTCGGATGTTTCACACGGCGCCATGCCAAATCGGTGATGTGCAGCAAGCCATCGATACCGCCCAAGTCAACGAACGCACCGTAATCGGTAATGTTTTTAACGATACCTTTAACCACGGCACCTTCTTGCAGGTTTTCCAACAATGCTTTGCGCTCTTCGCCCAAAGTCACTTCGAGAACGGCACGGCGTGATACCACAACGTTATTGCGTTTTTTATCCAGTTTAATCACTTTGAATTCAACTTCTTTACCTTCAAAGTGAGAAGTATCTTTAACAGGACGCACATCAACCAAAGAACCCGGCAAGAATGCACGGATGCTGTTGATCATAACAGTCAGGCCGCCTTTTACTTTGCCATTGATAACACCAGACAGGATGTCGCCGTTTTCCATAGCTTCTTCCAAAGCGATCCAATCGGCAGCACGTTTGGCTTTTTCACGGGATAATTTGGTTTCACCGAAACCGTTTTCAACGGATTCGATGGTGACGGTAACAAAATCACCGACTTTTACTTCAATCTCACCCTGAGCATTTTTGAACTCGTTTACATCAATCAGAGACTCTGATTTCAAACCGGCATTCACGGTAACAAAGTTATTATCGATTGCCACTACTTCAGCGGTAATCACCTCACCGGGATTCATCTCTTGAAGGGTAAAGCTTTCTTCCAAAAGCTGGGCAAAATTTTCCATAGTCATATAGTAACTCTTTTCAATACACTGCCAAGGCGTGCGGGGTTGGTTTTAAAAACAGTTTGCCGCCCTTGGCGCGGCAAACAATCATACAAAAATTTTCAGACGGCCTTCCTTAAATAAAAGGCAGTCTGAAAATATGGTTTAATTATAACAGTATCGTTAGATTTGTGCATACCAATCAAGCACTTTTTTTACAGCTTGTTCGATGTTTAAATCCGACGTATCTAGTAAATATGCATCTGGTAATTGTTTCAACGGGGCAACCGTCCGGCGACGGTCTGCTTCATCACGGGTTTCAATATCGGAAAGAATACGCTCAAACGCTACACCTTCGGTAGAAATCCCGATTTGCGCAGCTCTACGCTCGGCACGAATGCGGGCAGATGCGGTTAAAAAAACCTTTAACCCTGCTTCAGGAAAAACCACCGACCCCATATCACGGCCATCACCCACCAAGCCTTTATCTGTTAAGAAATGACGTTGACGCTGCAATAAAGCCGCCCGAACTTTCGGAAAACGTGCTACCGCCGAAGCACCCATACCGATTTCTTCACTACGGATAATATTGGAAACATCCTGACCATCCAACCGTATTGCATCCGTTTCAAACACAACCGGCAGGTTTTCAGCCAATCGGGCGACTGCATCTTCATCTTCCCAACTAACACCTTGTTGCTGCGCATAAAGAGCGGCCAAACGATACAATGCGCCGGAGTCCAAATAATCGAATCCCAGTGCCGCAGCAACACGAGATGCCACTGTTCCTTTTCCCGATGCGCTTGGCCCGTCGATAGCAATAATTTTACGGTTTAAATTCATATGGTTTCGTCTCAATTTTCCGACTGATTCAAATAGTTGGAAAATGTTTCAGACGGCCTAAAATGATATTCATCAGGCCGTCTGAAACATTAATAATTTGATGAATTGAAATTATATAGCTTTCGTGTTTAATTGTAATTAATTTTTATATCTTATCGTCCAACCATCAAAATAACCGTAAAAAATCCGTTTACGTTTATATTACGAACAAACCGACGCTACATACAAAACATAACGGCAGCGTTATAATCCGCCACATCCAAACCCCAAAAAGTTACGGAATTTAACATGCAGCAACTCAAACTTGCCATTTCAGGCGCACAAATTTTATTCGTCGCATTCGGTGCTATGGTTTTGGTACCGCTTCTCACGGGGCTAAACCCTTCTATGGCTTTATTGGGGGCAGGTATCGGCACGCTGCTGTTTCAAGTTGTCACCCGCTTCAAAGTACCGGTATTTCTCGGTTCGTCATTTGCTTTTATCGCACCGATTATTTATTCGATTAGCGAATGGGGACTACCCTCTACCATGTTTGCCTTATTTGCTGCCGGTTTTATGTATTTTGTTTTTGCCGGATTGGTAAAGTGGCGCGGCTTGGCGACAGTGAACCGCTTACTTCCGCCCGTTGTCATCGGCCCGGTCATTATGGTTATCGGCTTATCGGTTGCCATGGTTGCCAGCCAAATGGCTATGGGTCAAGCAGGTGGCAAGCAGGCCGTGGACTACACCCAATCATTAATCCTTTCGGGCTTTACCTTTGCTGTAACCGTCATTGTTGCCGTGTTCGGCAGTAAAATGATGAAACTGGTTCCGATTCTAATCGGGGTGGTAGCCGGCTATATTGCCGCCTTATTTATGGGATTGGTCGATACCACACCGATTATTAATGCACCTTGGTTTGCCAAACCGGATTTTGTGACGCCGCAAATAAACTGGCAAGCTGCGCTCTTTATGCTACCCGTGGCCATTGCCCCGGCGATTGAACATATCGGCGGCGTCATGGCTATTGGTAAAGTTACCGGAAACAATTACGTTAAAGATCCGGGCTTACATAAAACACTTGCAGGCGACGGCTTAGGTGTGTGCGTTGCCGGTTTAATCGGTGGTCCGCCGGTAACCACTTACGGCGAAGTAACCGGTGCGGTGATGATTACCAAAAACAGCAACCCTAAAATCATGACTTGGGCGGCTATTTTTGCTATTTGTATGGCTTTCTTCGGCAAATTCAATGCTTTTCTGGCCTCTATCCCCTTGCCCGTTATGGGCGGTATTATGATTCTACTATTCGGCACCATTGCATCACTGGGCTTAAAAACCTTAATTGATGCGCATGTGGATTTAATGAAACCTAAAAATTTAGTGATTGTCAGCTCTGTATTAACCACCGGCGTAGGCGGTATGGTGATTAAATTCGGCAGTATCAGTTTTGCAGGTGTCGGGCTTTGCGCTATTCTGGCCATTATATTGAACAGGCTGTTACCGGACGAATAACCTTTATCCAAACCAAATAATAACCGTTAGCTGTTGTTTCAGACGGCCTCCAATATTATTTATTCAATAAAATAAAGCCGTCTGAATTTATTCAGACGGCTTTATTAACCCATTGCTAAAAAGTAACTCGATATCAGTTTAACGTTTGCCGGCAATACCGATTGCACCATTTTTTTGTATAACGGCACCACCGATTTCTTCGGCATTTTGACCAAAGAAGTGAACTCTGTAATCACCTTGACCCAGTTTTTCAGAATTTGAGTGGCCTTCAATACCTTGAGTAGTTACAAGCGTATCATCCTCATTCACAAAAGATGTATTTTTAATACTTGCTTCTAACAAATCAATTTTACCTGATGAAGCCAAGCCTGTTACCGAACCGCTACCGACTCTCTTATCAAAGTCGACATTGTAAGTCAGTTTACCGGTTTCGCTTTCACTAAATGCAGCACCATTGTAGGCATATTTGCCTGATGTCGGCACTGTTTTGGTAACTTCGCCATTAACCAATCCGACCGCCATCGGATTCTTCATTTCCGCAACTTCCGTTGTCATCTCTGGGTCGTCTTTAAGGTTTTCACCACCAATTTTTTCTGAGCTAAAGCGACCGGCAATAATAGAGAATTGTTGGCGGTATGCACGAACAGTTTCATTGCCTTCCTGATTAACAATGTCAGTCACTTTATCAGAAGCCAAATCAGATACTTTATAAGATTTACCATCCAAATTAATGGTGTATGCGGCCGCATTATAAGCGGAACCGGCAGATGCGTTGTCAAGACTGGCAGCTTGTGCACCGGCAGTCGGTGTGGCATCGCGGAAAGCAGCATTAGACGACTGAGTAGCGGTAGGTGTAGCCGCAGTAGAAGGGCTTCCTCCACCGCCGCCGCCACACGCAGCCAGACCAAATGCTAAAAAAACTGCCAAACCGATTTTATTGTAAGTAGACATTTCCGTAATCCTTGTGTTTGTTTTTTAGTAAAGGTTAAATGTGGTTCTCTTTGCCACGGGGGATATATTATCAATTCCCAACATATCTTAACAACTGTTCATCATAAAAAAATGCCATACACCTACAAAAATATTTTCTTGTTTTTGCTAAAATTATTTTAAAAATGACATATCAATAATTATATTTCATAAATATTTTTTATATATACTTGTTTTAAATATAAATATTTATTTAATATTATTTTTTATAAAAATTTATTTTTCAGCCTGTTTTTTGTATTCTAATTGCAACAGTTACTATTTCTTAATAAATTATAAAAACCCGATTAACATAATTTACATTTGCTTTACAAACTAGCATAGGGATAAAAATTTTCTATAAGGCCGGATGATGCTTAGCTAATTTGTTATGATTTAGTCATAACAGTAATAGTTATATCGGGCTCAAATAAACAAAAGCCGCCACCTGATAGAGGATAGCGACTTGATACAAAACTTTTATGTGAGATAAAAGTAAATATACTATTGTTCGACAGCCTGATCATCGGCACGGATTTTACGAATCACAGCTTTTAATGTGCCTGAAGAATGTTCTTGAATCGACTTATCGCTTAATCTGCCTGCATCCTCCCCCCATATAGCCAACGCCGCGCCCAAAATATTATCGGTATTCCGAACGGCATTATTTAAATTTTCGCCATCCCATACGCCCAGATTCCAACGCTTTTCAATATCTTTTCCGGCAAAATCAGCTTGATGGCCAAAATTATCACCCTCTTTAGGCACTAAGTAGAGATAATATGAGTTATAGTTTAAAACAGTAAACCCTTTATTTATCAGATCCGGCATACTGGCACGCATTTGACGTCTTCTTGCCGCAGCGGCTCGATTTTCAGTGTCCCCGTCATAACTCCAATAAGTAATCTGAATATTATGATCCAGGCCATCCACCGTTTTGGTAATTAACCCGTCGTTCCACATCCGCGGCGTTAATCCTTTCTGCTCTAAATACGCTGCCAATTTATTTATATAGTCGATAAATTCCTGATTATTTTCTTCACTGTATCCGAATTCATCACCCCCCATATGAAAATGCTTGCTCTGGCTGCCAAATACATCGGCAACTTCGGCCATCAGTTTTTTCATAAACTCAATACTTTCAGGTTTATTGATATCGATTTCATCATCAACCTGAGCGGATTTCAATGAATCCACATAACCTTGCCCATATTTATTTGTCATAAGCTGAAAAATACCATCCATATGGTTGGGGCTGCCAACTTCAGGAATCAATTCGATATTTTTAGACTGCGCATAACGGGCAAGCTCCTTCAACTGCCGATAACTTAAAAACGGCTTACCCGTTTGCGGATTGATATACACACCGTCTTTCCTACGAGTGGCATTTTCTGCTTTCTGTCCGAGTAAATCACTTTCCAAAGCATAATTTTCATGATCGGAAAAATGCAAATGTAAAAAACTACCGCCCGATGCGGCCAAAGTATCAATAAAATTTTTAATTACATTAACCGAATAAAAATGACGGGCGGTATCCAACATCAATCCGCTTTCTTTATGAGCGTAAGTGCTTGATTTATTTGATTGAACAGAAGAAGCGGAAGATAGCGTACCATTATTGTCCGACGCCGCGCCACAGGCGGCTAAACCGCCCGACATCAGACCCAATAAAAGATATGTGGCCGCGGTCTTCAACCGCATAAACCGGTAAGCATCACTTGATGGGTATGTCATATAAGGTTTTGTTTTTTTGAGCATAATTTAACTTCGTATTGTACTGGTTTCCAATGTAGGGCGTTATAACTTGCTTTTTTTTAAATGTACGCTAATTTTTATAATAATTTGCCGACAGGATGTAACACTTGGTTATTAACACTAACACAAATTAACCACTGTTTTTTCAATTAAACAAAATATTTTCCAAAAGTTTTAAATCATAAATTTTTATTTAAAAACAAAATATTAAATTCATTTTCTTGGCTTAATAGTACAAAATAGGCTATAATTTTATCTATTTTCACACTAATGAAGCAGGCCGTCTGAACACAGACGGACACTACCGCAGGAGTATAAAAAATTATGATGACACTTTATTCGGGCATTACCTGCCCTTTCAGCCAACGTTGCCGGTTTGTGCTGTTTGAAAAAGGTATGGATTTTGAAATCAAAGATGTGGATATTTTCAATAAACCCGAAGATCTGGCCATAATGAATCCTTACAACCAAGTGCCTGTTTTGGTTGAACGCGACTTAATCCTCCATGAGTCCAATATTATCAACGAATATATCGACGAACGCTTTCCCCACCCGCAATTAATGCCCGGCGACCCCGTTATGCGCGGTCGTGGCCGTTTGGTATTGTTCCGTATGGAAAAAGAATTGTTCACTCATGTTCAGCTGCTTGAATCTGCCGATGCCACCACCAAAGAACAGGCCAAAGCGCGTGAAGCCATTGCCAACGGGTTAACCATGCTTGCCCCTGCTTTCTCAAAAACTAAATTTATTATGGGTGACGAATTTTCTATGATTGATGTTGCCTTGTCGCCCCTATTATGGCGCTTAGACCATTACGACATCAAACTGGGGAAATCCGCCGCCCCGATTCTGAAATATGCGGAACGTATTTTCCAACGCGAAGCCTTCATCGAAGCACTGACACCCGCCGAAAAAGCCATGCGCCGTTAAGACTCAAAGGAAACATAACCGTGACCAGCACCAAACCTTATCTGATTCGTGCACTGTATGAATGGTGTATGGATAACAACCAAACCCCGCATATTGCCGTTTGGGTAAACGAGCACACCCGTGTGCCTATGCAATATGTGCGTGAAAATGAAATCGTATTGAATATCGGCGCAACGGCAAGCCACAATTTAACCATTGATAACGAATGGATCAATTTTTCCGCCCGTTTCTCCGGTGTTGCGCATGATATTTGGATTCCGATTGGTCATGTGATCAGTATTTTTGCACGGGAAAGTGGCGAAGGCATGGGGTTTGAAGTGGAACCCTATCAAACCGAAAGTGAAAAACAAGGTGTCGAGCCACTGCACTTAGTCGAAAAAGAAACTACCGATAGTGCCAAAGAGAAGCCGTCTGAAAACAAAGACGATACCCCTCCCGAAAACGGTGGCACGAAACCTAAAAAAGGTTTGAAACTGGTGAAATAAAACTGCTGCGTATATTCATAAAAACTGGCCGTCTGAATCATTCAGACGGCCAGTTTTAACTTGAAAACCCAGCAAACTTAAACGCTCACGCCTACCGCACGGGCAATTTCCAAGCCTTCTTCCGTGCCCATATAAACAGGTGGCTCCGGCCGGTCTCGGCGCACAATATCGCCCTGATAAAACATCACCAACTCATCTACGGCCAACTGAGACCACTGCTCATTAGCCGTTAGCGGCAAAGTGGCAATCACCGCCACTTTATCGTTCGGCGTAGTAACCGCGGCAAAGTCGATACTGACATCGTCATCCAACAAATGCGCTTCGCCAAAAGGCGCTTTGCGAACAATATAATGCAGCAGCGTGCTAGCGTGGGCAAACAGATAATCACCGTTTGACATCATAAAGTTAAACAAACCGTATGCGCGTATTTCTTTGGTCAGCTCTTTAACCGCTTCAAACAAAGTATCCGCATCGGGGCGCTCCGGAAAACGGGTACGCAATTGTTCGAGCATATAGCAAAAAGCCCGCTCAGAATCGGTATTACCGACGGCATGGTAATATTGCCCGATTTCAGGGAAAAAGTTTTTCAAATGCCCATTATGGGCAAACAACCAATATTCCCCCCACATTTCACGCATAAACGGATGGGTATTGGCCAACGAAGTTTGCCCTTGTGTGGCTTTGCGGATATGGGCAATCACATTTTCAGATTTGATTTGATACGCACGGATTAAATCGGCAACCGGCGAATGTGCGCTGGGTTTATCATCATGAAACAGGCGCACACCGCGACCTTCAAAAAAACCAATACCGAAACCGTCGGCATGATGGTCGGTTAGACCACCGCGACGGCGGAATCCTTCAAAAGAAAACACAATATCAGTAGGGGTATTGCAGTTCATGCCGAGCAACTGGCACATAATATTTGCCTTTCCTTTAATTTTTATTTCATGGCAGAGAACTATATTGTGGGGTAAACCCACTATTTTTTAAAGTACTTTCAAGTATACGATAACAATTTTACAACCAAACAATGCACTATATCATTCTGATATTGCAGGCCGTCTGAAAAACCAACACACTTTATATTGCCCTTTCAATGCAAAGCCTTATTAAACGGCTATCTTATAAAAAAGCAGGTGCCCATTACGAAGCACCTGCTTTTTACAATAACAATAGGCCGTCTGAAACAGGCTTTACTCGAAATTCAATACTGCAGAAGTATAAACATCTTGAACGTCGTCTAAATCTTCGAGCGCATCAATCAGTTTCTGCATTTTCTCGGCATCTTCGCCACTCAATTCGGTTTCGTTTTGCGCGCGCATGGTCACATCGCCGTCTTCCGATTTGAAGCCGGCCGCTTCCAATGCCGCTTTCACGCCGGCCCAATCATTCGGCGCGGTAATCACTTCAATCGAACCGTCTTCATTATTCACCACATCTTCCGCACCCGCTTCCAATGCCGCTTCCATCAGCGCATCTTCGTCCGTACCCGGCGCAAAAAGCAGATAACCTTGATGAACGAAGTTAAAGGCCACACAACCATCGGTGCCTAAATTGCCGCCGTTTTTGTTAAAAGCATGGCGTACATCGGCAACCGTACGGGTTTTATTATCGGTTAAGCAATCCACCATCAGTGCAGCACCGCCGATACCGTAGCCTTCGTAGCGCAACTCAACGTATTCCGCCCCCTCCAGATTGCCCGTACCTTTATCAATCGCACGTTGCACATTGTCTTTCGGCATATTGTTGTCAAACGCCTTATCCATAGCCAAACGCAAACGCGGGTTTGAGTTCGGATCACCGCCGCCCATTTTGGCCGCTACGGTAATTTCTTTAATCAAACGCGTAAAAATTTTGCCGCGCTTGGCATCCTGACGCTCTTTCTTGTGGCGGATATTCGCCCATTTACTATGGCCTGCCATATTCTTTCCTTTCCTTGCCGCCCGCACTGCGATACGGCCGAATTTATTTTTAAGCTGGCTATTTTAACATAGCAAAAAAGCATTTTAAAACCTAAGCCAAACAGCACCGATTCGGCTATTTCGTTCGGGCTATGCAGAAACACAATGCCAATAAATACCCTGCGCCAATACCCGTAAAATATTCTGTTTTTACAGGGATACTTGATTTAAAACGGCTTGCAACCATATTTAGCTCATCTGAAAAATTTAAGCAGGAAAATATAAGTATGCAAGCACAAGCCAACACGCCGGCCATTACCGCCGCCGACAACCGTACCCGTTTTATTTTTGATGATATGCCTATTCGCGGGCAACATGTATTACTTGAAAAAGTATGGCAGCATATTGTCGGCCAAAAACACTACCCTGTTGCCATACGGCGCGCACTGGGCGAGCTATTGGCGGCCGGCGTATTGTTATCGAGCAACCTAAAAATCGACGGCACCCTAACCGTGCAGGTACAAGGGCAGGGCCGTCTGAAAATGCTGGTGGTAGAGGCAGGCTCTGCCGACACTTGCCGTGCAACCGCCCGTTGGGACGAACAGGCGCAAATCAACGATGACGACAGCCTTGCCGAACTCTTAGGCGAAAACGGCGTATTTGTGATTACCCTACAACCGCGCGACGGCGACCCTTGGCAAGGGGTGGTGCCTTTGGAAGGCGGCAGTATTTCTGAAATGTTGATGAACTATATGAAGCGTTCCGAGCAATTGGATACCCATATTACTTTGGCCGCTTCCGATACCGCATGCAGCGGGTTATTGTTACAACGGCTGCCCGAATCGAAACCCGAACCGGAAACATGGGAGCATGTCGTAACATTGGCACAAACCGCTACGCAAGAAGAGCTGCTTTCGCTTAGCGTACAGCACATACTCTACCGCTTATTCCATGAAACACCACCACGCCTTTTCGAACCGGAACCCATCGAATTCGCCTGTACCTGTTCGCGTGGGAAAGTTAGCGATATGTTGCTTCTGCTCGGTGGCGAAGAAGTCGGCTCGGTATTGGTGGAACAAGGCAGCATCGAAATCGATTGCGACTTCTGCCACGCCCAATATGTTTTTGATGAAACCGACGTCAATACACTATTCGGCACCGATATTGCTGCGGCATACCGTGAGTCAAGAAACGCTGCACAACTACAATAAAACCTTTACTGCTCAAGATTAAATAAAGCCGTCTGAATATTATTTCAGACGGCCTTATTTGAATCAGCTCGCTTTATTGATTTTCGACAATAATTTCCAAAAGCTCCGGCATCGGACTGGATCCGACTTGGCTACGGCCATTAGGGAACGCCAGCGAAGGCGTACCATTAAATCCCAATCTTTCGCCCAATTCGGCAGTTTCTGCAACCGGATCTTCACAACCGCCCACTTCCGGCGGCATTTTTCCTTCCCGCATCCATGCTACCCACGCAGCAGAACGATCAGGCTGGCACCATATTTGTTTGGCTTTACGCTCCGCATCGGGGTGTAGCTCTGTTAACGGCATCATAAAGTTATAAATGGTAATATTGTCTATTTGAGCAAATTCATGCTCCAAACGTTGGCAATACGGACAATCCGGATCTGCAAATACGGCCACTTTCAATTTACCATCGCCGTGAACTTCCTTAATGGCTTTATCAAACGGTAACGAGTCAAAATTTATCATGTGTGTCTCCATATTGTTAGACTGTTTAATATCAAACAGATTTATTTTGAATCAATGATTTAACCAAACCATACCAGCGGTTTAATTGTATTAATACTACTCCGTACAGCCTATCGGACAATATATTTTGCTTATTTTTTCATAGTCATGATTAACTTTAAATCTACGTTTCAATACAGATAAAAAACCATGGGTACATTATCAACAAGGCCGTCTGAAAACCATTTCAGACGGCCTTGTTTATATTTTAATAACCACTATAATTTCTTAAACTCCCATACTGTTTTATCAGCATTGAGACTTAAATAATATTGGGTGCCGACAGCCTCAATGGTTGCCGTATGCCAAAACCGTTTGTTTTGACTTCTTAAGTAAACAAACGAAACATAATAAGCATCATCCACCACCGCATTCACCGAACGGGCTTTTTGCTCCCACACTTTCGCCACATCAGCCACATCGGCAAACCGAACCTGAGAAAGTGGCGTCAGGTGTTCGGCAATATTGAGTTTTTCAGGTGGCGGCGGTTTACGCAAAATATCATTGCGGCGCCATGTGCCCTGCCAGTAAACATAATGATCAATTCTTTCAGGGTTTTCCGTGTTTTGGATATCCAATTCAATACGCGGACGCGGCCCGCTGAAAAAAACAATATTGTCAAAAAACTTCAAATCTTTGCCATGAAAGCGGGGCAAAGATTTCAAATCATCTTCCGCCTTAGCCAACGCTGCCGCATCTTTAAGAAAATTGCCCCGATAAACCGGCACAGGTTTTGCCACCGATGCGGGCTGAACAGCAGGCACACTCGGGGTAGCAGCCAGCGCCTGGCTTTCACTCGGGCTACACGCATTCAGCATTAAACTGCCTAAGCATAAAAAAACCGTGCTTAACTTAAATAAATTCATTTTGATCTAACCATCTAAAAAATGAAAATGTTGGATAGTCCTATTGTATCTTAATGTTAGAGTATTGTATGCAAAAGAAAAACTGCTAATAAAAAAGCAGAAACGCTATGTTTCTGCTTTTTTACTTTTATCATCACGATAATTAGACAATTAAGGCTGTTGCGATGCAGGTGCTGCAGTTGCGCCGACCACACCCTTCCAACCGTTCTCTTTATTTTCAAACGAAGCCCGACCGGTTAATACGCTACCGTTTTTGCCATACAAACCGCCTGAAAACTGACCATTAGCTATCGGTCTGGAATCTTGGTTACCGGTAAACGCCAAATATCCGGATACGGAACCGTCTTCGCCCACACTAGCCGGCGTGATGCTTCTCGGTGATCTATCGTTATGCAGCGTCCAGATATCTTGTTCTTTTGTGGTTATCCGCATATCCAATGTTTTATCGCGCCCATGATAAGTTGCCCTTACAACAGCCTCGTCCGCATCATTGGGATTATTATCATAGCGATAAATCATTTTTCCCTGATAAGTAATGTCACCCATGCCTTCCGGACGTTGCTTCATGCTGTCATCTGCGTTTTGTAAAAAATAACTGCGAATTTCCGCATCTTTCTCATCAAAATCTTGATTGATTTGTTTGCTATACCTTGCATGGCCATAGTAACCAATCAATCGGCCATCGCTATCACGCAATGTTTCCAACTTTGACTGCCCTACCGGACTATGTGGCGCCAATACTTGAAGCTCTACTTTTTGGCTGCCATCATTAATCATTAATTTAAACGGCGTATCTAAAAGCGCACCACCTTCATGGGGGCTGTAAATACCCAATTTTTCCAATATTTCCTGATCTGCTTTTACACGGGTATCCGGCTGTTGCGGTACGTCTTCCGGCTTTGGCGCTACCGGTGGCTGCGGGGCAGGCGCTTGCGGTACTTCCGCTTCCGGCTGAGCCGGGGGTTGCGGCATTTCTTCCGGCTTTGGTTGTTGCGGCTGTTCGGGCTGCGGATCCACCGGTGGCTGCGGAGCCGGTACTTGAGGAACTTCCGCCTCCGGTTGTGCCGGCGGTTGTTGCGGCTGCTGCTCTTGTTGAACAGGAGGCGGCATAACACTAGGGCCGTTGCCACCGCCGCTACCGCAGGCGGATAAGGTTAATGCTGTAGCCAAACAGGCAAGTGTATAGTAGTTTGTGTTGCGTTTTATTTTCATTTTATGCAATTCCAATTATATTTATCATAATAAACAAAAAGGGCGCGCGCATTATACTACCGCCACCCCTTTTGCATAAAATATTAATATTTAAATATAACAGCAACTTACCTACTACTATGAATTACATCACCTCTAAAGTACGAATTCCCAAAAGCGCCAACCCCTGCTGCAAAATACGCCCTGTTAATAATGCCAGTTGCAAGCGGGTATTTCGTGCTTCACCCTCTGCTTTTAATATCGGGCAGGCTTCATAAAAACGGCTGAAAAGCGTCGCCACCTGATAGAGATACGCTGCCAAATAATGCGGATATGAAGAATCGGCAGCGGTTTGCAAGACATCTTCAAATTTCAACAATTCAACCGCCAATTGTTTTTCTAACGGCTCCGTTAATACCGGATCGGCAGCGGCATCCCACTCGCCTGCTTTGCGGAATACGCTTTGAACGCGGGTATAAGCATATTGTAAATAAGGGGCGGTATTGCCTTCGAAACTGAGCATATTGTCCCAATCGAACACATAATCGCTGGTACGGTTTTTACTCAAATCGGCATATTTAACCGCACCGATGCCGACAGCCTGCCCGATTTCGGCAGCATCTTCGCCGCTTAATTCGGGATTTTTCTGCCGCACCAATTCGGTGGCGCGCTCTACCGCCTCATCCAATAAATCCACCAGTTTCACCGTATCGCCGCTACGGGTTTTAAACGGTTTGCCGTCTTTGCCCATCATAGTACCGAAACCAATAAACTCGGCTTCCACATTATCGGGCAAATAACCTGCTTTGCGCGACAAGGTAAACAGCTGCTCGAAGTGAAGTTTTTGACGGGTATCGACCACATATAACAATCGGTCGGCTTTCAGACGGCCTACACGGTAGCGGATACAGGCCAAGTCGGTACTGGCATAAAGAAAACCGCCGCCTTTCTTTTGTACGATATAGGCAGAAGGTTCGCCGTCTTGGTTTTTAAATTCGTCTAAAAACACCACTTTCGCGCCTTGATCGTCCACCGCCAAACCTTTGGCAGACAAATCATCCACCACGGCTTGCAAGTCGTTATTGTAGGTAGATTCGCCTGCCACATCTTCGGGCTTTAACAACAAACCCAAAGTATCGTAAACATTTTGCGCATGTTGCAACGAAATTTCGACAAACTGCTTCCACAATGCCAACACGGCTTCATCACCGCTTTGAAGTTTCACCACATAGTCACGGGCGGTATCGGCAAACGCGGCATCTTCATCAAAACGGATTTTGGCATTGCGGTAAAACTGTTCCAAATCCGACAATTCAAAGCCGGCATCCGCTTTTTGCTGTTCCACCATATAGGCCACCAACATACCGAACTGAGTACCCCAGTCGCCGACATGATTTTGGCGGATAACGTTATGGCCTAAAAAGCCGAGAATACGGGCGATACTGTCGCCGATAATGCTGGAACGCAAATGGCCGACGTGCATTTCTTTGGCCAAATTGGGCGACGAATAATCAATCACAACGGTTTTTTTATCGGCCGTTTCATTAATGCCCATACGTTGCTTATCAGCCAAAGCTTTTTGAAGGCCGTCTGAAAGAAAATCGGCATGCAAACGTAAATTAATAAAGCCCGGCCCGGCTACTTCGGCACTTTCAATCACGCTGTTATCCGCTAACGCTGCGGCAACTTTTTGCGCCAACTCGCGCGGGTTTTGCTTGGCTTTCTTGGCGGCACCCATTACGCCGTTGATTTGAAAATCACCGAAATCGGCATTTTTAGCGGGTTGTAAAATCACGGCCTCGCCGCCGATACCCGCCCGAGTAAAAGCTTTTTCTGCTTCTGCTGTAATAATCTGCTGTAAATTCATAGTTGTTATGCCCTGCTGCTGTCGCTGTAATCTGCTTCCTAGCGATTACTGCTTATGTATCAATAGTAAAAGCCGTGTAATCACCCATTACTCGGCTTTTCGTAAATTATAACCTTATCAAACTAATAAATGATAACCGAACGAATCGATTTGCCTTCATGCATTAAATCGAATGCTTGGTTAATGTCTTCCAGCTTCATCGTGTGCGTAACAAAAGGTTCCAGCTCAATATCGCCTTTCATCGCATCCTCAACCATACCGGGCAACTGCGAACGGCCTTTCACGCCGCCGAATGCCGTGCCTTTCCATACCCGTCCGGTAACCAATTGAAACGGCCGGGTCGATATTTCCTGCCCTGCTCCGGCCACACCGATAATAATCGACTGACCCCAACCACGATGGGCACTTTCCAAAGCTTCTCTCATTACATTCACATTGCCGATGCACTCAAACGTATGATCGATGCCCCATTTGTTGATATCCAATAAAACCTCTTTAACCGGTTTATCATAATCATTCGGATTAATACAATCGGTCGCCCCGAATCGTTTCGCCAGTTCAAACTTGGCCGGATTGGTGTCTATGGCGATAATACGGCCTGCTTTCGCCTGTCTGGCACCTTGAACAACAGCCAAGCCAATCGCCCCCAGCCCGAATACGGCTACAGAATCACCCTCTTGAACTTTCGCCGTATTATGCACCGCACCGATACCGGTGGTGATGCCGCAACCCAATAAGCAAACATGCTCATGGTTGGCTTTCGGATTGATTTTTGCCAACGATACTTCGGCCACAACGGAATATTCACTAAAAGTCGAGCAGCCCATATAATGAAAAATCGGCTTGCCCTGATAAGAATATCGGGTGGTGCCGTCCGGCATTAAGCCTTTGCCTTGTGTTTCCCTCACTGCAATACACAAATTGGTTTTACCGGATAAACAAAACTCACACTCGCCACATTCGGCGGTATAAAGCGGAATCACATGGTCGCCGGGTTTAACGCTGGTTACCCCTTCGCCCACCTCAACCACAATGCCCGCCCCCTCATGGCCTAACACTACGGGAAAAACGCCTTCGGGATCATCGCCCGACAGCGTAAAAGCATCGGTATGGCAAACGCCGGTATGGGTGTTTCTGATTAAAACTTCGCCTTTTTTGGGCGGTGCCACATCAATTTCGACAATTTCCAATGGTTTACCCGGTGCAAAAGCAACGGCTGCGCGTGATTTCATCATGATTCCTTCGATTGATATCTTTATGGAAAGGTATTAAAAGCTACGGTTATTCTACCCCAATCAACACCGAATAGATATGAATAAAGAAAAGGCCGTCTGAAAACGGCCTTAATTAACAATAGTTTGATTTTAAAATAACCAATTAACGGTGTCCGCTTTTTTTGCGTTTATCAACGTGTTTCTCATCTTTATCACTGCCTTTTAACCAACCGAATAATCCGCCGTCCTCTTCTTTATCACTGCCGCTAAACAGTTCGGGATGCTCGCGCCGGACATCGTCTTCAAACTGGTCTTCACACGGAATACCGTCTTTATCGTCATCCATCTTCACATTGGGGCAATAAGCCAGAAAAAACTTGGCTTCCGTAAAAGATTTCATTTGCGAACAATACTGCCTGCCATCGCAGCTAAACTTGCCGGCACCCGACCGTTTACCGGTAGACTCTACAGCCTGCTTCCATGCGGCACGCTCGGCCATCATTTTTTCCGCCACTTGGTCAACCACTACTTCATTATCCGTATGCGATGCCCGGTAGCTATCCCAATAATCGAGCCCATAATAGGCAGCCGCACCCAATAGAGGAATGCCGACGATAGCCGCAACCATACCCCGCAGCCAACCCGGTAAATTTTTCGGTGTATCATCATCAAAATCAATTACTTGGGCAGCCGACTTATGACTCCGGTTACTGTATTGGATATTTTTTGCTTCTTCAACGCCACGCTGATTGCTGACAATGTCAAACGACACCGTTTCCCCGTCGCGAGGCGGTGGATTTTCTGTTTCAAATTCGCCGATATGGGCAAAAATTTCCGCTTTGCTTTGCTCTTCTTTAATAAATCCGAAGCCAAGCTCATAATCCCAGCGCATGATGGTTCCGTGATAGCGCATGTGTCCCCTTAATCTATCATCATTATGCAAGTGCTATATTTTACAAAGAAAATCGTTTACTTAGTAATTTTTTTACACTTTTCGAATAACCAACCTGATTTTATGAAGAAATTTTGTGAAATTATGAAAAATAACGTTTAAAAATAACAGATAATCCGATATCAAAAAACAACATTAAAAAATAATGAATCTTCATAATATAACTTAGGCCGTCTGAAAATCATGTTTCAGACGGCCTTAATCAAACATGAATTCAATATACTTAAGGATTCATAATCCTAGCAACCAATGCCCGGTCTTTACCCGCCATATTCGGGATTTTCACCTGAATACCATTGCCCGGCGCCACGTCTACCGCTTCGCCTTTACGCGTCATAGCCTCTAAAACAACGGTCTGATTGCCTTGCGGATGGATAATTTCAATCGTATCGCCGACGGCAAAGCGGTTTTTCACTTCCACCGTTGCCCAACCCTGCGCATCGATTTCGGTCACTTGGCCGACAAACTGGCTTTGTTTGGCCAATGAATGACCGTTCAGATAATTTTGATAGTCTTGTGTTTGGTGCCGCTCCAAGAAGCCCGAGGTATAACCGCGGTTGGCCAAGCCTTCCAATTCGGCCAGCAGGCTGTAATCAAACGGTCTGCCTGCTACGGCATCATCAATGGCTTTACGATAGGCTTGTGCCACGCGGGCAACATAGTAAACCGACTTGGTGCGCCCTTCTACTTTTAAACTGTCCACACCGATTTCCGCTAATTTAGCCACTTGCTCAATCGCACGCAAATCTTTGGAGTTCATAATATAAGTGCCGTGTTCATCTTCCATAATCGGCATCAACTCACCGGGGCGGTTGGCTTCTTCAATCAAAAAGACTTTATTGGCTTCGGGATGACGAACCTGCCCGTTAATGCCTTCAAATGCAGCATCGGCCTCTTCTTGCGCCTGATGGAAATTAAAACCCTGCAATAATTTGGCATCGCCCATTTCATCGGTTTCGGCATCATGGACTTTATAATCCCATCGGCAGGCATTGGTGCATGTGCCCTGATTCGGATCGCGGTGGTTGAAATAGCCGGAAAGCAGGCAGCGACCCGAATAAGCGATACACAAAGCACCGTGCACAAATACTTCCAACTCGATATCGGGGCATTCTTGGCGGATTTCGGTGATTTCCTCCATGCTCAATTCACGCGACAGGATAATCCGTTCAACGCCGATTTTCTGCCAAAATTTCACACCCCAATAATTGGTGGTATTGGCCTGTACGGAAAGGTGAATCGGCATTTCCGGCCATTTTTCACGCACCTGCATAATCAAACCCGGATCGGCCATAATCAACGCATCCGGACGCATGGCGATTAACGGCTCCATATCGGATAAGAAGGTTTTTAATTTTGAATTATGCGGCAGGGTGTTTACGGTTAAAAAGAATTTTTTACCGCGTTGATGCGCTTCAGTAATCCCCTGTTCCAAAACGGGTAATTTAGCAAATTCGTTGTTGCGGGCGCGTAGGGAATAACGCGGGCTGCCGGCATAAACGGCATCGGCGCCGTAATCAAAAGCGGCGCGCATACGCTCGAGGCCGCCGGCGGGAAGAAGCAATTCTGGTGATTTCATGGTGTGTCTGCTTTTTATTAAAATAATATGTTTCAAACAGTTAGGCCGTCTGAAACAAAACGGGCAAGGCTTGGAATTATGCGCCTTTTCAGGCTTCAGGTCAATTTAAGCCAAACAGGATACGGTTTTCAGACGGCCTAATGGTTAATATCAGAACGTGTTTGGCATCAGGCCGTCTGAATACGTTTATCCGTTATCTTATCTCTGCCAAATCATGCCGATAATTGCTCGTTGAATATCTAATATTTTTAGATAATCCTCCAGTTTCTTCGCCATAAATCATCTCAAGTTATGTATTTTCTTGTAAAATACGATGTTTATCCAAACGCTGCGGACAACACACCGCTTTTTTGTTTACCCAAACCACTATAGAGCCGACACATGAATTTCCGCTTCGACATTATTTACGAATATCGCGAGATGTTCTTTTACGGTGCGCTGACCACATTGGGGCTAACCGTTGTCGCCACGTTGGGCGGCACCATTTTAGGTTTATTCGGTGCGCTTGCCCGTATTATCCGTTTTGAAAAAGGCAACCTGATCACACGCACTATTGCGTGGTTACTGCGAACCATCTCACTGATTTATGTGACCCTATTCCGCGGCACGCCCCTGTTCGTACAAATTTTTATCTGGTTCAATGTTTGGGCGGTCGCACTCATCCACCCGAATGACGGCCTGCTGATTAGCGGCGAACTTGCCAGCGAATTACGCCGCAACTACGGCGCCTTGATTGCCGGCGGTTTGGCACTGATTTTTAATGCCGGCGCCTACATTACCGAAATTTTCCGTGCCGGTATCCAATCTATCGACCGCGGTCAGATTGAAGCCGCACGCTCATTGGGCATGACCTATCCGCAAGCCATGCGCTATGTGATTTTACCGCAGGCGCTGCGCCGTATGCTGCCGCCGTTGGCCAACGAATTTATTACCCTGTTAAAAGACAGCTCGTTACTTTCCGCCATTGCCGTAGCCGAATTGGCATCGGTGCAAGCTGCTATTTCCGGCCGTTATTCGATTTTCGACACCCCGCTTTATACCGTCGCCCTGATTTATCTGGCGATGACCATGTGTTTGGGCTGGCTGTTTTCCCGTTTGGAAAAACGGTACAGCACTACAGGCCACCGATAAACCCTTATGGCCGTCTGAATATTTTCAGACGGCTTTTTTACAGTGAAACCCAACCATGCGCGCCGTGATTCAAGAAGTAACCCATGCCGAAGTAACCGTTATCGAAGCCGAACACAACGAAACCATCGGGCAAATTCAAAACGGCTTAATGGTTCTGCTCGGGGTTTCTCATGACGACACCGAAGCCGATGCCCGCTATATGGCCGACAAAATCGCCCAATTGCGTATTTTTGAAGATGATGCGGGCAAATTAAACCTATCACTAAAAGATACCGGCGGCTCGGTATTATTGGTATCTCAATTCACTTTATACGCCGACGCCCGCAACGGCAGGCGCCCTTCTTTTTCGCAAGCCGCCAAGCCAGAACAGGCCAATCAACTTTATCAACAAGTCGGCACTTTGCTAGAACAGCAAGGCATTACCGTTGAAACAGGCCGCTTTCAAACCCACATGCAGGTTAGCTTGTGCAATGACGGCCCGGTAACCTTATTGCTGGATTCTCAAAAATTATTCTAGGCCGACGGATTGAACATTAAACCGAGTAGCTATTAATATTGAAAGCCGTCTGAAAACATTTCAGACGGCCTTTTCAAGCTTTACTTAAAAATCAGCAATATTCAAAAAATAATCGTACGGTTTTACATTTCCGTCCAGCTTATCCAACCCATCTGCCAAGAAAGTAGAATCAGTCCGCCGAATATAATCCGGTAATAAGCAAAGGGTACATAATTTTTAGATGCCACAAACTTCAGCAATGCTTTAACCGCCAGCAAACCGGCGATAAAAGCAGACACAAAACCAATCACAATCAGGCCGACATCTTGTAAAGTAAACAGCTCATAGTTTTTCAAAACATCATAAAAAGTTGCCGCAATCATCACCGGAACGGCCAAGAAAAACGAAAACTCGGTAGCAACCTTGCGTTCCAACCCCCAAATCATACCGCCCATAATCGTACTACCCGAACGGGAAGTGCCCGGAATCAGCGCACAAATCTGGGCAAGGCCGACCACCAATGCATCGCGTATTTTCATATCATCGACACGGTTAACGCGTGGCGGGATACTTTTTTGTCTGTTTTCCACCCATAGAATAATGAATCCGCCCACCACCAAAGCCGTCGCCACACTAATCGGATTAAACAGATACAGTTTAATCTGCTTGCTGAACAATAAACCCACGACTGCGGCAGGGATAAAGGCTACCCCTAAATTCACAACAAAACGGTTCACTTCGGCATCTTTGCCTACATGGGTCAACACATGCTTAAAGCGTTGGCGGTATTCAAAAATAACGGCCAATACGGCACCCAACTGGATGGCGATTTCAAATACCTTTCCGTTGCTGCGAAAATCAAGCAGATCACCCACCACAATCAAATGGCCCGTGCTGGAAATCGGCAAAAACTCGGTTAACCCTTCGATAATACCGAGAATCAGGGCTTTTAACGACAAAAGAATATCCATAATTATTTCAGACGGCCTTATGAAAGAAATAAAGAAATAGAGAAGGCAGCCCTGTTTGGCTGCCTATTGACTGATTACACGTTACTTATTAGCTGATTTGGCAATAAAGGCACCTTTGCTTTTCAAAGCTTGAACAGGGGCTTTAGCAGCCGGTTTCGGCAGCCCGCGCTCTTGGCGTACTTTATCTACCAATGCATCAATGGTATTCATCGCACTGTTCCAATCACCGGAAAATTTAGCCTGATACTTACCACCAATAATAATGGTCGGCGTGCCGCTGATTTGATACATATTGGTCAACTCTTCCATTTTCTTGGCTTGGGCAGGATTGCTGAACGAATCATATGCAGCAACCAATTTGGCGCTATCAAAGCTTTTTTGGTTTGCCGCCCATTTTTTGAATGTATCGGTATCGCCCAAGTTGATTCTTTGTTCGTAAACCGCTTTGAAAACCTCAGGGTTTGCCTGATACTTCAAACCGGAACTGGTTACCGCTGCGGCCACACGCGCCAAGCCCAAATGCTCCGGCTGCCACACCACATGCTCGGTACGCAAATAAGTATCTGAAGGGAAGCTGCGGGTATGTTTCAATAAAATCGGATCAAGATGGTAACAGTGTACGCAGAAATAACCGAAGAATTCCAATACTTCGATTTTATTATCCGGTTGGATTTGCGGAATCGGTTGCGGCAGAACAGTGTAGTCGGTTCCTTCTACCAGTGCTGCATTTGCCTGTGTTGCCAAAGTCAATGCTGTGGCGGTTGCCAGTAATATAGTTTTCAATTTCATGTGTTTTTTCCTATCTTCTATTATTTAACGGTTCGTGCAAAACTATCGACACCGTTTTTCTTCAAAACTTGTTGGGTTTGTTTGGCCGAATTGCTATCCAAACGGTTGCTTTGTACGCGGTAAACATGTTTACCGTTTACGTCAGCCTCGGTAATGCGGCCGGGAACGCCCATCATCGCCAATTTGGCACGATGTGTTTCCGCACTTGCGCGATCATTAAACGAGCCCATCTGTAACACAACCATACGGCTGCTTCGGGCGGATTGTTTTTCCGCTTGGCTTGCTTTAGCTTTTCTATCCTCTTCTTTGCGAACATCCTCACGGGCTTTTTCAATGCTGCCGCTGTTTAAAATCTGTTCGGCGGAGGGTTGCGTTTCTTTCTTGGGTGTTGCCTTAGGTGTTGCCTTTTTCGGCTGCTCACGCTCTTTTTTCGGTTTCGGTTTGGCTTCCGCTTTTTTCTCGACAGGTTTGCTTTCGCGTTTAGGTTCAACGCGGGGGGCTGGCGGAGTTGCTTTTTCCGTTTCAACCGGAGGCGGTGTGACCACGTTGTCTTCTTCCTCAACAATAACTTCCCCAGTTTCTTCTTCGGATGCCTGTTGCTCTTTAATAAAGTCACCCATCACATCAGACGCTTGTGATGCTTCTAAAGCCGGTTCACTGGCTGTCGATGGTTCGGATACGGCGGAAACGCTTCTGTCCGGCGTTAATATTTCAGGTTCCGGCGCTTCTTCGACAACATCTTCTTTAAATACTTTTTCATTGCTTCTGTTAATGAAAAAAACCACGCCGGCAATCACTATGGTTGCCAGCAATAATCCCAATAAAAAGCCCGATAGGCCCTTACCGCTTTGTTTTTTTGTGTTCATAAATAACCAACATCTTTCTACTTGTGATGCCGTCTGAAAAGTATCGTATCAATATATTTTCAAATGGCGCATTCTAGCAACATCTTATAGTTAAAGCAAAGCTTTACAAAGCCCGCCGAAAACCGACCGCCCGCAATACATGGCCTTTATCCACCGCTTCATCGCCGTTTAAATCGGCCAAGGTACGGGCAACCCGCATAATACGGTGAAAACTGCGTGCGGAAAGGGCTAATTTTTCCAACACGCCGGCCAAGGTTTTTTGAGCTTCTTTAGAGACCGCAGCAACATTATCCAGTTCCGTAACGTTCAAGGCGGAATTGAGCTTACTTTGGCGACGGTATTGCCGCGCACGCGCCGCTTCCACCCGTTTGCGCACGTCAATACTGGCCTCCCCCGCTTCCTGCACCACCAACTCTTCCGCCGACAATGCCGGCACTTCGATCGTCAGATCGATACGGTCGAGCAGCGGTCCCGATATTTTACCGCGATAGCGGGCAATACTTTCAGGCGTACAGCGGCATGGTTTGACCGGATGCCCCAGATAGCCGCACGGGCAGGGGTTCATGGCCGCCACCAATTGGAACTTAGCCGGATAAACCGCTTTGTGCGCCGCACGGGAAATATGGATTTCACCCGTTTCCAAAGGCTCGCGCAACACTTCCAAAACTTTACGGTCAAATTCGGGCAATTCGTCTAAAAACAAAATACCGTTATGCGCCAGAGAAATTTCTCCCGGCCCCGAATTTCCGCCGACAATAGCCACCGGGCTGGAAGTATGATGCGGCATTTGCGCCGGACGGCTGCCGTTTAACACCTGCCTATGGTTCGGCAGCAACGAACGCAGCGACCATACTTCAATTAATTCTTCGTCGGTTAACGGCGGCATAATACCCGGCAGCCGTTGTGCCAACATCGATTTTCCCGTGCCCGGCGGGCCGACCATCAGCAAACTATGTCCGCCTGCCGCCGCAATTTCCAAAGCCAATCTTGCAGTATGCTGCCCTTTAACATCGCGTAAATCAGGCATATCGGCATATTCGGACGGCCTTTGGCCTGCATCGTAAACAGTTTGGGCCAGCGGCTCAACCGCATTCAGATGGGCGGTCACCTGCCCGAGACTGTCGGCGCCGTAAACGGTACTACCACGCATAACCGCCGCCTGACAAGCGTTTTCAGACGGCAGCACAAACGCCCTACCCGCCTGCATACCCTGCCATGCCATCGCCAAAGCACCGCGAACGGGGCGCAACATGCCCGACAATGCCAACTCTCCGGCAAATTCGTATTCAGGCAATTTGTCTGCCGCCACTTGGCCGGAAGCCGCCAAGATACCGAGCGCTATCGGTAAATCAAAGCGCCCCGACTCTTTAGGCAGATCGGCAGGCGCAAGATTGACGGTAATTTTTTTTGCGGGAAAATCAAAACCGCTTTGGATAATGGCCGCCCGCACACGGTCGCGGCTTTCCTTAACCTCAGTATCGGGCAGCCCGACAATATTGAAAGCAGGCAATCCGTTGGCAAGATGGGCTTCCACCTCAACCAACGGAGCATTCATGCCGCTTAATGCGCGGCTATAGACGACGGCCAGAGACATTGATTTCAGACGGCCTTGTTTTCTGTATTTTCTTCTACATTATCTGTCTGTTCGGTATTTTCCGCAGCAGGCGGTACAGTAGTTGTTTCGACTTGTTCGGGCGGTTGGCCGCCTTCCAATTTTGCCAACCGCTCTTCCAGCTCGGTAAGCTTGGTACGGGTTTTAATCAATACCTGCTGCTGAATATCAAACTCTTCGCGGGTTACCAAATCCATGCGGTTAAATGCGCTGCCCAGCATGGCTTTCACATTTTTTTCCACGTCTTTGGCCGGGCTGTTGGCAATGGTTTCGCCGAGTTTTGCCGACACTTCTTCAAATATCTTTTTGCCGATCATTTCCGTATTCCTTTTCATTCACGGGTGGGTTTTAAGCCATTGTATAGCGAATCAGGCCGTCTGAAAACCGTTGCTCCGGTGTTTTCAGACGGCCTGAACATCATATTGCCAAACACATAAACCTTATCAAGGCTGCCTTAGCCGATAATCAATCGGCATCTTGGCTTAAATCCACTTCTTGTAAAGGCACTTTATGGGTTTTATAACGCAGCTTGTGGTAGAAATAAAAACCGAAGAATACCGGCAAGCCCATATAGGTAATAATCAAACGATCCCAATCCAAACTGCCTTTCAATACCAGTTCGGTATCTTGACCGATAATCACCAATATACACAAAGCCAACGCCAACAAGGGGCCGAAAGGGAACCATTTCGCACGGTAAACCAAATGGTTCAAATCTTTACCTTGAGCCAAATAAGCACGACGAAAACGGTAATGGCTGACTGCAATACCCAACCACGCGATAAATCCGGTTAAGCCCGAAGCCGCCAGAATATACTCATAGGCTTTATCACTGAACAACTGCAAGAAAAATACTGCCAACACCACAATAGCCGTCGCCAATAATGAGAATACCGGCACACCGTTTGCAGAAGTACGGGCAAACGCTTTATAAGCCAAACCGTCTTTAGCCATCGCATACAGCATACGCGTTGACGCATACATGCCCGAATTACCCGCCGAAAGAATAGAGGTTAGAATCACCGCATTCATCACGGCAGCGGCAAACGCCAAGCCTGCACGCTCGAACACCAGCGTAAACGGTGATTTGGCAATTTCATCGACATCCGCACCCAATAGTTCGGGGCTGGTATAGGGAATCAGCAACCCGATGACCAAAATGGCCAAAATATAAAAAATCAGAATCCGCCAAAACACCTGATTAACCGCTTTGGGAATACTTTCCTGCGGGTTTTCCGACTCGCCGGCGGTAATCCCGATCAGCTCCGTTCCCTGAAATGAGAAACCGGCAATCAAAAACACGCCCAACATCGTTAGAAACTGGCCGCCGACGCCATCGCCCAAAAACGGTGCATCGCCCACCACCATATTGCTCAAACCGACATATTCGCCGCCGAGAATACCGAAAATCGTTAAAATACCGACACCCAAAAAGACCACCACGGTTACCACTTTAATCAGTGCAAACCAATATTCCGATTCGCCGTACGCCCGTACAGATAAGGTATTCAGCATAAAGATAATGGCAAAAAGAACCAAACTCCACGCCCACGGCTCCATAAAGCGCATCGGTTCCCAATAAGTAATCACCACCGCTGCAATCACCACGTCGGCGGCCACCGTAATCACCCAGTTAAACCAATAGTTCCAGCCGAGTGCAAAGCCGAGCGACGGATCGACAAAGCGTGTCGCATAAGTGCTGAACGAGCCGGAAGTCGGCAAATAAGTGGCCATTTCGCCCAATGAAGTCATCAAAAAATAAACCATCAAACCGATGGCGGCGTAAGCGACAAGCGCGCCGCCGGGGCCGGCCGAACTGATGGCCGTACCGCTGGCCATAAACAGCCCCGTGCCGATACAGCCGCCGATGGCAATCATCGACAAGTGACGCGTTTTCAGGCGACGTTGTACCTGAGTATTGTGTTGAATATCTGACATAATGTTAATCCGGACGAAAAGCCGCAATAAAAAGTAAAAAAACGGTAAAGAAGCGCATCATACCTAAAAAATTTAGTGATGTGTGTGATTATTATCAGAAATGTATCAGACAACGTTCCTAAATATCATGAGAAAAACCAACCATAGCAAGCTATAAGCCGCAGCCAATAAAAAATGTTTCAGACGGCCTCTTGACATATCCTTTATAATATCAACCCATTGAACACTATTCAGACGGCCTATTGAATACAACAACTTAAACAGGCCGTCTGAAAACAACGCTTAGAGAACCATATGAAATTTATAGACGAAGCAAAAATCGAAGTGGCCGCTGGCAAAGGCGGCAACGGCGCAGTCAGCTTCCGCCGCGAAAAATTTGTCCCGCGCGGCGGGCCCGACGGCGGCGACGGCGGCAAAGGCGGCAGCATTTTCGCCATTGCCGACGAAAACATCAACACCTTGATTGAATACCGCTTCGTTAAACGTTATCAAGCCAAAAACGGCGAAAAAGGCCACGGTTCCGACCGCTACGGCAGAGGTGCCGACGATATCGAATTACACATGCCTATCGGCACGGTTATCCGCGACACCGATACCGGCGAAACGCTTGCCGACCTCACTCGTCACGGCCAAAAGGTCTGCCTAGCCCGTGGCGGCAAAGGCGGATTGGGCAATATCCACTTTAAATCATCCGTTAACCGCGCCCCCAAACAGGCCACACCCGGTGAAGACGGGGAAATCCGCAGTTTACAACTGGAATTAAAAGTATTGGCCGACGTCGGCCTACTCGGCATGCCCAATGCCGGCAAATCCACCCTGATTTCAGCCGTTTCCGCCGCCCGCCCGAAAGTGGCGGACTATCCGTTTACCACCCTGCACCCGAATCTCGGTGTGGTGCGTATGGATGAGAACAACAGCTTTGTGATGGCCGACATTCCCGGCCTGATTGAAGGCGCGGCCGAAGGTGCCGGCTTAGGGCACCGCTTTCTGAAACACCTTTCACGCACCGGTTTGCTGCTACACGTTGTCGATCTCGCTCCTTTCGACGACAGCATCAACCCGGCCGAAGAAGCCTTGGCGATTGTTGAAGAATTGCGCAAATATGATGAAGAAGAGCTTTACGGCAAACCCCGTTGGTTGGTTCTCAACAAACTCGACATGCTCAGCGAGGAAGAAGCCGAACAACGCACTGCCGAATTTCTAAAGCAAATCGGTTGGAACCATCCCGCCCCCGACGACCGTTTCGGTTTCGACATGAATACCCCGCGCCTGTTTAAAATCAGTGCACTGGCGCATCAGGGTACGCAAGAGTTGGTTTATCAAATCAACGCCTACCTGACAGAGAAAAAACGTTTGGCGGCAGAAACCGAAGAAGCGGAAAAATATCATGAAGCCGTAGCAGAGCAATCAAAAACAGACACATCCGTGTTTAAAGCGGAATAAAGCCGTCTGAAACCCAAATCATGATATAAAACCGCTTCAACCCAAATATGTATGCACCAATAGACAAGGCTATGCCATAATTTAGCGTTCGGTTTGTCCATGCGGCATAACCGATAATTATTTTTCTAAAGAAAGAATCTAAAGAAAAACCATGCTGACTGTTTACAACACACTAACCCGCCAAAAAGAACCGTTTCACCCCATCAATCCCGAAAATGTGCGTATGTACGTTTGCGGTATGACTGTTTACGACTATTGCCATTTGGGTCATGCCCGCGTGATGGTGGTGTTCGACATGATTGCCCGTTGGTTGCGCCAACAAGGCTATCCGCTCACTTATGTGCGCAATATTACCGATATCGACGATAAAATCATTGCCCGCGCGGCGGAAAACGGTGAAAGCATTCAAGCGCTGACCACACGGTTTATCCAAGCCATGAATGAAGACTCGGCGGCTTTAGGCGTGATTCCGCCCGATGTCGAGCCGAAAGCGACCGAACACGTCCGGCAAATGATTGAAATGATTCAGCGTTTAATCGACAACGGCAAAGCCTATCCCGCAGACAACGGTGATGTTTATTACGCCGTGCGTGAATTTGCCGCCTACGGACAACTGTCCGGCAAATCGTTGGATGATTTACGGGCAGGCGAACGGGTGGAAGTAGACGGTTTCAAACGCGATCCGCTGGATTTTGTATTGTGGAAAGCAGCCAAACCCGGCGAACCGGCATGGGAAAGCCCATGGGGGCAAGGCCGTCCGGGCTGGCATATCGAATGCTCGGCCATGAGTGAAGAATTATTCGGCAACACCTTCGATATCCACGGCGGCGGTGCCGACCTGCAATTCCCCCATCATGAAAACGAAATCGCCCAAAGCTGCGGTGCACAAGGCGGCGGTTGCAGTCATAGCCATCATGAAGTAAACGGTAAAACCATTGCCAGCCATGTGAAATATTGGTTGCACAACGGCTTTATCCGTGTCGACAATGAAAAAATGTCGAAATCATTGGGCAATTTCTTCACCATCCGCCAAGTATTGGAACAATACGATGCCGAAGTGATCCGTTTCTTTATTTTACGCGCCCACTACCGCAGCCCGCTTAATTATTCCGATGCCCATCTGAATGATGCCAAAGGTGCGTTAACCCGCTTATACACGGCGCTAAAAAATACGCCGCCGGCAGAATTTGAAGTAACAGAAAATGCCAACGACTACACCCGCCGTTTCTATGCGGCCATGAATGATGACTTCGGCACTGCCGAAGCCGTAGCGGTATTATTCGAACTGGCCAATGAAGTCAATAAAACCAATAGTGCCGAGTTGTCCGGCTGCCTGAAAGCACTGGGCGGCGTTATCGGTTTATTGCAACGCGACCCTGTAACCTTCCTGCAAGGCGGCAGTATTTCAGACGGCCTTTCTTCCGAAGAAATTGAAAAACTGATTGAACAACGCAAACAAGCGCGTGCCGAAAAAAATTGGGCCGAATCCGACCGCATTCGTGATTTACTCAATGCCGAAAATATTATTTTGGAAGACGGCGCTGGCGGCACCACTTGGCGGCGCGGCTGATGACAGTATGTCGAACTTTATCCGACTATCCCCCTCTAAGATTTAATATATTGAAAAATAAATTTATTTTTTAAAGCAATTTAAATCGAATCTTTCCAGACAAGCTGGTGTATACAAAATACAATGCCGTCTGAAATTTATTCAGACGGCATTGTTAATCATGGAAAAATAAATACACTCATGCTAACTATCACCAAAAAATATTGGCTGATACCTTAAAATTGTTTATTATAGTAAATGTTTAGTATTGTTAAGATAATTGGCTGGATTGTTAACCCACTCTATCCGAACACATCATACAATAGCTAAATATTATGTAACCATTCGGTTTTATGGGTAATGAAATCGCTATTTTTTATGAAATATCCACCTCACCTGCTCAGAACTTCATAGGGAGAAAGAATGAATAAATTAGCAACCGTTTTACTAACTACCCCCATTGTGATTGCCGCACCTTACGCTGCCGCAGCACAAGCCCAGCTTCATCCGGCTCAAATCCAATTACAACAGAATATCGAATCTGTTCTGAAAATCGCACGCAATGACAATTTAAGTGACCAGCAAAAAATCCGCCAAATCGAACACTATGCGGATAACTATCTTGATTACCAACGCATCGCAGCACTCGCCGTAGGTTTGCCGTGGCGCCAATTTAGCCCCAAACAAAAAACAGATTTTATCGCCGCATTCAAAGAAATGATGATTGCCATGTATTCCCGTTCGGCGCTATTGGGGGCATCAACCACAAAAGTTAAGCTCCTGCCGAAGCTGGTGGATAACGGTAGAAACCGGATAGACGTTTTTACAGAAGTACAAACCAAAAACGGTAATAGATACGAAGTATCCTACCAACTCTATAAAACCGGTTCGGCATATAAACTGTACAATATCCGCGTTGACGGCGTGAGTATGGTCACGGTTTACCGCAATCAGTTTAACGACTTAATCAAACAAAAAGGTATCGACGGCACCATCAGCACCGTTCGTGCCAAGGGTTTAAAAAAAGCCGATGCCATAAAAGATTAATAAAAACCATTTCCAAACTTAAAGCCGTCTGAAAAATTTCAGACGGCTTTAAGTTTATCCTAACCCAGTTGCTGTTGTTTTTCACTCAATAAACGATGAACGGCTGCTGCCGTCTCATGCCTATCGTCACTCGCCTCAACCGGCTCTAAGAAATGTAACTCCACCACACCGCTACTTTGGCCAACCACCATCTTCATCGATTCAATCAGACTGATATCGCCATAATATGCCATAGCCGGATTCGGGCTGCTGCCGTCGGCATTCGGATAACGGCACAATACCGGAATTAAAGATACGCCCGCTTCATAAGGTGCCTGAAAAAAACTGGTTTTAAAGGGCAGAATCATGTGCCCTTCCGTGCTGGTTCCTTCAGGAAACAAAGTCACCGTATCACCGTTTTTCAACGCCTCGGTTACCTGTCGGATTTTTACGCTGTTGCCCTCCGTTCCCTTATTGCGGGCGACATAAACGGTTTGCGCCTGCGTGGCCAGATAGCCGACTATCGGCCACTTGGCCACATCATCTTTCGCCACAAACCGCCCGGGAAAGGCTGCATTAATTGCCATAATATCGAGCCAGGAAATATGATTGCAAACCATCATCTGCCCTTGCCCTACTTCAGGCAATTTACCGTAAACCTTGAGTTTCAGCCCACATGAAGCCAATACCCGCAGCGACCAAAGCTGAATGGCACGCAATTTACGTTGTTTACTGTAAAAAGGAAACAAAACAAATATTTCCACCGTACCGTACAATAAACAACCGGCAATACACAACAAACGAAAAAGGGATCTTAAGATAGTCATATTGAAAAAATACAGATAGAGGCCGTCTGAAACCTTTCAGACGGCCTCAAAATTATTGATATTAGAGTCTGTCGGAAAAACGTTGCAAATAACGGTCTTCCAAACGGTTAACATCCATCAGGATCAAAATATCGGCGCAATTAAACGATTCATCCACACAAGGCTCGCCGCAAAACCAAGCGCCTACATTGAGATAACCTTTAATTAACGATGGGCAGGCAGGATTTTCAACCGGCTGTACTTTATCCCATTTCATAGGATTCAACGGTTTGACCCGCCATTGTTCGGGTGCCAGATAATCTTTTTTCAACAAATGATACAAACCCGCCGCTTCATGACCGCCGTCTTCCATGCTGATACTGCCGCAACCGATCATAAAACGGAAATTTCCGTCTTTTATAAATTTTATCAACCCGGACCACAACAGCATAATCAGGCCGCCGTTACGGTAGTCGGGATGAATACAGGCACGCCCCAATTCCACTGTTTGCGGCAGTATATCTTTCAGCGGGCTTAAATCAAATTCATGCTCGCTATACCAGCCGCCTGCAGCTTTGGCAGTCTCTTCGGTAATCAGTCGATAACAGCCGACCACTTCACCGGTGGCATCGTCAAAAGCCAATAA
This sequence comes from Neisseria montereyensis, assembly GCF_024834045.1. Taxonomy (GTDB): domain Bacteria; phylum Pseudomonadota; class Gammaproteobacteria; order Burkholderiales; family Neisseriaceae; genus Neisseria; species Neisseria montereyensis. The sequence goes on from NZ_JANUXW010000006.1 coordinate 43,758, forward strand.
ATGGTGGCAGTGCTCATCATATTCGTCTACATCCAACCCGTTACTGCTTTCAATTTCTGCACCCAATTCTTGGGCAAACACTTGAAAGCGCAAACGCTGGGCGGCTTCCACTTCCTCCCGTGTTTCCGCCAAACGGACGGTAAATCCGATTTTAGGGCCGGTCGTATTAAAACGGTTTTGTTCTGGCATACAGATATGCTCTCGTTTTATGAGTAAGGCGCAAAGTATAACAGAGACGGCTTGGCTTTTACCATTGGCTCCATACACTCTCGCCAAGAGTTATATCAAATACTGTTCAGTATCAAAAAAGTGATATAAATATTGGTGATTTTACAACATTAGTTGATATATTTTAAACAACGGTTTGCCCGCACACACGGCAATTGGGATCTCGCTCGAAAGTAAACCGATGCCACTCGTTGGTAAGCGCATTGTAAGTAGACAACACGCCATGAGCGCTTTTACCGATACCGGTGAGGATTTTTAAGGCTTCGGACGCTTGTGTCGTGCCGATAATACCCACCAATGGCGCAAATACGCCGAACACGGCACATGCCCCGTCTTCGGCATGATCGCCGTCAAACAGGCAAGCATAACAGGGGGAATCGGGTAAATCGGGGCGGTATATCGCCAGCTGCCCTTCAAAGCGCACGGCCGCACCTGAAACCAAAGGGGTACGGGTGATTACGGCAGCACGGTTAATCGCTTGGCGGGTGGCAAAATTATCGCAACAATCCAACACAATATCACATTGCCGCATGAGTTCGCTTAAACGCTGCTCGGTTAACCTTTCGTTTAACGCAGTAATATCCACACGGCTGTTAATGCCTTTCAGACGGCCTGCCATAGTTTCGGCTTTACTCTGCCCGATATTTGCTTCGGTAAAAGTAATCTGGCGTTGCAGGTTGGTATCGTCGATGGTGTCATCATCGGCAATAATCAGTTTACCCACCCCGGCGGCGGCCAAATAAGGCAGGGCGGCCGCGCCCAAACCGCCGCAGCCGACCACCAATACAGTGGCGTCCAGCAATTTTTGCTGGCCTTCAATGCCGATTTCATCAAGCAAGATATGGCGGCTGTATCGCAGTAGGTCGCGGTCGTCCATGTGTTCGCACCAATAATTTATTGTATATTTATATTGATTAATAATTTAAATTTTCAAGGCTGTCGTCGAATACGAAGGTTCCGCTTTTACCGCCGGTTTTGGTTTCCAGATGAATTTGTGAAATCACCATGTTTTTATCTACCGCCTTAAGCATATCGTAAATCGTCAGCAGGGAAATATTAACTGCGGTCAAGGCTTCCATCTCTACCCCGGTTTTCCCTTCCGTACTGGCGGTTACCGTGGTTTTGACACGGGCAAGCTGTACATCGACATCAAAATCCACCCGCACATGCGTTAGGGCAACCGGATGGCACAGCGGAATCAGAAAACCGGTTTGCTTGGCCGCCTGAATACCGGCCACACGGGCAATACCGAGCACATCGCCCTTAGCCGCGCCCTTAATAATAAATTGAATGGCCTCATGGCTCATATTAATATAGCCGCTGGCTTTGGCAGTACGCTTGGTCGGTGCTTTTTCGCCCACATCCACCATGTGGGCTTCGTTATTTTCGTTGAAGTGAGTTAAGTCAATCATGATCGTTTCCTGAATGTATTTCAAAATATTAGCCTTGCAGCCGTCTGAAAATGGACTGCACGCTTGTGTATTTTAAGTGATTTTAATGGTGCCGACTATGGTATTACCATTGATTGTGATGAAATTTATTGATTAAATCCAACAATAACGATATCAATTCGGCATAAACAATCATATTACAAAAAATGTTTTCCGGATATGGTTGCCCGTGATGGTTTCTTCTTTAACCTTGCTATACAATTCCCGCACTTTTTCCGTTCAGAAAGGCCTCTATGCAGCTTCACATACTCAATCATCCCAAAGATACCGCGTTGGCAGGGGATGTCGAATTTTTGACACAGTCTTTATTCAAACTGTTGCACAATGAAACCACCGAAATTGTGTTGGATGCCGTTAAAAAACTGGCAGCATCTAACGACAGCGGCCCTATTATCGAAGAAGTGCTGCCTTTGCTGAACGAAAACCAAGTGCAAAATCTGATTATCGCCTGCGGCATGTTTTCGCAAATGCTTAATATTGCCGAAGACGTTCACCACGAACGCCGCCGCTTGGCGCATGAACAAGCCGGTAGTAATGCCGCGGCCGGTAGTGTGGCCGATACCGTTCGCAAGCTGCAAGAACATCAGATTGATGCCGCCACGGTTCAACAACAACTCGACCACACCCACATTGCCGCCGTACTCACCGCACACCCGACCGAAGTGCAACGGCAGGCCACCTTGAATTTCCACCGCCGCATCAGCGCCCTATTGCCGAAGCGGGAAAATTGCAACAGTGCCGAAGCCTTGGCCGAACTTCAACGCGAAGTCGATACCACCCTGTTGGCTTTATGGCAAACCAGCGAAACCCGCCATTACAAAATCACCGTCAACAACGAAATCAACAACGGCGTTTCGATTTTCCCGCTCAGTTTTTTCCAAGCCCTACCCAAACTCTACCGCAGCATGGAAAAAGCTTTTCAGACGGCCTATCCCAAAATCCGCGTGCCCGATATTCTGCAAATCGGCGGCTGGATAGGCGGCGACCGCGACGGCAACCCTTTTGTTTCCGCCGACACCCTACGCTATGCCTTTACCCAGCATGCCGACACCGTTTTCCATTATTACCGCCGCGAACTGGCCGCGCTGTATCACGACCTGCCGCTTTCCATCCGCCGCGTTGATGTAAGTGAAGCCCTGTTGGCGCTATCCGCCCGCTCGCCCGACACCGAAATCGCGCATGAAGAAGAGCACTACCGCCGTGCCATCGCCTACATTATGGCGCGCCTGATTGCACGCGGTCATGAAATCGGTTTAACACTGGGTTGCCGTTTCGGCCTATTGGAGCCCTACCGCAACGCCGACGAATTTATCGCCGACCTAGAAATCCTCAGCCGCTCATTGCGTGAAAACGGCAGCGGTATGCTGGCAGATGCCCGTTTGGCGGATTTAATCCGCATGGCTTCCGTATTCGGTTTCTATATGATGCCGCTCGACCTGCGCCAACATGCCGCCAAACATGGTGAAGTCGTGGCCGAATTGTTTCAAAAAGCCGGGTTAGAAGCCTACGAAACCTTATCGGAAGCCGAAAAACAAACGGTTTTATTGCGCGAACTGCAACACCAGCGGCCGCTATACAGCCCCTATATCGATTACAGCGACCATACCCGCCACGAATTGGCTATTTTCCAAGAAGCCCGGAAAATCAAAAACGAATTGGGCGAACACGCCATCAACCAAAGCATTATTTCCAATTGCGAACAGCCCAGCGACTTACTGGCCTTGGCATTGCTGCTGAAAGAAAGCGGCCTGCTCACATTGGAAAACGGCAAACCACACAGCCGCATCAATATCGTGCCGCTGTTTGAAACCATCGAAGCCTTAGAAAACGCCTGCTCGGTAATGAATACCCTATTCAGCCTGCCGTGGTATCGCGATTTATTATCCGGCCGCGACAACATCCAAGAAATCATGCTCGGCTATTCCGACAGCAATAAAGACGGCGGCTATGTCAGCAGCTCATGGGGGCTTTATCAGGCCGAATTAGGCTTGGTCGAACTCTTCAAACAACACGGCATCCGCATGCGCCTTTTCCACGGACGCGGCGGCAGCGTCGGGCGCGGCGGCGGCCCCTCTTACCAAGCCATTCTGGCGCAACCGGCCGACAGCGTCGCCGGCCAGATACGCATTACCGAACAGGGCGAAGTGATTACCGCCAAATACGCCGAACCCGGCAATGCCCGCCGCAATCTTGAAACACTGATAGCCGCCACCCTCGAAGCCAGCCTGCTGCCGCAACACAAAATACCCGACGGCCAACTAATGCAGGCGCTTTCCGACAGCGCGTTTAAGCACTATCGCGCCCTGATTACCCGTGACGGCTTTATCGACTACTTCCTGCAAACCAGCCCGATTCGGGAAATCGCCACCCTCAACCTCGGCAGCCGCCCGGCCAGCCGTAAAACCTTGGCGCGGATTCAGGATTTGCGCGCTATCCCGTGGGTATTCTCATGGGCGCAAAACCGCCTGATGCTGCCCGCATGGTACGGCTTCGGCAGCGCGGTCGAAGAAGTCTGCCAAGCCGACAAAGGCCGTCTGAAAGACTTACAGCAACACGCACAAAGCGATCCGTTCTTCCAAGCCATGCTCTCGAATATGGAGCAAGTAATGGCCAAAACCGATTTAACACTGGCGGAAAACTACGCCGGCCTAAGCGAATCGCCCGAACAGGCAGCGGAAATTTTCGGCCTAATCAAAACCGAATACCTCAAAAGCCGCCAAGCCTTACTGGATATTCTGCAAGCCGACGAACTGCTCAGCGATAACCGCACCCTCGCACGCTCGCTGGCCTTGAGAATCCCCTACCTCAACGCCCTCGGCAGCCTGCAAATCGCATTGCTCAAGCGGCTGCGGCAAGACCCCGACAACCCGCGCCTGCTGCAAATGGTGCATCTCACCATTAACGGCGTTGCCCAAGGTTTGCGCAATACCGGCTAACGTATCCGCAACCGAATCAGGCCGTCTGAAAAGCCATTTATCCCTTTTCAGACGGCCTGATTTTTTATACTTACCGTTATCGTATCAACCATACCTTTCAGACGGCCTCACCCACCGAAAACAGCCGAACAAGCCGTTTGGCGCTATAATTTACGTTTGAAATGTAGGTTCTGACTTCTACATTTTTCTATTCCCGATAACGGATAACAACAAGAGAATCCGCACCATGCCCTACCGCTACCGACAACCCCTACCCGATACGCCGCTGGATATTATCGGCGACGTACACGGCGAGCTTGAACCGCTTCAAGCCCTGCTTCATCAGCTTGGCTACAACAGCGACGGCAGCCACCCGCAGGGTAGGAAAATCGTGTTTGTCGGCGACTTATGCGACCGCGGCCCCGACAGCCCTGCGGTTTTAAACTGGTTTTTCCAAGCGCATCAGGCCGGCAATGCCTTGATGGTACTCGGCAATCACGAGCTGAATTTATTGGTATCCGACCCCAAAGACGGCTCGGGTTGGTTTTTCCCCCAACGCGGCAACGCCGACACCGAACGCTACGCACCGTGGCACATTCTTCCCGACTCGGAAAAATCCGCACTCACCGACTGGTTGGCCGAACAGCCGCTCATTCTCGAACGGCACGACCTGCGCATTGTCCATGCTGCTTGGATAGCCCGAACCTTTCCGGCACTCGATGCCGCTTACGGTGAAAGCATTGTCGAACAATACCGCCGCTTTGATGACGAACTGAAACAACAACTCCGAACCGCCGACTGGTATGCCGATTATCTCGACGAACAGCAACGCTATAAACCGCTGCTCGACGATGCCGACCGCCTGCCGCCCGCCATGCCCGCTACGGCACAATACGAACTCAACCGCAGCCGCCTCCACCCCATCCGCGCCCTCACCAGCGGCATCGAGCACCTCGCCGCCAAGCCTTTTTATGCCGGCGGCCGTTGGCGTTTTACCGCCCGATACGGCTGGTGGGACGACTATACCGAAAACATTCCGGTGCTCATCGGCCACTATTGGCGCAGCCGCTACCCGCAACCGCCCGCCTCCGACAGGGAAAACATCCTCCCTGCCGCCGGCAACGCATGGCACGGCGCAAACAATAATGTGTTTTGTGTCGATTTTTCCATCGGCGCCCGTTGGCGCGACCGCAAACGCGGCATACCGCCGCAACAATCCAAATTCTTTTTGGCCGCCCTACGCTGGCCGGAAAACGTGCTGGTATTCCACAACGGCGAGCGCGAACCCACCGTTTAAACATCCGCCTCAAATGTTCAGACGGCCTCCAAGCCATAAATCCTTTATAATAAGCGCTGATTAAAATAGATAAGGCCGTCTGAAAACATGACTCAAAACGCAACCCATCTTTGCTGGCTCGATATGGAAATGACCGGGCTGAACCCCGAAACCGACAAAATTATCGAAGTCGCCATGATTATTACCGATCAGGATTTAAACGTATTGGCACAATCCGAAGTGTATGCCATCCATCAAAGCGACGACATCCTAAACAATATGGACGCATGGAACACCGCCACCCACGCCCGCACGGGGCTGACGCAGCGGGTGCGCGAATCGAAACACACCGAAGCCGAAGTCGAGCAAAAACTATTGGACTTTATGGCAGAATGGATTCCCGCCCAAACTTCCCCGATGTGCGGCAACACCATCCACCAAGACCGCCGTTTTATGGTGCGCTATATGCCCCGTCTTGAAACCTACTTCCATTACCGCAATCTGGATGTTTCCACCCTAAAAGAACTGGCACGCCGTTGGAACCCCGCCGTTTACAAAGGCGTGGTCAAAAAAGGCGCGCATCAGGCTTTAGACGATATTTTGGAAAGCATTGAAGAAATGCGTTATTACCGCGAACACTTCCTGCGGCTGCCGACGGCATAAACCGACAGGCCGTCTGAAAATAACCGCCTGAAACCGCCCGATACCGACATCACCGAATTTTATAGAAGAGCGCTTTATGAGCAAAACCGTACATTACCTGAAAGACTATCAGGCTCCGGCCTACACCGTTTCCCACACCGACCTACATTTCGACATACAGGAACCCTACACCACCGTTCAAGCAGATTTGGCCGTTGTGCCGCAAACCATCGGCGCCCCGTTGGTGTTGGACGGGTCCGCCGAATTGCTATCAGTCCGCATCAACGGCAACGACGTCAGCGACTACACACTGGCCGACGAAAAACTCACCATCGCCAACGTGCCGCACGAAGCCTTTACCCTATCGGTAGCAACACGCATCAAGCCGTCTGAAAACAAATCGCTAATGGGATTGTATGCATCGGGCGGCAACCTGTTTACCCAGTGCGAACCGGAAGGTTTTCGTAAAATCACGTTTTACCCCGACCGCCCCGATGTGATGTCGGTTTTCACCACCACCATCACCGCCGACGAAAGCCGCTACCCCGTTTTGCTGTCCAACGGCAACAAAACCGACAGCGGCAAACTTTCAGACGGCCGCCATTGGGTAAAATGGTCGGATCCGTTTGCCAAACCGAGCTACCTGTTTGCTTTGGTTGCCGGCGATTTGGCCAAAACCAGCGACAGCTTCACCACCCGCAGCGGTAAAACAGTCGCCATCGAATTCTATACCGCCGCAGCCGACCAAAATAAAACCGGATTTGCCGTCGAATCGCTGAAAAACGCCATGCGTTGGGACGAAACCCGCTTCGATCTCGAGTACGATTTGGATATCTACATGGTTGTCGCCGTCGGCGACTTCAATATGGGCGCGATGGAAAACAAAGGCCTGAATATTTTCAACACCAAATACGTTTTGGCCGACAGCCGTACCGCCACCGATGCCGATTTTGCCGGTATCGAAAGCGTGATTGCCCACGAATATTTCCACAACTGGACAGGCAACCGCGTGACCTGCCGCGACTGGTTCCAACTTTCACTCAAAGAAGGGCTGACCGTTTTCCGAGATCAGGAATTCTCAGCCGACCGCGCCGGCATGCTGACCCGCATCGAAAACGTCGCCCTGTTGCGGCAGCACCAGTTCCCCGAAGATGCCGGCCCCACCGCCCACCCCGTCCGCCCCGCTTCTTACGAAGAAATGAACAACTTCTACACCATGACGGTTTATGAAAAAGGCGCGGAAGTGGTGCGCATGTACCACACTTTCTTAGGCGAAGCAGGCTTCCAAAAAGGCATGAAACTGTATTTCCAACGCCACGACGGCCAAGCCGTTACCTGCGACGACTTCCGCGCCGCGATGGCCGATGCCAACGGCTTCGACTTCGACCAATTCGCCCTATGGTACAGCCAAGCCGGCACCCCTGTTTTAGACGTTGCCACCGAAGCGCAAAATAACGGCGGCTACCTTATCCGCATCAAACAGCACATTCCCGCCACGCCGGATATGGCCGATAAAAAACCGATGATGATACCGGTGAAAATCGCCCTCTTTAGCGCCGAAACCGATTCATTCGGCCAACCGGTCGCATTCGGATTGGACAACAGCGATGCCTTGCAAACCGAAACCGTTTTGCGCGTTACCGAAGCCGAACAAACATTCGTTTTAAAAGGCGTTAACCGCCAAGTCGTTCCCTCGCTGCTGCGCGGTTTCTCCGCCCCCGTGCACCTCAACTACCCATACAGCGACGAAGATTTAAGCGTTTTATTGGCCGCCGACAACGATCCTTTTGCCCGTTGGGAAGCCGGACAAACCCTATACCGCCGCGCCATTGCCGCCAATGAAACCGCTTTGGCACAAAAGCAACCGCTGCCGGAACACACTAAGCTGTTGCAAGCAGTCGAATATGTGTTAAAAGCGGATTTAGACGCCGGTTTCAAAGCCATGCTGTTAGGCATCCCACACGAAGCCGAATTATGGGCCGACCGCAACACCATCGACCCCTTGCGCATCCACCACGCCCGCGAAGCCCTGCTTGATCTTATCGCCACCCGCTTCAAAGATTATTTTTACGCCCTCAATAGCGAAGGTGCGCAACATGAGCAACAAGCCGACCCGGCCACCCGCTACGAATACAGCCCCGAGCTGGCCGGCTGGCGCAGCTTGCGTAATGTCTGCCGCGCTTTTGTCTTACGCGCCGATCCGGCACATATCGACACCGTCGCCGAACGCTATGCCGCTATGGCGCAAAACATGACCCACGAATGGGGTGTCTTGTCGGCCGTCAACCACAACGAAAGCGATAAGCGCAACGAATTACTGGCCGCCTTTGCTGAAAAATTCAGCGAAGATGCTTTGGTGATGGACAAATATTTCATGCTCGTTGCCGCCAGCCGCCGCAGCGACACCCTCACCCAAGTTCAGACGGCCTTGCAACACCCAAAATTCAGCTTGGAAAACCCCAATAAAGCACGTTCGCTACTGGGTGCGTTCAGCCGTAACATCCCCCATTTCCATGCCGAAAACGGTTCGGGCTATGCCTTTATCGCCGACAAAGTGATGGAAATCGACCGCTTCAACCCGCAAGTTGCCGCCCGCTTGGTACAGGCCTTCAATATCTGCAACAAACTCGAACCTGTCCGCCAACAACACATGAAAGAACAACTCAAACGGATTCAGGCGCAACAAGGCTTATCGAAAGATACCGCCGAAATTGTCGGCAAAATCCTTGCCTAACCGTGTTTACCGAGCTTAGGCCGTCTGAAAACTGTTCAGACGGCCTAAGCATCCCTACTTTGCAGCTGTTTACAACAACCATTTGAAACACATCAAACCCATGCGCTTGCACGGTCTGCATGATTGTTTTAAAGTAAACGGCATTACATCTGCGAGAACAACCGACATGAACATTACCGTTATAGGCGCAGGCTCTTGGGGAACTGCATTAGCCATCCACTTCGCCCTACACGGGCACCGCGTTGCTTTATGGTCACGAAACCGCGACCACATCGAAACCATCGAAGCAGAGCGTGAAAACAAACACCACCTGCCCGGATTCGCTTTCCCCGAAAACCTAACCGCACACACGGATTTAACCGATGCGTTAAAAGACAGCGAACTGGTTTTAATCGCCACGTCCGTTGCCGGTTTGCGCGACAGCGCACAATTGCTGGCCGAACACAATGCCGGACACCTGCCGGTATTAACCGCCTGCAAAGGCTTTGAGCAAGATACCGGATTGATGGCGTTCCAAGTGGTGAAAGAAGTGCTGCCGGACAACAACCGCATCGGCATGCTTTCCGGCCCCAGCTTTGCGCAGGAACTGGCCAAACAACTGCCTTGCGCCGTGGTATTGGCTTCTGAAAACAAAGCATGGATTGAAGCATTGGTGGGCAGCCTCAATACCAATGTATTGCGTCTATACGGCAGCGAAGACGTTATCGGCGTGGCTGTCGGCGGTTCGGTGAAAAATATTATGGCCATCGCCACCGGCCTTTCAGACGGCCTCGAATACGGCTTAAACGCACGCGCAGCCTTGGTAACGCGCGGTTTGGCCGAAATCACCCGCTTGGCCGTTGCCATGGGTGCACACCCCAAAACCATGATGGGCTTGGCCGGCATCGGCGACCTTATTCTTACCTGTACCGGTGCGCTTTCACGCAACCGCCGCGTCGGCTTGGGCTTGGCAGAAGGCAAAGATCTGCATCAGGTATTGCTGGAAATCGGCCATGTATCCGAGGGCGTCAGCACCATCGAAGAAGTCTTCAATACCGCGTGCAAGTACCAAATCGATATGCCGATCACGCATACCCTACTGCAACTCTTACGCAAAGAGCTCAACCCGCAGCAGGTTGTCGAACGCCTGATGGATCGCGAAGCCCGTTTCGAATAATCGTTCAACCCATACGGCAGGCCGTCTGAAAAATATCGCGTTCAGACGGCCTTATTTGACAGCATCTTTTATCCCTACTATGCTTGCGCCCATATTAACCGAGCGGTGTACAACATGAATCAGTATCTAGACAAACTCGAAGCCGGCGTTTACCAACTGATACAAAAATTTGAAACCCAAATAGGTGAAAACAAACGCCAACAGGAAGAAATTGCCCGTCTGCAAGCAGCGATTGCCAAGCAAAAAGAGGCGCAAGCGCAACAAAAAAACGAACACGAAGCCGCAGTAGACGAACTGAGCGAAGCACTCATGGCGCAGATGCACAACCTCAAAAATGAAACCGAACAGCGGATTCAAGAAGTGACCGATGAAATGCAAAGCAGAATAGATGCATTAACTGCCGAAAACCAAAAATACCGCGACGCATTGGCTGCCAATGCCGAGCACCTCCGCACCCTGTTGGCACGCCTGCCGCAAGAAAATACCACAACCATACAAGAGGGCTAAACCATGAGTATCGAACAAGTGAATCTGGATATTATGGGCCGCTCCTTCACCATCGGCACCCCCACAGAAGAAAAAGCCACCCTGATGCAAGCCGTTAACATGTTGAATGAAAAGTTTAATACGATTAGACAAAACGGACGTATCGTCGAAACCGACAAGATTTTGATTATGGCCGCATTGAACTTGGTACACGACTTATTAAAAATGTCGATGAAAGATGATTTGGCAATCGGTGATTTTGAGCGTAAAATAACCGACATGACTAATGCTTGTGAAAAAGTTTTATCAAAAATAAACTGAATCAAACAAGTGTTAAAACTTTTATATCCCTGCGGTGTTCGCGACGGCATATATTCCTTTGAACCAATACGTTCGCTTAAGGTTGCCGAGAGTTTGCAGTGGGCGTGCGCGTCTTCACAGATGAACCCGAAACTGCCCGTGGTGACCGCCTTGTCTACAAGGTTCAAGCGGATTCAGCCGAAACGGCATATGCGGGGATACCCTTTTAAAAGCACCGTGTTAACACGGTGCTTTTTCTCTATCACCGCAAAAACAACATAACGGTGGCAAACCCGCCATATAGCGCCCCGTATCCATGCCCGAGAAAATCTATTCAGATTGACAGCCGCTAAAATCATCTATAAAATTGGCAGCTTTCTATATCTATCTGGATTACCCCTTATGAAAACCTTTTCAGCCAAGCCGCATGAAGTAAAGCGCGAGTGGTTTGTGGTTGACGCCCAAGACAAAGTTTTGGGTCGCGTTGCCGCAGAAATCGCACGTCGTTTGCGCGGCAAACATAAGCCCGAATATACCCCCCACGTTGACACCGGCGATTACATTATCGTCATCAATGCAGACAAATTACGCGTTACCGGTAAAAAAGCGTTGGATAAAAAATACTATCGCCACTCAGGCTACCCCGGCGGTATCTACGAGCGCAATTTCACCGAAATGCAAAACCAATTCCCCGAGCGTGTTTTGGAAAAAGCCGTAAAAGGCATGTTGCCCAAAGGCCCCTTAGGCTACGCCATGATTAAAAAATTAAAAGTGTATGCCGGCTCAGAGCACGGTCATGCAGCCCAACAACCCAAAGTTTTGGAAATCTAAGGACACGACATGAACGGTAAATACTATTACGGCACAGGCCGCCGAAAAAGTTCAGTGGCTCGTGTATTCTTACAAAAAGGCACTGGTCAAATTATTGTAAACGGCCGCCCGGTTGACGAATTTTTCGCCCGCGAAACCAGCCGCATGGTCGTGCGCCAACCTTTGGTTCTGACTGACAACGCAGAAGCATTCGATATTAAAGTGAATGTTATCGGCGGCGGTGAAACCGGCCAATCAGGTGCGATTCGTCACGGCATTACCCGTGCATTGATCGACTATGATGCCGCTTTGAAACCGACACTTTCACAAGCCGGCTTCGTTACCCGCGATGCGCGTGAAGTTGAACGTAAAAAGCCCGGTCTGCGCAAAGCACGTCGTGCAAAACAATTCTCCAAACGTTAATTTGTTTTGGAAACTTATTCAAAAATCCCTGCCATGCAGGGATTTTTTATATATTGATTTTACAGCTTCAAAAGAATCGACAATATTAACGCCAATCTCAAGTTTTCATATCCTTACAAGCCATCCTAAACAGGATACCAAAGGCCGTCTGAAAAAATATTCCCTCATAAACCTCAAAATAAAAAAATCAGGCGGCGAACATTATTTTGCCCACCGCCCGATTTGCCAAATAAATTACAATAGCAATACTATAACCAATTATTCCAATATCACTTCTACACGGCGAGCTTCGGCACGATTGCCCGTACCGGTTGCATTTTCAGGTTTACGCAATTCGATTTGCGATTCCGGCACGCCCAAGCCCAATAAAGCATTGCGCACGGCAAAGGCTCGGTCTTTAGACAATGATTCATTCTGAGCCTGATTGCCGGTGGCATCATGGAAACCGGAAATCACCGCTTTTTTACCCTCTTTCACACCGGCCAATACATCTTGCAGCGCGTCTTGCGCATTAGCCGCTAAATCGGATTTTCCTGAAGCAAAATAAAATTTAACCACACCATTTTCTACAACCACTACGGCACCGTTATCCACCTCTTCTTCAGATGATGCCAACAATTGCTCCGCAACCGCATCGGTTAATGCTGCAGATGCCGCTGTTTCTTCGGGCACAACTGCCAATGCTTCCACTTCGCTGGCATCCTCATTAACAACAGCCGGTTCGGGTATAACCTCTTGCTCCTCAACCACCATCACTTCGGAAGCTGCCGCATCATAGCCCGGAGAACCTTCGATTTTACCGTTTTCCCAGCCCCATACCGCATAGAAAAGAATCGATAAAACAGCAAGCCCGGCAGCACCGCCGGCAATCCATAAGCCAATCCGTTGCTCTTTATGGTTATCGTTATCAGACATTCCTTAATTCCCTCTAAAAATAAATCAATTAAAAACCAGCCACATTATACTCAAAAATCGACTATAAAAAAGCATTTAGGTTCCGCCAAGCCTACCCAAACCAGCAGCGAAACAGTAGAATACCATCTTTTATTTCCAACAAAATCATCAGACAGAACGCCATCATGCTCACCTTCCAACAAATCATCTTCAAATTACAAACTTTCTGGGCCGAACGCGGCTGCACCATTATCCAACCATTCGATATGGAAGTCGGCGCCGGCACCAGCCACCCCGCCACATGTTTACGCGCCCTCGGCCCCGAGCCTTGGTTTGCCGCCTATGTCCAACCCAGCCGCCGCCCCAAAGACGGCCGCTACGGCGACAACCCCAACCGCCTGCAACATTACTATCAATTCCAAGTGGCCTTAAAACCCGCCCCTGCCGATATCCAAGAACAATATCTGGATTCATTACGCGAATTGGGCATCGACCCCAAAGTACACGATATCCGTTTTGTAGAAGACGACTGGGAAAACCCTACTCTCGGCGCTTGGGGTTTAGGTTGGGAAGTATGGCTCAACGGCATGGAAGTGACCCAATTCACCTATTTCCAACAAGTCGGCGGCATCGACTGCTCACCCGTACTCGGCGAAATCACCTACGGCATCGAACGCTTGGCCATGTATTTGCAGGGTGTAGAAAACGTATACGACCTCGTATGGTCGAAAACCCCCGACGGCCAAACCGTTACCTACGGCGATGTATACCATCAAAACGAAGTCGAACAATCCACCTACAATTTCGAATACAGCGATGCCGATTGGCTGCTGCAACAATTCAACGACTACGAAGCCCAAGCCAAACGCCTGCTTGCCGTTGAAGACACCAGCCTAGCACTACCCGCCTACGAATTGGTGCTCAAAGCCGGCCACACTTTCAACCTATTGGACGCACGCGGTGCCATTTCCGTGACCGAACGGGCAACCTATATCGGCCGTATCCGCACCTTAAGCCGCATCGTGGCACAAAAATTCGTTGAAAGCCGTGAGAAACTAGGCTTCCCATTGATTAAAAATCAAGCTGCTTAAATTGATTTTCAGACGGCCTATTCAATAAAACAGGCCGTCTGAAAACACATAAATGTATACAGAAAGTCTTAACAATGACCTCAACCCTATTAATCGAACTCCGCACCGAAGAGTTGCCGCCCAAAGCACTCAACACACTGGGCAACCACCTAGCCGCTTCCGTTGCCGAAGGCTTGGCCAAAGCGCAATTAATCGACGGTGAAACCGAATATACCGCTTATGCCTCACCGCGCCGTTTGGCCGTACAAGTGAAAAATGTTAAAGCGGTTCAGGCCGACCAACATATTGTGAAAAAAGGCCCTGCCGTTGCCAATGCCATGAAAGACGGTGCGCCGACCAAAGCCCTTGAAGGCTTCGCCCGCTCTTGCGGCGCCGATATTGCCGACCTAAAAATCATTCACGACGGTAAACAAGATGTTTATGCGCATGAGTTTACCCAACAAGGTAAAGCGCTGGCCGAATTATTGGCCGACATCTTAAACCAAGCCATTAAAAAACTGCCTATTCCTAAAGTGATGCGCTGGGGCAGCAGCACCCATACTTTTGTGCGCCCTGTTCACGGTTTAGTAGTGATGCATGGCGCCGACACGGTTCCGGCCGAAGTATTGGGTTTAACCAGCGGCAACACCACCCTCGGCCACCGTTTCCTTTCAGACGGCCTCATCACCTTAACCAATGCCGATAACTATGCCAAACAAATGCGCGATGCAGGCAAAGTGATTGCTTCGTTTGCCGAACGCAAAGCCGCGATTCAGACGGCCTTAACCGAACAAGCAGGCCGTCTGAATGCCCAAGTAGCCGCCGATGAAGCCTTATTAGACGAAGTAACCGCTTTGGTTGAATGGCCGGTTGTACTTGAAGCCGGGTTTGAAGGCCACTTCTTAGCCGTGCCGCAAGAGTGCCTGATTCTCACCATGCAGCAAAACCAAAAATACTTCCCGCTGCTGGATCAAAACGGCAAACTGATTAACCGCTTCTTATTGGTTTCCAACTTAGAAGCCGATGATCCTTCGCATATTATCCAAGGCAATGAGCGTGTATTGCGCGCCCGTTTGGCCGATGCGGAATTTTTCTACAAGCAAGACCAAAAAGCCACCTTAGAAAGCCGCCTGCCCAAACTGGCCAATGTGGTTTATCACAATAAAATCGGTTCGCAAGCCGAGCGTATCGAACGCCTACAAAGCATTGCCGCCTATATTGCCAAAGGCTTGGGAGCGGATGCCGCCGTAGCCGAGCGTGCCGCCCGCTTGGCCAAGGCCGATTTGGTCACCGAAATGGTTGGCGAGTTCCCCGAACTGCAAGGCACGATGGGCAAATATTATGCCCGCTTAGATGGCGAAACCGATGAAATCGCCGATGCTATCGAACAGCACTACCAACCGCGCTTTGCCGGCGATGCTTTGCCCGCAAGCCCTACCGCTACCGCCGTGGCATTGGCCGACAAATTGGAAACACTAATCGGCATTTGGGGCATTGGCCTGATTCCTACCGGCGATAAAGACCCCTACGCCCTACGCCGTGCCGCATTGGGTGTATTGCGTATGCTGATGGACAACAATCTGGATATCAACGAACTATTAGAAGTGGTATATCAAAGCTTCCCGCAAGGCAAACTTTCGGAAAACACCACCGCAGAAGTGGCAGACTTTATGCAGGCACGTTTGGCCGTATTGCTGCAAAACGATTATCCGCACGATATTGTAGCGGCCATCTTAGCGAAAAAGCCAAGCCGTTTAAACGACTTAACCGCCAAATTGCAAGCCGTTGCCGCTTTCAAACAGCTACCCGAAGCCGCCGCTCTGGCTGCCGCCAATAAACGCGTGCAAAACTTATTGAAAAAAGCCGACGGCGCACTGGGCGCGGTCAATGCCGATCTGTTGGCGCAAGACGAAGAAAAAGCCTTGTTTACCGCCGCAACCGCTTTACAGCCGAAGATTGAAGCGGCATTAGGTAATCAAGACTTTCAGACGGCCTTAACCGAGCTGGCCGCCATCAAGCCGCAGGTGGATGCATTTTTCGATAATGTTATGGTGATGGCAGACGATGCGGCAGTGAAACAAAACCGTCTCAATCTGCTCAACCAACTGGCGCAGCTGATGAACGCAGTGGCCGATATTGCATTATTAAGCGAATAGTTAATTTCATCTCTTTGATTTAAAAAAATTAATGCAAACCCAATCTATAGAAATCGGTGCAGAATCCATCTGCTCCGATTTTTTATTTTATTATTTTTTTCTTATAACCACCCTATTCCTTTGGAAATGAAATTTTTTCATTTTTAGTAAACCACACTCCCCCATCTCTATATGCAGCCCACCTACCCCTATATGCTCAGAAACAGATAACATTCATATTTGAATGAAAATAAATTGTTTTAAAATAAGTATCGAAAATATATTTTTATTTTAAAAAATAAATTAAATTTCATAAATAAATGATTATATAAAATATTATTATAATCATGCCGTCTGAATTGGCATATTAAAACCCAAGCTGTTTCATAGTTTTTGACACTCAAAAACACGGAAATGAATTGAAAAACTCAATGTTTATACTTGAATAATCACTCGAAATTCTGTAATCTTATAGAATAAACAACCAACTAGAATTTTGAAATGTCTGAACAATCTACCCAAGCCAAGCTTACGGTTAAAAATCTTTATAAGATTTTCGGCCCGAACCCCAAAGCAGCACTCAAACTGCATAGCAAAGGATTGGAAAAAGAAGAAATCTTTGCCGAAACCGGCAGTACCGTCGCCGTTGCCGATGTCAACCTTGAAATTTACGAAGGTGAAATTTTTGTCATTATGGGCTTATCCGGCTCAGGAAAATCCACATTAGTCAGACTATTTAACCGTTTGATTGAGCCTAGCCAAGGGCAGGTATTGATTGACGGTGAAGATGTCGTTGCCATGAGCGATGCACGGTTAAGGCAAGTGCGCCGTGAAAAAATCAGTATGGTTTTTCAATCTTTCGCACTCATGCCGCATTTAACCAACCGCCAAAATGTTGCCTTTGGCCTTGAACTTGCCGGCGTGCCGGAAGCCGAACGAAACGAGCGCGCCCAAGTTGCCTTGGATCAGGTCGGCTTGGGGGCATACGGGGAAAGTTATCCGGACGAATTATCCGGCGGTATGCGCCAACGTGTCGGCTTGGCACGCGCCTTAGCCAATGATCCCGCTATTTTATTAATGGATGAAGCTTTTTCCGCACTAGACCCGCTGATTCGTACCGAAATGCAAGACGAGCTGATTCACTTGCAAGCTCGCGACAAACGCACCATCATTTTTATTTCACATGATTTAGACGAAGCCATGCGCATCGGCAACCGTATTGCCATTATGCAAAACGGCTCTGTCGTACAAGTCGGCACCCCCGATGAAATTCTCAGACAACCGGCCAATGATTATGTCCGTTCGTTTTTCAAAGAAGTCAATGTTTCCCAAGTTTATACCGCCGGTGATTTGGCACGCCGTACCCAACTGACTTTCCCGCACCGTGCCGGCCAAGCCAATATGCGCAGTTTTTTAAAACGCATGAGCGAAAACGACCGCGACTACGGCTTCCTGCTGGATGAAGACAAACATTTTATGGGCGTTATTTCCGTTGAATCGCTTAAAGAAGCCATCACCAAAGAAAAACCGATTCAATCGGCCGTTTTGCCGGATTTGGAAGCAGTGCCTGCTGATACACCGATACGCGATATGTTTAACACTGCCGCCCGTTTCCCCTGCCCCGTTCCGATTGTCGATGCCGATGGACGGCATGTCGGCTCCATCAGCAAAGCGGTACTACTCGAAACATTAAGCCCACCTGAAGAACCGGAAACCGAAGAAGCCAAAGCAACCGAAGCATAAAAAACTTTTTCAGACGGCCTCTTTTTCAGACGGCCCGCCGATAATCCGCATAACAGATATTCAATACTTTCTGTCCGCCACAATATTAAGAAAGGACAAACAATAATGGCCAGTAATCCTTGGGGAAGTGCTTCCCCCGCCGACGCAGACAATGCCGCTTCAGCAGTAAGCACCGCATCACAGGCAACCGATACCTCTTCCATACTTTCCGCCGGCGATGCCGTCGAACAACCGTTTTCTTTACTACACCCTTTCGACCACGCACAAATCCCGTTAGACAAATGGGTAGAGCAAATTGTCGGCTGGATCGTACAAAATTTCCGCGGCTTTTTTTCGGCCATCAAAACCCCTGTCGATTGGACGCTATCCTCTATCGAAAGTGCTTTACAATCCCTGCCTGCATTGGCGCTGGTTGCCATTATGGTGCTTCTGGCTTGGCAGTTATCCGGCAAAAAACTGGCTTTAGGCACACTCATCGGCATGCTGTTTATCGGCTTTATCGGCGCATGGTCGGAAATGGTCACCACCTTATCGCTGGTGATTACCACCGTGCTTTTCTGTATGTTAATCGGCATTCCCACCGGCATTGCCATGGCCAGCAGTGAAAAACTGGCCAAAGTCTTACGCCCTATTTTAGATGCCATGCAGACCACACCCGCTTTCGTTTATTTGGTGCCGATTGTGATGTTGTTCGGTATCGGTAATGTACCCGGTGTGGTGGTCACCATTATTTTTGCCGTTCCGCCCGTTATCCGCCTAACCAACTTAGGTATCCGCCAAGTGCCGGAAGACTTAATCGAAGCCGCCCATTCATTCGGCGCAGACAATAAACAAATGCTGTTTAAAGTCCAACTGCCATTGGCCATGCCAACCATAATGGCCGGCGTAAACCAAACCCTGATGCTCAGCCTTTCTATGGTGGTAATTGCTTCCATGATTTCAGTAGGCGGCTTGGGCTTAATGGTATTGCGCGGTATCGGCCGCTTGGATATCGGCTTGGCTTCTATCGGCGGCTTGAGTATTGTGATTATGGCCATCGTGCTCGACCGCATGACCCAATCACTCGGCCAAAGCAACCGCAGCCGTGTAAACCGCTGGTATCACACCGGCCCCGTCGGCTTGCTGACACGCCCGTTTAGAAGCAAAAGCACCAACTAATTTTAAACAACACTATTTCTCATTAAATACATTCAATAAACCTACAAAGGAGTAAGAATATGAATAAAACTTTATCATTAACCCTAATGGCTACCGCCTTTGCTTTCGGTTTATCCGCCTGTGGAAACCAACCGCAAGAGGCCGCCCAGTCTTCCAACGACACGGCCACCGAACAAAGCCAACCCGGTAAAGGTGTGAGCGTACAGGCATTGCACAGCCCGATTTCCGAAGAAAGTTTCCAAACACTGGTGATTAACAACCTGCTGAAAGAGTTGGGCTATGATGTTCAGCCGGTTAAAGAAGTAGATTACAGCGCCGCCTATACCGCCATTGCCAATGGCGATGCCACTTATCACACTGTTAACTGGGATCCGCTGCACAACGAAATGTATAAAAATGCCGGTGGTGATGACAAATTCTACCGCGAAGGCAACTATATCAGCGGTGCTGCACAAGGCTACCTCATCGATAAAAAAACTGCCGACCAATACAATATTACTAATATCGAACAATTTAAAGATCCTGCAATCGCCAAATTATTCGACACCGACGGCGATGGCAAGGCCGATTTAACCGGCTGCCAAGCAGGCTGGGGATGTGAGGCCGTTATCGAATATCAGCTTGACGCTTTTAAACTGCGCGACAATATTACCCACAAACAAGGCCAATATGCTGCGATTATTTCCGATACCATCACCCGCTATAACGACGGCCAACCGGTGTTTTACTATACTTGGACACCCTATTGGGTATCCGGCAAATTAGTACCGGGTAAAGATGTCGTATGGCTGCAAGTGCCTTCAAGCGCCAACCCCAGAAATGAAGACACCACCGCACCCGATGGCAAAAACTATGGCTTTGCCGTGAATAGCGAGCGCATCGTTGCCAATAAAGCCTTTGCAGCCGAAAACCCGGCGGCAGCCAAATTATTTGCCATTGCCGAGCTTCCCCTTGAAGACGTAAATGCTGAAAATACCCTGATTGCCGATGGCGAAAGCAGCCCCGAGCAAATTCAGCAACATGCCGACAACTGGATTAAAGCCCACCGTGATACCGTAGATAAATGGTTGGCAGAAGCACGCGCGGCAACGAAATAATCTCTGCTTGAGAAAAAAGCATTGCAAATTTTAAGCCCGACTGAAAAAATTTTTCAGTCGGGCTTTTGCTATTGGCAACAATGTTATAATCACCCCTACAAAATGTCTGAAAGCCGTGTGCCATGTATGACCATATTTCTTTTCATACCGAAGAAAACTACCCTGCCGACCTACCTGAAACCAATGCCGCCCACCATATCGGCTATTACTACGCTTGGGCCGTATCGCAAGACCTACACAGCCCCGAAGCCGAAAGCCTGCCGCAATTCGAAGCACTGCAACGCGGCGCTATTTCAGGTGCCGAATTCGTACTCAACCAATTAAAAGGCGGCATAGATGAAACCTGCTTCAACGACTTAGGCAACCGCTTCACACAATACTATTACAACGACGATGAAGAAGGCTACGGCAGCTTTTTAACCGACTACTTCCTCACACTCGGCATCGAAGATGAAAACGGCTTTTACCATACTGCAAACACACCTGCCATCCAACAACGTCTGAATCCGGTGTTTCAGACGGCCTTCGAGCAATGGCTGCATAGCTTGAGGCCATAAACAACCCCAATAATTATATTTAAAACAATCCAACCAATAACAATACCCATACCTCACATAAAATTAATCAATGGGAACCGGCCTACGTTATTTTGAAAAACCGTTTCAAGCACTAATATTCATTCCAAAAATTTATATGGCGACAAAAACAATTTTACTAGGCATGCCCGAAGTATCCGAACTTTACAAGCTCATTGAAGCAAACCTACGGTTTAAAGGTTTCCATGTTATCAATATAATAGAAGACAGCTTATCTTTCCGTTATCCGTCTTTTCATAGTCACTTATATGTCAAATACCGCAAACTGATATGCAAAGACACCTACGCAAAAAAACAACTTCAATGGCAAGTTCTTCAGAAAAATATTGCCCGAAAAATCGAACAAGCAGGCGGGTTGGATTATGCCCTATTTATCAGCGGCGATATTTACAGTAAAACATTTTTAGAATTTATACGCGGCCAGAGCCGCAACGGCATTGTGAATTACCAATTCGACGGGTTACACCGTTGCCCCGCCATATACCCTTTAATCGATGCCTTTGATCGGTTTTATGTGTTCGACCCCGATGATTTGGCCAAAAATAAACACCTCTTTTTACCGGCCACCAATTTCTATTTCGACCATAAACTAACCGAACCCCTGCCCCAAACCGAAAATGATTTCTATTTTATCGGCGTTCATGTACCTTCCCGCCAAGCATTTATCAACCGCTTCGCCCAAATAGCCGAACAACACAATTGGAAAATAGATTTTAATATTGCGTGGAAAAGAAACCCCAAAAAGGGCAGACAACTTTATCCGCAACACAATATCAATCTAATCAAACAACCGCTAAGTTTTGCCGCCAATCAACAACGCGCCTTACAAAGCAAAGTACTGGTAGACTTTGTGGTTAGCGAACACAAAGGGCTTTCGTTTCGGGTATTTGAAGCCTTAGGTTTCAATAAAAAACTGATTACCACCAACGCCGACGTTGCACACTATGATTTTTACCACCCCGACAATATATTGATATTAAATAATCAAAACTGGCATGAAATCCATCACTTCCTCAACACGCCCATGCACCCCGTACCGGAAGAAATCCGCACTAAATACAGCTTTTCCAATTGGATAAACTATATTTTAGATATCGAACCCCATTCCAAAATAAGCCTGCCGCTATGAGCAAAACAATTATTCTCGCCATGCCTCCCGTGATGGGAATCGAACAAGCCATTATCAGAAACCTTAAATTTCATGGCTTTGAAGTGATTGAGATTATTTATCAAGAGCCGAAATACCGCTATCCGTCGCTTTGGGCTATGCTGAAGAAGTTTTTTCATTACACATTATTGAAAAATAAAAATTACCGCAAAGAATTACGGTTTAGCGTTGTCAAACCTGAATTTGAAGACAAATTAAACCGAATCGACAAAAAAGCCGACTATTGCTTATGCCTTTGGCCCGCACACTTTCCCAACTCCCTTATGCAAATGATGAGGGATAAAGCGGAAGTGATGGTTCACTACAATTGGGAAAGCTTGGATTTTTTTAAAGAAGATTTCGACAAACTGCCCTACTTTGACCATTTCTACTTTTTTGATCCGAAAGATATGGGCCGCTATCCCGAATACGGTTTCAAACCCATCACCAGCTTTTATTTTGATGACGATACCGAAACCGAATCAAATAACAGCTTATTTTTCCTCGGTTCATACTCGCCCAACAGGGTTGAAGATATAC
This sequence comes from Neisseria montereyensis, assembly GCF_024834045.1. Classification (GTDB taxonomy): domain Bacteria; phylum Pseudomonadota; class Gammaproteobacteria; order Burkholderiales; family Neisseriaceae; genus Neisseria; species Neisseria montereyensis. The sequence continues at coordinate 66,559 of NZ_JANUXW010000006.1, forward strand.
GCAGCTTTCATGCTGCCGCAGAAAAAACAGGCTTACCGATAGATTTCCAATTAGCATGCCCGAATCCCGAAACAGTGCAGCAAGAGTTGAATCTCACCGGCGTTCACTGCTTTTCCTCGCACCATGCCGTTCCCTATCCTAAGTATTTGGAAATGGCCAAACAGGCCGGCGTTTTAATAGACTTTCTAAATACCAAGCATTACGGCTTATCGCTTAGAACTTTTGAGGCCATTGGTTTTCGGAAAAAGCTGATTACAACCAACCCTACGGTGGTACATTATGATTTTTACCATCCCGATAATATCTTGGTATGGACGGGTAATAACCATCAACAATTAATTGATTTTTTAAATACCCCTTATGTAGAATTACCAGAACATATCCGTAAAAAATACGGTTTTAAGAATTGGTTGGATTTTGTTTTTGACCGGCCGCCTTATCAAGCTATTCATTTACCGTCTATTAATACTTAAAATCTTTTAAGGTTTTTATGAAAATAAAATTATTGTCCTTGCAAAGCCATGGAGACGAAAGAGGCTCGCTTATTGCTTTAGAGCAAGATAAAAATATTCCTTTTATAATCAAAAGGGTTTATTACCTTTATGGAACAAAACCGGGTATTTCCCGTGGCTTTCATGCTCATAAGCATTTATCGCAAGTAGCCATAGCAGTGAGGGGCTCTTGCCGTTTTGTATTAGATGACGGTAAAGAAAAAATCAATGTGGTTTTAGATAACCCTGCCCAAGGCTTATTAATAGAGTCTAATATTTGGCGGGAAATGCATGATTTCTCGGAAGATTGCGTTTTAATGGTACTGGCTAGCGAACTATACGACGAATCAGATTATATTAGAAATTATGATGATTTTTTAAATGCGGTTAATAAAACGGAAGTCTGACCATGATTCATCCTTTAAGTGATGTACACACTCAATCTATAGGTGAAAATACAAAAATATGGCAATTCTCGGTAGTGTTAAAAGGCGCCCGAATTGGCGATAATTGCAATATTTGCGCACATACATTTATAGAAAACGATGTTACTATCGGCAATAATGTTACCTTAAAATCAGGTGTCTATTTATGGGACGGCACGATTATCCATGATAATGTTTTTATCGGACCCAATGCGACTTTTACCAATGACAAACATCCGCGCTCAAAACAATATCCGGACAACTTTCCTGTTATCACTATTGAAGAAGGCGCCTCTATCGGCGCCAATGCAACCATTCTTCCCGGCATTACTATCGGGCGTTTTGCTATGGTGGGCGCGGGCGCGGTGGTAACTAAGAATGTACCGGAGTTTAGTATTGTTGTCGGAAATCCGGCCAAAGTGATTGGGAAAGTGGAAGAATATGATCAAATTTCTTGATTTAAAAAAGATTAATGAACAATATCAACAAGAATTAAAAGAAGCCTGTTCCCGTGTGATTGATTCCGGCTGGTATCTTTTAGGCCGAGAGTTAGAAAATTTTGAAGCCGAATTCGCCCGATTTTGCGGTACCCAATATGCGGTTGGCGTAGCTAATGGTTTAGATGCGCTTACCTTAGTACTTCAAGCGTGGAAAGAGCTCGGTTATATCGAAGACAGCGATGAAGTTATTGTGCCTGCCAATACCTATATTGCCAGCATTTTAGCTATTACAGCAAACAACTTAACCCCTGTTTTGGTAGAACCGGATATTCATACTTACAATATTGACCCTCAAAAAATCCCCGAAGCCATTACGCCCAAAACCAAAGCGATATTACCTGTTCATTTATACGGGCAATTGGCAGATATGCCTGCTATTATGCAAATCGCCCAAGAATATAACTTATTGGTTTTAGAGGATTGCGCCCAATCTCATGGCGCACACATCTACAATAAAAAAGCCGGCAGTTGGGGGCATGCCGGTGCTTTTAGTTTTTATCCCGGAAAAAATCTGGGGGCTTTAGGTGATAGCGGTGCAATTACAACAGATAATAAAGAACTTGATGAAGTATTGAGAGCCTTAAGAAACTATGGTTCTCACGAGAAATATAAAAATATTTATCGCGGCACCAACAGCAGATTGGACGAAATTCAGGCCGCCATGCTGCTTGTGAAATTAAAATATTTGCAAAACGAAATTCAACTCAGACAATCCGTGGCCGATAAATATATCCAAGGCATCCGCAATCCCCATATTGTTTTGCCTCATATATTTGAAAAAACCGCCCATGTGTGGCATTTATTTGTGATTAGAAGCGCTAAACGCGATGCATTGCAGCAATACCTGAATCAACATGGCATACAAACCATTATTCATTATCCCATTCCGCCGCACAAACAAGTATGTTATGAATATTTGGACACATTAAGTTTACCGATTACCGAATCCATTCATAAGGAAGTTATTTCCCTACCCATCAGCCCGGTTATAACAGAGGAAGAAATCAATCGGGTTATCGGGATTTGCAACCAATTTAATCATTAATGAAAAAGCATTATTATAATGAATAGCCCCCTATTATCTATTTGCTGCTTAGGCTACAACCACGCACATTTTCTTAAAGAAAATTTAGCGTCTATTGCTAAAATTGATTACCCCAATATTGAAGTAATCGCCATTGATGACGGTTCATCGGATAACAGCTCGGAATTATTGCATGAACTGAGTAAAACCACCCCGTTCCCTTTAACCGTTATCGCCCAAGAAAACACAGGGAATATCGGTAAAAATTTTAATAGGGCTTTAGCTAAAGCTTCCGGTGATTTGGTAACTTTTATTGCTTTAGACGATGTTTTTAACCCTAAAGTCGTGTTATCAGAAATCCATCAAATGATTCAAAGTGAAAACTTGGCATTTATTGCATCCACTGATGCTTATCCGATTAATGATGATGGTTTTTTAATAAATACATCTATTCACCTACCTCTAAAAAATAAAACCGATGTTTCCATCCAAGATCTTTTAAATATTGAATATTCCCATTTTGGCGGTTTTTATATTCAAGGCAGTATTTTTAGAGCTAACCTAGTTCATGAAATCGGTGGTTTTGATGAAGATATGACAGGTGACGATATTGTTTTACGCACCAAATTATTTAAATATTTACTCAATCATAAAGGCTGGTCTTTTAAACTTATTCAAGAGCCAAGTGTTTTTTACAGACTACATGACAATAACGTACATAAAAATACAGTTCGACAAATTAAAATCGTAACTGAATATTTAAATAAATATTGGCCTGACAGTGCATCTCCTCCAATTTTATTAAACTGGGTTGAATCTGTTATAAAAGATAAACCCCTAAATGAATCTATACCAATATTTTCTATGAATCGTCGCGCCGGCCTTCTATCAAAGGAACCGCGCATTATTTCAGCTATCGAAAAGAAAGTTTTAAAAGATAATAATAAATTTAGAAAAATAAAAAAATTCTTTTATAAAAAAGAAAAAATCAGTGAATCGATAAGGAAAATTACTTTGTTAAACCATTTCAGTTTTCAGTACGATAATAAAAAATCAAATAGCGCGACAAAACATTATTCAGAATATTTTTAACGACCGAACAAACATGAAAATTTTAATAACAGGCGGTGCCGGCTTTATCGGTTCGGCAGTAATCCGCCATATTATCAACCACACCCAAGACAGTGTGGTCAATCTTGATAAGCTCACTTACGCCGGTAATTTGGCATCGTTAGCCACAATTGCCGACAGCCCTCGTTATGTATTCGAGCAAGCGGATATTGGCGACCGTGCTGTACTCGACCGTATTTTCAAACAATACCAACCGGATGCCGTGATGCATCTGGCGGCGGAAAGCCACGTTGACCGCTCCATCGACGGCCCGGCAGCTTTTATCGAAACCAATATTGTCGGCACTTATACTTTATTGGAAGCGGCTAGGGCTTACTGGCAGCAGATGCCGTCTGAAAAACAATCGACATTCCGCTTTCATCATATTTCCACCGATGAAGTTTATGGTGATTTGCACGGCTCGGATGCGTTGTTTACCGAAACCACACCCTATGCCCCCAGCAGCCCTTATTCCGCATCGAAAGCCTCCAGCGATCATCTGGTTCGGGCTTGGCAACGTACTTACGGGCTGCCTACCATTATCACCAATTGCTCCAATAACTACGGCCCTTATCATTTTCCGGAAAAACTGATTCCGTTGATGATACTTAATGCCTTAGCCGGCAAGCCCTTGCCCGTATATGGCGACGGTTTGCAAATCAGGGATTGGCTGTTTGTCGAAGATCATGCCCGCGCCCTTTATACCGTGATAACAGAAAGTGCCCCTGCCGAAACCTATAATATCGGCGGTTATAATGAAAAAACCAATCTCGAAGTGGTGCAAACCATTTGCACCTTGCTGGAAGAGTTGGCACCTGAAAAACCCAAAGGTGTTACAGCGTATCGGGATTTAATCACTTTTGTTGCCGACCGGCCCGGCCATGATATGCGCTACGCCATAGATGCCGCTAAAATCGGCCGCGAACTTGGCTGGAAACCGCAGGAAACCTTTGAATCCGGCATGCGCAAAACCGTTATCTGGTATTTGCAAAACCGTGAATGGTGGCAAAACATCCTCAACGGTTCTTACCGATTAACACGTTTGGGTACGCAAACAGGAGCACAAAAATGAAAGGCATTATTTTAGCCGGCGGTTCGGGCACAAGGTTATACCCGATTACGCGCGGCGTATCCAAACAACTGTTGCCGGTATATAACAAACCGATGATTTATTATCCGCTATCGGTATTGATGTTGGCAGGCATACAGGATATTTTGGTGATTACCACACCCGAAGATAACGCAGCATTCAAGCGTTTATTGGGTGACGGTAGTGATTTCGGCATCCGCCTCAGCTATGCCGAGCAGCCCAGCCCCGATGGTTTGGCGCAAGCTTTTATTATCGGCGAAGAATTTATCGGCGATGATAATGTTTGTCTGGTATTGGGCGATAATATTTTTTACGGTCAGTCGTTTACCCAAACCTTACAGCAAGCCGCCGCACGCCAAAACGGTGCAACTGTTTTTGCCTATCAGGTTAAAGATCCGGAGCGTTTCGGCGTTGTGGAATTTGATGAAACCTTCAAAGCCCTTTCCATTGAAGAGAAACCCAAGCAGCCGAAATCGGATTGGGCGGTAACCGGCCTTTATTTCTATGATAACCGTGTGGCGGAATTTGCCAAACAGGTGAAACCATCCGCACGCGGCGAATTGGAAATTACCAGCATCAACCAAATGTATCTTGAAGACGGTTCGTTGAACGTTCAGCTTTTAGGCCGCGGCTTCGCATGGCTGGATACCGGCACACATGAAAGCCTGAATGAAGCGGCGGCTTTTGTGAAAACCATAGAGCACCTGCAAAATCTTCAAGTGGCCTGTTTGGAAGAAATCGCTTGGCGCAACGGCTGGCTTTCAGACGGCCTTTTGAAAACCCTAGCCGAACCGATGTGTAAAAACGAATACGGGCAATATTTAATGCGCTTATTGAAAAGCCGCAACCATTCTTAAAAATTATACCGTCTGTTTTATCCGCTTTATTTACCATCAGCATAAACAATAGGTTTTTGATACCGGATATATAACAGCATGTACCTATTACCATCAAACCATACAGTCTATTATTATGAATATCATCCACACCGATATTGCCGATGTCAAAATTCTCGAACCTAAAGTATTTGGCGATGAGCGCGGTTTTTTTATGGAAACTTTTCGCGACGAATGGTTTAAAGCGAATGTCTGTAATCGGACGTTCGTCCAAGAAAACCAGTCTAAATCGGCTGCCGGTGTTTTACGCGGCCTGCACTACCAAACTGCGAATACACAAGGCAAGCTGGTTCGCGTGGTTGCCGGCAGTATCTTCGATGTTGCCGTGGATTTGCGCCGCACTTCGCCGACATTTAAACATTGGGTAGGGGTAGAGCTTTCCGCCGAGAACAAACGGCAGCTTTGGGTTCCCGAAGGTTTTGCCCACGGCTTTTACGTTTTGGGTGAAAGTGCCGAATTGGTTTATAAATGTACCGATTACTACAACCCGCAAGCCGAACATTCGTTATTATGGAACGACCCCGCCATTAACATCAGTTGGCCGCTTAAAAATCAACCGATACTGTCAAATAAAGATGCCGATGGTAAAACATTGGCAGACGCCGTTTTATTTGATTAAATTAAAATAAAGCCATCTATTTCAGACGGCCTGTTAAGTTATCAGGCCGTCTGAAAACATACAGAGCACCATACTCATGACCGAAAACATTGCCATCAGCATTAACCGTTTCAGCCGCGGCGGCGGTATGGAAAGCTATACTTTCGATTTGGTGCGTGCCTTTTCCGCCCAAAACCATCGTATCCGTATTTATGCAACAAAATTCGACACCACACTACCGGAATACGCGCAAATTGATCCGCAACTGATTAATCAGAAACACACTCCGAAAAAGTTACGGCCGTTTTTCTTTACACACCAGCTTCAAAAATGCCGACTGGCAAACGAGCGACTTATTGCCTGCAACCCTAGCGACCATGCCGATATTTTTATCTGCGGCGGCACCCATTTAGGCCATGTAAACAATATGGCACCACAAACCAACCTTATGAAGAGGTTGCTGGATCGATTCATTATCCACCGCAACCGCACCAACTACCGCACCGCAAAATCCATTATGGCGCATTCGGCACTCATGGCACGCGAATTAAACGAACTTTATGGCGTGCCGTCTGAAAAAATCCATGTAGTGTATCCACCTGCCGATACCGAACGTTTCTCACCTGCTTCGCCGGAAGAAATTGCCGCCATTCGCGCACGATACGGATTCAAAGATTACGAAACCGTTTTTCTGTTTCCCTCTACCGGGCATAAGCGAAAAGGTTTTGATATGTTGGCCGATTTTTTCACGCAAACCGATCTGCCGGTGAAACTTGCCGTAGCCGGCTCACCGCTGCCCCGGCCAATGAAAAACATTATCGAACTCGGTTTCTGTAAAAATATGCCCGAACTTTACCGCGCCGCCGACTACACCATTATGGCCTCGCTATACGAGCCTTTCGGTTTGGTCGGCGTAGAATCGCTGTTAAGCGGCACCCGTGTTGTATTGGCAGATAATATCGGTAGTGTTGAAGTAATGAACGATAAGGCCGGATTCTTTTTCTCGCGTACCAACCCTGAAACTTTGGCCGATGCCATACAAAAAGCAGTCGCACTGAAAGAAAGTGACAAGCACAAACTAACCAACCCTACCGAAGCGTTAACCTACAACCCTTCGTTACAAGCACATTTTATCGCGCTTCAAGCCATGCTTGAGGCCGTCTGAAAGGCATACGATGAAACTGATTATTCTCGACCGCGACGGTGTTATCAACCAAGACCGCGACGATTTTGTAAAATCCGTTGATGAGTGGGTACCGCTAAACGGCAGCATGGATGCCATCGCCTTTCTCACCGAAGCCGGTTATACCGTTGCCGTGGCCACCAACCAATCGGGCATAGGCCGCAAACTGTTTACCATGCAGGATTTAACCGAAATGCACAATAAAATGCACCGCTTGGTTTTACAGGCCGGCGGCAGAATAGAAGGCATTTGGTTTTGCCCGCATATGGCCGATGATCATTGCGAATGCCGCAAGCCTAAACCCGGCATGATTATCGATATTTTAGACCGCTTTAAGGCGGATGCCGCTTCAACTTGGTTAGTCGGCGATAGTTTGCGCGATTTACAAGCCATTGCCGCAGTGGGCGGCAAGCCCGCATTGGTATTAACCGGAAAAGGCAAAAAAACCTTGGCTCAACATGGCGACGATCTGCCGGAAAATACACAAATTTTTAATGACTTGCTCGATTTTTCCCAATACCTGATGCGTCAAGAAACACAACAGACTGCTGCCGATGAAACAGAGGCCGTCTGAAACCCTGATTTAAGAAAGATTTTTTATGCTTTATATCCGTAATCTGATTTACTGGCTGGTATTGGTGCTTATCACCCCGCCGATGTTTCTGCTGATTCTGCCCGCCGCCCTAATACCCAAAGGGGCCAACCGTGTCGGACGGGCATGGGCTTTGATTTTAATGTGGCTGCTTAAAAATGTTATCGGTCTGAAATACCGCGTTATCGGGCGTGAAAACATCCCTGCGCAACCATCGATTATTTGCAGCAAACACCAATCCGGTTGGGAAACATTGGCATTGCAGGAAGTGTTTCCATTGCAAGTTTATGTAGCCAAAAAAGAATTATTCAAACTGCCGTTTTTCGGTTGGGGTTTGAAAATTGCCAAAACCATCGGTATCGACCGCAAAAATACCGCTCAAGCCAACCGCCAACTGATTGAACAAGGCTTGGCGCGTAAAAAAGAAGGCTTTTGGATTACGATTTTCCCCGAAGGCACACGCATCCCCCCCGGACAACGCGGCCGATACAAACTTGGTGCCGCCCGTATGGCCAAAATGTTTGAAATGGATTTGGTTCCGGTCGCCCTCAACAGCGGCGAATTTTGGCCGCGTAACGCCTTTCTGAAATACCCCGGCGAAATCACTATGGTGATTGGCAAACCCGTTGCCCACGATAGCGATAGTGCCGATAAACTGATGGCAGAATGTGAAAACTGGATTGAAAGCCAACAAAGGCAAATTGAAGGCGCAGGCCCTTTCGCAGCATCCCGCACAAATAACTAACCATGCGCTTTACCCATACCCTTTCAGACGGCCTGAATATACTTATCGAGCTGAAACGCAGCGCTAAGAAAAACATTATCTTACGCCCGCTTTCAACAAACAGTATCCGCCTTAATATTCCCCCGTATGTCAACTCGAAACAGCTTCAATCATGGCTGCGGCAAAACGAAGCCATACTCCGCAAAACCCTCAGCCGTGCACCAACTGCTACCGTGTCGGCTGAGCAAATGCCCGAACATATTCTCTACCGTGGGGCATATCACAAGCTAAACATTCACAACCTGCCCGATATCTATCACGCCCCGCCCAATATCCTATTGCCAGATATACCTTGGCCGCAACAAAAAACACAGCTCAGGCATTACCTAACCGAACGCGCTGCCGAAATTTTGCTGCCGCGCCTGCACTACCATGCCGAAAACTTATCGCTCACGCCTGCCGCTATGGCGTTGAGCAATGCCAAAACCTTTTGGGGCGTATGCCGCAGCCGAACCGGCATACGCCTGAATTGGCGATTAATTGGTGCACCCGATTTTGTGATTGATTATATTTGCATTCATGAATTGTGCCATCTACCCCACCCCAACCACAGCAAACAATTCTGGGCGATGGTAAACCATCATACCCCACACACCCATAATGCCAAACAATGGTTAAAGCAATATGGATCGGAATTATTTTTATTGGATAACACAAACAATCAGGCCGTCTGAAAAATATTCAGACGGCCTAAGCTTTAACACCATGCAAACTTAGGCTTGTTTCAAAGCCTCTTCCAATTCACCAGCTTCATACATTTCCATCATAATATCGGAACCGCCTAAGAATTCACCGTTCACATACAATTGCGGAATGGTCGGCCAATTGCTGTATTCTTTAATGCCTTGGCGCACATCATCGTTTTCCAATACATTAACGGTTACAAAATCATTGCAACCGGCAGCTTGCAAAAGCTGTACCGCACGAGATGAAAAACCGCATTGCGGAAACTGTTTGGTGCCTTTCATAAATAAAACGACACGGTGTGTGTTCACCACTTCTTTGATTTGTTCTTGAATGCTCATATTAATCGACTTCCTGAATAAAAATAAAAAATCAGCCGCTATTATAACGTGCTTTAACCGGCCGACGGTATTTTCCTGCTCCTTTTATTACTTAATATAATGCCACCGAAGATGGTTGCAATACCGATTAAGTGATAAAAATAAAATTTTTCGTTTAATAATGTGACCGCGGCCAACACCCCGAAAACAGGAATCAGATAAATGGTCAGCCCGGCACTCAACGCCCCCACGCGCACGATTAACGCGGTATAGCAGCAATACGCCACCAAAGAGGGGAAAATACCCACATAAGCCAACCCGATAACGGTATGCGAATTCCACACAATCGTTCCGCCACCCGATAATTCCCATAAAGAGAATCCCAACAATATCGGCAAAGCCAACATCATCTGCACGGCCATCAAACCGAAACGGTTGATTTCCAAAGGCATATCACGCATCCATAAGGTATAAAACGCCCAACACACCACCGCTAGAAACATCCATAAATCACCGTCATTCGGATGTAAAGCTAAAATATTGCCCCAATGCCCCTGCACAATAATGGTGACCACCCCAACCAACGACAGCAATAAACCAACTATCTGAAAACGGTTTAATTTTTGGCCGTAAAACAGAGAGCCAATCAGCATAATCAATATTGGGGAACATGAATTCAGCAACAAGAGATTGGTGCCCGAAGTGGTTTGCGCGCCGATATAAACCAACGTATTGAAAGCCGCGATGCCGGTAAGCGCGGTGCCGACCACCCGAACCACATTTTTCCGATAAAGTGCCTTGTCGTGACGGATAATTTTCCACACAAACGGCAATAAAATCATCAGCGAAATCAGCCAACGCCCAAACGATAAAGTCAACGGCGGGAAATCGCCGCGCAAGCTCCTTGCCGCAATCACATTACCCGCCCACAACAGGGGCGGGATGACCAACAACGGCAGATTTTTAAAAATAGAAGTTTGCGCCGTCATGCCTCTTCACTCTCTCTATCAACCTACTATGGCAGCAACGGCACATTACCCAATCCGGCCTGCTCTTCAAAACCAAACATAATATTCATATTTTGAACCGCCTGCCCGGCCGCACCTTTCACCAGATTATCAAGCACGGATAACACAATCCAAACATCTTGCTCCGGCGCGCGCTGCACACTGATACGGCAAAGGTTCGCACCGCGCACACTGCGTGTTTCCGGCGCACTGCCCGACGGCATCACATCGACAAACGGGCTGTTTTCATAAAAACGGCTCAAAATATTGTGCGGATCGGTATCGGGTTGCAAATGCAGATAAATAGTGGCGTGCATACCGCGTATCATCGGCGTTAAATGGGGAACGAAAATAAAATTGTCGGCAATATTGTTTTGCAAACTGTTGATGATTTGTTTGAATTCCGGCAAATGGCGGTGTCCGCCCACGCCGTATGCTTTAAAATTATCGCCCACTTCGCAAAACAAGCTGCCGATATTGCCCTTACGCCCCGAACCTGAAACCCCTGTTTTACAATCGGCAATCAGCGGATAATTCTCTTTCAGACGGCCTTCTTTCAACAATGGCAGCAACGGCAGGGAAACACAAGTCGGATAGCAGCCGGGCACGGCCACCAAGCGTGCATCTTTAATGGCATCATGATTCATTTCACACAAACCATATACCGCATCGGCCACCTCTTTCGGGCTGGTATGGGTGGTGCCATACCATTTTTCCCAAGTCGGAATATCTTTCAAGCGGTAGTCGGCAGATAAGTCGATAACGCGCACACCTTTTTCCAATAAGGCCGGCACGTCTTTCATCGCAACCGCATGCGGAGTGGCAAAAAAGACCACGTCACATTGTTCCAAAGCAGCCTCTTCCGGCGCTTGGAAAGCCAAGTCATACACACCGCGCAGGCTGGGGAAATAATCTGCCACGGCTACGCCCGCTTCACCACGGCTGGTAACGGCGGTGACTTCAACATTGGGATGCGCCGCCAATAAGCGCAATAATTCGACACCGGTATAACCTGTTGCACCGACAATGCCGACTTTGATACGGTTTGTCATTTTAAGCTCCTCAAGATATCAATATCATTATGTAGTACAGTGAAATTGTTAGTATAAGTGCAAACAGGCCGTCTGAAAAGCAACAATCTTTCAGACGGCCTATTCTCTTTAACTTATTCATATTCGGTATGCTTAACCCGGCTTACCATCGGCACGCGGCACCACCAACCACGGGATATAGCGGCAGGCATACAATAATAAAGATAAGGCAAATAAAACCGCCGAGAAACGGATACTATGCGTATAGGCCGTTCCCCCGACAAACACCGCCAAAGTACGCACTAAAGTAGCAGCAACCATCAGCCAAAACGCCAGCGGCATCGGTTTCGGCGCAGGATAAATCGAATGGCCGGTATGCCCCAAGGCTGTACGCGCCATCATGCCGACCGTGAGCAAACCGATACCGCCGACACCGATAAAATGTACGCCCAAACTCAGATAAGCCGGTTTCCATTGTGCCACGCCGACGGTTGCCAAACCCAAAGCCGTAAACAGATAACCGACAAACAAAACCCACAACATCGGTTCACGCAATACCGCTTTATGCCACCAACGGAACACCTGCACAAAATTAATCACACCGGCCGCCAATGCAAACAACGCTGCCAACGGCAACGCCGTCTGAAACAACATCAAAACCGCGGCCAACATCGGCAGAACCAAAGCCGATAAAGCCACCCACATCGGCGTTTGCACTTGCTGAATGCCTAACCGTTTCGAGGTGAAAAACGGCATAATCCGCATACCCACCAAACCGATAAAGCCTGCCATCATAATCAGCCCGGATAATAAACCGTTCAACAACGCCCCTGCCTGAAAAGGCTGCAAATAAAGATGAAAAACCGCATGCGTCAGCCCGAAAACAAACAGTGCCACTACGGCAATATAATTACGCGAATTGCGGCTGCGGATAACCGGCAAAGCCATGCACACCGCCGCATACCAGAAAAATAAAGTGCCGAATACCCCGCTAACCGCCGTACCATACGGAAAATACAATGCAATCCGCGCCACCAGCCAGCAAGCGGCCAATCCGAACAAAGCGGCGCCACGGGTCGGCGGCTGTTTGGTCCAAGTTGCCACCGCCGTTAATAAAAACCCCACCACAACCGCACCGGAATAGCCCCAAATCATTTCATGGGCATGCCAATAAAAACCGGGCATCTCTACCGTACCCAAATAGCCGAAACCCCACAACAACACCGAAATCATCCCGAAAAGTGCGGCCAATATATAAAACGGGCGAAATGCCATCGCCCATACCGGATGAGAAAATAAAGTGTTCATGGTTAAGGTTCCTTATTATCTAATTATCTTCTGATAATGATCATCATACGGGCAGCCTATTTTAAATATTCATATCCCCCAAACAGCCGTCTGAAATACTGAATACTGTTTATTTTGAACCGCTACAATATTATGATTGATTACACTGCTTAGGCCGTCTGAAAAACCATTGCCTAATTCAAAAAAGGCTCGATTGCCGGAAACAATTCCCGCTCTTCAAAACGGGCATGTGCCCGCAAGGTTTGTGCAAATTCGATATTCCAATCGGCATTATCATATTTAGGCTCGGCCATCATTTTTCTTAACACGGCATGATCGGTTTCAAAGCGGCTTTTTAATGCGGCATCGATTTGCGGCCAATGCGGTGCAAATTGCCGCTCCTCAGATAAAAAATGCGCCAATAATTCCGGAATCTGCGCTTCTATTTCGGCCTGATGGCTGATATGGGGTTCGCGCAAAATCCTCAAACACAACACCAGCGCATGATGATGCTCACGGGAAAGTAAAACCAAATCAGGATGGCGTTTTAAAGGCTTCACGGCGGTATCCGCTGGATTATTTTATAAGTTTCATATATTATGAAACTTATATACAGATGAAGTCAAATAAGCTTATATGTACCTAACACAACACACGGATTACGGATTACGCGTTTTGATTTATACCGCCATCAATGATGACGCATTGGTCAATATCGGCACCATCGCCGATACCTACGCTATTTCCAAAAGCCATTTAATGAAAGTGGTTACCGCTTTAGTCAAAGGCGGTTTTCTTGACAGCATACGCGGCAAAGGCGGCGGCCTGAAACTTGCCTGCCCTGCTGAAGAAATCAATATCGGTGCCGTGGTACGGCATTTGGAACCCATGCAACTGGTCGAATGCATGGGGCCGAACAACGAATGCCTGATTACCCCCAACTGCCGTCTTGCCGGCATATTGGGCGGCGGTATCAAAGCTTTTCTCAATTATCTCGACGGCTTCACCTTGGCCGATTTATTAAACAAACCGACGTATAACCTGCTATATTTCCCCAAAATACATACCGTATCAGAACAAACTCTAAATAGCTGACCCGTCTCTCTAGATATCAAAACCTGCTAAGTGATAATTTTTAGCAGCATTACAGTTGTTTATTCATGCTTTTTTAAGCTTTCACATTGCCTTATAAAAGTTATTCGTCATAATACAATCTAGCAAATTCCCCTGAGCATACCCGCATCTTCTTCACTCACTTGATAGTCCTACTATCAACCTAAAAATAATAAGTTATTTTAATAACTTATAAATATCCTTTCAAAACATAACACAATGTAAAAACATGCTTTTTTATTCCATAAAATCTTAAAAAAACGTTGCAAACAAGAATAATTGCTATTACCATAATCGATTATGAAAAATGAACGCATTCTCCCCCCTACCGCACTTGTGCTGGTTACTTTTCTGCATATGGGTGTTATCGCACTGGCATGGCAGATAAGGCAACCGGCACAAGTTGGTATGGAACAAATAGAATTTATCGATTTAGGTGATTTCGGTGGTGGCGACGGCACCCCTGAAGGCGCCGGTTCGCCTGCGCCTGAAGAATCTCCTCCCGCCCCGCCTCAACCGGAACCGCCCAAGCCTAAGGTTCAACCTAAGCCCAAACCGAAACCGGTTGTGAAACGTAAAGACACGATTAAACCTGTCATTACTAAAAAGGCGAAGGCTGATATCCGCAAACCGAAACCCGAGCCTGATCCGAAGCCCGAACCTAAACCCGATCCCAAACCTAAAACGCCTGAGAAATCTACCGAAGATGCAGCGAAAAAAGAGGAGCCTCAAAAAGCTACCGGTAATCAGGTTACTGCACAAAATGGTACCGGCAACGGTGCCGGCCGCTCTGAGACTCAAGGCAAAGGCAGTGGTTCGAACGGTACAGGCACAGGCCGCGGTCTGGGCCGTGGTGAAGGTAGCGGTAGTAAAACCGGCTCAGGACACGGTAGCGGTTCCGGTGGCGGCACAGGAGCAGGCAGCAGCCGCGGCAATCCGAACAGAGCCACCGGCAGCATACCCCGCCCGCCCTATCCTCCTTTATCCCGCGAAATGGAAGAAGAAGGTACGGTTCGATTGGCTGTATTGGTTTCACCCGATGGCAAAGTGGCTAATGTCAGAATAGCCAAAAGCAGCGGCCATGTACGTTTGGATAGAGCCGCTCAAAAAGCTGCACAATCAGGCAGATTCAGACCGAACGGTTGGACGGAATATAGCGTATCCGTACAATTTGCCCTGCGTGACTAACCTTATCTTTCAGACGGCCTATCCTATTTTATAGGCTGCCTGAATAAACCGGTTCAAACCTATAAACACTTTGTTTTAACTGCTATTTAATACAACACATCAACTGTATTTGATTATTTAACCATCTGGAAATTATTATGAATTTAGGACTCGTTTTTCAATCTGGTGATTTTGTACTCATCAGTGTTTTCGTATTGCTGGTATTGATGAGCATTGTTACTTGGACAGTAATCATTATCCGCGTTATCAGACTTTCACAAGCCAAAAGCGGCAACCGTACTGTTAAGCCTTTAATCTGGAATGCCAAAACGTTGGAAGAAGCCATACAAAAAGCCAAAAGCGTAGATGCGCCGATGAGTGCCTTAACATTGGAAGCCGTTCGTGCCCATCAGAATTACAACAAACACAAAGATACACAAATTGCCGCATCCGTACCGCTGAATGAATATTTGGTAAGCCAAATCCGCAACAGCATGAGTCAAATCCTGCGCCGCTTCGACGGCGGCCTGACCGCATTGGCTTCTATCGGTGCAACCGCACCGTTTATCGGATTATTCGGTACGGTTTGGGGGATTTATCACGCCCTGATCAATATTAGTCAAAGCGGCCAAATGAGTATTGCCGCCGTTGCCGGCCCGATTGGTGAAGCCTTGGTGGCTACCGCAGCCGGTTTGTTTGTCGCGATTCCCGCCGTATTGGCTTATAACTTTATCGTACGCGGCAACAAAACCCTTGCCCAAGACATGGATGCTTTCGCACACGACTTCCATGTTCAATTACTGAACAATAAGGACTAAGATTATGGCATTCGGATCAATGAATTCCGGTGAAGATTCACCGATGGCCGACATCAACGTTACCCCGTTGGTCGACGTGATGCTGGTATTGCTGATTGTATTTATGATTACCATGCCGGTATTAACACACTCTATTCCTTTACAGCTGCCGACAGCTTCGGAAGATGCTCCGGAAACCGTACAGCCTAAAGACCCGCTACGTCTGACCATCTCGGCAGAAGGGGCTTATATGATTGGTGCGGAATCCACTACGGAAAGAAGCTTGGAAGAAATTACTGCCGAGCTCAAGCAGGCAAAAGCAGAAAACGAAGAGCTGATTGTGGCCATTGCCGCCGATAAAACCGTTGAATACGATTTTGTCGCCCAAGCCCTTCAAGCAGCCCGTGAAGCCGGCGTTAGCAAAATCGGTTTTGTAACGGAAACCCGAGCCGAAAACTAATCATCTGTTAGATATTAGCCCTCAACCCGAGAGGCCGTCTGAAACATTTCAGACGGCCTCTCGGGTTTTTATTTTATCCATTAAATATAAAGTCATGCCATTATTCGGAATGTGTAGCCTTCAGCCATTCCAGGGCAGAAGCCGCATCATCAAAATATTTCGGATGTTGTTGGGTAATCAGACTGGATAAACGTGCACCCAACTTAATCCACACATCATCCACCACAATGGCAATCCGACCGAAATCGTTTTCATGTTCGCGCATGAATTTCAGCTGTTCAACCGCCATATCAATCGTAAAATCCCGCAGCATGCTTAAATCGAGCAACATATCGGGGCGGTGGATTTTTTGCGTACATTCCAAAGCGGCATTTTCAAATTCATAAAAATCTTCTAACGTAAATTCATTATACAAAGCCACATTCAAACCATAAGCCTGCTCACGGATAGAAATCATGATGTACTCCTAATTTATTGTTATTTGAATAATTTTAACTTATTCAGCCAAGACGGATTTAAACTGCTTAAAATCCCGCTTACCACAATAATACCCATTCCCAACACTTCCTGCCAGCTGATTTTATCGCCGAAAAGCCATACCCCGCCAAGTGATGAAAAAACCACCGTTAAATAAGAAAGCGAAGCCACGGTAAATTTCTGCCCTACTTTATAGGCATAAGTCATGCACAATTGCGCTACCAATGCCGAAGCCCCGACACCGAGCAGATAAGGCAATGTATCCCAGTTAAACGAATGCCATCCGTTAATGGTTGTCCATATTCCAGCCAAAACCATACCCACCAGCGACAGATAGAAAACCACCCGCCAGCCCGGTTCGCCGAGCAGGGAAAGTTCGCGTACCTGCAAATAAGCCCAACCGGCCAATAATCCGCCGCACAAACCCACCAATGCCGCCCCTTCCTGCCCGCTTTGAAAAGAAGGGTTCAACAATAAAACCACACCGATAAAGCCCAATATCAAAACCGCAAACGTATATAACGATATTTTTTCCCTTAATACGACAAAAGACAAAATAGCCAGAAAAATAGAAGAGGTATAACCGAGCGTCACCCCGGTTGCCAACGGCAAATGCATAATGGCATAAAAAATACAAAACATGCCGAGTGTGCCCGAAACGCTGCGGCTCAAATGGGCTTTCCAATAAGGCGTCCGAAACGTTTTACCCTGCATCTTAGCCATTGTGCCGAGAAAAACAGCTGAAAATCCCATACGCCAAAACACCATCTCACTCGAACTGAAGCCGAATTTCACCGAAGCGGCTTTAATCCCGAAATTCATTATCGTAAAACAAACGGCGGCAATCACCATCCAACCCGAACCAAGCGGATCACGAGTTTCTTGAACATTCATCATTAAATACGGATATCAAACAAAAATAAGTGCCATCATACTTAGGTCGGCAAAAACTGTACATAAAAGGCAACCAAAGCCGAATAGAATATATCTGCCAACCCGTTTATTCACTATAATCGGGGCTTTGCAAACCAACATATGGAAACCTCATGCAAACAGAAGTAGAACTCAAAATTCTCAATCCCAAAATGGCCGACCAACTGCCCGCTTACGCCACACCCGGTTCCGCCGGCTTAGATTTACGCGCCTGTATCGACGAAGCCGTGGTCTTGCAACCCGGCGAAACCTTTTTAGTGCCGACCGGTTTGGCTATCCATTTGGATAACCCCGCCTATGCCGCCGTTTTACTGCCACGCTCAGGCTTGGGGCATAAACACGGTATCGTATTAGGCAATCTGGTCGGCCTGATTGATTCGGATTACCAAGGCGAACTGAAAGTATCGGTATGGAACCGCAGCCAAGAAGCATTTACCATCCAACCATTGGAACGGATTGCGCAAATGGTGATTGTGCCCGTGATTCAGGCGGCCTTTAAAGTGGTCGATGAATTTGCCGCCAGCGAACGCGGCGAAGGCGGATTTGGCAGTACTGGTAAGGCTTAATCATCTGATTTATATTTGAATGTTTAAGCCGTCTGAAATAGATAAAGCCGTCTGAAAAGGTTTCAGACGGCCTTATTTTATTAAACACCATTCAAAACAATATCCATTTACGAAACCATACCATTGAAAACCTTAGCCCTATTCATTCACACAAAAGGCCGTCTGAAATTATTTCTGACAATGCGCACAATAAAACGTCCCGCGCTGGCCGATGGTTTCTTTCCGAATCAGGCTACCGCACTTAACACAAGGTTGGTTATGCCTGCCGTAAACCGTGTATTCCTGTTGGAAATAACCGCTATTGCCCTCGCTATCGACAAAATCGCGCAAAGTACTGCCCCCTGCGGCAATGGCACGCTTTAAAACCGCCCGTATGATTTCCACCAATTCGGCGCACTCTTTGCGGGTGATCTGATTGGCGGGCCGTTTGGGGGAAATACCGGCTTGAAACAGGCTTTCATTGGCATAAATATTACCCACGCCGACCACCACCGCATTGTCCATCAAAGCCGTTTTAATCGCCCGTTTTTGCTTATGCAGCTTATCGTATAAATAATCGGCATTAAACTCGGCTTCCAGTGGTTCCGGCCCGAGCGAAGCCAATAGCGGATGATGTTCCGCCGCGCCGGCAAACCACAATATCATGCCGAAACGGCGCGGGTCGTGATAGCGCAATAAGGTGCCGTCTTCAAACACAATATCGGCATGGTCGTGTTTGTCCGGATGGGCGGCCTTAGGATGATCCGGATGGAAAATACGCAGGCTGCCCGACATACCCAGATGAATCAGCAACACGCCCGTTTTAAAATGAATCAACAGATATTTGGCACGGCGTGCACAGCTTAACACCCGCTCCCCCCGCAAGGTTTCCGCCAAATCCGACGGCACGGGAAAGCGCAATTTAGGCTGGCGGACAACCACTTCCGCCACGGTTTTCCCCTCTATATGCGGGCTGATACCGCGCAGGGTCGTTTCAACTTCGGGCAATTCGGGCATAACGGGCTTTCGATAAACAGACAAACAGCGTTTATTGTATAACAAAGCCCGATATCAAACCCAATGGTTCGATGCTAACCATCAGGCTTTTATGGACAAATAGGCCGTCTGAAATTTCAGACGGCCTGTTATGAATATCAAACTTTATTGCCAAACCAATAAAGCATGATTGCGTTTACCACGGCGGATAATGGTGTATTTACCAAAACGTTTGAAATCATCGGTAATCAAATAGGCATCATCCGGTTTCTCTGGCGCATGGTCCGCATTGTTTTTCACGGCCGCTTTGCCGTTTAACATAACCGCACCGCTATTCAGAAAACCGCGGGCTTCTTTATTCGATGCAGCCAAACCCGCGCGCACCAAAGTTTCCACCACATTCGGATTGCCCGACACTTCAAAAGCCGGCAAACCGTCTAACGCCAACTGGCCGAAATCGGCTTCGGTTAGGCTGCTTTGGTCTTCTGCAAACAGGTTTTCCGAAATCCGTTGCGCCGCTTCCAATGCCGCTTCACCGTGAATCAGGCGGGTCATTTCTTCGGCAAGGATACGCTGCGCCTCCGGTTTGGTGCCGCTGGCTTTGTCTTTCGCCTCAATGGCATCAATGTCTTCCACGCTCAGAAAGGTGAAATATTTCATAAACTTATATACATCGGCATCGGCCACTTTCAGCCAGAACTGATAAAACTGATAAGGCGATGTTTTCTCGGCACTCAGCCAAACCGCCCCGCCTTCGGTTTTGCCGAACTTAGTGCCGTCCGCTTTGGTTACCAACGGCAAAGTCAGACCGTAAGCCGTTACCTTATTCAGACGGCGGCATAAATCGATACCGCCGGTAATATTGCCCCATTGGTCGGAACCGCCGATTTGCAAAACCGTATTGTGGCGTTTATTCAGCTCGGCAAAGTCATAGCCTTGTAATAAGGCATAAGCGAACTCGGTAAACGAAATGCCGACATCGTCGCGCTCGATACGCTGTTTGACCGATTCTTTGTTTAACATCGCATTCACTGAAAAATGCTTACCGATGTCGCGCAGGAAATCCAAGCAGTTCATACCGCCGAACCAATCATAGTTATTCGCCATAATAGCGGCATTTTCGCCCTCGAAACTTAAAAAAGGCTTCAACTGATTGCGGATTTTTTCCACCCATCCGGCAACGGTTTCCGCCGTATTCAGGCTGCGCTCCACCGCTTTAAAACTCGGATCGCCAATCATACCCGTGGCGCCGCCCACCAAAGCCACCGGCGTATGCCCTGCCAGCTGAAAGCGGCGCAAAGCCAATACGGGCAGCAGATGGCCGATGTGTAAACTGTCGGCAGTGGGGTCGAAACCGCAATAAAGAGAGATTTTCTGTTCGTTGAGTAAGGCGTCTAAGGCTTCGGCATCGGTTGTTTGCGCAATAAGCCCGCGGGATTGTAGATCTTGAATGACTGATTTCATTGAATGTCCGTTGTATTTTGTCGGCCTTTTAAGTGGCTCAACAGGTATTTAAATCATGCTGAAAATATAGGGTAATGTATCAAAACTATCTATATTTGTGTATCCAAAATCAATCAGATACTGTAATAGATTGGTTCCCAAATGTTTGAACCGGCTGGTATGGCCGGTTCAAACATTGATATTTATACTTTTCTATAAAACAAAAGCGGTTGAAGCGGTTATTTTAATAAAGACTGCTTGGCTGTGTAAAGCTGTGCCAACACTTTACCACCATAAGGATTGAGGTGGTCTAGATCAGAATACATTGGTTTATTATCGTAAATAAAATTTTTCGGTAATACTCCCACGGTATCGACCACATGTACATTATCATACCGAGTGGCTATTTCTTTTATTTTATCGTTCCCTGCCTGATAAGTAACATCCTTTGCCTGAAAACGAATTGGCTCCATCCCAAAACGTGTCTGACGGATATAATTTTGCAACCCCGGATATTGGATATTCGGCGTATCGGTAAATAAATATACGGCTTCTTTATCAGAAAGTTGCTTTAATGTATTTTCCAGTTTATTAAAAAAATTAGGGTCATATGCCTTACTCAAAGGGACAACGGGAATTTGTGAACCCCATCTCATTGCCAACATTACAATTGGATATTCTTTAATATGATCATGACCATATTGATTTTGTAAACGGCATGACTTATTGTTTCGATAAACTTCAGAATCATAATTATCCACATAAGCGCATGTATCGGCCGTAATCAAAGTTGCAGACCACCCTTCTTTCTTACCAATATAATCAATAAATGTTTTGTAATGATCTGCATGAGAATCACCCAGCATTAATGCTTTTGGTTTTTGCGTCTCATCGCCCCAAACACACTGCTGATTAAAATTGTTATGACATGAAGTAAATGAACGTGAAAGCCCTTCTTTGTAATAACTTTGTATTAATTCGCTTTTATTTAAATATGTGAATGTTGTCAGTACGATTGCAGCAGGAGCGGCATAAAAAAACAGAATATTCTTAGAAAAAGAAAATTGTTTTTTACGGAAAGGCCGTTCGATCAAGTGATAACTGATAAAAGATAGAGCCAACATTAATACTACTAATCCCGCAACCCAATTATTGGGTATGCCCCTATCACCACTTATATAACGGGTAAAAACCAAAACAGGCCAATGCCATAAATATAATGAGTACGAAATCAAACCAATATAAATAACCGGCTTGTAAGAAAAATATTTTTTAAAGTGATGATCAAAGTTATTAAAGTAAAGCAAACAAGCTGTTGCCATACAGGGTAGCAATGCAGCAAGTCCCGGAAAGAAAGGTGTCTCAGGTGTATAAAATACAAAACAACACCCCAAAACAATGATAGAAATCAGGCTAATCTTAGCTGCATGGCGAGCTCCTGGAAAATATCCTTTTTCATGACAGTAACTGAAATAAACAGCCGTCACCGACCCTACAATCATTTCAAATGCTCTCAAATGAGGCAAATAATATTTATCCAACCCGAATGACGGTAGAAAAGATGCAACTAAACTTAATCCGATTAAAAGCCATAAAAAAATAAATTGGGTACGCCATGTTCTACGAACCAGTAATAATAAAAATAATGGAAATAAAAAATAATATTGTTCTTCGACAGATAAAGACCAAATATGTAACAAAGGCTTTTCTTCTTGTGCAGGGTCAAAATACCCTTGTGAAATTGCTTGGTAAAGATTGGCTGAAAATAAAATCGAAGCAAAAGTTGTTTTACCTAATACATAATATGCATCCGGAGAAAATAAAAAAGCAGCGGCAATAACCACGCTCAATAACACCACAAAAAACACAGGCAAAATACGTTTTATTCTGCGTATATAGAATTTTTTAAAAGTGAATATACCTGCATTCATTTCACGATGCATGATTAGTGTAATCAAAAAACCGGAAATAACAAAAAAGATATCAACACCTAAGAAGCCACCAGACAACCAACTTTTATTAAAATGAAAAGTAATGACAGATACCACAGCAATAGCACGCAATGTATCTATATCAGAGCGGTATTGTAAAGATTTACTCATTATTATCAAACAGATGAAAGTTATTCATAATAAAGATAAGGTATGAAATTAAATTTTACTAGATAATCACTAAAAAGTTTAAAAAAAATAATAGAAATCTTATAAAAAAAATATAAACAACTGATTTACTTAATAAAGTTAATAAATACTTAACTGAATTTAACTATCTGTTAAACATTACATAAATACCATTACAAAATGGCTAACGATATTATACAAATCATTACCAATATAAAGGCCGTCTGAAAATATTTTCAGACGGCCTTATTTACGCAGTAATAATTTAACGGCGTACTAACCGGTAGTAAACCTCACCTTCTCGAATATAACCTAAATCGACCCGTGCAATCTCGGCAATAGCGTCTTCACCTTCTGCCAAATCATCGACTTCGGCCTGCAAAGCATTATTGCGTAAGGTAAGCGATTGGTTTTTTTCTTCCTGTTCCGCCACTTGATCTTCCAGGCGCCACATATCGCGCCAACCGCCTTTAGAAAGCCAGAGGCTGTATTGAAACCATGCGATTGCAGCAATTAAAACCAAAGTGACCCACTTCATCAGTTTTACCTACCTTATTTACCTAATTGATAGAAAGCGGCTTTACCGGGGTAATAAGCGGCTTCGGCCAATTCTTCTTCAATCCGCAGCAATTGGTTGTATTTGGCCATGCGGTCTGAACGGCTCAACGAACCGGTTTTAATCTGCATGCAATTGGTGGCAACGGCTAAGTCGGCAATGGTGCTGTCTTCCGTTTCACCGGAACGGTGGCTCATAATGCTGGTATAGCGGTTGCGTTTGGCCAACTCAACGGCTTTCAATGTTTCGCTTAAGGTACCGATTTGATTCACTTTAACCAATAAAGCATTGGCAATACCCTGCTCGATGCCTTCTGCCAAAATTTTAGGATTGGTTACAAACAAATCATCGCCGACCAATTGCACTTTACCGCCCAGTTTTTCAGTGAGGTGTTTCCAACCGGCCAAATCGTTTTCATCCATACCGTCTTCAATAGAGATAATCGGATAAGCATCCACCAATTTAGCCAGATAATCGGCAAATTCTTCGCTGGTTAAAGCCAAGCCTTCCGCACTCAGATGATATTTGCCGTCTTTATAAAATTCGCTGGAAGCGCAATCCAAAGCAAATACGACATCTTCGCCAACCGTATAGCCTGCAGCGGCAACGGCTTCCTGCATCAATTGCAAAGCTTCTTCATGGCTGTTGAGGTTGGGCGCAAAACCACCTTCATCACCCACGGTGGTCGGAAAGCCTTTGCTGTCGCATAATTTTTTCAAAGCGTGAAATACTTCGGCACCACAACGCAATGCTTCGCGAAAGCTTTTTGCGCCAACAGGCATAATCATAAATTCTTGGATATCCAAGCTGTTGTTGGCATGTGCGCCGCCGTTAATCACGTTCATCATCGGCACCGGCATCGCCATCGGGCCGGCGCCGCCCAGATAACGGTAAAGCGGCAAACCTGCATCTTCGGCAGCGGCACGGGCAACAGCCATAGAAACAGCCAAAGTCGCATTCGCACCTAAGCGGCCTTTATTATCCGTGCCGTCCAGCTCAATCATCACTTGGTCAATATAACTTTGTTCGGAGGCATCCAAGCCGATCAACGCTTGGGCGATTTCATTGTTGACATGTTCCACCGCCTGCAAAACACCTTTGCCCAAATAGCGGCTTTTATCACCGTCGCGCAGTTCCAACGCTTCTTTTTGGCCGGTGGAAGCACCGGAAGGTACGGCGGCACGCCCCATCACGCCGGACTCTAACAACACATCGCACTCAACGGTGGGATTGCCGCGTGAATCCAGAATTTCTCGGGCAAAAATGTCAACAATCGCGCTCATGGAAATCTCCTGATTTTTCTTAATAAATAAACTAAATGAACAATAATATTCAGACGGCCTAATAAGTCCAAATGAATACTATCTATATAAAACAGCCTGTCGAGGCGGATTATATCGTTTCAGGCCGTCTGAAACGAGTATTTTCCCGACAAATCATGAAAAGTTTGCCAAAATAAAATAAGGCTTACAAAATGACAATAGCAATAAACAACCCTACTTTAACCATTATCATACTTTTTAAACTGTATTTTAGCGTCTATAAACAGAATCTTATTATTCGCTTGAAAAGGCCGTCTGAAAATACAATACTTTCAGACGGCCTTCTTGATGATTTAACGGTGGTAATTCGGTGCTTCTTTGGTAATCTGCACGTCGTGAACATGTGATTCGCTCATACCAGCCGATGTAATTTCCACGAATTCGGCTTTCTCATGCATTTCCGCAATAGTCGCGCAGCCCAGATAACCCATGCTTGAGCGTAAACCGCCCATTAATTGGTGGATAATCTGAACAATCGGCCCTTTATACGGCACACGGCCTTCAATACCTTCGGGTACATATTTATCGGCATTGTCTTCTTTGTCTTGGAAATAACGGTCGGACGAACCTTGACTCATCGCGCCCAACGAACCCATGCCGCGATAAGATTTATACGAACGGCCTTGATAGAGTTCGATTTCACCCGGTGCTTCTTCCGTACCGGCAAACATACCGCCCAACATCACACAAGAAGCGCCGGCTGCCAGAGCTTTGGCAATATCGCCTGAAAAACGGATACCGCCGTCGGCAATCATCGGCACACCCGTACCTTTCAAGGCTTCCGATACATTGTGAATCGCCGTCAGTTGCGGCACACCGACACCGGCCACAATACGGGTTGTACAAATAGAGCCCGGGCCGATACCCACTTTCACCGCATCCGCACCGGCCGCTACCAAATCACGCGCAGCCTGTGCCGTGGCAATATTACCGCCAATTACTTGAACTTCCGGGAAGTTTTGTTTTACCCAACGTACGCGGTCAAGCACACCTTGGCTATGACCGTGTGCGGTATCCACCACCAACACATCCACACCGGCTTCAACCAATGCTTTAACACGCTCATCAGTATCCGCACCGACACCGACGGCGGCACCAACGCGCAAACGGCCGTCTGAATCTTTATTGGCATTCGGGAATTCTGTGGTTTTTAGAATATCTTTAACGGTAATCAGGCCTTTCAATTCCCAAGCATCGTTAACCACCAATACACGTTCGACTTTATGCTCGTGCATCACATCGCGGGCATCGTCGATACTGGTACCTTCCGGCACGGTCACCAAGCGGTCGCGGGGGGTCATAATGGCGGAAACCGGCTGATCCAAGCGTTTTTCAAAACGCAAATCGCGGTTGGTGACCAAGCCGACCACTTTACCATTGTCCACCACTGGCAAACCGGACATTTTGCGTTTGCGCTTCGACAGCATTTCCACCAGTTCGCGAATCAACATTTCCGGCGCAATGGTTACGGGATCTTTCACGATACCGCTCTCATGACGCTTCACTTTCGCTACGGCATTGGCTTGTTTCTCTACCGACATATTCTTATGAATAATACCGATACCGCCTTCCTGAGCCATTGAAATGGCCAGTTTGGCTTCGGTTACAGTGTCCATAGCGGCAGAAAGAAGGGGGATATTTAATGTGATTTCGCGTGTCAGCGGGGTTTGGAGTTTAACGTCTCGCGGCAGCACTTGGGAATGTGCAGGAACCAGCAAAACATCGTCAAAAGTATAAGCTTTTTCTACAATACGCATGATGCTCAGGCTTTCAATTTGTGCAAGATGCACGGCATTGTATCAAAATCAGTTGCAGCTTAATAGCTATTGATGCCCTATTCCGTGTATTTTTTTGTGGGCATCAATGTAAAAAATCCATCCTTGGGAAATAAGCCATCCGCTGCAAATCAATTTGATCTACACCCTCCTTTGCCATTTGATTTAACGCATCCACACACCTTCACTCATAAAAGGTTATATTCTGAAATTTATCTGAAAGCTATCTTTCAGCTATTCCTCTTAACTTAATCTGTAAATAACCACTAACTGCCGGTTATGCATAATATGCTAATACTGTTGGTTCATTGTTTGAATTTAATCTCACCAATATTCTCTGCCGTTCTTATCGACATAACCTTTTTTGCCATTTAATTCTACTTTCGCTTTACCGTTTAAAAAGATAAAAACTTTATCATATTTGATAGGTATGATTACTTTTCCTGTTTTATCGATAAAGCCAAATTTATCATTAAGTTTAACCGATGACAGCCCCTCAAAAAAACCTGAAGCACCATCATATTTGAAAGGAATAACAACTTGATCGGCTTTATTGATAAATCCATATTTGTTATTTAATTTAACATCCGCCAATCCCTCCCTAAACGCCCAAGCATAATCATACTTGAAAGGAATAATGACTTGATTGGCTTTATCAATAAATCCATATTTGTTATTGAGTTCGACTGCCGCCAACCCATCAGTAAATTCCCAAGCATCATCGTACTTCAAAGGAATAACTTCCTTACCATTTTTATCAATAAACCCCCATTTATCATCAAGCATAACCTTTGAAAGACCTTCGATAAAACCATCCAAAAAATCATACTTAATTAAAGTAATTTGCCGGCCATTTTTGTCAAAATAGCCATATTTTCCATTTAATCTAACTCTTGCCAAACCATCATCAAAGAATATTGAAACACTATCATATTCAGCAGGTACTACCACATTGCCATCAGCATCTTTAACGCCCCATTTATCTCCTACTTGATAAGCATCGAATAAATGTTCTGCACTTATATTTTCCTGTTTAGGTATTGATTCACACCCCCACAACAAGCTGATTAAAGCCGTTAAAAAAAAGTAATATCCTATTTTCTTCATCATAATCTGGTTTATCTAACATAAATTGTCATATGTTTATGGTCATCTCTGCTTGATTCTTTTACATCAGTAGCAAACTCCCAAAACTCTTTACCTGTTTTATCTATGTATAAACTTTTTCCATTTAATTCCACATTTGCTAAGCCTTTAGAAAAATCATAAACCTTATCATATTTAATAGGAATTACTTCTTCTCCTTTATTATCTATAAAGCCCCATTTTCCTTTAACTCTTACAGCGGCTAATCCTTCGTAAAAATCTGAAGCATCATCGTATTTTAAAGATGTAATTTCTTTCCCTGTTTTATCTATAAATCCCCATTTCCCATTTAATTCCACTCTTGCAAAGCCTTCATAAAAACTATAACCAAAGTCATACTTGAAAGGAATAATCACTTTTCCTGTTCTATCGATATAGCCTCTTTTCAGATTGGATTCAACCATCGCCAACCCGTCTGAAAAATCCCAAGCACTATATTTTAAGGGAATCACTTCTTTCCCGGTTTCATCAATAAATCCATATTGTCCATTTAACTTAACTCTTGCCAAACCTTCAACAAAATCTTCAATCTCATCATATTTATTTATAGGAATAATTTCCTTACCCGTTCTATCAATAAAACCATGTTTCCAATTTAAAGAAACTCTTGCCAAGCCTTTGGAAAAGTCCGAAACATGATCATATTTTAAAGGCGTTATTTCTTTTCCTGTTTTATCTATAACCCCCCATTTATCGTTTAATTCAACTCTTGCAAGACCTTCAGAAAAATCAGAACCATCATCATATTTAATCGGAATGATTTCTTGTCCTGTGTTATCGATAAAACCTAACTTTCCATTTAATTTAACACCCGCTACACCATTGCTAAAGTCCCGAACATGATCATATTTAATCGGTGTAACTTCTTTTCCGGTTTGATCTATAAACCCCCACTTATCATTTAACGATACACCTGCGAATCCTTCTTTAAAATCCCAATATCTATCATATTTAATAGGCGTAATTTCTTTTCCTGTTTTATCTATAAATCCTTTTTTTCCTTTTAATTGAACACCGGCTACACCTCCAGCAAAATCTTCAACACTTTCATAGGATTTAAAAGGAATCACCAGTTCTCCTTCTTTATTGATAAACCCCCATTTTCCATTTAATTTAACCCTTGCCAAACCTTCATGAAAGTCTAAAGCAATATCATATTTAAAAGGAATGACTACTTTTCCTGTTCTATCCAAAAAACCATATTTTCCTTTTAATTCGGCCGCAATCAATCCTTCTTTAAAGGTCATAAATCTATTTTCATATTTAACAGGAATAACCTCTTTTCCTGTTTTATCGATAAAACCATATCTTCCTTTTAATTTAACGTTTGCTAAACCTTCTGAAAAATTTTCAACAGAATCATATTTAATAGGTGTGATTTCTTTTCCTGTTTCATCAACAAAACCCCATTTATTATTTAATCTCACTGTTGCGAAACCTTCTGAAAACTTAGAAGCAATATCATATTTAAAAGGTGTGATTTCTTTCCCTGTTTTATCAACAAATCTCCATTTATCTCCAATTTTTTGACGAATGATAGATTCGTTTTTTTCTGTTGTTTGGCTCTGTGAATAGCCATTTATACCGATTACCAATAACGCACTTAATAAGATTTTTTTTACCATTTTTTTATTTCTCAACTATTTAACTTTTTAAATTTAATTTACCCAATATCTATTGCTATTTTATCCACATAATCCCGCATTACGTTTCATAAAACTTTAGCTAGTCTATCTAAATAATCTTTAATCTTAATCATACACGAAAAAAGGCCTTGCCCAGCATTCGTTGCAACAATGCAAAAGCAGTAAGGTTCAAATCATAAAAATTCTATCTGCATCATGACACTTACTTAATTTAACAGTACAATACAAACCATCCGAATATATAAATCGAAAGAATAATATTATGCACATTACCCGCTTTGCCCAAGTAGCGCTACTCATATCAGGCATGTTCATATCTGCAAGTTTTGCAACCGCTCAGGTTTATACATGGAAAGGGCAAAACGGCAGCAACAATTATTCCGATGTGCCTTTGAATTTAAAACCCAACAATTCGGGTGTCGTCAATATACGCACCCGTACCGTTACCCAACCCACCATCGCACATGCACAACAAGAAGCCGAGCCTGGCTCTTTGGCCGATAAGCAAAAACAGCTCAACGATGCCATTTCGGCAGAAAATAAAAAAGTTGAAGAACAAAATAAAAAAGTCGAAGAACAAAACCGCCAGCAAAAAGTAGAAAACTGTAAAATCGCCCGTATGAACCGACAATTCGCCGAAACCGCGCGAATCGGTAACCGTGAGGCCTTTATTGCACGATACGACGCTGATGTTGCCAAATTCTGTAATTAACCCTTATTCAACTACAATACTTTCTATATTAGAATCAATACCTAAATTAATTTAATAAAGGGCGGATTTTATGCCGTCCTTATTTTTTATCTTGCCGTCACTGTATTTAAATTGTTATATCAATTATCAGCCTTACAAAAAAACCAATAAGCCCATCCTGACTTTATTTATTCTTTTCATTATATATATCATTTTCAGACGGCCTATGCTTGATTAGCCTTCATGCAAAATCCCCGAATAGTTCAAACTATTCGGGGATTGAGTAATGGCTACAACCTAAATCAAATTAAGCATGCTTGCCTTTAAACGCAGACATCAGGGCAAAGAATACCAACGGGAAGGCAACGGCCACAATCCACCAACCGATGGCACCGGTAATCAACGCTTGTGCCAAGAAACCGGCCTGAATCACATAGTAGGTCATCGGAATCAGCGTTTTACGGAGTACTTCACCCTCACGGTTCAATAAACCGACCACGGCGGCAGCCGCTACCACGTTATGTACGGAAATCATATTACCGGCCGCACCACCAATAGCCTGAGCAGCCACAACAATAGAAGATAAATCTGCATTCAATCCGATTTGTTGTGCAGTTGAGAACTGGAAGTAAGAGAACATCATATTACTAATGGTATTCGAACCGGCAATAAACGCACCCAAAGCACCAATCCACGGCGACACATTCGGCCAAAAGCTTTCAAAGGCTAAAGCAGCATTTTGTGCCAGAACCATAGGCATAGACGGCAAGGCGTTCAATGCTTCCATATCGGCAGATTGCGAGTTAATAAACACTTGAACCATCGGCACGGCGAAGAACAATGCCGGTGCGGCGGCAATCAATGTTTTACCGGCATCACCCCAACCGCGTTTGAAGTTTTTCATATCCATTTTGAAAATGAAAATACAGGCGATGGAAACCAAAATCAGAATCGTACCGGGCGAATAGCCGAATTGGATTTTGCTGGATATTTGCGTACCGAACAGATTCACCAATTTAATGGTAGTCATATCGCCAACCAAGAACGCTTTCAGC
This sequence comes from Neisseria montereyensis, assembly GCF_024834045.1. Lineage (GTDB taxonomy): Bacteria > Pseudomonadota > Gammaproteobacteria > Burkholderiales > Neisseriaceae > Neisseria > Neisseria montereyensis. The sequence continues at coordinate 97,823 of NZ_JANUXW010000006.1, forward strand.
GGGGCGATAATACGGGTTAACACCAACAATACAATCACGATCACATAGGGTGAAAACGCGCGGACTACTGAGAAAGTCGGCTGATTTTCATCATTGCTGTTATCAGCTTGTAAGGTACCGGTCCACAGCGGATCCCATTTATTGCTTGCAGGGAAATCAAAAACCTCTTTCGGCATAAACAAACCGCGTCTGGCAGCAGGAACCACCAACAGCAGACCGATAAAGCCACCTACCAAAGAAGGGAATTCAGGGCCTAAGAAACGGGCAACCAAGAAATAAGGCACGGTGAATGCAATACCCGCAAACAAAGCGAATTTCCATGCTTTCAAACCTTCGGCAAACGAACGTTTTTCACCAAAGAATCGGGTCAACATACCGCTAAGAATCAACGGAATCAAGAAACCGATTAAAGCATGCAGCAAACCGACATTACCGGTAATCTGCAACAGATATTGTTCTACCGAAGCAGGGGCAATGGCATTGGCCACGAAAGCTTTATTGCTAATACCGGAATTCACGCCCAATAGTAACGGCGTACCTACCGCACCGAACGATACGGGCGTAGATTGAATCACCAATACCGACATCACCGCAGCCATCGCAGGGAAACCCAATGCCAAAAGCAATGGCGCCACAACCGCAGACGGCGTGCCGAAACCGGACGAACCTTCAATCAACGAACCGAACAACCATGCGGCAATAATCACTTGCACACGGCGGTCGGGTGAGATATCGGTAAAGCCCCGACGGATAGATTTCAAGGCACCACTTTCCTTCAAGGTATTCAGCATCAAAATCGCGCCGAATACAATATACAAAATGGTTAATGCAACAATTACACCATTAACCGTAGCCGCAGCCACGGTAGGTAATGCCGCATGCCAGGCGAACAAAGCCAGCAATGCCGTAACCACATAGGCGGCCAACATCGAAACTTTGGCGGGTAAACGCATGACGACCAACAGTATAAATACCGTCAGAATCGGCAACAGCGCCAAAAAAGTGTTAAGTAAACTCATTAAATCGCTCCTAAGTAAGATGAGTTATTTGGTTGGCCGACGAAAGGCGGAAAAGCTTCCTACCCGCTGTACCGTTATCCGGTGGCAGCCGTATTACGAAGAAAACGGATACCAACGGAATAACGTTGAAAATACAGGTAAAAGATAGCGTAACAGCCCTATCTCTGCCGTTTCTTATCAAATGCTCCGTTCTATTTTTTCGAAACAGTATGATGTTTTCAGACGGCCTCTAAATCCGGCCGAAGCCATCTGAAAAATGCGGTTAGTGCCTTTGCTGTCTTTACCGCAACCAATTGGTACAGTGTTTTTGCAGCAGGCTTAAATGGAATGTAGTTTGTGACCGACCCCAATTATTTTGTAATGCACGGTATTTTGTTATAGCCCGACCAAACATATTGCCGTCGAAAATACCGTTCAACACACACCACACGACACAAACAAAGAGGTGATCGGTAAAGTAATGGTTGTGTTTCTTGTATTTTTATACTATTTTCCGGTTAATTGGTCAGACCAATTTTGTTAAGATACTTTACTTTACGTAATGACGTGTAGACGGTCAAGTATTGTTAATAAAATAAATCGGCTGTATAGCACATTAATTTTCATTCGAGCGAAAAAAATATTACGGTAGAATGGCTTGGCATCTATTTTCACCACTTTGCCAAGAAAAAATTTAATAATAAATAAATATTTCAAAAAAATTGTGCTGTTATCAAATATTTCCGTTATTTTTACGGGCTATACAACAGGATATAATTAAAGTATGAATATCAACCAACCCGCTACCACCAATATCAGAGTGCCCGGAATCGGCATGCAAATCGCTTCTATTTTGGAAGAAAGAATTTTACAAAATGTGTATCCGATTGGCAGCAAATTACCGCCCGAACGGATGTTGGCAGCAGAATTTGATGTTTCCCGCCAATCGGTTCGTTCCGCATTGCGCATTTTGGCCGTACGCGGCATGCTGCATACGCGCCAAGGTGACGGACACTATGTTTCCGGCAGTGTTGAAAAAAATTTTCACTATGGTTGGGAAGACTTGATTGACGAACATCAAGGTATGGAAAACGAAGTGCTGGATTTCCGTCGCGGCATCGAAGGTATGTTAGCCGCCCTAGCCGCCCAAAGACGCACCGAAGCAGACTTGGAACGGATGAAAATGTGGTTGGATAAATTAAAAGAAGCCTATGCCCATAACGATCTCGACCAACAATCGGCAGCAGATGTGGCCTTTCACCAAACCGTTGCCGAAGCGGCACACAATATTTTGTTTACCCGCCTTTCAGACGGCCTGTTACGTTTACTGACCAGCCAAACCAAACGCAATCTGGGCAATATGTTCGGTGTATCCGACATCCATATGCAGCTTACTACGCAGCATGAAGCGATTTTTGCCGCCATCCGCCAACAAAATGCCGAAGCAGCCATGCAGGCGGCTTATAAACACTTGGATTATGTGCAAAGCAGCCTGTTACTCCAACGCGAACAACAAGACCGAGAAGCGGTTTCACATGCACTGGCTGCCGGCGATAGAAATAAACCCGGCTTTAAATAACCTTGCATACTCATATCATCATGGCCGTCTGAAACAAACTTTCAGGCGGCCTAGCCCCCGATACACTATGAAAAACAATGATTAGGCCATATGGAAATGTAAAGATTTCGTTTTCATCCCCCATTTCCACGCTAATCGTTTAGAATCAAATCTTTTCAAGAATAAAATTGAAGGCTGTCATTATGACGTTGCAACGCACGCTCAACTATACCCTTTCCGCCCTAACCATCGCAGTTTTAGCCGCCTGTTCTTCACAACAAGAACAGCCCGTAGAACCGATTAAACGCAGCGACGGCGCACACCTTTCCACCCAAGTGGCCGAAACACCTGCCAAAGTTTTATCCGATTACAATTTTTATCAAAGCGCACTGGCCGCAGCCAAACAAAACGACGATATGCTGCCGGCACAATTCCTCGGTCAAACCGCCGACAGCGCTATGGTGGAAAACGTTCGTAACGAATGGCTGAAAAGCTTAGGTAGACGGGGACAGTGGCAGCAATTCAACCAACAATACGCCAAACTCGATAAAGACGGCCGCGCACAAGAAGTACAATGCTATGCCGAAGCAGGTGGCAACGGCAGCGGATTAGCACAAAAATTGGTGAGAGAAATCGGACGTTTGCCGCAAGGTTGTACCCGGCTTATCGAAAATGCCGCCGCATCCGGCCGTCTGAATAGCCAAGACGCATGGCGCCGCGTACGCGGATTAATCAGCAACAACCAAATCACCGATGCCCGCAACTTGGCCGCTGCACTTGGCAGCCCCTTTAACGGCGGCGGACAAGGCGCACAGGAATATAGCCTGATCAATGTGATCGGCAATAAATCTAAAAAACAAACCAGCTCTGCAGGCCGATTAGAAAGCATGGCAGGCGACCTGACACGCGAACAAATCGGCTTCGCATGGGGCGTATTAGGGCATGCGCAAGCGCTGCAACAAAATATGTCGACCGCTTTCCAATATTACAGCCGTGCCGACCGCAGTCAGCTGAGCGATGAGCAGTTCGAGTGGTATGCACGCTCTGCTTTGCGTTTGCAACGCTGGAATGATTTGGCCGATATTATCGAAAGCATGCCCGCCGACTTAAAAAACAGCCCCACTTGGCAATATTGGCTGGCTCGCAGCTATACCGCACAAGGCAACCGTTCCAAAGCACGCGGCCTGTATGAAAAAGCCGCCGCTTCCGGCCGTAATTTTTATGCCTTACTTTCTACCGAAGAATTAGGCAAACGGGTCAGCACCCGCAACAATGTCGGTAATGCTTCTAAAAACGAAGTTGCCCGCCTTGCCCAAAACGGCATGATTTCCCGTGCGTTATCTTTATTTAAAGCCAGCCAAAACAGCGGTGATTGGCAAATGCGCCGCCAGGCACAAGCCGAATGGCGTTATGCCACCCGCGGCGCAAATGAAGATTTATTACTAACCGCCGCCCAACTGGCTTTCGACAATCAATTCTATGAAATGGCCGTTAACAGTGCAGAGCGTACCGACAATAAACTGAACTACAATCTGCGCTATATTTCGCCCTTCAAAGACCTGACTGTCCGTCATGCCAACCAAGTCGGCATCGATCCCGCATGGGTATACGGCTTAATCCGCCAAGAAAGCCGCTTTATGCTCGGTGCGAAATCCAGCGCCGGCGCCCAAGGTCTAATGCAGGTAATGCCGGCTACTGCCCGCGATATCGCACGCAAAATCGGCATGAGCAGCAGTGAGTTATATACGATGGACGGCAATATCCGTATGGGAACATGGTATATGGCCGACGCCAAAAGACGCTTGCAAAATAATGAAGTAATGGCAACGGCAGGCTATAACGCAGGCCCCGGCCGTGCACGCAATTGGCAGGCTTCCGTACCACTTGAAGGCGCAATTTATGCCGAAACCATTCCCTTTGACGAAACCCGCGATTATGTGAAAAAAGTGATGACCAATGCCACTTATTACGCTAGCCTGTTTAACGAACCGCAAACCTCGTTAAAACAACGTATGGGTACCGTACCGGGAAGAAATTAAACCGATTATTTATTCATATATTAGGCCGTCTGAAACTTTTCAGACGGCCTTTTCAATACATTCAAATAAAATATTGTGATGCCGCTAATATTCCACATACTCGAAATATCGTTTGTTTCTATCGCCACAGTGTTACAATAATCCAAATATTCCCCTGATTTCATTATACTATTGTATCCACCGGCAAAAGGATATCGATATGTTAGGCGCTGCAATTGGTGATATTGTCGGTTCCCGTTTTGAAACCGCCAATCATAAAAGCACAGACTTCACACTATTTACCCCCGAAAGCAACTTCACCGACGATACCGTCTGTACCGTTGCGGTTGCCGAGTGGGTGCTATCGGGTTGTCATGCCAATCTTACCGAAATCATGCAAAAATGGTGCCGCCGTTATCCGAATCCTGCCGGAAAATACGGGGAAGCGTTTAACCGCTGGATATGGCAGGAACATCCGCAACCTTATAATAGTTGGGGCAACGGTTCCGCTATGCGGGTATCGGCTGTCGGCTGGATGTTTGACACACTGGAAGCGACACTTGCCTATGCACGGGCTTCGGCGGAAATCACCCATAACCACCCCGAAGGTATTAAGGGTGCACAAGCTGTAGCGGCAGCCATTTTTTGGGCTCGGTCAGGCTATGATAAAGAATGTATCCGGGAAAAAATTATGCGCTCTTTCGGTTATGCTTTAAATTTTACTTGCGATGAAATCCGGCCTTCTTATACCTTTACCACACGTTGCGCCGAATCAGTACCCCAAGCACTAACGGCATTTTTAGAAAGTAGTGGTTTCGAACATGCCATCCGCTTGGCTGTTTCTTTAGGCGGCGACAGCGATACCCTTGCCGCCATTGCCGGTAGCATTGCCGAAGCCTTTTATTACCCTATTCCCAAACCCATCCGGCAACAGGCATTAGCCATACTCCCGACAGATATGGCTGATATTTTATGCCGAATAAACACGGAAATTTTGTTATAAACAAACCATAAAAATAGCCGTCTGCAGATTTCAGACGGCCTATTATCAAAATAGTCGTTAACGGCATATGCCACTCAATCTTTTATTGTTGATACGGCGATAAATCCTGCAAATCTTCTTGTGCCTCTATCGCAAATTTTTCATCCACCCATGCGCCCAAATCAATCAATTTACACCGCTCGCTACAAAACGGCCGAAACGGGTTATCCGGATGCCATTCTGTCTGTTTACGGCAAGTCGGGCAGGTAACTTTCATTTTTTGACGGTCCATTTTCTATTCTAAAATCGGATCAAAACTACACATAATGAGTTGGAACGGCACATCATGCGTTAGCTGTTTACCACGCGCATGTTCCTGAGAAGCTTCCAAAAAACGAATGTGGGTAATGTATTTATTAGCAGAAACTTCCGGCAATGCCTTATATTCGATGCCCACCTCAATTGTTAGCATGTGGATATTCTGAGCCAAGCTGTTTCTTTGATAATTACCCGTTTGTGCCACGCAATCCACTGCACGGGTATTGGCTCTCAAAATATCCAATAATACACGAATCGCCTCACGAGTCGGCAATAAGGTGGCAATCCACCGCTGTAAATCCTGTAATCGATGTTCACATGGCAACTGCTGCCAGAAATAATAGGAAGACAGATCAAACGGGCTGGTTCCGCCCGGCACCATCATTCGCTGCTTAATCGCCATCAGCCAATCGTTTTCGCGCAAATGCTGTCCGAATTTCTGCTGTACCCCCTGCAAATTTTCGGCCACTTCCTGTAACCGCTCTTTTGTAATGACCGGCGATTCACTTTGAAAACGGCTATCGGATAAAAGCTGTTTCTGCCGCTCCAATTCTTGCAAAATATCCAGCTTTAACTCCGCCCGCCCGGCACATTCCATAATTTCAAACAGGGAAAATAAAGCCAGATGGTGCGGCCACGGACTGTTATCCCTCCGCTCGCTTTCGGAATGGAAACGGTTAAACAGATGCTCTATACGCAAAAAACTGCGTACCCGCTCGGAAAGCGGATGCTCGAAACGAATCATGGATTTACTCTGGATAAATATAAAAACCGCGCCTGATAATAACGGTGCAACCTACCGACTTTGTCTACCAACGCTTGAACCGTACCGTTATTCGGCAATACATCATCGGCAACCAATAATCTTTCTTTACGCGATGCCTGTGATGCCATAATACGCCTTATTTCGGTATCTTCAAGACTACTGCGGCGACGCACCCGATCGATTTGGTTTTGCTCCGACGTATCAACAACCGCAACACGGCTGATCAAAGCCATAAATTCAGGCCGTTCAATCAATAACGGTATATCTATCACACCATAAACCGCCTGTGCATACTTTTGCTGTTGTGTTTTTATTTCCGACAAAATCAGAGGAAACATTAAGGCTTCCAACTGCTGTTTGGCTTCAGGCCGTCTGAAAACCAAATCACGCAATTGTGCACGGTTCAGGCGGCCTTCTTGATCAAAAACACCAGCGCCGAACTGTTTTCGGATTTCTGGCAAGGCCTTGCCGTTATCAGCGGTTAAACCACGGCTAATCACATCGGCATCAATAACAGGTACGCCGGCATCGGCAAAAGCCGCCGCAACTTGTGATTTACCGCTGCCTATTCCACCGGTTAACCCTACCCAATATGCCATATTAAAATCCCGAACTGTTCAACCACCACCGAACCAAAGCCGTTACTTCGTTATTAGCAACAAAAACAATCCACCCGGTAATCGCCAAGCTGGGACCGAATGCAAACTGCTGACCTTTAGCCACCTTCATAATCACAGCCATGATTATACCGATAAATGCCGACATAAAAACCAATACCGGCAAAATACCGATGCCGAGCCAGGCACCCAAAGCAGCCAGTAATTTAAAATCACCGCCACCCATACCAATTTTGCCGGTCAAAAGTTTATAGACATAACACAACAGCCATAAAGCCATATAGCCCCAAAACGCACCCAGCACCGCCGAATAAAGTGGTACGAAAGCACCATTTAAGTTAAACAGCAATCCAATCCATATCAACGGCAAAGTTAATTGATCGGGCAAATATTGCGTATCGGCATCAATAAAAGTTAACGCCACCAGCATGGCAGTGAAAAGCAACCCGCCTAATGTCAGCATGCTCCAACCATAACGCCAAGCAACAATGCCGAATAGCAATGCCGTCAATAACTCTATGGCCGGATAACGTTTGCTAATCGGTGTTTTGCATGTTCCACACCGACCGCGCAGCAGCAAATAACTGATAACAGGAATATTCTGCCAAGGCTTTACCGGGCTTTCACATTTCGGGCAACGGGAATCGGGTTTGATTAAATTAAACGGCCGTAGTTCTTCTTCTGTTGCTTGCATACCGAGATGTTCTTTGGCAAATACAGTCCAACTGCGTTCCATCATCACTGGCACACGGTAAATCACCACATTTAAAAAACTGCCGACCAATAAACCGAATAATATAGAAAGTGGCACCGCAAACGGTGCCAGCTCATTAAAAGCTTGTAGCATATATCAACCCACCACATTACCCAAGTTAAACAGCGGCAGATACATGGCAACCAAAATCACCCCGATAATCGAACCGAGCACCACCATAATAATCGGCTCCATCAATGAAGATAACTGTGCAACCGCATTATCTACTTCATCTTCATAAAATTCGGCAGATTTGTTCAACATATCATCCAGAGAGCCGGATTCCTCCCCGATAGATGCCATTTGAAGCACCATATTGGGGAACATTTCCGTACCCTGCATACTGGAAGTAAGCGATAAGCCTTGTGTCACTTTTGCACGGATATCCTGAGTGGCTTCTTCATAAAGAATATTACCCGCCGCACCGGATACCGAATCCAACACCTCAACCAAAGGCACACCGGCGGCAAACAGAGTAGATGTTGTTCTCGCCCAACGCGCAATAGTGGCTTTTTTTACAATCGGCCCGAAAATAGGTAATTTTAACAATACGGCATCGACACGTTTTTGTAATGCCGGTGATTTTTTATACCATTGGAACGCTGCGTAACACAATGCAACCGTACCCACAACAATCACCCAAGCATATTCAACAAAAAAATCCGATATGCTCATGACAATTTGTGTCAATCCCGGTAGTTCAGCGCCCATGCTGCTGTATACCTGACCAAAGGCCGGCAATACAAATACCATCATAATAAATACCAACACAATGGCAACCACAATAATGGCAATCGGATAGGTCAGCGCACTTTTAACTTTCTTCTTAATGGCTTGGGTTTTTTCTTTGTAAACAGCCAATTTATCCAATAAGGTTTCCAGTACACCGCCTGCTTCACCGGCAGCAATCAGATTGCAATAAAAGCGGTCGAAATATTTAGGGTGTTTACCAAAAGCCTTACCCAATGCACTACCCTGCTCCACATCAGCCCGAATTTCCATCAGCATTTGAGTCATAGATGGATTCGAATGCCCTTTGGCCACGATTTCAAATGCCTGCATTAATGGCAAACCGGCTTTCATCATGGTTGCCAATTGGCGGGTAAATACAGTGATATCTTGTTGTGTAATCCGTTTTTTGCGTACCGCTTTGACTTTGCTGACACGCAGCGGTTTGATTCCCCGACGTTGGATCTTCTTGCGTGCTTCTTCTTCGTTTTTGGCTACCACTTCACCGCGTACCATTTGCTCGGTTTCGATATTGCGGCCTTCAAAAGAAAAGCGGACACCCTTATCTTTTTTTATAGATTTGGCAGAACGCCCGCCTGTTGTGATCTTACTCATGTTTACCCCTTAAAAAATATGGTTTGATACAAATTCGTTTTGATTAATCGTTAGTATGTGCCAGAACTTCTTCCAAAGAAGTAATCCCCTGCATCACCTTCAGCAAACCGGCACGGCGCAAATCGACCATGCCTTCTTTATAGGCCATATTCATAATATCTACTTCAGTGCCGTTTTCCATAATGACGCGCTGCATTTCCTCGCTTATCGGCATCACTTCATAAATACCGGCACGGCCTTTATAACCCTTGCCACGGCAACTATCGCAACCGACGGCACGGTACATGGTCCAATCTTTGGCCAAATCTTCATCGGTAAAACCGGCTTTTTTCAACGCATATTCCGGCGGACGCTCCATCGGTGCTTTACAAGTCGGACACAACCTTCGCAATAGCCGTTGCGCCATAATCAGACTGACCGAGCTGGCAATATTAAACGGCGCCACGCCCATATTCAACATACGCGACAAAGTTGCCGGTGCGTTATTGGTATGCAGGGTCGAGAACACCATATGACCGGTTTGTGCCGCTTTAATGGCGATATCGGCAGTTTCCAAATCACGAATCTCACCCACCATGATGATATCGGGATCCTGACGGAGAAAGGATTTCAAAGCGGCGGCAAAGGTCAAGCCCTGCTTATCGTTTACGTTCACCTGATTGATACCGGGCAAATTAATCTCGGCCGGATCTTCCGCAGTGGAAATATTCACACTTTCGGTATTCAGAATATTCAAACAGGTATAAAGCGATACCGTTTTACCCGAACCCGTCGGGCCGGTTACCAATACCATGCCGTAAGGGCGGTGAATCGCTTCCAGCAGCATTTCTTTTTGGAACGGCTCGAATCCGAGTTGGTCGATATTCAACGAACCGGCATCGGAATTCAAAATACGCATCACCACTTTTTCACCGAACAAAGTCGGCAAGGTACTGACACGGAAATCAATCGGCCGGCCGTGTTTATGGAATGCAATTTGGATACGGCCGTCTTGCGGTACCCGTTTTTCGGAAATATCCAAACGCGCCATTACTTTAATCCGCGACGCCAGCTGTCCGCGCACGGCTACGGGCGGTTGAACAACCTCGCGTAATTGTCCGTCAACACGGAAGCGTACGCGTGCCATTTGCTCATAGAATTCAAAGTGGATATCGGAAGCGCCCGCATTGAGTGCGTCTGATAAGGTTTTATGGATAAAACGCGGAATCGGGCCGTCTTCCGCCTCTTCATTATCGATAAACAAAGCTTGGGCGGCTGCCGCAGCCTCATGCTCTTTGCTCATTTCATTCAAAATGGAGGTGGAACGCTGCCCCAACCATTCGAGTAAAGTATTCAACTGGTCTTCACGAACAATCACCAGTTCAATAGAAACACCAGAAGAAAAGCCAATCTTTTGAAAGTTTTGAATTTGAGTAGGATCAGAAACAGCGAAATAAACTTTTTGCCCCCGCTGGAAAATAGGTACACAGCGGCTTTGTAACATTTGTTCTTCAGTAAGCACATCCGGTACGATATTAGTACGTGGATAATGGCTCAAATCCAAAAGAGGATAACTGAATACCTTGGCCAGCAATTCGCCCAAGGCTTTTGGGGTGATCACATTTTCTTCAAACAGCAAAGGAAGAATCGATTTATTAGACTTTAATACATTTTGATAATGCTCGACCTGACTACTGTCGATTAACTTACTTTGCACCAACACTCTTAATATGCCGACACTCATTTTTTAACTCCTGCGTGACAATCCGAACTATGCGGTTGTTGAGTCATTTATTATCAAATTTGCCTCTGAAACGGTATCAACCGTTTAATCAGCAATAATCCCGTAATGTTATATTTTGATAAACAAAAGATAATACTTTTGTAAAAACCATGTCATTATAAGCGAACAGGCCGGGCAAACCTACCCCGGCCTATATGTAAATATAATGTTTAGATATTTTATTCGACTGAAAAACAACAGATAAAAAAAATAACCGCTGTTTAGCGGTTAATTGGTGGCCAGAGGCGGGATCGAACCGCCGACACACGGATTTTCAATCCGTTGCTCTACCGACTGAGCTATCTGGCCTTACTCAAAGAGAGTCGTATTAAATCAGAATCGGCCTACCCATGCAAGCTTTTTTATCAGAAAAACCTATTTTCATTTGCTAACAGACTATTTTTTCAGGCAATAAACATTATGCGGTTTTACCGATGCTTCACCTTGCAATAGAGTTGCTTTGTAATAGAAAACATTTAAATCTAAATATTCAATTCTCTGACTATCGCTTCGATTCGGATAAAAACCGATAGGCCGTCTGAAATGTTTGAACTGCACCCCAAAAGTTGGACACCCCTCCAACCCATTAAGGTGCAGTTTTCTTATGAGCAAATATACATTAGACTTTAAATACCAAGCCGTACAATATTATCAGCGCGTACGCAGCCAACAGCGTACCGCCGATCACTTTAATATTTCCCGTACCCATTTACGCCGTTGGATAGCCGCATACAACCAAGGCGGCATCCGCGCACTGGAGCATCCGCAGGCCATTATGACCATCAAACGTAAAAACCCCTTTATCGTCGATAAACCCGACCACGAAAAAACACAGGCGGAACTGATCGAAGAGTTACGCTATATGCGGGCGGAGAACGACTATCTAAAGGAATTAAAAGCCCTCAGGCAGAAAGAAGCGGCCGCCAAAAAAGCGAAGCCGTCCAAGCACTGAGGGCCAAATATCCGCTTAAATACCTGCTGCACAGTGCTGCACTGCCCAAAAGCAGCTTTTATTACCACCACGGCCGACCCGACCCGGACGAACAGGACAAAGCTACCGTTGCCGAAGTTTATGCCCGCCATCAAGGGCGTTACGGATACAGGCGGATTGCCGCCACTTTGTCATGGAATAAGAAAAAGGTTGCCCGTTTGATGAAACTGTTGCAATTGAAAGCTAAAGTGCGTCCGAAAAAAGCCTACCGTCACCCGGCAATGGGCGAACCGTCGGATAATATTCTGAACCGCCGCTTTGAGGCGCAAAAACCCAATGAGAAATGGCTGACTGATGCCACCGAATTCAAGTGTAGCAACGGTAAACTGTATCTGTCACCGATATTGGATGTATTTAACCGGGAAATCGTCGCTTACTCAATGAGCCGCCGCCCGAACAGCGAGATGGTGGAAAGAATGCTGAATGATGCGGTTTGTAAGCTGACAAAGACAGATAAAGTGCTGCTGCATTCCGATCAAGGTGTGTTGTACCGTACGGAAGCCTACCGCCGTACGTTGGCGGAACACGGTATAGTGAAGAGTATGTCGCGTAAAGGCAATTGTTGGGATAATGCACCGATGGAAAGCTTCTTTGCGATACTGAAGACGGAATGCTTTTATCAGGAAGGCAGACTTTCGACAACAGAGCTGATGCAGACAATAGACGACTATATCCGGTACTACAATCATGACAGATGTAGTTTGAAATTGAAAAAGCTGAGTCCCGTGGCATACAGAACCCAGCTCGAAAAGGCAGCCTGAAAAGGCTTTTATGTTTGTCCAAGATTTGGGGGTCAGATCACTTTTCAGACGGCCTATTGCTTATACATGAACAACACGATAACAATTAATTAACTATCGGCCATCGCCATCAGGCTGGCATTACCGCCTGCCGCCGTAGTATTGACGCTAACGCTAATCTCTTCAAAAATTTGTAAAATATCCAAATGATCAGCCGCATGGATGATTTTAATAATCGCACCATCTTGCAGCGCAGCCTGTTGCTTCAGTTCGACTCCGGGCTGTTCCAATGCAATCCAATAAGCAGTGCTTTCAGGTATTTTACGGTTGCTGACTTCAATCAGGCCGTCTGAATGTTCCTGCCAAATGGCCAACGGATGTTCCGGCACCACGATAACAGACGAGCCTGCAGCGGCAATTTGGATAAGAGCGGCAAAAGCCTGCTCTAAGCGACCGCCATACAAGCGTACTTTTTCCGGTGCACGCCAAACGACGGTATTACGCTCGCCGGTCGGGCCGGGCAATAAAGCTTCGGCACCGCGCAAAGTGTGTATGCGCGCCTGCCCTATCACACCGCCCAAGCGCACTTGTGCATCATGATCAAACCCCATTTGCCGCATCAGTTTGTCTAAAACGGCCAACTTGCTCTCATCGGCCTGCCCCTGTTTGCTTAATTCAGGTATCCGCCATGCGCCCCGACTGAGTTTTTGAAGATACAACGCCCCGCCGGCCTTAGGCCCCGTACCCGACAAGCCATGCCCGCCGAAAGGTTGTACACCGACAACGGCACCGACAATATTACGGTTTACATAAATATTACCCGCTTCGATACGGCTGGAAATATGGCGGATGGTATCGTCGATACGGCTATGAATACCGTGTGTCAGCGCATAGCCTTTACTGTTGATTTGTCGAATCAATCCGTCTAGCTCATGTGCCCGATAGCGGACAACATGCAATACAGGGCCGAACACTTCGCGTTGTAATTCATTGAGATCATTCAGCTCGAATAAAACAGGGGCAACAAAAGTGCCTTTCTTACCGGTTGCAGACGGCCTGATTTCATGATAAGACTTGGCAATCCCTTTCATTTTATTAATGTGTGCCAATAGGTTTTGTTGGGCTTCTTCGTCAATTACCGGGCCGACATCGGTCGCCAATTTAATTGGATCACCAACCACCAATTCATTCATCGCCCCTTTAATCATATCAATCATATGATCGGCCACTTCTTCCTGTACGCACAAAATACGCAAAGCGGAACACCGTTGTCCGGCACTATCAAAAGCCGAATTCAATACATCGACACACACCTGTTCGGCTAGGGCGGTGCTATCGACAATCATGGCGTTCATCCCACCTGTTTCGGCAATCAAAACGGGAGAATCGGTACGTTTGCTTAGAGTCTGATTAATCAGTTTGGCCACTTCGGTAGAACCGGTAAACACCACGCCATTGATGCGCGTATCTTGCGTTAAAGCGGCACCTGCCTCCCCTGCACCCAATACCAACTGCAAAACATTTTCCGGCACACCGGCCTCATGCAATAGGCGTACCGCATAATGGGCGATTAAACTGGTCTGTTCGGCAGGCTTGGCAATCACGGTATTGCCGACTGCCAACGCAGCCGTGATTTCACCCACAAAAATGGCCAACGGAAAATTCCACGGGCTAATCGCCACTACAGTGCCGACCGGTGCTCTAGCGGCGCATGTGGTTTCCGCTTCATCGGCATAATAACGGCAAAAATCCACCGCTTCGCGCACTTCGGCAATAGCGTTATTCAAGGTTTTGCCGGCTTCGCGCACGGCCAACATCATCAACTGCGGCATATGTTCTTCCAACAAATCCGCGAAACGGCGCAAACATTCCGCCCTTTCAGACGGCTGCTTAGCCGCCCATGCCTGTTCGGCCTGCTTGGCTGCCGCAACCACATCGGCAATAGAGGCCGTCTGAATAAAAGCTACCGTCCCGACTACATCATTATGATTGGCCGGACTCAAAACCGGATGCGGCTCATCGCTTTGAATCGTGGCAGCAGTGATTGAGGCCGTCTGAAAGTTTTGCTGAGCGGCGGCGTTCATTTCTTCTTCGAGCTTTTGCAATACCGACTCATTACTCAAATCCAAGCCGTATGAATTCAGACGGCCCGAACCATACAGATGGCGCGGCAGTGGTAAAGCCGCATGCATTTTGCCTTGAGTTTGTGCGGCTGCATCTAGCGGGCATTTGATTAAATCGTCAATACTGACTTTTTCATCCACAATCTGGTTCACAAACGACGAGTTTGCTCCGTTTTCCAATAAACGGCGCACCAAATAAGCCAACAGCGTTTCATGCGTGCCTACCGGTGCATAAATGCGTACACGGCGGCCTAAGTTTTTCGCGCCGACCACTTGGTCGTATAAGGTTTCGCCCATGCCGTGCAAACACTGGAACTCATAATCCTTGCCCTCACCCATTTGGTAAACGGCCGATAAGGTATAGGCGTTATGAGTCGCAAATTGTGGGAAAACCGCATCTTGTGCGGCCAACAGTTTGCGTGCGCAAGCCAGATAGGAAACATCGGTATGCACTTTGCGGGTATAAACGGGATAGCCATCCAAACCGTCTACCTGCGCCCATTTGATTTCACTGTCCCAATACGCCCCTTTAACCAACCGTATCATCAACTTCCGGCCGTTTCGCCGCGCCAAATCAATTAAATAATCAATTACAAACGGGCAGCGTTTCTGATACGCCTGCACCACAAAACCAATGCCGTTAAAACCTGCCAATTCCGGGTCGGATACCAAAGCTTCCATCAAATCCAGCGACAAATCCAAGCGGTTGGCTTCTTCGGCGTCGATATTCAAGCCGATATCGTATTGTTTTGCAAATAAAAATAATGCCTTCAAACGCGGCAATAATTCATCCATCACGCGGCCGCGTTGGGCGCGTGCATAACGCGGATGAATGGCCGACAGTTTCACCGAAATACCGTTACCTTCATAAACGCCCGCACCGCCCGAATCTTGACCGATGGCATGAATCGCCCGCACATAATCCTGATAATAACGGTCGGCATCCGCCTGCGTCATCGCTGCCTCACCCAACATATCGAAAGAAAAACGATAACCCGCTTTTTCGCGCTCTTTGCCGTTTTGCAAGGCCTCTTCAATGGTTTGTCCGGTAACAAACTGCTTGCCCAACAACCGCATTGCATAATCCACGCCTTTGCGAATCACCGGTTCGCCGCCTTTGCCGATAATACGGGTCAACGCCATACCCAAATTCTGTTCATTCGTGGCAGACGTTAATTTACCGGTAACCAACAAACCCCACGCTGCCGCATTCACAAACAACGACGGGCTGTTATTTAAATGGCTCTTCCAATTACCACCGGATAATTTATCCCGAATCAGTTTATTGCGCGTGGCATTATCAGGGATGCGCAATAAAGCTTCGGCCAAACACATTAATGCCACACCCTCTTCACTCGACAAGGCAAACTCATGCATTAAAGCATCTACACCACTGGCCTTAGTGCGCCCTGCACGCACCTGCGCCACCAAGCGCCGCGCCAACACGGCCGCCGCCTCTTTTTCAGATGCACTCATTGCCGCGCGCGCTAATAAGTCGGCAACGGCTTCTTCTTCATCGCGGCGGTAGGCTGCCGTAACGGCACGGCGTAATTCAGATTGGGAATGGGCAAAATGAAACATGGAACTTCTCCGAAACAAAATGATTTTTTAGTGGCAATATTTCACCAATAGCAAACTTAACTACATACGCATACAGTCATCATCAAGAATCAGACTATTTCAATAAAGGCCGTCTGAAATCTTGCTTTCAGACGGCCTCAAACTTATAAAATCGCCATCACCATACGGGCGGAATTAACCGAAGCGGTTTGCAAGAATGTTTCAAAGCTGGTTTCCGCTTCTTCATCCGCCGCATCGGATATGGCACGAACCACCACAAACGGCACTTTCAACTGAAAACACGTTTGCGCAATCGCGGCAGCTTCCATTTCCAACGCCAGCACACCATCGAAATTCGACCGTATAGTAGCGACTTTGTCACGACTATGAACAAACTGATCGCCACTTACAATCAAGCCGCGATAAACGGCTGCGCCATCAAAAGCCGCTGCCGCTTTTTCCGCACGAACCACTAAGTCGGCATCACTTTCAAATACGGCAGGAAGCTGCGGAACCTGTCCCACCTTATAACCGAATGCCGTCACATCGACATCATGATGGGCAACGTGTATACCAATCACCACATCACCGGTTTTCACTCCCTGCCCAACACCGCCGGCGCTGCCCGTATTAATCACACAATCCGGCGCAAAACGGCTCACTACCAAAGCGGTTACCGCCGCCGCATTGGCCTTCCCGATACCGCTCAAAGCCAACACTACCTGTTTACCGTTTAACATACCGCGATGTACGGTAAATTGACCAAAGGTCTCCGTCTGCACATTTTCCATACTGTTTTTCAACAGCTCGATTTCAGGCTCCATTGCGCCGATGACAGCTACGGTTTGATAAGATTGTTGCTCCGGCATCACATTTTCCCATTTAATATAAATGTGCTTATTATACGGGTCACACGACAGATAAACTACTACTGCACACCCTACTTAGGCACTTTCCAACCTATGCACTATCAAACACTTGGATAAAATGGCACAACGCTACTATCTGCCAAACAAAGTAATGCCATTACACCGACATATCCGTTATCATATTCCAATACCAAACTTAAATTTTGGTATAATTACCCGTTTAATAAAATCCGTAAGGGACAGAAAAAAATGAATGAAAATCCGTTACCTGCAAAAGAGGAAATCCATTCTCTACTTAGAACATTAACCAAATATAAAGGCTCTGACCTTTTTATTACGGCCAATTTCCCACCGGCCATGAAACTGGACGGCAAAATCACACGCATTAATGAAACACCGCTGACACCCGAACGTTGTATGGAAATTGCATTTTCTATTATGTCGCCCAAACAAATGGAAGAGTTTACCAATACCAACGAATGCAACTTTGCCATCAGTTTGCCGGACACCAGCCGTTTCCGTGTTAATGCCATGGTGCAGCGTGGTGCAACCGCGTTGGTATTCCGTACCATCACCAGTAATATACCCAAATTTGAAAGTCTCAACTTGCCGCCGATTTTGCAACAAATCGCCATGAAAAAACGCGGTTTGGTGATTTTTGTCGGCGGCACGGGTTCGGGCAAATCAACTTCTTTGGCTTCCATGATCGACTACCGCAACGAAAACAGCCAAGATCATATTATTACCATCGAAGACCCGATTGAGTTTGTACACAATCATAAAAACTGCATCATTACCCAGCGCGAAGTCGGCGTAGATACCGAAAACTGGTTTGCCGCATTAAAAAATACGCTGCGCCAAGCGCCCGATGTCATTCTTATCGGTGAGATACGCGACCGTGAAACCATGGACTACGCCATTGCTTTTGCCGAAACCGGCCACCTTTGTATGGCCACGCTTCACGCCAACAGTACCAATCAGGCGCTTGACCGTATTATCAACTTCTTCCCGGAAGAGCGGCGTACCCAACTGCTAACCGATTTATCACTCAACCTGCAAGCATTTGTTTCACAACGTCTGATTCCGCGCGAAGGCGGTAAAGGCCGTGTAGCTGCCGTGGAAGTATTACTGAATTCACCCTTAATCGCCGAGTTGATTCATGAAGGTGATGTGCATTCAATTAAAGAAATCATGAAGAAATCGCAAAGTATGGGTATGCAAACATTTGATCAGGCTTTATACGAACTTTACGAACAAGGCCATATTAGCTTCCAAGATGCTATTAAAAATGCAGATTCCGCCCACGATCTACGCTTAGATATCCAACTGCGCAGCCGTCGTGCCCAAAACGCAGGGCCGGATTTGGAATTGATTTAATGCTTAAATCATAACGACATATTCTAAACCACTGTTTGCCGCAACATACTAGGATTTGTTAATCTCAGTATGTTGCAGCAAATCACAATAGGCCGTCTGAAAATATAAACTTTAAATAAAAACAATCTGAATATGACTCTAATCAAGAAATCCGGTTTACCCATACCAGTTTCTTTAAATTTATTTAGCTATATATTTCAATATTTAACATATTAATATCCATACACAACAAAATATACCATAAAATTAATAAAAATCAGCGGCATCAACTCCTAAGACACAAACTGTTTCCTTTATAAATATTGCATCATTTTCATAAAAAGCCTTATAATTTTCTCAGCAATGTATCCATAATACTTGCCGACATGGTATGCAATTACCATGCCTGAAATAATGGATAACTTATAGATTTGATGCTTTATAAACAATCATATTATTTATCCAACAACAAACAGAAAAGGAAAAATCATGTCGTCTAATCAATTAACCGTTCGTGATGTTGTTATTCAGGTTTTACGTGATCTTGGTGTTCACCGAGTTTATGGCAATCCCGGCTCTACCGAACTTGCCTTCTTAGGAAACTGGCCGGAAGATTTCGAATATGTTCTGGGTTTGCATGAAGCATCAGCAGTAGGTATGGCTGATGGTGAAGCCCGTGTTACAGGCCGCCCAACTTTTGTTAACCTCCATACTGCAGCCGGTTTGGGTAATAGTTTGGGCAATCTCTTTACTAGCTATAAAAACCAAGCACCTGTTGTGATTTTAGCCGGTCAACAATCACGCTCTCTACTTTCTTCCGATGCTTATCTGGCAGCTGATGACCCAACAGTATTCCCGAAACCTTATGTGAAATGGGCTATTCAACCTGCTAATGCACAAGACGTACCTGCTGCATTGGTTCGCTGCTTCGAAGTGGCTATGCAACCTCCGTATGGCCCGACATTCATTTCCGTTCCGAATGATGACTGGGATCAACCATGCGATCCTTATCCGGTAGGCAAATCCATCGGCTTCGGTCCTGCCCGCGAAGATGGTTTGAAAGAAATTGCCAAAGCCTTAGCTGGTGCAAAACGCCCTGCTTTGGTAGTAGGTACAGAAATTGACGCTTTCGATGCTTATGATAACGCTGTTCGCTTGGCCGAACGCACTGGCGCTACCGTTTACACAGCACCTGTTGCAGCTGCTACTGCATTCCCGGAAGACCATCCTCAATTTGGCGGTTTCCTGCCTGCCATCCCTGCCGGCTTGTCTAAAATGCTTGAACGCCACGACGTTGTTTTTGTTGCCGGCGCACCGGTATTTACTTTCCACGTAGACGGTAAAGCCGATGTATTGACCAGCAAAGATACACGCATTCTACAACTGACTGCCGATTCAAATTCAGCCGCAAGAGCAAGAACCGAACTGAGCTTGGTAGGTGAATTGAAAGAATCGCTTGATCGCTTAATTTCATTCTTGCCTGAAAAACCTGCAGCAGATGTTGCCGAACCTTTAAAAGTAGCACGCAGCACTCCGGAAAAAGAAGACGGCATGCCTTCAGCAGCTTATGTTCTATCTCGTCTGTCCGAACTGATGCCTAAAGATGCTGTTTTGGTAGAAGAAGCCCCTTCTCACCGTCCTGCCATGCAGAAAAACCTGCCTATCACCCAACAAGGTGGTTTCTACACTATGTCTAGCGGTGGTTTGGGCTATGGCTTGCCTGCCTCTGTCGGTGTTGCTTTGGCACACGACAAACGTAAAGTGGTAGCGCTGATTGGTGATGGTTCTATGCAATATTCTATCCAAGCATTGTGGACTGCGGCCCAACATAAACTGCCGCTGACTGTTATTGTGCTCAATAACGGCGGATATGGTGCATTGAAATCATTCTCTAAATTCTTGGGTGCAACCAATACCCCGGGAATGGATTTACCATCCATTGATATGGTTAAAATCGCCGAAGGTTATGGCCTCAATGCTTCTCGTGTAGACAATACCGCAGATTTGGATGCAGCTCTGACCAAAGCATTGAACGATCCGCATACCCACCTTATTGACGTGGTAGTAGACCCCAACAAAGGCGACATCTACTAAAAACGGAGGCGCAACTCAATGTTTAATATCATCGTTAGCGCACTATTGCCGATTTATGTTGGTTTGTTAATCGGTTATGTTGCCGGAAAACGGGGGATGGTTGACAACAAAAACGTGAAAACCATCAACGTTATGTTGATGACTTTCATGGTACCGTTAACCATGTTTATTGCGATTTCACGGACACCGAGAGAAGTGATCATGCCGAACCTGGCACTGATTATCGTCATTGGTATCTCCATGCTTATTCTGTATATGGGTTCGCTCTGGATGCAGCGTAAGTATTTCGGACTTAACCTGTCCGAAGGTGTTGTGCAATCGTTAACCATTGCATTCCCCAACTATGCATCAATCGGTATCCCGCTGATGTTGCCGCTGTATGGTGACCAAGCAGCTTTATTGGTTGCCATTGCCATTGCCGCAGGTTCAATCTTCGTTACACCGATTGCCCTGGCTCAATTGAGAATGGGAACTTCATCGCCCGGTACTCAAGTATCTGTCGGACATGAGTTTCTTAAAGGGCTAGCAGGTGCAGTGAAGACGCCGGTATTCTTCTTACCTGTACTCGGTTTGATATGGGCGATTCTCGGCATTCCGATGCCGGCAATTGTCGGTACTGCATTCGGACCGATTACAATGGCTACCGGCGGTGTCGGTCTGTTCCTAACCGGACTATTACTCTCAGCCCAATCTATCAAGATTGATAGCAATGTAACTTGGAGTACTGTTCTGGGTAATGTGGTTCAGCCCTTCCTAACTTTCGGTATCGCATTGGCAATGGGCATTGATCACGAAACTACTGTTCGTGCCGTTATCCTAATGGCCATTCCATCCGCATTCTTCGGATTGGTCTTCGGGGCAACAGTCAACGTACGCCCGGCGGTTTCCGGTGCAACCTTACTGGTATCTTCAGTGGCCGGTATTCTGACCTTATCCTTCTTTATCGGTTGGTTGGTGCCTTAAGGCCGAGCTAAGATAGTTAGTATTGCAATAAAATCAAATGCCGTTAACTCGAAAAACAACTTATTGAGTTAACGGCATTTTATCAAGCATCAACAGCCTGATAATCAAAACCTATATTCTGTTCAACATCGAAATCAATTACATAAAACATTCTCTTTAACCGACATCCATAACCATCAACATTCGATAATCTATAAAACTTTCGACAACACCAATAAATGAGTATAGATTTTCTCTCATTTGACCCCACATCTCACCTCTAGATAATGCCGACTTCCAAAGTCGAAACCATAAAACCAATTGAAAGTTCAAAATTATGCCGCCCTTTACCCTACCCGATACCCGACCCTACCCCAGCGATCCTGTAAAAAATAGCTTGCTGGTTTACGCTAACCAAATAGCTAAGAGCACCTCTGCTGCCCAACGGAAATTAGCAGCCGAATCACTAAAAGCAGAAATCTACACCATGTTGCAACAAAACCATTATCTCGGTCTATCCGTTGCCATGAGCATGGTTTCCGACACAAGCAGCTATATAGCCTTACTCGAAGGTTTAGACGATACTTTAAAAGCCAAAACCGATGAAGAAATTCAATGGTTTGCCCTACCTGTAGTTTTAGTAGCCGGCACCAACCAATCAATCACCCTTCCTCTTGACACACCATCCGTAGAACTTTGCGCCTGCCTAGCCGACTATCCTAATTTACGCCCGTTACTACAAACCACATGGCTGCCAAAATTAGTACATTCTGCAGACTTAGCAGCCGTTAAGGCGGGAAAATGGTTTTCAGCCAAACAAAATAAAGAAGCGGCCGAAGCATTTGCCGCCGAACTACCACAATCCGATTTAGAAATACCTTCCGGTCAATCCGTTCATGTTGTTTTTGCCTTAGGCTACGGCAACAAGGATATTCAGACGGCTCTTTCCAACAATCTACGCGAAGCTGCCCTACCCCTGATGCAGGTTTGGCATAAAAGCCTTTCCCGACCGGGTCTCACCCTATTCACCAATCCGCTTGCACCCACAACACCGCTAAATGCCCTAACCGAAGGCAGCCATATGCGCCAACGAATGGCTATGGATGTCTTTGCGGCCAACGCTATTCGTGCAATACGCTTGCAAAGCCCGCGTGTCGGCGTGGTAATGGCGGCACGGCAAAGCGGAAAACTAGAATTTGGTTTTAATGCGGCAGAAAGTGCTTTTGAGCTGGCCGGACAAGTATTCACTTGGCCCTTATCACCTACCGACCGCATTGAAACCATCCAGCAAAACTTTTTAGACTTAATGGTAGAGTGCCAAGTAGAAAATATCCGCTTACTACACGACATCTTGCCGGAAGATGGCGAAATGCCTAATTATGCCGAAGCACTTCAAATGTCCGGCCATAACCCCCTATTCTCAGAGCAATAGATATGGAAAAACAGAAAATTTTATTTGTTTGTCTCGGCAATATCTGCCGTTCGCCCATGGCAGAATATGTATTTCGCCATCAGACAGCTCAATTGGGTTTATCCGACAGACTCACTGTTGCGAGCGCCGGAACATCCGGTTGGCATAATGGTGAAAATATGCATCAGGGCACCTTAAAAAAACTAAAACAACAAGGTATCGACCCAATGGGTTTTACCAGTAGCCAAGTACAAACAGGTGATGCCGATACATACGATTATATTATTGCGATGGATGACAATAATCTGGCTGAGCTCGAACGGTTATTTGGCAGACAACCCGATAAAATCTTTAAACTTACCGACTTGATACCTGAAAGCGGTTACACTTATGTACCGGATCCTTGGCATACGGGTAATTTTGATGAAACTTTTCGCTTGGTTTCCGCCGGCAGCCAAGCCTTATTGGAAAAACTGACATCTGTTAAGTAAATAGAGTAGATTCCAAATTTAGAGCCTATTATCAGAAATATCGCTTATTAGGCCGTCTGAAATGTATTGGGTAATAGTAAGAGGCCGTCTGAAAAACAGTTTTCAGACGGCCTCTCGTTCAATATAAAAACCATAAAAAATACCTGCTTCTTGAGCAGGTACTTTTCAATTACTTTTACTTTAATCCAATTGTGTTACGGTAACCGGAAGATCCCGCACCGCAGCCATAGTGGTTGAATACTCTTGTTGCTGCTTACGGAATTCAGCCATATTGGCCGGCGTTAATTTAGGCGTTGGCAATGCAATAGCACTCGGATTCATATGCTGACCGTTTTTGCGCACTTCATAATGTAAATGCGGCCCTGTCGAACGACCCGAAGTACCGACATAACCGATAACATCGCCGGCTTTCACTTTACCCTGTGCAGATGAAAAAGCACTCATATGGGCATAAAGCGTTTCGATACCATTACTATGCTGAAGCATAACCGTATTACCATAACCGCCTTTCCAGCCTTTGAAAGTCAACACACCATCGGCTGTTGCATGAATAGGCGTACCGGTGGGCGCAGCATAATCAACGCCGGTATGCATTTTTACTGTATGGAGAACGGGGTGGATACGCACACCATAAGGTGAAGAAATACGCGTATATTCAACAGGCTTAATATTAAATCCTTCACGCATTCTCAACGACTTACCGTTTTGGTCATAATAGCTGCCGCTCTCTTCGTCGCCTTTGCCTTGGCTATAATAATAAGCCTGATACGTTTTGCCGTCTTTCACTACTTCAGCCGCTAAAATATCACCGGTTGCCATTTCCTGACCACGGAAATACAAACTGTCATACAACAAACGGATAGAGTCGCCACGCGATAATTCATCGATATTCACAAGCTCTGTGAAAATTTCATTCAATGACTCACGAATCTCTACGGGCACGCCCGCCTGCGCCATTGCCCCACGAGCAGAGGTCCGCACATGAATAGAGCGTAAAGTGGGCATGGATTCCGTATCAATCGAAGAAGTCGAAGCACCCCATTTACCATTCACTTTTTCCAAAGCGACCAAATCACGGAAGCCATTATCATCATCGTGGAAAAATTGAACATCGGTCACATCACCGGATGCATCAAAACGAACATTGACGGATTGCCCCGTACGCAGTTGAATCACATTACGATCAATCGAACTGTGTGTCAGTACTTCACGGATTGTTTTTTCCGGAACATCCATACGAAATAAAACATCGGTTAACGAATCGCCGGGCTGTACAGCTTCCTGAGCCCAATAACTGCCTTGTGATGCACCGCTTTCCACATATACGGGCGGCAGTTCTTCAGTCATACGCGAAGCCTGATAGAGTGTTTCCCTAGGGCGCGGATCAGTGACAGCATAAGCAGCAACTACCCCTGAAACCGGCAGCAACACACCTAAAATCGACCAGCGAACCGGTTTGTTTTGCCAAAAACGATTAAACGTGGTCGCCGCAGGCGTACCTGATAAAATGGCAACAGCCGCTTTTATCGGGTTTTGTTTCATTTTGAAAGCCGGTAGCCGCCATTTGGTTTTCAATGGCTTATCAGATTGTGATACAGACACGATAGGAATAATACGCCGTGGCACATACTCTGTTGATTTTTGTTTGGAAACCGCTTTTTCAGACGGCAACGTAACGGTATCAGAAGTATTCTCCACAACCGCAACCGACTGGGCAGCTAATTGTGCTGCATCATCCATATGAACGGTTGACTCCGCCACTTTTTCGATAATAGGCGTTTCGGCTTCTACTGCCGCCTGAGATGCAACTATTTCATCTACCACGATATCGCTGCTATGAGGTTCAACAGCAATATGATCGATTTGTTCGGATTCGCTCATCATCGCCGACGCAGGTTCAGCGATATTATTTGCTATACCCGCTGATTCTTCCTCAACAACCAATTCGCTTGTTTCATACCCTAACGATTCAACTGTTACCGGCTCGGACTCAACAAAAGTTGCTTCCGATAAAATTGCTTCTGCTGTTGCTTGCTCATCGACCTGCTGTTCTAATGCAGTCGGATGAGCTTCAAGAGATTGAGATGGCTCAGGCTCCATCTGCTTGCCGTCTGCCGCAGGCGTATCTGAAACCCTCGGTTTCACATTCATTGCAGGTTTAAACGCTGTACTAAGCGGCTCAGAAAATGCCACTTTGGCATCAAACGGCAATTGACCGGCCTGAGTACCACTCTGTTCCTCACTCGCTTCCATAGAGGAATCAACAGTAATAGATTTTGCTACTACTTCAACATTACCCTGATTTTCCTGAGCAACTGCCGAAGTCACTTGTGTTTGTTCGTTTTCCGTGATTTCGGGAGCAATACTTTCCGCAACAACTGCTTCCATAGTCGGTAATACGGTTGTTGGGAGTTGTTCGTTTTCCACCACAGTCTCTTCTGCTGCTATAGTTACCGGTTCAACCGCTTTCGGCTTAACAAACACCGTTGGCTTAATATTTTTAGCGGGTTTAAAAGCCGGAGCCAATGATTTTGCCGCATTAACTTTTGCTCTAACAACAAGCTTAGGTGATGGAACGTCAACAGCAGGAGCGACCTGCTCAACCGGAGTCTCGGACAGTATCGAGTCTTCGGCATAAGGTTGTATAGCTGGTTGCTCATGTGGCAACTGTCGGATAAACACCGGTTCAACCGAAATAAATTTCGCCGAATCGGGCGCTGTCATCATTGGTTCTGCCGATAAAAAAGCAGCGTTAGCAGTATAGGCAGAATCAAATACAGGGACGTCAATATGCTCTGTTTTCGCATTTTCTACTGCGGAAACAGAGTCGGAATCGGTTTTTAAAAAGGCGTCCGTTTGGTGATTGGTATCATTATTCTGGTCTGGCGCCTTTAAAAAATGACTTAAGGGCTTGGTCATGTCATGCCTCTAGGTGGTTCTTTATATATGAAATTATTACATTTACTAAGCCTTATGGCTTTGATTTTCACAAATATTTTATACATTTATAATAGTTTTAGTTTACCATAAATCCATCTTTCCTGCTTTAAACAGATGTTTTACTGCGTGAAAAATACCTGCAATATGGTAAAGAAGCTATATAGGGATAGAACAACATATAGCATAGGGATAGATACTATATAATATAACGGTCTCGCGTCATATAGGTCGCTAGTTCTGTTCACTATTGCGTAAAATAATCCAAATTTTTCTGAAACACACCACACTTATGAATTTAACTTTAGCCCTTCCTTCTCTCAACTTCAATACTGAAAGCCCGCTACCTGATTTAAATTTGCCTTTCTTCAATAAACTGTTGCGTTTCGGCACTTTTCAGACCACCCCGGCAAAACCTTCTGCATTTTATGGCAAGCTGCTATGGAACGGTAGTTTATTAAACAATGCAAAAAAAATATTGGGCATTCCCGACAACAAAGCAGCGATATTTGCCAGCCCGGTTTGGCAGCAAATGGGAATGCACCACATGGATATGCTAAGTGGCAATGATATTCAAATACAGCAAGACGAAGCAGAGGCTTTCTGTAACGGTTTGAATATTTTTTTACAAGACGATGGTTGGTTTTTCTATCCGCTACGCCCCGATTTATGGCTGGTTACCCTACCCAAAAAACCCGAATGGCAAGTTGGCCCCATACTTGATGCATTAGGGCAACTTGACGGCACTATTCGTGCCGAAGGCAACGACAACCGACAATGGCTACAAAAACAAACCGAAATTCAAATGTGGCTACACAACCACACGCTCAATAATGAACGTTCTGTAAACGGGATGCCCGCTATAAACGGTATATGGTTATGGCAAGATATTAAAGGCTCGCAAGCAGGCACGGCACTACTCGGCAGCAGCAGCCCGTGGGCACAATTTTATCCGGCCAATATTGTAGATGCCCCCTACGACTTTAACGCTTGGCAGGATATTATTGCCGAAATGGAAACAGATGTTTCAGACGGCCTATTGTTTCTAGACGATCTAACTACCCCGGGTTACACCGCCGATGTCTGGGCCTACAAAGATATTTTAGAAACCTGGGAACAACGTTGGTTCGAACCGCTTTGGCATGCACTCCGACAAGGCCGTCTGAAAACAATACATATTATGACCGATGGCGAGCAAGGCGGTTGCCTTACTATTAAAGCCAAAGCAGGTCGCGCTTTTTGGAAACCCAAAAAGGTGTTTACCGGCCAACTTGGTGTCTAAAACATATTATTAAAAAACAAAGGCCGTCTGAAATATGAACTGCACCCCAAAAGTTGGACACCCCTCCAACCCATTAAGGTGCAGTTTTCTTATGAGCAAATATACATTAGACTTTAAATACCAAGCCGTACAATATTATCAGCGCGTACGCAGCCAACAGCG
>NZ_JANUXW010000007.1 GCF_024834045.1 Neisseria montereyensis
ACCGCCGAATTTTTCAGACAAAATAGTGGTCAATGCAGCAGTCAATGTAGTTTTACCATGGTCAACGTGACCAATGGTGCCAACGTTTACGTGCGGTTTGCTCCGCTCGAATTTTTCTTTAGCCATGAGCTAATTTCCTTATTAAAGAACGATTAAAGATCAGAATATAACCGTCTGAATTTTTTCAGACGGTTTTACTACAACAGTTTAACCTTTACGGGCTTCTGTTACTTGTGCTGCAACGTGTGCAGGTGCTTCAGCGTATTTCTTGAACTCCATGGAGTAAGTGGCACGGCCTTGTGTGGCTGAGCGCAGGTCAGTTGAATAACCGAACATTTCTGCCAACGGTACTTCCGCACGAACTTTCTTACCGCCGATACCGTCATCATCCATACCTAAAACGATACCACGGCGACGGTTCAAGTCACCCATTACATCACCCATATAGTCTTCAGGTGTTTCAACTTCAACAGCCATAATCGGCTCAAGCAAAACAGGTGACGCTTTTTTCATACCTTCTTTAAATGCCATTGATGCAGCTAATTCAAAAGCAATTTGAGAAGAGTCGACATCATGGTAAGAACCGAAAATCAGGCGCACGCGGACATCTACCACCGGATAACCGGCCACAATACCGTTAGGTAGTGTATCACGGATACCTTTATCAACAGAAGGAATAAATTCACGCGGAATCACGCCACCTTTGATTTCATCGATAAACTCATAACCTGCACCACCCGGTTCCATCGGTTCCATTTTGATCACAACGTGACCATACTGACCTTTACCACCGGATTGTTTAACGTGTTTGGCTTCAGATTCGACTTCTTTGCGAATCGTTTCACGGTAAGCCACTTGAGGCGCACCCACGTTTGCATCCACGCCGAACTCACGCTTCATACGGTCAACAATAATTTCCAAGTGTAATTCACCCATACCGGAAATAATAGTTTGACCTGATTCTTCATCGGTACGAACACGGAAAGAAGGGTCTTCTTTTGCCAAACGGTTTAAAGCAATACCCATTTTTTCTTGGTCTGCTTTAGTTTTGGGTTCTACAGCCACATGGATTACCGGCTCGGGGAACTCCATACGTTCCAAAACAATCGGCGCCTCTTCAGCACATAAAGTTTCACCGGTAGTCACATCTTTCAAACCGATGGCAGCCGCAATATCACCGGCACGCACTTCTTCGATTTCTGTACGATCGGCAGCAGTCATTTGAACCAAACGACCGATACGCTCACGACTACCTTTTACCGAGTTAACAACGGTATCACCTGATTTCACTACGCCGGAATAAACGCGAATAAATGTTAACTGACCGACATATTTATCATTAAGCATTTTAAATGCTAATGCTGAGAATTTAGCATCATCACTTGCTTCACGACTGTCGGCTTCTTCATTAGCCGGGTTAACACCTTGTACAGGCGGAATATCTGTAGGTGCCGGTAAAAACTCTACTACTGCATCCAACATACGTTGAACGCCTTTGTTTTTAAAGGCAGAACCACAAAGCATCGGTTGAATTTCACCAGCCAGAGTACGTTGACGGATAGCGGAAATAATTTCTTCTTCAGTCAACTCTTCTCCGCCCAGATACTTATCCATCAATTCTTCACTGGCTTCTGCGGCAGCTTCAACCATGTTGTTGCGCCATTCTTCGGCAGTCTCAACCAAATCGGCAGGAATATCGCCATATTCGAAAGTGGCGCCTTTATCAGCCTCATTCCAAATGATGGCTTTCATTTTAAGCAAATCGACAACGCCTTCGAATTTATCTTCCGCTCCGACAGGAATAACAATCGGCACGGGATTAGCGCGCAAACGGGTACGCATTTGCTCCAACACACGGAAGAAATTCGCACCTTGTCGGTCCATCTTATTGACAAAAGCCAAACGGGGCACTTTATATTTATTAGCCTGACGCCATACGGTTTCAGACTGTGGTTGCACACCACCCACAGCACAATAAACCATTACGGCACCGTCCAACACACGCATTGAGCGTTCTACTTCAACCGTAAAGTCAACGTGTCCCGGAGTGTCAATAATATTGAAACGGTGTTCGGGAAATTGACCGGCCATACCTTTCCAATAAGAGGTTACAGCTGCAGAAGTAATGGTAATACCACGCTCTTGCTCTTGTTCCATATAGTCGGTGGTAGCAGCACCATCATGTACCTCACCCAATTTGTGAGTCAGGCCGGTATAGAACAAAATACGTTCTGTAGTAGTGGTTTTACCCGCATCAATATGTGCGGAAATACCAATATTTCGATATAAATTAATCGGGGTTTTGCGAGCCATTTTATTCGCCTTTCAAAATTAGAAACGGAAGTGAGAGAAGGCTTTGTTGGCTTCAGCCATGCGGTGTACTTCTTCACGTTTTTTCATAGCACCGCCACGACCTTCAGCTGCATCAATCAATTCGCCGGCCAAACGCAAATCCATAGATTTTTCACCGCGTTTGCGTGCAGCATCACGCACCCAACGCATAGCCAAAGCCAAACGGCGTGAAGGGCGAACCTCAACAGGAACTTGATAGTTAGCACCACCTACACGGCGGCTTTTCACTTCGACAACGGGTTTAGCATTGGCGATGGCTTCGTTAAATACTTCGATTGCTGCTTTACCGGTTTTTTTCTCAATCTGTTCCAATGCACCGTAAACAATACGTTCGGCAACAGATTTTTTACCGTCAATCATCAATACATTCATAAATTTAGTCAATTCAACGCTACCGAACTTAGGATCCGGCAATATGTCGCGTTTGGGGACTTCTCTACGTCTTGGCATTTTAATTCCTTACTTAGTCTATTCAGTTGGGGCAATCCCATGAATACCCATCAAGATATTCACTTACTCGGCTGTATTGCTAAGAGACACAACCGACGTGCCATATAGTGTTAGCTAGATTATTTAGGGCGCTTCGCACCGTATTTAGAACGGGCTTGTTTACGATCTTTCACGCCCGCAGTATCCAACGAACCGCGAACAGTATGATAACGCACACCCGGTAAGTCTTTTACACGACCGCCGCGAATCAGCACAACGCTGTGCTCTTGCAGGTTGTGGCCTTCACCACCGATGTATGAAATCACTTCAAAACCGTTGGTTAAACGAACTTTGCACACTTTACGCAACGCAGAGTTCGGTTTTTTCGGTGTAGTTGTATAAACACGGGTACAAACACCGCGTTTTTGCGGGCACGCTTCTAGTGCCGGCACTTTATTAATGTACACAGGCTTTTGACGGCCTTTGCGTACTAATTGGTTAATAGTTGGCATATTTTCTCGTCCTGTTGAGTGAAACACTTGCGAACACCATGTCCGCAAGAGCGGAATTATAGCTTTAATGCAACCATTTAGTCAAATACCTACACGATTACAACGAACACATCATTTCAAATGTTGCATAATTTTTTATATAAAATAAAAGATAAAAAAAGAGCCTGCTAAACGCAGGCTCTTTATATTGATTACTAACTCTCTTTAAGAGAAATTAGAACAGGTGACGCAGGCCAACCATACCGGCAGTATTTTGGATTTTGTTTTCGCCTTTACCAAATTTCAACCAGCCGGCAGAAATCATAGCAGAAGTACGTTTAGAGAAATCATAATCCGCACCTACAACCACTTGGTCATATTTACTATCGCCTATTTTATCACCGCCAGTAGTTTTTGCTTTAAAACCATGAGCGTATGTAATACGCGGGGTTACATTACCAAAGCGGTATGCCGCAGTTGCTGCAACCTCTTGTGTTTTAATAGTAGGATCATTAGGAATTGGAGTATATTCAGCATCTGCAAAGGCACTTGCATAACTTCCCAAAGTGTCCAAACCTTTAGTGTATTGATAACCTAAACCGGCAAATAAGTTATTGGCATCGTAACCAGCAAATACACGATGAACTTGACCATTCTCACCATCGCCGTTATTGTTGTTATATGCATTTTTCTTGAAGCCAACGCCATATTGTGCAAAGAAGCCTGAGTTTTCATAGTTCAAGCCACCGAAGTAGGCATCACGAGAAGGCTCGTCATGAGTATATTTATCACCAGGGTTGGCGTTGTCACGCGGTGTATATTGTACGCTTGCACTGAAGCCGCTGAATACAGGGGTATCGTAACGTACAGAAACTTCACGAGAGTCATTACGAGTAAACACACCCAAACCTAAAGCATTGCTGCCATATTCCCATGCATCAAGTGCATCCATATCTTTTACAGGAGTGCTGATTCGACCGGCGCGGATTTTACCGAAGCCGCCTTCAAGGCCGATATATGAATCGCGATCAGCCCATTTACCACCGCTAGTGCCTTGACCATTACCACCAACGCTCACTGTATTTTCAACTTGCCAAATGGCATTCAAATTTGAACCTAAATGCTCATGGCCTTTGAAACCAATGCGTGAACCCAAATCAACGATTTCAGTTGCGGTTTTAGATTTTTCACCACCCACTTTTAATTGGGAAACTTGAACACCTGCTTTGATTTGACCGTACAAAGTAACGTCAGCCATTGCTGCAACAGGCAAAGCAGCCAAAGACAAAGCAATCAGAGATTTTTTCATTGCTGTATTCCTTTTCTATCGTTTGAGAAAACAAACTTAAATGGACATGAAACCACCTAAGTTTTTGCATTCATCGCAGGATTAGCGATTTCATGTCTGCTAATATAATTGCTTCGTTGCAAAAAAACAAACTTTATCGCCCTACGATTGGTTGTTTTTTTTAAAAACATATGGAGTTTATTCCATTTTTTTTATTTAGTTTCATTAAAATCAAAGAGATATGTCAACTTGTAGCACATTTGGCACATTTGCAACAAATTATTCAATTTGTTGGATTTTGGTGCTTCAACCAAGTAGAAATCATAAGTAAATGCACAATGACAAAGAATTAAAAGACTAATGTTTTATTCTCAGGCAAACCAGAACCACTAAGATATACAGCGAATATGAACTCTATCGTAATATCATTTATTCACTATGCAATCAAGATAAAATTTATCTTTGTATTTGTTATTTATGGATATTAATAAAATTTTTACTGTTATATCATTTTTTTCATCCCAAACAACCTTAAATTTTTCAAAAACAATGACAAACAGGACGGATAAATCCACCCTGTTCAAAGTTAAAATACAAACCTATTTGAAGCTTATGCTATTTCAGACGGCCGGTATGACTATATTAGGCTCCGTAATCAGGTTGCAACAAAGCACACTGCTGCCGCTCTCGTCTGCTACGGCGCGAACGGCCTGCAATTTTTCCGCAAGCGCTGCCGGGATCATTGTTTCTCTCGGACAAACGCTTTTCGGCACGGCTATTTTTCTTATAATCTTTATTTCGTGGTTCTCGTGGCACACTGTGTTTTTTGACCGAGGCATCTTTATCAATCTCTGCAATACTGCCGCCATTTTGCCACCAAGTCGGCTCGAACCCTTCTATACGCTCAATGTCTATGGTACTGCCCGTTAGCGTTTTAATGGCTTCAAACATTTTCTGCTCGTATTGATCCATTAAAGAAATCGCCACACCATCGGCACCGGCTCGCCCTGTGCGGCCGATACGGTGTACATAGTCTTCCGGCTGCGTCGGCAGCTCGTAGTTAATTACAAAAGGCAATTCGGCAATATCCAAGCCGCGTGCGGCCACATCGGTGGCCACCAATACGCGCAATCTGCCCTCTTTAAATGCACCAAGGGTTTCTAAGCGGTTTTGCTGAGATTTATCGCCGTGAATGGCTTGGGCGGCAATTTCTCTGCGTTTGAGATCTCGGGTAACCTGATCAACGCTTTGTTTGGTTTTACAGAATACAATCACTTGGTTCATATCCAAATCAATAATTAAGCGTTCGAGTAAGTTGCGCTTGCGCATGGTATCTACAGCAATCACATGTTGTTCTACATTCGCATTGGCCGTATTTTGTGCCGCAACTTCTATCAATTCGGGGCTGCTCATAAAGTCTTGAGCCAGCTTACGAATCGGCGAAGAGAACGTAGCAGAAAACAGCAGGGTTTGACGCTGCTTGGGCAACATCTGCATGATTTTGCGGATATCGTCGATAAAACCCATATCCAACATACGGTCTGCTTCGTCGAGTACAACGATTTCAACTTTGCTGAAATTCAGGTTTTTTTGTTTGACGTGATCGAGCAGGCGGCCGACGGTGGCAACCACAATTTCACTGCCGGCACGAAGATCGGCCGTTTGCTTATCCATATTCACTCCGCCGAACAATACGGTGTGGCGCAGCGGTAGGTTTTTAATATAGTTTTTTACGTTTTGATCAATTTGGTCGGCTAACTCGCGAGTCGGCGTTAATACCAACATGCGCACGGGGTGCATAGCCGGCGATGTGCTGGGTGTTGCATAGCGTTTTAACCGTTCGAGGCTTGGGAGCATAAAGGCAGCGGTTTTGCCTGTGCCCGTTTGGGCGGCGGCCAAAAGGTCATGGCCTGCCAACGCTTTGGGAATGGCGGCAGCCTGAATAGGTGTCGGCGTTTCATAGCCTTGCTCGGTTAGCGCGGCTATGATTTCGCTGCCTAAACCGAGAGATGTAAAAGTTTGGGTCATGGTACGATTTCCGTTTCAGACGGCCTATGATTCATCGGCCGGAATAAGATCGGCTTACGATGTTCCGGCCTGTTTATCGGATAAGGATTTTTTAATAAGGC
Source organism: Neisseria montereyensis (assembly GCF_024834045.1). Taxonomy (GTDB): domain Bacteria; phylum Pseudomonadota; class Gammaproteobacteria; order Burkholderiales; family Neisseriaceae; genus Neisseria; species Neisseria montereyensis. Next base: position 6,690 of record NZ_JANUXW010000007.1, read on the forward strand.
CGTCTGAATAGTTATAGGGTTGGGTCAATAAATTAAGGCGGACGGATCACTTCCGACCGATATTGCAAAATCACGCTACTTACATGGTTGTTACGTTACTGTTGTGCCTATTGCAACAACCACTTGATTTTGGCTTGAACGGATTCTGCCGTATAAAAATGTGTGAAACGCTTTATTACATAAATATACCGGTTTCAGCCTGTTTATTATGCCACAAAATCAACCACGCTTTCAGACGGCCTATTCTGTACCAATACATTTTGCCAAATATAAACGCCCTATTCTTCCCCTTCAGGCTTTTGTACCGCGGCATTCAATAAAGGAACAAGCAGCTCTTGAATCATATTCCAGAACAAAGGCGACTCAATCGGCGGCGTTTCACTATTGCCGAACACCAGCGCCACTTCAGTATAGTCTTTCTGCCCTTTGCTGACTTTATTGCCGTGATAAGCGCTGGACGCCGTACTCATTGCTTGGGTTTCATCCTCACCATTATGCATTTTTTCAGCAACTGCCAATGATGTGCGGGCGAAAAACGGCAACGGTCGGCTTTGCCCGATGGCATAAAACGCCAGCCATTTTTGCAATAAGGCCTGCGCTTCAGACTGTGGGATTTCAGCCAAAGTTTCCGGTTCGTTAGGCAATAGCAGATGGGTTTGATAGGTTTCGGTTTCAGACGGCCTCACGGCACAAAATATTAAGTGTTCCAATAATATGGCCAGCCGACGGGGCGAATTGGGCGGTTGTTCGAGAAAATAAATCTGCCCGTGTTGATAAAGGTGGTTGAGACTGCCTTCCAGTATGTAAGGCGTATCGAAAAGCGTATAGGCTATGGTCGGCAGTTTAGGGCTGGATACTAGGGTACTGTCGAGTGTTTTTGCGGCCGTCTGAAAATACGTTTGCCATAGCGAACCGAGTACGCCTGTAGGCATTAAGCTTTGTGCCTGCAAACGCTCGGCGGTTTGCTCGAAACTTTCGTTATGACGGCGGGCGGCGGTATATTCTGCAACAATACGTTCGGCTTGCTGCGGCTCAAACGGTTCGGCGGCATCCCATGCCTGATCGCGGTATGGTTCCTGCCAGCTTAAGGTATTTTGCAGCCAGTAGCGCACGGGGTTTTGCCAGAAGCGGATAAAGTCATAATGGCGAACCGTATTTTCCTCCGCCACACTATCGGAAAGCGGCTCACTAAAAAATTCAGACGGCTCTGCGGCAGGTGTATTTAAAGCACCTGCATAATCCTGCCGGGTACCGGATAGGCCGTCTGAAAGCGATTGAGGCGTGAAATAACGGGGCGAAAAAGCTTGCAAGGGATGCTGAACAACCCAGTTTTGATGCAATTCGGCTGTGGTTTTTCCAGTCATCGCTGCGAGGGTATCCATTAATTCATTGAGTAATGCCGAAGGTGCTAATTCCTGATCATTGCGGATATCGCGGCCGACATACGACAAATAAAGGATTTCACGCGCACTCATTACAGCTTCTAAAAATAGATAACGGTCGTCGTCGCGGCGGGCGCGGTCACCTTTTTGCGGGTGTTGGGCGATTAAGTCGAAAGCGGCGGCTTTGGTGTTGCGGGGGAAGTCACCATCATTCAGCCCCAGCAGGCAAATCATTTTGAACGGCAAGCTGCGCATCGGCACCATGCTGCAAAAGGTGATGCCGCCGCGTAAAAAACCGGCCTGACTTTCACTGTCGAGAAAACGGCTAATGTGACGGATAACGGACGGCTGCGATAAATCTGCTTTAAATCCGGCCAACTCCGCTTCTTCCTGCCAACGCGCCAAGGCCTGACTCAACTGTTGCCATGCGTGTTGGTCTTCATTATCCGGTTCGGTTAATGCGGTCATTAAAGTGCGTATGCGCTCTACCCATTCGGGAATGCTAACAGCCTTGCACCATGTGCGGGCAGTTTCCGCAAGGGTGCGAATCAAGGCGGCAAAGCGGCTATAAACTTCCGTTTGCCCCGGATTGCCGTGCCATGCGCTGATTGTGCGCCATAAAGCATGCCTGCTTTCGGGCAGCATCCAACCGAGTGCGAGGCGTTCCAAACCCTGCTGCCAAGTAAACAGATTATTACCGCCGCGCATATTTTCATCCAAACCCCAATGGATGCTGAGTTTGGCAATGGTTTCGTGCAATAACGGCAAATCATCGCGGTTTAAGCCAAAGCGGCGGCGCACCAATTCGTTTTCCAACAATGACAACAATAAATCCACTTCAAAACGGCTTTCCAGCAATATCAACACTTGCGACAAGGCCTGAAACAGGGGCTGACGGCGGCTGATTTTGACATCGGATACCGAATACGGCAACGCTTGCGATCCTGCCTGCGCCTGCCCGAATACGGCTTCGATAAACGGGCTATACGGTTCGATATGCGGTGTGAGCACGGCAATATCGTGCGGCTGCCAATCGGGATGTTCGGCCAATACGGTGAGCAGGCGGTCTTTTAAAATTTGCAATTCGCGCAAGGGGCTGTGCGCGGAAACGGCCGTTATCGAACCGTCATTCAAATCCGGCTGCGGCAGGTTATGTGGGTTTTCAGACGGCATGTTTAAGGTTTGAATATCGTATTGCAAGCGGTGCAATAAGGTTTGAGAGGCCGTCTGAAAAGGCTCTTCTTCAAAAACCTGAATCTCGTGTTTGGGTACATCGACTAAGGCATCGAAAAAATCCCGCCCTTGTTTGCCCAACGAGGCCAAAAGCGGATGCCCTGTCTGGCTCAAATCGATATCGTCTTCCTGCTGTAAAACTTGGGCGGCTTCAATCACATTACCCCAATATTCGCTGCTTGGGTTCAGGGCGAAAATATGTACGTCGCAATGTTCCGCCAAAGCCTGTAACAATTGCAGATAAACCGGTGCCATCGTAGCAATACCGAACACACAATAACGCTCGGGCAGTTTGTTTTTATCTAACGCGCCCAAGAGTTGCCGCCATAAAGCGACACGGTGCGGGGTGGATTGTTTGCCGTCGTCCAAATACCGCCACAAAGCTGCCTGCCAGTGTTCATCCTCACCCAAGCCAACCATTTTTTCCTGCTGCCAAGCATCTATCCATTGCGGGCGGTAAACCAAATATTGGTCGAAAATATCCGCCAACTGGCCGGCCATCTGATAATCTGCCGTTGCGCCACTGCGTAAATAGCTTTGCAAGGCTTCGCGCACCGGGGCATATTCCGAGGCCGTCTGAAAATCCTCACTTTGAAACAGCGACAATAAACGCCAGCGCATCACTTCGGGATCGAACGGACTAAGCATAGGCACATCGGCAATCATGTCGCGCATCAATTGCCATGTCAGCCGACCGGGTAAGCTGAAATTCAGATTGGCGGCAATACCGGTTTCTTTGGCCAGATAGCTGTTCAAATAACGCCGCATACCTTGGCTCTGCACAATAATTTCTTCCGCCGCAAACGGATTGGCAGGCGGTTGAAGCTGATGAAGACGGGCGAATAATGCGGCCAGATCTTCAAGTCGGTTCGACTGATAAAGGTAAAGCATATCGGCAGACAATAGAAATAATGAATAACGGGATTATATAGCACGGCCGAACAAAAGCGGCGGGATTATCAATGTTTACCCTTTCCTTATATTGTCTTACCGCCCGCTTTTATTTTTTCAGACGGCCTCACAAGACGACTCTATCCACCTTGATAGCCCTTAGATATACATTTAATTAGGTAAAATAAAACAAGGCCGTCTGAAATATCTTTCAGACGGCCTTGTTGTGATGCCAATATAGCTGCTGCCCGATTAATCGGCAATCATTTCGAAATTATTATCGGCAAACTTAGTATCAGGTACTTTCACAATCAATGGATCCACTTCACCAATGGCTTTCAAATCTTTATTCGGATAATCAAGATGGTGCAGGAATGCGCGGATACAGTTCAAACGGGCGCGTTTTTTATCGTCCGATTTAACAATTGTCCATGGCGCATCACCGGTATGGGTATGGAAGAACATCGCGTTTTTCGCATCGGTATAATCATCCCAACGGTCGAGCGATTCGATATCCACCGGAGACAGTTTCCAATGTTTCAACGGATCATCACGGCGGGAAATAAAGCGGCGCAATTGCTCTTCACGGCTAACGGAGAACCAGAATTTAAACAGATGGATACCGCTGGCTACCAACATACGTTCAAATTCGGGTGTTTGACGCATAAACAACAAATATTCATGCGGTTCGCAGAAACCCATCACACGTTCTACACCGGCGCGGTTATACCAAGAACGGTCGAAAAATACCATTTCGCCGGCAGTCGGCAGATTTTGAATATAACGTTGGAAATACCATTGGCCGCGTTCGGTTTCGGTCGGTTTTTCCAAAGCCACCACACGGGCGCCACGAGGATTGAGGTGTTCCATATAACGCTTGATGGTGCCGCCCTTACCGGCTGCATCACGCCCTTCAAAAAGGCCGACAATACGCTGACCTGAATCTTTTACCCAGCTTTGCACTTTTAACAGCTCGATTTGCAGCTTTTTCTTTTCTTTTTCATAGATTTTTCGGCTCATACGAGTACGGTATGGATAGTTTTCCGGCAATGGTGCAGAGCCTGAATCTTCACCACTGGCGCGACCTTTATGCTCTAAAACCGCTTTTTCAAAAACTTTCAACTCTTCTTTTTTATCACCCAACGATACCGGCTCGAAAGGTTGTAATTGTTGTTCGTTGGATTGGTCGGTCATATATTGCTCCTTTTTACAGTTAAGTGGTTCAAAATTCATTCGGTATTTTAGTTATTATTCTACTCTTTTTTACACAAATAAACAAAAGCAATCACCAGCCAAATGCCTGTTTTCAATCCGGTAGTCCGTTATAATAACGTCCTTTTACCTATCCTCCCACCATGTCTTATTTCGCCTTTGCCGACGATGCCGTTTCCAACCGTGCCGAACACTATACAGATTATGTCCGCAGCCGTTTTTTAACAGCTGGGAAATTAAACCAACTTGACAATGAACTCCGGCAAGGTTGGCAAGAAGGATTACATGCTGTTTTGGTTGCCGACTATGAATTCGGCTTACCGCTTGTGAAGCTGCCGCCCTCTCATTCTGCCCGTTTGGCTATCCACTGGTTTAAAAACCGTATCGAAGCCGATCCGGAAACATGGTTGACGCAACACGAAAATGCGCACACCCCTTCCGGCATCAGCACACCTGAAAACATTATTGATAAAGAAACCTACCTACAAGCCATCAATGATATTCAGACGGCTATTGCACGCGGCGACACCTATCAAATCAACTACACCACCCGCCTGCATCTAACGGCTTACGGCGACCCTATCCGGCTCTACCGCCGTTTGCGCCAGCCCGTTCCCTACGCCATGCTGGCCTACTTACCCGACCATCAGGGCAACCCTATTTGGACATTGTGTTTTTCACCCGAACTCTTTCTGCATATCGATTCAGACGGCCTGATTACCACCGAACCAATGAAAGGCACCGCGCCGATATTGAATGATGGTTTAGACGACCAACGCGCACGCGATTTACACAACGACCCAAAAAACCGTGCCGAAAACGTGATGATTGTCGATTTATTGCGTAACGACCTCGGCAAAATTGCCGAAACAGGCCGCGTGCATGTTCCCGAACCGTTTAAAGTGCGCCGTTTCGGCAGCGTGCTGCAAATGACTACCGCCATCGAAGCACAAGCCAAGCCGAATATCCATGCCGCCGATATTTTCCGCGCCGCCTTTCCATGCGGCTCCATTACCGGCGCACCCAAACGCATGAGCATGCACATCATCAACGAATTGGAAACCACACCGCGCGGACTCTATACCGGCAGCATCGGCTTTCTCGAACCATGCGACAGCGGCTTGGGCTTTCACGGCACTTTAAATGTGGTTATCCGCACCTTGCAGTTAAACCCGATTTCAGACGGCCTCTATCAAGGCGTGTACGGGGTCGGCTCCGGCATTGTGGCCGACAGCATTGCCATAGACGAATACACCGAATGCGCATGGAAAGCCCGTTTCCTCAATAGCCTTTATCCTGAGTTTGGTATCTTTGAAACCATGTACATTCAAAATAAACAATGCCGGCTGCTATCCTTACATATAGGCCGTCTGAAACAATCCGCCCAAGCCCTGAACCTGAATCTTGCATCAGATTTTGAGCAAGCGATTCAAAACCATATCGGCAACCTACCCGATAACAACGCCTATCGAATGAAAGCCGTTTTACATCCTTCAGACGGCCTCACCCTAAGCCATGCGCCGTTAAATAATCAACCGCCGCTTGCCCATGTTGTGATGGCCGATACCCGACTACCCGCTCATGATTACCTGCGCCGTTTTAAAACCACATGGCGTACAACCTACGACAGCGGCTGGCAACAAGCCGAACAACACGGCGCGTTTGATAGTTTGTTTTTCAATTCAGACGGCCTCTTACTTGAGGGCGGCCGCAGTAATGTTTTTATCCGTATCGGCCAACAATGGCACACGCCGTCGCTGGATTTAGATATTCTCAACGGCGTGATGCGCCAAACGGTGATTGATAACCCGCAAGCTTATTTAAACGCGGATACCGTTATCGAAAGCCATATCAGTGATGACATGCTGAAACAGGCAGATGAAATACGTTTGAGCAATGCTTTGCGCGGGATGTTTGGAGTAACGCTGATTGACTGATTAATGAAGTAGAAATTCATATTGTTGAGATATGATGAGGGGCGGATAATCACATCCGCCCCTCATCAACTTCTTAAAATCATCTACCCGAAAAATCGCAGATACCAATCTAATCCAAAACACGTTCTTCCGGAGCGCGACCCGCCCAATCACAAACAAACTGCCATGCAATGCGACCTGATCGGCTGCCGCGCGCCAACGACCAACTTAAAGCGGCTTTACGCGCAGTCTCGTCCAAACTCAAGCCATAGCTGTCTAACCAATTTTCTACGGCTTGAAGATAATCGTTTTGATCAAAAGGATAAAAGCTTAGCCACAAACCAAAACGGTCGGACAAAGATACTTTTTCTTCTATCGCTTCTTTGGGGTTCACTTCGCCGCGTATGCCGGTCGTGGCGGTATTTTCATCCATATATTCGGGCATTAAATGGCGGCGGTTTGATGTGGCATATACTAAGGCATTATCGCAACGTTGCGACAAACCGCCGTCTAAAGCGGTTTTTAAGGCTTTATAAGAAGAATCACCTTCATCAAAAGATAAATCGTCGCAAAAAATAATGTACTTCTCTTTTCTTTTTTCAATCATTTGCAACAAGGCAGGCAAATTAACCAAATCTGTTTTATCCACCTCAATCAAACGCAAGCCCTGATTGCCGTATTCATGCAGCAAGGCCTTCACCAATGATGATTTTCCCGTACCACGAGCGCCGGTAAGTAGCGCATTATTGGCGGGCTTGCCGTTTAAGAATTGTTCCGTATTGCGAACCAAGCGTTTGACTTGCGTATCAACCGCAGCCAAGCGACTCAGCGGAAAGGTGTGCGGCCTTGGTAAACTTTCTAAAATGCCTTTCCTACCGACGGCCTGCCATCGGTAAGCCCATGCCTGCCAATCCGGTTCTTCTGCTTCAGGCGGCAATAATTTATCCAAGCGACGGAGTACGGAGGCTGAAAGTTTGAGAAATTTGGCAAGCTTCATGGTTTATTCCTTTTCAGACGGCTTTTTACATGATTTCAACCAGATAATTTTAACAAAAATATAGGCCGTATCCATCCATACAGCCTATACCGAACCTAACTGTTTTTACGACACATAAGGTTTCAATGTCTGATATAAGATATCCATATCGGTGATTTCGGTAATATTGGCTTCACCCAATTTATTCAGCCCAACAAACCGCATAATGCCGCTACTGACTTTTTTATCATGCTGCATATGCTCAATCCATTTATCAAATGAAAAACGGGGCGGCTCAACCGGCAAAGCGGCTTGTTTGAGTAAATGAATCACACGCTGCGTATCGCTTTGATGCAGCTTGCCCAATTGTTCGGATAAACGGCAGGCTAACACCATACCTGCGGCAACGGCTTCACCATGCAACCATGTACCATAACCCATTTCCGCTTCGATGGCATGGGCGAAAGTGTGCCCCAAATTCAACCAAGCCCGAATGCCCTGCTCGGTTTCGTCTTTGGCCACAATATCGGCTTTCATCCGGCAACAATGATGTACTGCATCAGCCAATAATGCTTTATCCTGGCGCATTAGGCCGCCGATATTTTGTTCCAGCCAATCAAGAAATTCGATATCGCCGAGCAAGGCATATTTAATCACTTCAGCCATACCGGCAGACAATTCGCGATCCGGCAAAGTGGATAAGGTATTTAAATCGGCCAAAACAGCCTGCGGCTGATAAAAAGCACCAATCATATTTTTACCAAGCGGATGGTTAATAGCCGTTTTCCCGCCCACCGACGAATCCACCTGACTCAGAAGCGTGGTCGGCACCTGAATAAACGGTGCACCACGCTGATAAGTTGCCGCAGCGAAGCCGACCATATCACCAATTACACCGCCGCCAAGAGCGATTAAAGTGGTTTTACGTTCGGCCCGGTTTTGCATCAGTCCGTCAAAAATCAAGTTTAGCGTTTCCCAGTTTTTATATTGTTCGCCATCTGGTAAAACAATATTAAAATGGGGAATGCCTGCTTTATCTAAGGCCGTCTGAAGTGCTGCCAAATATAACGGGGCGATGGTTTCATTGGTAATAACGGCTGCTTTTTTATTGATAAACGGCTTTAACAATGTATCGGCATCATTAATCAGATGATTGCCAATGAAAATCGGATATTGGTGAGAAGGTGTGGCTACATTCAAAGTGTGCATAATTTATAGAGATATAAAGAAAAAATGAAAATAAGAATAAACAAGGCTGCCTTTTGGATGGGCTTACATACGGCTATCGATATATCAATCAGGCCGTCTGAAATATTCTTTTCAGACGGCCTATCTAGTATTTTAGGGCTGCCCTGCTAATGTGTTTTGTTGCAATATATGTAACAATTGCTCTGCCGTCTTATGGCCGTTTGTCCGGTTTGCCTCGATAATAATATCCGCTGCAGATCGATAAATACCATCACGGGCATCATATAACTCTTTAAGCTTGGCTAATGGGTCTTCAACCTGAAGCAAAGGCCGGTTGTTATCAAAACGCGTGCGCTCAAGCAATATTTCCGGATAAACGTGTAAATAAATCACGGTTCCACGCTCTTTTAGTTTTCGGTAATTTTCATCACGCAAAACTGCACCGCCCCCCGTTGCCAATACAATGTTTGGCAACGAAGTCAACTCGTCAATAACAGCCGCTTCACGTTCCCGGAAGCCTTGTTCACCCTCCACCTCAAAAATGGTTGGGATCGAGACCCCCGTACGCTTACAGATTTCGTGATCGCTGTCATAGAAGGGCCGATTCAACGAGTGCGCAAGATACTTGCCCAACGTCGTTTTACCCGCCCCCATCAAACCGATTAAAAATAAATTGCCTGCTATGTTTTCCATAGCAGGCATTGTAAACGAAAATATACAGTAAATGTTTATTTACGTTGCAGAAGCATTAATAACGTAAGTTGCTGCCAAGGTTATCCATGATGCGCGGTGTAATAAAAATTAACAGCTCGCGTCGAGTTTCTTGATGGGCGCGTGACTTAAACAAGTTACCCAAAACAGGGATATCACCCAATAGAGGTACTTTGTTCACTGTATCACCGTTTTCTTCTTCATAAATACCACCGACAATCAATGTGCCGCCGTCTTCAACCATAGCCTGTGTCTGCAACTGTTTGGTACTGATACATTTTGTTGCAATACCGCCGGTAACACAATCAACAGGCGTATCTTTATTGATTCTCACATTCATAATCACTTGCCCGTCGGGTGTGATATTGGGCGTAACCGTTAAGCCAAGCACTGCCTTTTTGAAAGTCACTGAAGTGGCACCGCTCGAAGTCGCTTCTTCATACGGAATCTCGGAACCGGATTCAATAGTTGCCGCTTTACGGTCTTGCGTCAAAACGCGCGGGTTGGAAATAATTTTACCTTTGCTTTGTTCTTGCATTGCAGTCAATTCCAAACCCAAAGCACCGGAAGAAATAGCGCGAACTAAGGCAATACTTGCTGTTGCCGAAGTAACGGGCAGGCTGATGTTCGGATTCATTTCTAAAGGTGTTGTGGTCGGAATGGTGTTCGAGCCACTCAAAATAGCATTAGCCCTTGTGCGTTGGTTATCAACATTCGTACCGAAGTTATTCACCGCATTGGTCCAGTTTGAACCCCAGCTACTATTATTCCGAACGCCTGTATAACCGAATTTCACACCGATATCACGAGAAAAGCCATCATTGGCTTCCACAATACGCGCTTCAACCATTACTTGGCGGGTCGGTACATCCAACTCTTCAATCAATCGTTGGAATTTACGCATCACCACACGATTATCAGTAATAATTAACGTATTGGTCGCAGGGTCGATTAATGCGCTACCGCGATTACTCAACAAACTGTTTCTATCGGCCCCACTACCGCCATTTTCATCCAATCGTAAAATATCACGGAACTCTTCCACATTTTTGTATTTCAACTGGAATGTTTGTGATAATAACGGACCGAGATCTTCAATTTCTTTTTCTGCCTGCAGTGCCGCTTTATCTTTAGCCAACAGCTCATCACGCGGCGCTACATTAATAATATTGCCCTGACGTCGCATATCTAGATTACGCGCCTGCATCACCAAATCAAGCGCCTGATCCCAAGGCACATCTTTCAGGGAAAGCGTCATTTTGCCATTAACCGTATCGCTGGCAACAATATTCATACCGGATTCTTTAGCCAAAATTTGCAGTATGGTACGCACTTCAATATCTTGAAAGTCTAAAGAAATCTTACGTCCGTTAAAATTCTGCTTCGGCTTTTTATCCAAGCCTTTTGAAGCAATATTGGTTTTGGGCATAATTTCAATATTGAAGCGACCATTAGCCGATTGTACTTTGGAATCCCAACTTCCTTTATTTCTAATCACAATTTGTGTGTCGTTACCAATACGTTTCATCGTGACATTACGCACCGGCGTATTAAAATCAGACACATCCAAACTACGTTGCGCTTGGGTTGGCAGAGGATGGTTTTTCAGAGTGATGGTGATGCGGTCATTTTGCTTCTTAATCGCGGGCTCACCTGTAAATGAGGGTGCACTCAACTCCACAATACCGGAATCACGTATTCCTTTTCTGAAATCAATATTGGCAGATGCCACAACTTGTTCTTTTTGTGCCGGAGCAGAAGTATGAACTACCGGAGAATTAGATACTCGGGTCTTGTTTTGAGATGGTGATGTATCGGTTGTATTTGAAGCTTCGTTTACATACACCCAAACTTCGTTGCCTTTGATTTCAGTATTATATTGACCCGCCTTATTCAGCCCCAACAAAATACGTGCACGGTTTTCATTTTGTGCCGCAGTAATCTGACTCAATAATGGATCGGCATATTCCAATACCGGTTGAGGCAATTGAATATTCGTCCCCGTGAAATCCAATGCAATACGGGCAGGCGTTGTTGTGATAAAGCCGCGCGGTGTCACAACCTCTTTATCAAATTTGATTTTGATGATTTTCTGATTATCAGGTAACGAAGATACGTTGATATCTGTAATGTTACCTGCATATGCCGAATGAACGGCAAAGCCCATAGCAATGGCTGAAAGAATTTTTGTCATATGTGAGTTCATTTTAGTCATACCCCTTTATTTGTTGTTCTGAGCAGTATCATTATTAGCATCCGCACCTGTCAAAGGTAGTTCTGCTTTGCGGTAAGCCCAATTACCATAAGTATCTTCCACAAGTTCCGTTAGCGTAATCTGATCTGCAGTAATTGATTGAATTTTACCGTAGTTTTGTCCGATATAATTTCCCGGCCTTACGGTATACACATGGCCGTCAGCCTCTACATAACCGGTCGTCAAGCCCCCTTTGGTTAAGCTGCCGACATATTTCAAATTTTCCAAACTGAAACCTTCCAATATCTCTTTCGGCCTGTTTGTATCAGGTGCATTGGCACCTTGCTGGACGCTATTCAGACGTTTGCTTTCAAAAGCGTTTAATCCATCAAATTGAGGCGGATTATAAGATTTCGGCTGGCTTACAGCAGGTGCCTCGAATGGGATAACTTTTGCCTTTGCCTGTTTACGGGTGTTATCCATCCATTCGGTAAGATCTTCGTGAGCCGGTGTGCAAGCAGATAAAACCAATATGCCTGCAAGTAATATTTTATTTGTCATGACGGTTTCCTCCCAATTTTATTTGGATGCTTCACTGGCTGCTTTTGCGGCTTCTAATTCGGCAGCAACTTCTTCAACAGGCCGTGCTTTATAAGTGTTTGCCGTAGCACTTAATGTCAGTTGATTACTTCCTTCATCTTTCCTACTGATCTTAAGTGATTCCAAAGTAATGATTCTGGATAGTGCACCTACATCACGGGCAAATTGGCTGATTTGATTATATTTGCCGGTTATTGCAATCTCATATGGTAGAGCTTGAATCGGACCGTCATTTACAGGCGCCTGCGGAGTAACACTATCCATTCTCAAACCGTTTGTCGCACCAGCCTGATGTAATTCTTGAACCAAATTGGGAATTTCTGCATCAGTGGGTAATTGTTTTAACAATACATTAAAAGATAAACGTATCGCATCTAACTCTGCTTTCAAATTATCCAAATTGGCTGATTCAATACTCTTTTTAGTAAATGTTTCTTTAAGCTCTACTTCTTTCGCACTAACTGAATCTAATGTCTCAAGTTGTGTTCTAAACAAAGCTACATAACTGAGTGCCAATACACCTGCAACAGTTAATCCTGCTAAAGCCAACTTCGCCGGCATCCCCAATAAATGCAAAGTATTAATATCAATACTTTTAAATGATTTTGCTGCCATACATTATTTCCCCCGTGTCGTATTATCGGTACTGCCTGAGTCAGTTGTTCCTACATCAGGAGCAACTGGCAACGAATAATAGGCTTGGTTTAATAAAACTTTCAGCGAGAATTCTTGTGTATTATCAACTTTTTTAATACTCATTAATTCAGGTTGCATAAAAACACCGGTGCTAGGGATAGAACGCATAAACATAGCAATTTTATTATCGCTGGTTGCTTTCCCACTGATAGTATAGGTAGTTGGATTTTCAGCAGTAATTGCTGTAAGGTATGTTCCTTCTGGAATCAGAACATTGAGCGTATCAATAATATAAGCCGCCTGAAAACGCTTTTCTTGAAGCTCTTCAACCTTTTGTTTTCTAGCTAGAAAATCTGCCTTCTCTTTTTCTAACTTGTTAATTTCCAAAAGATTTTCATCAAGCTTACTAATCTCTTGATTGAGAAACTCATTACGCGCCTCCTGACTGCTTATGGCACGGTTAATACCTAAATATGTTATTGTGGATAAACCTATGCCTACAACCAAAGCCAGTAAAACTAAGGTTTTAAACTGTTTCTTCTTCTTCTGCTGTATTTCTTCACGATAGGGAAGAAGGTTGATTTTGGTTAATTCAATCATCTTTAAAGTCCCCTTAAAGCCAAGCCAAAGGCTAGTGTTAATGTTGGTGCATCTATTTGTAATTGTGAAAGATCGACTTTACTACTATTTGTTGCATATAAAATGGGATGTATACATTCTGTTGCCGTATTTGTATGCGAGAAAATAGTTTCTGCCAGACCCGGCTGTTGAGATGCCGTACCAGTCAACAAAATATTTTTAACATTGGAATACTGTTCACTGGTTTGTGTAGTGTAATAAAACTGAAGTACACGCTGTATTTCTTGTGCTACTTGTATATTGAATCGGTCTGCAACAGCAGTTTGATAATCCGAAGGTTTGGTAGCGGCAACCATCATTTGAGCTGCTTTTTCTTCAGTTACCTGATAAGTACGTTGAATTAACTGATTTAACTGTTCTGTACTTACATTAGCTTCTTGTTTATATAAAATTTGCCCGTTTTGAGTTACGATGGCATACATTTGTGTGGCATGGATACCAAAAATTGCAATTTTTTCATGCTCCAACTCCGGAGCATGATTATTTATCCAAAACGAAAACGCATTATTTTGGGCAAATAAATCAATATCCATTGCCGAAAGGGAAAGATCGGCATTATCAAAGGCTTCAATACGTGGCTCGACATCATCCTTTTTGGCTGCTGTCAAAAGGACTTTTATGCCTGCAGGCATTGTCGAAGTACCAACAGCCTGATAATCGAAATTCATTTCCTCAATTGGACCGATTTGTGAAACTTCAGACTCTGCAAAGCTCTCAAGATCCAAATCAGTGTCTTTATCACTATAAACAACCGTTTCAATGGTTACTAAATTTTGAGGTAATGCAGCAACACAATTTCTAACCCCTGTATGCAATTGAGTATAAGAATGTTGCAAATATGTAACAAGTTGGTCATAGTCTTGTATCTTACTGCCTTTGATAATATTTTTAGGCAGTTTGGTAATAACGTACTTTTCCAACTGGATTTGGTTTAAACTACGGCCTGACAACTGCACCAGTTTAATGGCATGCTGTCCGATATCGACGCCGATAGCTGTACGTTGGCTAAGACTGGATGACGTTTTACTATTTGTATTTTTTTGATTTTTTTCCATTCGCATAATGTAACGCCCCTGTGTTTGAATAGGTGAGTAACAGTTTTGAATCCGTAATATTTTTTTACGTTTACAAAAACATAACTTTATTTTGATAAAACATTTACCTATTTTACTTTATTTAATGATTCATATGGCAACTTTATTAATTAGTCATGATTAAAAAAATTATAACGACCTGTATTGGTTTGATTTTAGGTTTAATACTTTTTGTTGTAGGTTTGGTTGCAATAGCTATTCTGATTACCTACCCCAAACTACCTTCTTTGGAAGCAGTCCAACACTACCAACCCAAAATGCCACTTACTGTTTATTCATCTGACGGAGAGGTTATCGGCGTTTATGGTGAAGAGAGAAGATCGTTTACCAAAATTACCGACTTCCCCAAAGTGTTGAAAAATGCTGTTATTGCGGCAGAGGATAAACGCTTCTATGAGCATTGGGGGGTGGATACTATCGGTGTAATACGCGCGGCCATCGGCAATATGACCGGCGGTGTTCAATCGGGTGCCAGCACAATAACCCAGCAAGTTGCTCGTAACTTTTATCTAAGTAACGAGCGTACGTTCACGCGTAAATTCAATGAAGCCCTATTGGCCTATAAAATAGAAAAATCTTTAACTAAAGATCAAATATTAGAACTGTATTTCAATCAGATTTATTTGGGGCAACGCGCTTACGGCTTTGCTTCTGCAGCTCGCATTTATTTCAATAAAGATGTTCGGGATTTAACTTTGGCTGAAGCTACAATTTTAGCCGGCCTGCCTAAAGCACCATCGACATTCAATCCGATTGTGAACCCAGAACGTGCCAAATTGCGCCAGAAATATATTCTGAACAATATGGTTGAAGAAAAAATGATTACTCCGCAAGAGCGTGATCAAGCACTTGCAGAAAAGCTGGTTTATAAGCGTTATGTGCAAAAAATTGATCAAAGTGCACTTTATGTGGCCGAAATGGTGCGACAGGAGCTATATGAAAAATATGGTGAAGAAGCTTATACCCAAGGCTTTAAAGTATATACAACAGTAAGTACGGCAAACCAACGCGTTGCAACTGAGGCTTTAAGAAAAACATTGCGAGGCTTCGACAGAGGCAGCAGTTATCGAGGTGCTGAAAATTATCTTGACTTAAGCAAAAGTGATAATGTGGAAGAAACTGTTGGCCAATACCTTTCAACACTTTATACGGTTGACGGTATGGTTCCGGCCGTTGTTTTAAATGCTTCCAAAAAAGGAGTAGAAATTCAATTGCCAAATGGCACCCAAACAACATTGGGAACCTCTGAGTTAGGCTTTGCTGCAAGAGCTGTTAATAATCAAAAAATGGGGGATCAGCAAATCCGAAAAGGCGCAGTCATCCGAGTAAAACAAAACGGGAAAAAATGGCGAGTTGTTCAAGAACCTTTACTGCAAGGTGCGCTAGTTTCTTTAGATGCTAAGACCGGTGCTGTCCGTGCCTTAGTAGGTGGCTATGACTTTCACAGTAAAACATTTAATCGCGCCACTCAAGCACAGCGCCAACCAGGCTCTTCATTTAAGCCTTTTGTCTATTCTGCCGGATTAGCAAAAGGTATGACAATGGCTACAGTTATTAATGATGCGCCTCTTTCGTTACCAGGACAAGGCAAAAATGGTAGGACATGGAATCCCAAAAATTCAGACGGCCGCTATTCAGGATTTATTACATTACGACAGGCATTAACAGCATCAAAAAATATGGTTTCTATCCGTATTTTAATGGCAATCGGAACGGACTACGCACGAGAATATATACAACATTTCGGTTTTAAACCGTCTGAAATGCCGGCAGGGCTGTCTATGGCACTAGGTACCGGCGAAACGACGCCAATGAAAATGGCAGAAGGTTATACAGTATTTGCCAATGGCGGCTATAAAGTGTCATCCTATGTCATTGACCGTATCTATGATGGCAGGGGGCGTTTAAGAGCACAAATGCGCCCCTTGGTAGCCGGTGATAATGCACCGCAGGCCATCGACCCCCGTAATGCTTATATTATGTATAAAATGATGCAAGACGTTGTTCGTATGGGTACGGCTACCCGTGCTCGTGCTTTAGGACGTTCGGACATTGCCGGTAAAACAGGAACGACAAACGATAATAAAGATGCTTGGTTTGTCGGCTTTAATCCGGATATTGTTACTGCCGTCTATATCGGCTACGATAAACCTCGTAGCATGGGCCGAGCAGGTTATGGCGGTACAATAGCGTTACCGGTATGGGTTGAATATATGAGATTTGCCCTGAAAGGTATTCCGGTAAAAGGTATGAAAGCCCCCGAAGGTATGGTTAGTCGCAACGGTCACTACTTCCTAAAAGAGCAACAAACAACTAACCCTGATTTACCTCTTGATAACCGATCTAGCAGACCGGTTAGAAATGAAGAACAGGATACGAACACAGAATCTAAAGTAAAAACAAATACAGCTTCTCCGGAAGAATATAAACCCATAGAAAAACCATTGGAGCCCCTGAACGGCAGAGGTAATACAGGCAGTAATAATAGCCCCGAGCCACTAGCCCCAGGTAACTCTCAATTAGATTCTCTATTCTAAATTTTAAGTTGGCAAAAAAATAGCCCTTGTATCATTAAGATATAAGGGCTATTTTTTTGCCAACTTAACCCATAAGAAATAGCTAACCTTTAAATTAATAATAAACCCTCTAGAATTTACCCGATACGATCCAATCCTAGAGAGTCTTTTTCAAACCTCACATATTTTCTAACAAGGATATACACAAAAGTATATTATTTATATCCAGCCCGTTTCATCAACATCACCGCTTTTTGCTGATTACTACCGGCAACAGATACATTTACTAAATCCTGTTTAAACTTACCCCATTTAGCAACTTTAGGATCAGGCGTAATGGTAGGGTTCGCCGGATACTCATGATTTAAATCCGCGAATAAGTTCTGAGCTTCACTACCGCTTAACCATTCAATAAATTTCTGAGCCTGAGCGGCTTTTTTTGAATATTTTGCAACACCAGCACCAGACACATTAACATGTGTACCTCTACCTTGCTGATCAGCAAAGAAAATACCAACCGGCAGGTTAGGTTTCTTATCCATCAAACGGCCATAGTAATATGTATTACCAATACCAACATCACAACGCCCTGCCGCAATCGCTTCCATCATAGCGGTATCATTTGGGAAAGGAGCAACTGCCAGATTATTTACCCAACCTTTTACAATTCGAGCGGTTGCCACCTGCCCTTGATTAGCAATCATTGTGCCAACCAAAGATTGGTTATAAACGCTATTAGATGTCCGTAAACACAAACGTCCTTTCCATTTTGGATCTGCCAAATCAGCATATGTCGAAAGTTCTGATGGTTTTACCTTATTGGTATTATAAAAAATCGTACGCGCTCTTACAGAAAGACCAAACCATTGGTTTTTAGGATCTCGCAAATTAGCAGGAATATTTTTATTTAATGTTGCTGAATTTATCGGACGCAATAAATCCATTTGAGTCGCTTGCCATAAATTACCGCCATCAACTGTAATTAATACGTCTGCAGGACTATTACTGCCTTCGGCTCTAAGCTTTTCCATCAAAGGGCCGGCTTTATCATTCACCAATTTAACGGACACCCCCGTTTTTTTCTGGTAAGCCTCCACAACTGGACGTAACAGATTATCGGAACGAGAAGAGTAAACAACTAATTCTTCGGCAAATACTGGAGCCGCTACCAACAATGCAACTGAAACGGCCAGGGCTTTTTTCATCATACTTTATGATCCTTTCTAAGGAAACAATGGGATACCAACAAGCCTCATATTTTGTAATAAAAGGATAATGAGGGTTCTCTAGCGTTCATTATTTTAATGAATAATAACATTAAGAACAATAAAAATTATCATTCTTAATAAAAACCATTATAATCAGTTTAATACTCTTTTCTAATAAATTTAACAAATAGTCGGTACGGTGATCAAAAAGGCCGTCTGAAAACCTTATGAAACGACACACCACCAAAATTCTATTACCACGCATTTGGTTGATATTCTGCATCATACTCATCGTTATTCCACTATCCGTCATAGTGGCTGCTTTAGGAGAGTTCGATACGGAAATCTGGGCTTTCTTGCTTGACTATCAACTACCCGAGTTATTAAAAAACACGTTTTTTCTCATAGTAAGTGTTGGCACTGGTGTGGTTGTTCTTGGGACATCAGGGGCTTGGTTAACGGCTATGTACGACTTTCCACTACGCCGTTTTTTCTTTTGGGCATTAATGCTACCAATGGCTATTCCCGCCTATGTTTTAGCATTCACCCAATTAGGCATATTTGACTATACCGGCCCTATTAATACCATTATTCGAGAGCGTTACCATATCGAGCAGTTGCTGCCAGAAATTCGTAATGGCTTTGGTTTAATGATCGTGATGAGTTTAACGTTTTATCCCTACGTCTACCTACTTGCCCGTAATGCATTTGTCAGTATGGGGCAACGGGCACTGGAAGCCGGAGCGTCATTGGGACTTTCCCCCACACGCGCTTTTTTTAAACTGGCCTTACCTATGGCACGGCCTTGGATTGCCGGGGGAAGTATTCTTGCACTCATGGAAGTACTGGCTGACTTCGGTACGGTGTCCATATTTGGTTACGATACCTTCACAACGGCTATTTATCAGGCCTGGTTTGATTTTTATTCATTAGAAACAGCCAAACAGCTTGCTGCATTACTGATTACACTGGTATTTATTTTATTGGCCTTAGAACAACTCAGCCGAGGCAATCGACGCTTCAACCCATCAGGCAAAGCACAACAACACCGCCGTAAACCGCTTTCAGATGGCCTCAAATGGCTGGCAACAGCTTATTGCAGTTTAATTTTACTATTTGCCTTTGTTATTCCATTAATACAGCTCGGATTCTGGGCTTATGAAACATGGGATGACGGATTCAATACTTCATTATGGTTACACGCATGGCACTCATTCTCTGCCAGCTTGGCCGCCGCAGTGTTGGTTGCTATAACCGCCCTCTTTCTGGCGCTCGCCAAACGCGCAGATAAAAGTCGGTTTGCCGCTGTTGCCGCACGCATTGCAACTTTAGGCTATGGCATTCCCGGTACTGTATTAGCTGTTGGTATTTTTGTACCGGTAGCATGGCTAGATAATATTTTGATTCATTTTTTAAATCTTCCTGAGGATACAACTGCTATTTTCAAAGGCACACTCATTGTCATGCTTATAGCTTATTTGATACGTTTTCTTGCTATTGCTTACGCTTCAGCAGAATCCGGCTTAGAAAGAATCAGCCCTTCACAAACCGAAGCAGCACGCTCACTGGGTTGTACAGGTTTCGGTGTATTATGGCGTATTTATCTACCACTTTTAAAAGGCTCACTCGGTACCGCATTATTGATGGTATTTGTTGATACGATGAAAGAAATGCCAATTACCCTTATGACACGGCCTTATGATTGGGATACGCTTGCGGTCAGAATTTACGCTTTCACCACAGAAGGGCAATTTGCCAACGCCTCACTTCCCGCCCTATTTATTGTGTTCACCGGCCTACTGCCTGTAATACTTTTTTCCCGTACGGAGCAAAACCAATGATTCTAGAAGTATCTCAACTCAACTTATCATTTGATCAGAAACCTGTTTTAAAAGATTTTAGTTTTGCTCTGAATAAAGGAGAAATTGCCTGTTTACTCGGCCCTTCCGGATGCGGGAAAACCACCGCTCTGCGTACAATAGCAGGCTTTGAACAACCTGATAGCGGCAAAATTATATTGAATGGTAAAACACTTTCAGACGGCCTCACTTTTATACCGCCTCACCTACGCCATGTCGGCATGGTCTTTCAGGATTATGCCCTATTCCCACATTTAACAGCCGCACAAAATATCGCTTTCGGTATTCATAAACAGTCGGTAGATAAGCGCCAGCAACGCGTTAAAGAATTACTTGATTTAATCGAACTTGCCGATTATGGAGAACGTTATCCTCACCAACTCTCAGGCGGACAACAGCAACGTATCGCCCTAGCCCGTGCACTTGCACCTAAACCTGAATTGATTCTACTTGATGAGCCTTTTTCCAATCTGGATGCCGACCTACGCACCCAACTATCTAAAGAGATACGCCAACTACTGAAAAAAGAAAATACCAGCGCTATCTTAGTCACACATGACCAACACGAAGCTTTTGCCATAGCAGATAAAATCGGCCTAATGTCAGCAGGCCGCCTGAACCAGTGGGATACCCCTTACAAGTTATACCATGAACCAGCTGACATCTACACTGCCCACTTTATTGGGGCAGGTGTATTACTACAAGGAACGGTCACTGATAATCAGTGTATACAACTTCCCGTAGGTACATTTCACGGCCCATTACCTTCTTTATATAAAAACGGGGATGAGTTACATGTCTTAATAAGGCCAGATGATATTGTCTACGATGAAAATAGCCTAATTACTGCTGAAATATTAGATAAAGATTTTAAAGGCAACTATTTTGTTTACACACTCAAAATAAATAGTGGTGAAACCATATCTATGCAAATACCGGCCCACTATAACCACACCATCGGAAGCCACATTGGTATATGCATGAATTTAGAGCATTTAATTGCTTTTTCAAAATAATTCTATTTTTATATAAATATCTACTCAAATCAAAAGGTAGAAAACATTCAATATAAATATACAACTCAATAAATTTACACGGTAATTGATACAAAAATAACTAATTTACTCACAAATAGTACTCATCATCCTTTTCTTAGCCTAAAGTATTTCTAAATATAGGATACTTTGTAAAAACCAATGAGAGTAATAAGCAGCAGTATTTTTTGTTTAACCTACCAGTTATTCGAGCCGTGGGCTGATGCATACTACAAACAACAGGATCATTTTATTTATACAAAAAAACGGCTTTTATAAGAAAGAGTTGTTTTAAATGTTTTTGAATGACTTTATCTAGAACAGTTCTTATTAACACAACTGAAAAACCAATACTTCAAAAAAATTGAATATCCATGCTAAATGGATATTCAATTTTAGAAAACTAAAATATCATAGAGGCTTTCCAATCTCATCTTCTTCTCAAGTTATTAAATAGCTATAACAACCCATTTAAATATAAATTAACTAAGTTTTGATAATATCAAACAAGATTCTATGAAAAGATGCAATAATAAATGTAAGCTACACACAAATCGACTTCTGAATAATTCTATACAACAACAGAAAAGCTCTTTATACCCGATTAAAAGTAAGCTGAACAAGAAAGAGGCTGAAATAACTTAATAAAACGATTAAGCTACATCAGCACCCGAATATTACATATAATTTGCAACATACTACTTGAGTTTTAATACAAAATACTCAAATTTTTAATTTTATCAAAAACAACCTACTAAATAATTGCAGATAGACACAACAAAAAGCTTATAAAATATCTGCTATATGTTTAGCTGCACGCTTGGCATCAAGAAGAATTAAGCCTAACTTTCCACTTTCTTTTGCCATTAATGCCAATACGGCCCCGCTGCCAGCCTGACTCAATAATACATAACCATGAGAACCTTTAACCATCACCTGATCTAGCTCTCCACAAGCTAACTCATGTACAGCACGATTCCCTAAAGCAAGTAAAGTAGCCGACATCGCACCGACCCGATCCGCATTAAGATTAGCGGGTAATAATGTTGCAATAGGTAACCCATCTGTTGATATCACAGCTGAAGCTGTTATATCTGTAGAAGTATTATTTAAATCACTTAACACTGAAACTAATAATTGTTCGCGCATTTTCTATTCCATTTATTCTAAAAATCTGATCAATTTGCCCGATTGATTAAAACTGATGAGCTCTTATCTTAATCGTATAAACTCACTTATAACTTACCATAGCGATGGTATAAAACTTTCACCAAGGTTACAAACTCATCTTTGTTCAAATCCGGCAACCCACCGACAACCAGAATTAACTTACTCATACCAATGTATAGAGGGAAAAAAGTCAGTTCACTTTGCCCTGAAGGATCACATATCCCCCAAGCACTATGATGTATATGTAAGTTGTTTTTAATCAACAGCTGATGCTTGTCTGCTACTTCTGCAATTTCACCTGCTAAAATTCCTAATTCTTCAGCAGCTTCATGATGAAATCCGGCATTCGCAAAATATAACCCATTTTCATCGGCTAATAATGCTTTTCCTGAATTAGAAAGCGTTGCCAACAAATCAGGAAGTTGCTCATCTGATAAAAATATATCTTCGTTACTAACATTTTCATCGCCATATAAAAATTCAAGGCGTTGTAACCGATAAAGTAAATTAAGTGCGCTATCAAAATCATTGGTTTCAGCCCAGTTTAATAGCTTTTCTTGGCTTATGGTTTCATTTGGATTAGCTCTCAACAAACCATAAAGAAGTGTTCGGCTAGCACTGGGCGTATCACCCGAAACGGCATAATAGGCACCAGCCGGAGTAATCTTAGGGTACAAATTTGATTGTAAAGAAAGTGTAGATTCCATCTTATACCTCTAATCCCGGATCAATTGAGAAGAGCATCGCGCTCACTAATTGTTTAACATCATCTTCACGACGGGCATCAATTTCAAATACGGGAACATTAAAATTATTTTGTGCCAGATATTTCTGATACACATCTACGCCGGGCAAAGAACGAATGTCCATTTTTGTCACCCCTACAACTAAAGGGGCTGTCTTCAACAACTCTTTAAATGCATCTAAGAAAAATTGTAAGTCTTTTAAAGGATTGGTTCTCGTGTTATCCAATAATAAGATCAATCCCATACTGCCCTGACTAAGGATCTCCCACATAAAGTTAAACCGCTCCTGACCCGGTGTACCATAAAGATGCACTTTGGTTTCTTCGTCTAAACGGATAACACCATAGTCCATTGCAACTGTTGTGTATCCTTTTCTAACGAGTGTCATATCCGATGCATCGGCATCAGTTTGCACCGGCGGTTCATCGGATAATGCAGAAATTGCCGTTGTTTTACCTACACCGACAGGACCGGTAAAAATAATTTTATTCTCTTTCATTATGATAACCTCTTTAATCTTTATTATTTCTTACCAATCAATTTACGCATTAACCGTTGTAGCAAACTACGCGGCTGCTCCGCGGAAGGACTCACCGCTTTTTGAGCATCCCTAGACATCTGATTATCGGGCAACTCGCCGCCAACATTAACACTTTCACCCACCATATGTTCTTTTACGTTTTGCCCATCAAGATCGGTATCTATAGCAAGAAAACCCGTAACATAAGTAGCAGATAAATAATTTAATATATCAGGCATATCCAAAGGCATGACTTTATAGAGGATATTTAGGTTTACCGATGTTTTCGTAAGAAACGCCGATAACCGCATAGACTCCGGCACCGATGCCAAACGGGTTAAATTTGGCCACCGTTTTAAAGTAAAGATTGTTTGTGGCGTCATGGGATAAATCAGACGTCCTTGTGCAGTCCAAATCGCCATCTGCCATAAACATGACATAATGGTTACTTTTGCCTTTTCTTTCCATTGCGGATTATCAGGAACTGCTTTACATACTACGGATAAATTATCATCTTTACTTAATTTTTCAAGCTCGGCAGCACCAATAGTGAGTAATACGCGTTGAATACTTGGGAATACAATTAATACAGGCTTTCCTTCATGCAATATAGCAATATCTTGATGTCCTTGACTAGCAAACTTTAAGGCCCCTAGTAAGCCTCTTTGCGGATTAAACCGGTGGATAGTAGCCTTACGCACCCCTCCTGAAGGATTTGCATCTGCTGCCTCCGTTTGCCGGTCTGATACTTCATAAATATTCCCTCCTTGAGAAAGGCTTCTTAAAATAGGAAATAAAGTATCGAACTTAATTGGTTTAGCTAAATAAGGTGCAGTTACAGTAGGTTCTTTAATCGAAAAAATAGCAACAGGTACATCTTTATAAGAATCTTTTAGCTTATTCCAATTGGCCAGACCTTGTTCTGTATCTGTATCTACTAAAATCAAATCAGGTTGTATTTCGGAATCAGGCTGAATGATTTCATAATTAGTTGTATTATGCATCTTAAATGCCATACGGAAAATAGCCTCCTGCTGCTCACCCATGTCTTGCAGCATAATCCGTATTGTTTTTACTTTAGGTAACATGTTGTCCATTTTCGGTACTCTTTAAATTAAAAAGGTATTTACTATTTATTAGAATATTGATTCATTCGGCGTAACAACCGGCTCATTGCCAATACCACTTCCTCAGGCAGACTTGCCACATGCTCACGCAGCAATCTTAGGAACTGCTCCAAACGAGACCAGTCTTCCGCACGTTCATAAAGATCGAACAACATGACATAGAGTTGCGACTCTTGCGGATACTGTAGCACTGCCTGCTCTAAGGTACCAATGGCTTGATCCAGCTGCCCATACATCAGCAATGATTCGACTTCTTTAATAGCTTCTTCTGCCGGAGATGCATTTTCACTAATAAGAGAAGAATCTTTTTGAACCAAATCACGATACTTAGACTTCAATTGAAGAGAAGTTGGCTGTAAATAACCTCTTTTTAATCCAATTTCGCGAACTTTTTGTTCAGACGGCCCCTTTTCCAAATCATCAAACACTTCATGATATCCCAAGCTGTACCCCCAACCCAGCATACGCTCTTTAACTTGTCGGCCATATTGGCCCAAAGAGTAGTAGAGCTTCCACAAATGTTTGGCAAACTGGTTAACTTCCTCGTATTGATAATCTAATTTAAGTGCGTCAATGATTAAGCTGGCAGGCTTAGTTGACTTTTGAATTGCCTTATTGTATTGACGTAACGCAGTTTCATAATCCACCTTACCTCTAAGAATTTTGGCACTCTTTTCAGGCTTCACAAAACTAATTACCGCACCCATTTCTTCTTCGCTAACATTACCTAAATCAAGGTTTCCTTTAACGATCTCATTGCTTTTTGTAGTAGCGTGGTCTGTACTCTTTTCAGATGAATCCGTTGTACGAATGGTCAAAGTCGGCGCAGAAGATGCTGATTGAATATCATCTAAACTATTGCTTTCGCCAATAATCCGTGAAACTTGCTGCATACTCCAGCCCAAACGGTTTTCAGCAATCACGCGTAATATTAAATGTGTTGGATTCGCAACTAATCCTGCTTTCACATACTCGGCTAAACTTTCTTCCTGCAAAGAACCACCATGCTGATTTAATGTTTCAGCCAACAAATCGATATCATTAATACGCAAGCTCAATCCAACGAGCTCATGTACTAATTTTTCAGGCGCATCATTTCCTAAAGTTGCCAGATATCCTGCTAAAGAAGCTGCAGCTTTACTTTCATAGCCGAATTGCTTGTAAACCTGATATTCCGTAAGAGGGTCAACCTCCTGAGCAGAAACCGCAGTGGTAGTAGAATCTGCGGCACCACCCTCCCAGCCCCAGTCTTGATTTTCTGTATCAGAAACAGATTGGGATACTTGGTCCATCCAGTCACTGCCGCCAGCAGCCGTATCTTTACTCTGTTGGTGACCTTTTTGAGAAAGTTTGGATGTTTTTTGCTTTTTGGATGCTTTATTTGTACTTTGTTTGTAACGCACGAACAACAATGCGCACAAAGCCACCAGCAATCCTATAATTAGAAGTGAATAATCCAAGGATATCTCCCGATAAGTGTAATAGCTCTAACAAATCAGATTTGAAACTTGTTGGGATAGATTGTAGAGCATATTTTTAAAGCAACATTATTCCCCAAGTGCATAATAATAACATGATTTAACCATTTATTACATCAGTAACGTAGTTTAATGTTATGCATAAGGGTGTTTATGCAACTATGGTTACTCTCTAAAATATTTAGATATCACACCCCATATACTTGATAATCCATTTATTTGAAAAAGTTTTCACAATAATCATCTTCTCATCTTCCTATATTCCCAAATAAAGCTTATAGAAGAAAAATAAAGTCATGCATTTGATGCATAACGATATATGACCAAACTGCATAATCAAAGTTTACACCTTAACAAACAATATACGTTTTTCAAAATTAAACCATGATATACAGATAATTACCATTACATTCTCAATTTATAATCATTAAAAAATCTATTCTGCGGAATAGGTATATTACTTTAATGGCAACTTTATCTTGAAATATAAAATATTTAATTTACATTTACATTTAAGATAAGAGAGGGTGTCTTTCCAACCATAGGCTCGAATTACCTACCTACAAATTAAGTAAATATAATTTACCATATAATAACTTAAGTTAAAATTTAATATGTTTGCAACCATCATTACATGTTACAAAATAACCACACTTTTGTTAGCTATACTAATTATAGTTGTATTTTCTACTAGTCATGTCACATAACAATGGATCAAAGTAGCCATACTAATGGTTCTTACTCGAACTAATATCTTAGAATAAAATCTAAAAAACATACTATTCTTCCTAATATAAAACGAGGCAATATTAGTCTCAAAAATAGTAATTTTATGCTTTCAGTCACAAAAGCCTGAATATTACGGTATGATTTATACAGTCTTATACATAAATTGAAGTATAGATATCACGATGAAAAAATTTAGTTTTGGTGTATTTGCTTTTTGGCTTTCAACTACTGTTTTCGCAAACACCCCTATTCCGGACTTTCCGCCTGTATCTTCAGGACAACATGTTGTCATTAATATTCCTCAACAACGCTTGTTTCTTTATACAGATGGGAAACTGACTAAGGTTTACCCGGTAACGGTAGGAAAGCCAAGCACACAAACCAATTTGGGCGAACATAAAATTGGCCCCAAAGCATTTAATCCGACTTGGCATATTCCCAAAAGTATTCAAAAAGAACGGAAAGACGGCCTTAAAACCATTCCGCCCGGTCCGAATAATCCGCTTGGCCCTGTATTTGTACGAATGGGAGACCCTAAACTAGGTTTAGGTATTCATGGTACGAATGCACCAAGTAGTGTTCCGGGCATCCGCAGCCATGGTTGTGTGCGGATGAAATCACCGGATGCTTTGGAATTTGCCAAAACCATCAATAGCGGCTCACCTGCTTCGGTCATTTACCACATGGCAGCATTAAATGTGGATGCAAATGATAACCTTTGGCTGGCTGCCTACCGAGACCCATACAATCAAAAAAACTTAGATACGGAAGCATTGCGTAAAAGTATTGATGCATGGGCAAAAGCACATGGAAAAGATATTAATTCCAAACGTGTTGATGCTATTCTGAAAAACCGTTCAGGTCATATAAACTGTCTGACCTGTGCCAAAGGCGTGAAAATCAAAGGCCCTTTAAAGTCGATAGCCTGGACAACGGGATCGGACTTACTTACCCAACCTAAAGCCGCTCCCCCTCCCGAACCGACACAAGATGAAATACTACCGTCCGGTGCCGAAATAGAAGTTGATGCTGAAGCGCCTGCAATCACTCCGAACACAGGTAAAACCGTTGTACCGACCAACGTTGATAAGCCAACAGCCATCTCACCATCAACTTCTCAGTATCAATTATTACAGGAACCTACTGATACACTGTTTTAAATTTTCTATTGCTGCATATAATTTATATATCACTAAAATATTTCAGACGGCGTGATCCTTTTATGAAAAGAACCAGGTCGTCTGAACCCTTATCTACTGAAACAACAGTCTCAATTAATTGAATATAAAAAGTGCCACCAATTGGAAATTTTATTCATTTCTTTATTAGCGGCACCCCAAAGTACTGTGTAATCATTATTACTTAGTACAATATCAATATATAGCAAAACCTATTGAGCAGTTCCGCCCACACCAATTTGCATTGACGGCTGATAAACAATACCACCGATTTCTTTCGCTTCGGGACCAAAGAAAGTAAGACTATAATCCCCATTCACTTGTGCTTCAGATAGTGTTTTACCCTCAATACCTTTGGCAATCATATGACTGCCATCTAACGTATTGTTATAAACGACATTTTTAATATCTGCTTCCTGTAAAGTAATTGTTCCGGTTTTTTCAATACCGGTCACCTCCCCACTACCCTTACGCTGATTAAAATCTACTTTATAATTGAAACGCCCCGTTTCATCTTCACTAAAAGCTTGCCCTGTATATTGATACTGCCCCACATCGGGTAGTGTAGCCGTAATATCACCTTTAACCAATCCTATACCCATAGGTTCTTCTCGAATGGTTATATTTTTACCTTCATCATCTTGCCCTACTATAGACTGCGGAGCCAAATAGCCTGCAATAATAGAATACTGTTGACGATAAGCACGGATACTACCACTTTGAGTTGGAATTTCACTAAAAGCATTTTCTTTAAAATCATTTAATACAATTTGACTTTTATCCCTATGTGTATGGCCATTGATTATTACCTGATAAGGTGCCTCCATCCCAATTGAAGCTGCGGGTTTCTCGCTATCAAGTGAATTTTGCTCCGAATCTGTTTTTGAATCTTGTCCCAAATCTTGTTCTAACGCCGAGGAAATATTTTGATCTGATTTAGCTGAAACTGTTGTTATTGGTGTTGACGTTGAAGCCACACTGGGACCATCACTCCCACCTCCTCCGCATGCGGAAAGAACGCATATACACATAACGGCTAAACCACCCCAATTGAAATAAAATTTATTCATGACATTCATATAGATATAAAACTCTAAATAAAAAAAAGAGGGTGCATAATATCTAAAAAATACAACAATACATAGCTATTTATTAACAAAAATAGCCGATTAATTGATTTTTTTCTCAATTTAACAATAAATAAAAATCATTTTTAAATAAACAAAAATAATTAACCAATCTATTTATCTTGCATCAACCTTTATTAACGCTTTTTCATAAAATAATAAAATTATGCCTATAAAATAAATAAACTAAGGGCTTTCTAAGTATAAAAAGCAAAATTTCCAACAAAAATCAGAATTTACTGATAGAATCCATGTCCACACTTTATATGTACTCTAATTCACAGGAGCAAAAACGCCATGCAAAACGACGTTTATGACTATACCCAGGCACCAGGTACCGGTGCAGTACAGAAAAATACCGTATTACGCAAAACATACGGTTTACTCGGTTTATCTTTTATCCCTTGCGCCGCAGGTGCTTTTATCAGTAGCCAAACGGGCTTCAACCTATACAGTATGTTTAACAACCGTTGGGCATCTTTCGCTATCGTATTGGCTTTTTTCTACGGCATGTGTTTTCTGATTGAAAAAAACCGCTATAGTAATGTCGGTGCCACATTATTAATGGTTTTTACATTTGGAATGGGTATATTAATCAGCCCATTGTTACAATACAGTTTAAGCGTTAGCAACGGCCCGCAAATCGTCGGCATTGCCGCTGTGATGACTGCCGCTATATTCTTTACCATGGCCGCAATGGCTCGGCGTACTAAAGCCAATATGAACTCACTCGGCCGTTTTTTAATGGCAGGTGCGGTTGTCTTAATGATTGCCGTCGTTGCCAATATGTTTTTTCAGATTCCGGCATTGGCGCTTACAATCTCGGCAGGTTTTGTGCTTTTCAGTTCTTTATTGATTATGTGGCAAATCCGTACCATTATTGACGGTGGTGAAACCAGTCATATTAGTGCTGCATTAACCATTTTTATATCCATCTACAATATTTTCAGCAGTCTGCTAAACATTTTATTAGCCTTAGCAGGTGAAGACTAACTCTGCTTACCCAAAGGCCGTCTGAAAACATTTTCAGACGGCCTTTTTACTTTGACATTCACATTATCAAGCTTTATCCTTTCTTCCTAAATCTCATTTTTATTAATAAATCATCATGACAACCCGCCCAATCCGCCGTGCGGTTTATGCCGGCAGTTTTGACCCCCCGACCAACGGCCACTTATGGATGATCAGCAAAGCACAGGCCATGTTTGACGAACTGGTCATTGCTATCGGTGCCAATCCTGAAAAACAGCACACCTATACGGTAGAAGAACGCCGTGAGATGCTTGAAGCCATTACCAAAGATTTTTCCAATGTACAAGTAACCGTATTAAGCAACCGTTTTTTAGTCGACTATGCAGACAGTATCGGCGCCCGTTTCGTTGTTCGCGGTATCCGTTCAGCTTCCGATTATGAGTACGAACGATCCATGCGCTATATCAATAGCGACTTACATCCGGACATTACCACCGTTATCCTCATGCCGCCGCGTGAGTTTGCCGAAGTATCATCGACTATGGTTAAAGGAATGGTCGGCCCGGAAGGTTGGCGCGAAATGATACGCCGCTATTTGCCTGCCCCCATCTACAATAAAATCTTAAAAGACCATGAAAATATAGATTAACCCTATTCCCATCATTAATAGGCCGTCTAAAAATGAACTGACCCCCAAATCTTGGACAAACATAAAAGCCTTTTCAGACGGCCTATTCACCTATCAAAATACTGATGCCGACTATCCCAATAGTTTCGACACGCTCCGTTATACACTTTCATTATTCTTCCAAAAAACTTTTCAGACGGCCTAAAAATAGCAAACGGATATTGTGCCAATTAACTATTTAACAGGCTTGCGGAATCCAATAAAATCTCATAAGGTTACGCCGAATGATGTAAAAACACCCTGTAAACAAATCCGACTTTATTCTAGGATAAACATCAGGGATCCTAAAAAATAACGGGCATTCAGACCCGCATAAACCGTAACAAAGGAAAAATAAATGCCGCGACAGCTAACCCAACAATTGGGGCGGGCGGTTGCCGAAACCATGCTCGCCGGATTCAATAAACATTACCGTCTTTATCGAGAAGTTACCGCCCGTGCCAAAGAAATGTTTGAACAACGCAACTGGCGCGGTATTCAAGACTTAGTCGCCGAACGGATTCAGATGTACGATCAACGTGTGATGGAAGCCGTAGAAGCATTACGCAACGAGCATGCCGCCGCCGCACTCAGCGATGAAGTTTGGGCAACAGCAAAAACAGAATATATCGCCTTATTGGTAAACCACAAACAACCCGAATTGGCCGAAACATTCTTTAATTCGGTTTCTACCAAACTTTTGGCTAAAGAATATTACAATAATCAGTTTATCTTCGTTAAACCCTCAACCAGTACCGAATACATCGATTCCGACCCGCCCACTTTCTGTTCTTTCTATCCCGACAAACAAGGGCTGCGCGGTTGTTTGCGCAATATCTTGCATCATTTCGACTGGCAAGTTCCATTTGCCCATATGAGCAAAGATATTGCAGATATCTTACGGGCGGCACGGGATTATTTCAAAGCCGAATGGCCGCCCCAAGAAATGAATCTGCATGTGCAGGTATTACACGCCCCGTTTTACCGCAACAAAGGCGCTTATGTTTTCGGGCAAATTGTCAACGGCGGGGCACGCCATCCGTTTGCTTTGGCCATATTGCATGATGACGAAGGCCGTCTGAAAATAGATGCCGCCCTTTTCGATGCCCAACAAATCGCCGTATTGTTTTCGTTCGCGCGTGCGTATTTCTTAGTGGATATGCCGGTACCCAGCGCATATATCCATTTCCTACATGAAATGCTGCCAATGCGCGCACCGGGCGACTTATACACCATGGTCGGCCTGCACAAACAAGGTAAAAACATCTGGTGGCGCGAATTTGCCCAACACCTCGAATATTCCCACGATAAATTTATTCTCGCACCGGGTATTAAAGGTTTGGTAATGAGCGTTTTCACCCTGCCGTCTTTCCCTTATGTATTCAAAGTGATCAAAGATACTTTCGGCCCCAATAAGGATTTTGATCAGGCTTATGTACGGGAAAAATATTTGTTGGTAAAAAAACACGACCGTGTCGGCCGCATGGCAGATACGCTGGAATTTACCAACGTAGCTCTACCTAAAGATCGTTGCGATGAAGAGTTTTTAAATGAAATGCGCACACTTGCCCCCAGTCAGTTTGAAGAAACCGAAGATAGGGTGGTGATTAAACACGTTTATGTCGAATACCGTCTCAAACCGCTCAATCTCTTTATGCAGAAAGCCAAGCCGACAGACAAAGCCGCAGCGGTCATCGACTATGGTTACGCATTAAAAGAGCTGGCTTCCGCCAATATTTTCCCGGGTGATATGCTGTATAAAAACTTTGGTATGACCCGGTTCGGTCGGGTGATTTTTTACGATTATGATGAAATCGAATACATGACCGACTGTAATTTCCGCAAGATTCCCCCTGCCCCCAATCCCGAATATGAAATGTCGGGCGAAGTATGGTACCCCGTGAATAAAGGCGATGTATTCCCCGAAGAGTTCGGCCCCTTTTTATTGGGTGAACCCGATGTTCGGAAAGTGTTCTTAGAACACCATAAAGACCTACTATCGCCTGAATTCTGGCAGGGTAAAAAAGAGCGGTTGGAAGCCGGGCTGTATGATGATTTTTACCCCTATCCGCAATCGGTTCGTTTCAATCCCGATAAAGTAGCAGCGGGAGTAGCAGATGATGCAGATGCTTAATCGAAATACATTAATCGGCAACCTAAAAACCGTTGATAACCTCCCATAAAGCAGTTCGGTTTCATTATTCAAAATAAACTTAGGGCTTAGAGCGCAAATACATTATCAATTTGCGCTCTAAGCCCTAAAATAATAGGTTATAGTCAATCCAACTGAAAATTAATCCATATCCGGTATTTCATACCAAGTAGAATGAGAATGGTGCCATAACAATATAATACCGACGCAAGTCGATGCCAACATCATTCCCGACATAACCATAGGTGTACCATTATGCAACCAGGCAGTCAGCATGCCGGCCAGTGCGCCAATTATCGTCTGAAATACACCTAAAGCCGCATTGGCACTACCGCCCTCTTCTTTAAAATAAGACATAAAACAGGCTTGCGTATTCGCCGTTATCAGACCTTGCGTGCCAACCGAAACCATCACACAACCGACCAACATCCACATAGGCGGCATTCCCAGCATCAAAACCAAAGCAACCATCAGCAAATTGGCTGAAAACTGAACGATAATGCCCCATTTGAGAATATCTTGAGCATGTGTACCACGCTTTAAGCGCCATGCCGTTATACGGTTAAATGTCGCCATCGTAATAATATTCATACCGAACACCCAAGCATACTGATGGGAAGAAATACCATATAGCTTCATATAAACAAATGAAGATTCGGTAAGAAAAGAAAACATCGACGCAAAGCTGAATGCCTGAAAAAACAAATAACCCAAAGCCGGTTTAGTTGCAAACACCCTCCGGTAGCGACCCAATACCACACTGATAATACTACCCTTCACCTCATGCACCGACTCATGGCAATGTAAAAACCAATATAACAAGCACCATACAACACTTGAGTAAATTGTTAAAAACACAAAAATTGCACGCCAGCCGCCCAAACTCTGCAAACCGGCACCCAACAATGGCGATATTAAAGGCGCAGCCATCATGATAATAGCGATTAAAGCAAACATTTGTGCAGCCTTACGACCCGTATAATTATCACGCACCGTTGCACCGACAGTTACCACCGTCATACCGGCACCAAAAGCCTGTATGACGCGCAATAACAATAGTTGATCAGCCGTCTGAATAAAAATCAAACCGGCCGCACTGACAATATAAATAAATAGACCTATAAGACCGACAATACGGCGGCCTTTAATATCCGATAATGAACCGCCTACTATCTGCCCCATGGCTACGCCGAATAAAAAACCACTCAAACTCTGCTCGATGTGGTGAATATCGGCCGACAGGCTTTCGGCCATTGCCGGAATAGCGGGTAAATAGGCATCAATAGAAAACGGCATCAGGGCAACCATTAAAGCCAGTAAGGTAGCTATTTGTTTGTCACTGAGCACTCTAGTTTGTGTCTGTGTACTGGACATTATTAAAATCTTTCATTAATTTTTTTAGCTTCGTATCCAAACATATCACCATACCCATAACCATTTTCGTATGAGAAGGGATTGAGCAAAGGATATACGGATAAAAAAACGTTAACAAAATAACGTTTTTAACGGAAAAAGCACCCGCACGGAAAAGTATAAACCATACCACCCACCGCCTTACGGGATACTTTATTGAAAATTTACTTTCCGAATATGGAGGCCGTCTGAAAAATTTCAAACGGTAAAATAGAATTTATCACGAAAATATCGTTCAATCAGATACTTTATGCCGAACCCTTAAAAAAGTTGCAAATCTCGGTATCCCTTTTCGGGTAAACCCTTGATAACGGTAGGTTATAATACTGCCGACAGGCGGCGGATCCGCCCTATCCTTGTCTTTAAACCCGCTACCGATACGAAATTCACCATATCGGTTGCGACAGCCCAACGCCCCTAATTTATCCTTATATTTACCTTTACCCTCATAATGCCGCGTAACCGTACATGTAAGGCGGCGCGCGTTTTGTCACAATTTTGCATTTTTTTTGACACAACAGTAAATTCAGGCAGTGACAAAAATAGTGCAAATAGTAAGAATAAAGAAAAGCGACGACATCGTCGCTTTTTTGCTGGCGTGGGAATATGATTGTTGAAAATTAGCAACACGCTTAGAACTTATAAATCAAGTTATCCTCGTATGACGCATCCTTATTAACGTAAGCCCTGATTGATACTCTCTTGGTGTTGTCAAATGACTGCCAGTTATCCAGCCTCATTGATAACATAGTGTCTACATAATCGACAAACTCCGACCGGGTTGAACTAAAAAACAAATACGGCGGCCGCGTTAAACTAACCAACTTAAGGAAATCAACCAATCCGAATCTATTAACTTGAGCGTATGCAGCTTGCGCAGTAGATAGATAGGGCGGGTCAAGCAACAGAAGTGCCTTGGGGTTGGAATCAAACAGCGGGATTAAATCAGTATAAGACTGCCGAGTAATCTCTAAACCATCCAAATAATCATCTGCAACCAGATAATCATTAATAGGCAGCTTGGCATACCACTCGGCCTTATATAACTTTTGCCAGTCCTCAACTTGACGGCCGCTGAATAACAACCAAGACGACAACACAACATGGCATTTATATCCGTCAAACCGCTCAATATCGGCAATAATGGCCTGCTTGGTGCTGTCTGATATACGTTGATTTTTGCTGTACCCTGCAAGATGCCCCTGAATAATATGGCGCAAGCGATTAATGTCGGGGATAGCCCGGACGCGCGATGCGTAATCATCATAATCGTTATAGATCACACGGGCGGCTGGCTTAACGCGCTTGGCAACATGAGCTAATAAGCCGCTGCCACCAAATACATCAACAATCGTCCAGCCCTCACCATCGCCGGGGATATTGTCTAAAACAGAAACAAAATGTTTAATGAAGTTGCGCTTTTGGCCAACAAAGGGCAACGGTGCCTTAGAGTAGTATTTTTGCATCATATTTACTGGCTCCCGGCACTCTTTTGGCGCTCTAGAAAATAGTTAAACATGATGCTCTTAGGCATTCGGCGCGAAACTTATTAATCAATTGAAATGATTAATAGTTTTGCAGCGGTTACATTTGATTTGCACGCTACCGCTACCAATTGCCAACAATCTACGGCAATGACGGCAACGCAACTCACGGTAATTAACCATGTTGCATTTACTCCGTTTAGGTTAAAATCACCGCCGCTTGTACAAGCAAGGCGGCCCTAGAAGTCAATGCAGGTTGTGCTGCTTGGCTGGCGTGTCGGTGTTCCAGCACCGGCACGTCGCCGTCTCTCCTTATCTTTTTTAGCCAGCGGCTCCTGACGTATCCGGTACCGCCATCCAATGCAGGGTTAAATCAGAACCCCAGTAATTACAACCTATAACAGCATATTCTTTGGTCACCTCCCTAACAACTAAAAAACGATACCCATCTCTTTGCGAGGTCAAACTCATGACTGGCGGTGCATCAAAAGGCACTGGGAACCTCAATATATAAGTTGAGCTATTACTCACCTTGCCATTTACCAGCCCTATCCAATCCTCATCAACTCTGTTATAAAGAATAAAATCTAGATCAAAAACAATTCGCCCTGCCTGCATGCCGGAAGAACCGCTTGACGACTCTTTCCGAAGTTTTTTTATTTCTGCCGCGAGCCTGTCGCATAATGCTTCGATTTGGCCTTTAAGCGTCATTTCAACGCCTCTTCAAATCGTGCTACAAAATCGGTATCGGTATCGCCTAAATTCAAGGTCGCTTCCACGGCGGCTTTTTGTTCGGGCGTTAGCACTTGGGATTCGTCAATGCGCAACCGCTTACCGATTTGCTCTGCCATTGCAGCCGCACCACTTTTATCTTGGGTGATATAAGCCCCAACTTCTTTTAGGGTGTCATAGGCTTCTTCTGCTCCATCTAAGATTTCGCTTTTAACCGTTTGCGTTACCTCGGCTTTTGCCTCATCTATTAATTGCTTCGTTTTTTGGCTGGAGTACACGGTAGATGCCGATGCAGCCGATTCATCGTCAATTCCGGCATTACCGCCTGTTGCACTGCCATCAATACGGGTTTTAAGCTCATTAACCGCACCGACCAAGCTGTCTTTATGGTCGGTTTCTAGCGCAGATTTACGTCCGATATCACCCTTAATGCCTTTCAGGACAACACCTGTTTTATCAATAAATAGATTGATACGTTCGATTAATTTCATATTTTTTATCACTTATGACATGGCTAAAATTAGACGGGCAACAAAATCGGGCGCATCATCTTCAGACGGCCTGAAACTTTGTAGCCACGCTGTAAAGTCGGTAAAAGATTTACCTTGGTTTTCGGGTTGCTCCAACCAAACTTTATACAAATCGTCATCAAACCGCCGAGCGGAATGAGCGATATTGCCACGGTAAACACGAAAATTAACCAACATGGCTTGTCCCCTTGATTATCTCGACCGCGATATCCCCACTCATCTGCACCAATCCATCTGACAGGCGAGTAAAAGCAACGTCGGCAATATAGGCACCTTCTTTCAACATTGCCGACTGGTCAGGCGACAACGTAAGCAGCAGGCGGTTTTGTTCGGGGTATACGTCTACGGCAAAATCCGCCACAACGTCGGTGCCAAATTTTGGCCGTATCCGGGCAAGAGCATCTACTCCGGATAGGGCAGAAATGCCGTAGTCGTCCAAAATATCGAACAACAGCGTAATTTCTACGGTTTCGCCGCGCTTAAAGATTAAAGGTTTGTTCATTTCGTGATTTTAGATTTTAAAATGCCGAAACAGGCATACAAGAGGTTCACTACACCGGAATATCCGTAACGTCCAAATCGGGAGCCGGCCCAAGAATTTTATTAGTGCGCTTATCATAAAATACGCTCTGTCCGTTGCTGGCTTGCCCGTTTAAAACAATGTTTCCGCCGCCGTTAGCACGGGCAGCAAAACTGCCGCCGCCCAAGTCGCCCGTAATTTTGGCAATGCCACGTTCTTCGCGGTTAAAAATCGCGTTAAACTGCTGTAAAAGGTTCATTTTCAAATCACCTAATCATCTAAATAGCGGTTAATCACCACTGTTTGCAATACACGCGGGGCATCATTTTCAATATCGACAGCCATCGTTACACCCGTTACCACGCCTTGCCATGCCCCTGTCGGCTCCTGTATCTGCCAAATCTGCCCCAATTGCGCCAACGGCAAGGCGTATTTATCGGATACGGGTAAGGTTACGGTCTCGGTTTTGTGCGTGCCTGTATCGCTCAATGCGGCCACCCCCGCCGCCTGAAGCACCGGCATATCGGTATAAAGCGGCCCGGTAACGGCGGCCGCTCTCGGCTCTCGGTTGCCCGTCCTGCGATACACATCGGCACCTTTGCCTTTTGCATGGTCGGCATACACAAAGACACCGCCTGCAAGTGGCTTGACATTACGGTTACCGCTAATATTAAGGATAACGGACGCAGGCACGGCAACATCGGGCGAGGCTTCGGCAACTTCCCACGCCGATTTTTTCCATCGGGGCTTGATGTTGATTTCCGGCGTCCCCGGACGGCTCTCAACAAATGCCCCCGCCGCTTGTGCCAATTCCTGCAAAACCATCATCGGCGTTTTGTCGGTTGACGCATACACATCCGCAGGAATTAGCCAATCCGCAGCTTGCCAATCGGTTAATCTGACACCCGTGTTTTTAAGTTGTGTATCGGCAATTTGCCGCGCATAGATAGGCGCATCAAACACACCGCCCACCTGTACGGCGTAGCTCTCACCTAAACGGGCAGTAACACTACGGCCTGATACCGTGTAGCTTTTTTGGCCAAATGCACGGTTATCGCGGTACTCCTCGGCGAGTATCACAAACAATCCGCCATTGATATTAACCGTGATCACGGCCTCATTGCCTTTCGCCCGGCCATCCATATTCAGTTTTGCAAAATCATCGGGCGGTACCGTTACCGTGCCCTGCCAGCAATATCCGCCCATATCAGTGGTAAACGACGCCGATAACAACTCAAGCGGCGTATTATTATCAAATGATGACGACACAGTATTAACTATCATATAAGCCCTTGTTAACGGGGTTTTTAACTCTGGGTAACACGTAAACGGGATTGGGATACTGTCGGCACTGTGTCCGACAACACGGCGGCGGAAACGCAACGGCATTGCATCCGACGGCGGACGTAATCCGCACACATAAGTGTTGTCGGGCTGCGTCGGCAAATCAGGCTCGACGGGGATTTCATACCATTCGCACGGCACGGCCAATGCCGGCAGGCTTACCGATTTTGAGCAGGCACCGATTGCTGCCCTGGCAGCAACATAAACCTCTAACGAGTATGCCTTGCTTTCAGACGGCCTGAATTGATGTAATCCACATTTTCTTACGGCCACCGCAACGCCTGATTGTTGGTGGCCACATCTTGCCAAAGACGCACTACCCGACATATTAGGCCGGGTCTCACGCCTCAAATCCGCCATACCGCTGATATTGGCCACCGCATCGCCGGCATATAAAACGGCAGGGGAATAGCTGCTGTTTTGACCACGCCTTAAACTCACCATACCCTGCACAGCCGCCTGCATACAGGCCGCCATATCCACCGCATCCAGATATACACCGCGATAATCCAATGCAACGGGGCGGCTGTTTGAAAATCCGCTCCGAACGACTGCACGGGTAGCTGTGGCATGCAAAACAAACCCAAATGAGGCGGAAACCATCGGACGTACAGGGTCGCGCCAAGGGTTATAGCCATAATCGGTGTCGGTATCAGGCACAACCTCACCGCCGTCTTGCACATCACCCAACCGCCGCTTAAACGGCAAAGGCAATATTGCGCTGTCACGGTCGGCAGCAATCGGCACGCCAAACGGCAGCGGCAAAGAATCGGGGGAAGTTGTGGGGGTATCGCTCATAAGGTGTTTTCAGACGGCCTAGCCGCTTTCGGGGACGGCAGGGCGCACAAAATCATAGGCTACCGGCTCGTATTGCTTTTTGTGGTCTACGGCCAATACCAAATATTCGCGGTCGGGATTGAGACGGTCGAGCAAATATGTACCGTCGGGGCGACTCCAAGTATCGCGCACCACCTGAAAGGCACCGCGCTCAAAGAGGATAATTCGCCGCTCTGCCGGCTGCCCACCTACCGTTAAAATACCGTCACCACGTCCGGCAATAAAACCATTGCCATGAGTACGGCCATAGTAATTGGCAGTATGAGATTTGACTGTGCCAAACAACGGCTTCGGGTGACGGGGTCGACTGAATACCCCAACATGGCTTTTAACCGCTAAAAGCAATGGCTGTTCATGTTGGGGTCGGCTGAAAATAGCCACACGGGACTTAAACAGCATAGTTTAAATTTCCCACGCGGTGCAATTAAGTAAAAAACAATCCCGACCAACTTGACTGTGGTTGGTATTGAATTTAACAAATCGATCACCGCTATCATCAAGATTATCAAAAAATGACAATTCTTCTATTGACGGCAGCCTTTCGCGGATACCAAGCAACCCCGGCAGTTTGCCGCGCATACTGTAATTATTGTCACTGCCCAACGAATAATATTCTAAAACAAATATTTCAAATGCCGTAAAACCGCCCGAAATGGGATTGGGGTAAGGTTCGCCCCGCCCTTTGTTCATTGCTCCGCCACCGATACATGGTACATTGAACCCTAATTGATCGTATGAAGCAGCCAAGGCCATTTGTCCAGTATTGATTTGACTACCCGATAATTGACCAAGAATCATATCGCCAATGCCAACTTCGTTACTTGATATAGATTTATTAGTACCCGTAGACTGGATAATAATACAGTTGCGGCTATCACTCGGAGCAACACTGGGAAAATCACCAAAATACAAGAAGACTGAGCCGTTGACGTTGAAGTAACTACTTCTCACAACCAAGCAAAAGCCACGCCCATGCCCGACCAATAGCCACTGCGCGCTATTTCTGTTATCCGGCAAAACCGAAAAATAGTATGAGGAAGAACCGACGCCGAATTTTTTTTGCCCCGTATTTTTTGCCGACATCTCATGATATCCAACTACATCTACAGCACGGGGATACTGGTTATCAACGGACAGCCAACATTTACTGGCTTTTTCATGTTTGCTTCTAAATGCGATATAGCTGCCGTCTTCATAGGCCGACTCCCAACCCAACGCCTGTTTATCGCCATATCCCGTTACCAAACAGGCTTTCAAAATGGTTTTCAAACTGCCAGCAGTAGCAGTAAGTTGCGGCGCCCCCTCATCGGTCGACTGAAACAAAGTAACCGGGACACGTTCGGTTTTAAACATGATTTAATCCGCCTTTAAAATAAATTTAGATAGCTGATTTTCGCGCCGATTGGCGGAATATCCCCGATGAGGCGTTTCATTCATGACAAAGGCCGTCTGAAATATTTTCAGGCGGCCTTGTTTAGAAAGCCCCCAGCCTTGCGACTCCGGTACGCGCACCGGCAAGACAGGGGGAGTTGTTGGGATAATTATAACATGATGCTATGGCTGCTCATCAATAACCGTATTGCCACGCAAACAGGCGGAAAAACCATCGCGCTCCGTCTGCTTAACGGTAGTCGGTTGGACTGCACGCAAAATCCACACAGGGGTGGGCGTGCCGTAAGTATTAAAGCGCACACAGTTACCACTCGCCCAACCACCGCCGAAAGACAAATGATTAATGGTGAAATACGGCTTGCCGGTTGCCGGATTGGTCGGCGCTAAATCGCCCAAAGTATCGCCCTTGGCAATCAAACCCAGTCGCTCCCCGTATAGTTCATACTGGTCGGTGCCGATGAATCGCAACAGCCAACGCTCGGTAATCGCACCATTGCTGGTAAGCTTAATCGGGTAGTTTTTGACATCCAAGCGCGACAAAATAGGATTGCCGCGTATATCATCCGCCCAAACATTATCCCAAGTCTGCTGCGAAAACGGCTCTGTTGCACGCACCAACAAATCACCACCGATTAAGGCACTGGATATATAGGTAGACTCCTTGGGATAATCACGGCCAACCGGGAACTGCAATTTAAGCGTGCCGGAAATATCTACCCCCATAACGCGGTTTTCCTCTTCCCACGCCTGCACTGCGGTCAGTGGGTAGGTGTAGTCCGATAAGTCCAACGGGTCGGCAAATGTAATCGTACCGGCTGTTAAATCATAGCTGTATTTGTCGGCCAGCACATGCTTACCCTTGGCATCCACCAAACCAATGCGGTCACTATTTTGACGGTCAAGCTGTACGGTTTGGCCGCCA
Organism: Neisseria montereyensis; assembly: GCF_024834045.1. Taxonomy (GTDB): domain Bacteria; phylum Pseudomonadota; class Gammaproteobacteria; order Burkholderiales; family Neisseriaceae; genus Neisseria; species Neisseria montereyensis. Next base: position 49,019 of record NZ_JANUXW010000007.1, read on the forward strand.
GTAAACACGCTGCCTAAATCTTGCTTGATACGGTTGCCGATCACAATCATATCGCCCTTGCGGTATACCGGGACACGCCCGTCAGACGGCAGGCGCACAGAATCGATGCCGATAATGCTGGAATCTAACGGGATATTGTCTTGACTCACACAGTTAAAACGCAAGGTATCCGGGTAAAACAACTCACCACCCTCAACGCTGAAAAACCCTGTTTCATAGTGGATTTTGCCTTTTAGCTCTCCGTCAATTTCGCCCAAAGCATTCGACCGCCCGGTCAGCGTGCGCACTTGGCCGTCTGAACCTGTTTCGGTTGCATACACGGTAAAGCTTTCGGGCTTGATTGGTGCTGCAGGTGTACGTCCGACAAAATTGCCGATTTTTGTTTCCGGCTGTCCGATAATACCTGCAATGATTTTAACCGTAACAAGATTAATGGATATATCCGACATCACAATCTCACCGGTGGCCGTATTAAGATTGCCGATTAAGTCGCCCGTGCCGGTTTGGTAGTCCCAGTTTTTGTACAACTGCCCGCCACGCTCAATGATTTTTGTATCACCGGCGCTAAACGCCCATGTATCCGGCACAACCCGGCTTCCGGCATATCCGCCGCGCAACACATTAAAACTCATAGTCGGCACGGTTTCGGTTTTTTCTACCGCCCGCACTGTTTCAGACGGTATTACAGTAGCAGTGGCCGATACAAACGTCGCCGTAAAATCATCTAACTCATATTCTTGGCCACGGATATTTATTTTTTTTGCACCCGCACCGATTTCAGCCAGCGCGTCTTGATAACCATAAGCGGCAATTTTAAAGGCGGACGCAGGCAACACAATGGCACCGTCAGCATAATTAATGCTTGCCCCATCCAGCACTTTACCGCCCATCACCAAACCGCCTTGGCCGTTATCGCCAATTTCGGCCACAAACGATTGGCTGTCGGATTGTCGGGTTGTATCCTCATATTCATATCCGCCAAACACTGGCCCTGCACCGATTTTTATCCGGGTGCGGCGCACACCGGAAACCGAAACCCGCACCACCGTTTTCATGTTCAGCGACCCCGGGGCGGTTTTGCCGGCAGACAAGCGCAAAGTGCCTTGGGTACTACTCTCTAGCGCTGTTGTAACGGGCGAATCAGTGTACTCTTGCCAGTTAATACGCACTGTTGACGCATTAATACCAGACGACACCTTTACGCGCCCGGCATCGTATAACACATCGCCTTCCGCATGCCCGGTTAACTTACCGGTACCGTTATCGGTAGCAGTTTTGGCTTCGCCATCATTCCAGTTCATTGTCAGCGTGCCGGGCTTAATCCGCCCGGCCTGTTGCCTTGGATACGTTGCCCAACCGGATACACTCTGCGCCACGGAATCCGTGCCCGCTTTATCGGCCTGAAAAGTCGTATAGTCCGACACAGGCGACCACGCAAACACAAGGTTAGTACCTACATCGGGCAAACTTGGCAACGATACGACTGCCGAGCCGGTTGGCTCTACCGTGCCGCAAGGATTGTTTTCATTGTCACGCAAAATGCCGTCGCCCATATCGCGCAGGGTGTACCACACCCCCAAACTCATAAACGACACGACAAGACTGCCACGCAAAGGCGCAGGCTGTAACAGCGGTGCCCATTGTGTACCTTGATTGGTATCTTTAATCTCGATATAAGTCGTGTTTCGGATGGCCTTTTGTGCTGCGCCCGGTACGGCAGTAACAGTCAAAGCATAACTCGGCGGCATATCTACAATCAGGCCGCGCTTATAGTCGATATTCACAATAGCGCCGTCTTTAATCAATCGGCCTTGCGCATCATCTTCCCAGCCCTGTATTTTTACCGTACCGGGTATAACGGGATGTTCCAGCCAAATATTGCCCGACACCGAGCCTTCGGATTTAAAAATCACGCGCTCGGAACCGGCCGGAACCCATGCCTCGGCAGATACAGGGTATTGGTCGACATACGGAGTCTCTACGGTGGATGTTGGTACCAGCTTTTCATATATAGTATCCACTCTCAATTCCAGCGCCCCTTTATTCAGGGCTTGAGCGAGCGGCCGCACACCGTAATAAGTGGCCGAATCAGCCACCTGCGTCTCTAAAATAGCCACACCATTTCCTGCATAACCCTCAACAGGATAAGCGGTGCCGTTGTAGTCATCCGACAAAGGATTGTAAATTTCCATTTTTAAAACCCGACGCTGGATTTCTTTAATCCCACCACCCGGCAACGGAATTTCAAAGGTGCGTATTTCGTGTTCTAAATCCGAAATCCGGAAATATTGATAGCGGATAATATTTTTACTTCCCGATGTTTCACGCATTTCCAAACAATACCGTTCGCCGACCGTTGGCAAAGGGGCTTCTACGCGCTGATAAGCCTGTATCATGCGGATACCGGCCATGTGCCGCCCGAGTAGGGTCATGCGGCTTTCCACTGTCGGCACGCTATATGCTTCAATTCTCGGCATAATTTCGGCACGGCTCTCGCCGTAATTACGGGCTTTAAATGCTAAAAATGACACATTATCTGCCTTGGGCGGCTCTGAAATAATAAAGTGCGACCCGTAAAGCGGCTCCGCATCCGGTCGCAACACGCCCGGATACAGCAGGCGTGCATCAAAACTGCCCATTGTCCGGTCAACATCGGAAATAGGCGGAAAAATTTCATTATCCTCACCCGTTAGCGGCTTACCGACCATCAAACCACCGCCGTCAGGTGTATCCGTCAGGCGTTGGCTTGGATAAATCTGTAAATCCTGCTGGGTTAATCGCGTGGTTTTTGTCATGTTTTAAACTCTGTTTAAATCGTCATTAAATTGATGGTGACGGTGTATTTGTCGCTACCTATTTCAGGGGTGGCATATTGCACGGGTTCGATTCGGGCGAGGGCGGCATCATGCAAGCGGAATGTCACATCAAATTTGCGCCCGTCATAGTGGGTTAGCTCCATCTCAAGCTCCGGGGTGTCGCTCCAGTCTCTCAATGCAAGTAGATCACTGCGGTTAATCCACACCCAATCACCGCCCAAAGTTACCGGCCGGCCATTGAGTTTTACCCCTTGCTGGATAACCAAGCCACCCGACAAAGTACGCTGCGGTGCCGCTTGCGCCACTCTCGACCAATCAAACTCGTCAAGCCAGCGCATATCTTGCGGCAACTGTACGATGTTGCCCGTATCTTTGCGCTTAAGCTGCCAATAATCGTTGTCCATGCTGATACTCCTTTTCCCCATCATAAAAAAAACCCCGCATAATGCGGGGGATAAGTGTTTCACTTAGTCGGGGTGATTTAAATTATTTTTGGGTTTAAGTCATGCGCTTAAGGCCGTCTGATAGATTTTGCATCAAAACATTACCTGCCGCTTCTACGACTTTTTCATCTCTGGCATTCAAGGCCGCCTGAAACTGCCTAGCCAAACCGTCCGCCGCAACACTCAGCCCCTCCAGCTTCAGGTTGCTCAAATCCCCAAGATTTAAGCCACCACCATTTCTGTTATTTGCCGCCAGTTCACGTTGCCGTTGCTCATCTTCGGCTTTTTGGCGTTGCCGCTGCTCTTTTTGACGAGCATATAAGGTCTCTTGTGCCCGTAACGCCCGTTCCCACTCGTTTGCAACGTCTCCTTGGCCGTTTTTGGCCGCCGCCTGTTGCTTGGCTCTCAAATCCGCCAATTTTCGCTGCTGTTGCAGGGCATAGCCGGCCTCTTCATCGCCGTTAATAGCCGCAAGTTCGGCCTCAATCGACAAACGGGCATCTTTAGCGTCGTCTTTAAGCTGTACCAGTTTTTGCCGGGCCGCCTCAATTGAGTTTCTGAGGTTGGCCAAGCTGGTGCTATCCAGCTTGCCCGTTGCTGCCGCTGCTGCCGTAGTCGCACGGGTAAGATGATTAACATTGACCGTGCCGCTCGAAATAGCTGCGTTAAGCTCCTCTTGTGCGCTATTAGCACCTTTGATGGCATCCAAAAACTGGTCGGAATATGCCCGCCAGCCGCTGCGCAGAAAAAATGAACCTTGCTCGGTTAGGTCGTTTAGCAGGGTGCTATATCGCTCAAACTCTTCATTGGTCAGCTTGACCACACCGTGGGTGCTGCTGATACCTTGATGCAAAACATTGACTTTTCGGGCTGCCGATTCCGACGCGCTGCCCACCTTATCCATGCCGTCGGCCAACTCTTTGCTGGTTTGCCCGGCACTTTGGGCGGCTCGTGCATGATTATTGGCTGCCGCCGCTGCTTTGTTATGCGCATTTGCCGCCGTGTTGCCTGTTTTAGCCGATTGTGCCTCCAGCTCTGCCGTGCGCTGTTTAACTTGCGCCAATACCTGATCATATTGCGCGGCAGTAATCGTGCCAATTTCAAACGCGGCTTTGGCCTCTGCTGCCATACGGCTTAAGTCGGCAGTATCGGCGGCGGCCTTAATAGATTGCGCCATTGCATCGTAAGCCGTTTTAGCACCGGCCGCCCCATCTTTGGCCGCATCATTAAGGCGTTGGATTTGCTCCTTAGTTAACGCCGCCGCATCGCCGCTTTTTTGCAGCTGCGCGCGGAACGCGTCAAATTCGGCACGGCTTTGCAGTTTCCCCATCATTTGCTCAAAGCCATTACGGATTAACCGGGCATTTTCTATTCCGGCGTCTTTGGCCGCTGTCGATGCCTCCGCCCAATCAGCAAACGCTTCTTTGGCCTTACTGCTAATTCCGGTGGTAGCCTCATCCATATCCACACCGATTTTGGCAAACGCTTCGGCAACTTTTGCGGCCGCATCGGGGGCTTTCTCACCGATTTGGGCAATCTCATCGGCAGTTAATCCGGCCTGTTTACCCACGTCTTCCAAGCGTTTTCGCAGGGCGTCGACTGCTTCCGGACTATCCATTTTTGACAAGGCCGCCTGAAAAATACGCGCCATCTGCTCGCTGTTATACCCAAACTGCACCGCTGCCTTATCAAAAGCAGCCAAACCTTTTGCGGCTTCCTCGCTAATGCCGCTGGATACCTGTTCGGCGGTCAACCCCAAATCTTTAAGCGCGTTTTTGGCCTCAAAAACGGCACCGGTATCAAATTTAAAGTCTGCACCCGCTTTGTTTAATTCGGTGTTTAACTTTTCCATTTCCGCCCGGTAACCATCCGCCTGCAAAGCAAGTTGGGCGTAAATACCGCTATTTTCCAAGCCTTCAGATTGCAATGTCCGCATAGATGCAGCAACAGCATCATATTCGGCCTTTAAATAACGGTATTGCTGCTGCATAGCTGCAATACGGGCGGATTCTTCCGCTGCGGCTTTCGCATTCGCTTCGGCACGTTCGGCCTCTAATTTGGCCTGCTTTGCTTTCCTTTCCGCATCCTCTCGCTCAATTTGCGACTGGTAACGGAAGTGTTGGGTGTATTTGTCAAGGCTACCTGTATCCCACAAAGAATCAGCCATTGCAATTACAGCAGCCAAGCCGTCGCCTAGGTTGCGAACAATCTCCACATTGTTATACAGTGCCTCACCAACCCCTTTGCCAAGCTCAAAAGACGAAAATAACGCTGCCGCATCTATGGCGGCGGTTTTCAGCGAACCGGCCAGCGTTTTAACTGCCGCCGCAGCCTTTGTCATATTCCCCGTCCCCGAAATAGCGGCGGCCTTCATATTAACGCCAAGCTCACGGGCGGCAGCTGCAGTCTGCTGTATGGCAACCTTGAGAGAGGTAACACTACGCTCCTGTTTAAAAAAAGAAGCCTGAACATTGCTACCTGTAAGCCTTACTGCTGTCTCGTAGGCATTGATTGCCACCTTGCCCGCTGCAAATAGCGCAGCCATTTGGGTCAACGCTGGAAACTCTGTTGCAAGGTCGGAAATCGAACCCACCACACCGGATACACCACTCGCCACTCCTGCAATCACAGGCAATAAGGCATCTCCAATGGATGAGGCAGCGTTTTCAATAGTTACTTTCGCTTTGTCTATCTGCTTTTGGGTAGTCCCGAGTGCATTACCCACTTCGGCCTGCATCGCCCCCAAGGTTTGTGACTTATCAGCCACCAATCCCAACGCCTTTTCATATTCGCCTAGAGAGCCAACCAGTAAAGCAATATCATCGCTGTACTCCGCACCAAATAAATCAGCCAGCGCCAAGGCACGGCTCTGTTTGTCCAGCTGTTGGAGCTTGCCAAGAAAATCACTTAAAGCGTTTTGTGGGTTTGCTGCGATATTTGCCGCCATATCATCTGCCGACAAACCGATTTGGTTTAAGGCCGTCTGAAAATCCTTGCCCTGCGACTGCGCCGTCTGCAATTTTTGCAGCAGGGCATTAATGGCCGTTGCCGCCACCTCGGGCGGTTTGCCCAAAGCGATAAAAGCATCAGCCAACGCCGCCGCCTGCTCTGCGGCCAATCCAAACTGATTGGCATTACCGCCGATACGAGCCATTGCAGCCACGATATCTTTTTCTTTTGCAGCGGTATTATTGCCCAACACATTGATGGCATCACCGAGCTTTTCCACTTCCGCTATCGGCAGCTGAAACACGTTGGCAATGGTTGCCGCTGCTTCGCCTGCTTCCTGCGCCGTCAAGCCGAACGCCACCGCCATTTTTGACGCGATCTCAGTAAATTGCGGCAGATTGTCCAACGAAATACCCAACTGACCACCCTGTGCAGCCAAATCAGCCATAGCCGAAGCGGAAATACCTAATTCCGCCCCCATATCACGCAGACTATCGGCCAGCGCCCCGTATTCTTCGGGCGTACCATCCACCACCTTTTTTACACCCGCCATTGCACTTTCAAATTTTATTGCTTCGCGGGCAACATAGGCCAAGCCGCCCGCCTTGGTAACAACACCTTGCAGCTCATTAGCAACATCCGCCAAAGTCGGGCGCAAATCTTTCAAACTGCGTTCAATTTTATTTACTTTATCCCGTTGCAGTTCGGCAGCGCGTGCCAGTTCCGCATGGCTCAATGTGCCGCTGTTTTTAAGCGTTTCATAGGCCTGCTTGGTTTTTTCGATTTCCTGTCTTGCTTTGTCGTCCGCATCAAGCCCCAGTTGGATACGGGCATCGGCAATAGCCTTAAGCTCATGTGCTTCGGTGGCAAGTTTATCCATCTTAACGGCTGCTGCCGACGCTTTGGCCGCAAGTCGTTGTTCGTCTGCGGCCAGATTTTTAACCGACACACCGGCCGCAGTCATGGCGTTGCGTGAATCACGCACTTTCTCGGTAAGCTCGGTTTCTTGCTTGGCAAGCTTATCCATTTCCAAGCGCAGCTTCGCCACCGCTTCTTTTTGTTCGGTAGTGCCGCCGTTTTTCATATTTTCGTACAGGCCGTTAAGCAGGGTATCGGCGGCTTTAATGGATAAACCCGTCTCCTCAAGCTCTTTATCTAAAGCTTTATATTGCTCAATGAGTGCCTGTTGGTGCGATGTTTTGGCAAATGTTTCATTCAGCTTCGCCGCCTCTGTGGATAACTTAGCCGTATCCAGCCCCGCCGCCTGTATTTCACCTGCCAGCGTTTTAATCTGTTCCGCGCCGTCTACATCCGCCGTAATACGGATACCCGCCTGAATCTCTGCCGATGCCATATTGATAAACCTCTATATTTACGTTATGCCAATCCATAATTATTGGTAATAAATCTAATTTGTCATTTAGAAATCATTCATTACAAGGGGTGGATGCGTAAATATTTTTCCGCTGTAAACACCCTATTAAACACATGACAAAAACACTGCAAAAATTAAGGCCGCCTGAAATTTCAGACGGCCTTTACTTTTAAAATCCCGCGCGTACCTTTCGGCAGAGGCACAGGAATGTCTAATTACTAAAACTTGAGAAAGAATACGCTGATTTCTGACCTTCAGCCAATACAGCTTTACCCGTAAATGATGCTGTGGCAAACTCATCGCCGAACCAGTCAATATCGCCGTCGGCAGCCAATACAGCATGCGGGATGTGTAACACGCCTGCCTCGCCGGTAACACGGTTTTTGCCGTCAACCCAAATTTCCAAATCCAAGCGGCTCAATGTGCCCGCATTAATCTTGAAACCACCGCCGGCACGGGTTTTATAGCTGACCTTGATGTCTTCGTCGTCGTTGACGTTTTCTGCGGTTGAGTCAATCTCAATCAAACCCACGTTTGAATTAAATTTAACTTTGCCATCATCGACGGCGGCGCCACTCTTGTTTTTAACTTTAATTGTGGCCGGGTCAATATTTTCGTGCGGCAGCTTATAGCCTTGGCCTTTTTTACCGATATGGATAACAGTGTCAGTTACCGTTTCCGCACTGGCGGAAATTACAGCGGCCGCGCCCATCAAAGCCATTGCCAAGTTATTTTTATCAAATGTATCCAGTGTCAAACCCACCTCTGTCGGATTAGGGGTAACCAAGCTGTCCAATGCTTGGCCGTATGTGCCTTTGCGTTTACTCAAACGCTCCGTGCTTTCGGTAGATGATGCGGTAGTTAGCGATGTGGTATTACCCACATCATAAATGCCGCCATCCGGGATACTGCGGTTGCGTACTTTCACGTCGCCTTCAAAAATCAGGCCGTGGTCGACAGTGCGGTTAATAGACATATCAGTCCTCTCTTAATTTAATAGCTACTGCGGTTTCAAACCGCATCGGAAAAAAAGCAAAGCCCTCATGGTAGGCAATCGGCAAGGCTGCCCGGGCGGTAAACGGCTCCAGCGTGAGCTTTTCACCATTACCGCCGCACGGGTCGAATCCCTGAAATGCCGATTTAATGGCGGTAATCGTCTCGCCGACACCGTCCTCACCATATTGCAGGCGGTTAGGGTTGTATTGACGTTTAACCAAAATAAAACTAAAGCTCAAACGCTCGCGCAACAAGCCTTTTTTGCCGGCTGTTACGTCAGGGGTGAAACCATCAAACACCACATAAACCGCACCGTCTTGCGGCTTGATTTTGCGGTCTGACGTTACCGCCTCAAGGTCTGCCGCCTCTAAAACCGAACTCACGCCCGGCACTTGTGCCATGCGCTCCATAATGGCGGGGTAGCAGGCCAGCATATTGTGATACATAGGCAAGGTTGCCATTACTTACTCCAAATGGTTTGCAGCCACTCTCCCAAAGAAGCGCGGATGTCGCTGTGATCTTGCTCGCTCAAGCCAAAAATCTCACGAGCGGGCATTTTTGCGGTACCTGTTTGCAAATAGGCGGCATATACTCTATCGGTACCCACTTCGGCCATGCTCTCGGTTGCATGACTGGTAATGCTTTTGAGTAGGTCGCCACGGTCAACCAAGATTGAGCCGCGCGTTCTGCCGTTTTTTGCCGTTTTTGCATATAGCGTCCACAGCGACAAACCAGCCCACTTGCTGCCATCGGGTGCGGTTTTGGTTTCAAACCGCTTTCGGGTGCTGTTTTCTAACAGCGCAGCAACGGCATCTAACGGCTGTTTTAAATCACCGTTTAAACGGATATACAACGTGCTTAAATGGCTTGTCAGCTCTGGCAGTTGGGCATCAATTGTTAGTCTCATGCCATGCCTCCACTCTATTGGGTATCACCGCATACAGGCCGTCTGAAGCCTTGCCTGCGGGTTGGGTTGCATCCAAACCCAACAGGCGCGGCTCTTTAACCAACGCTTTCAGCCAATCAATAGCAGCCTTGTAGCGTTTTTCGACAATTTCAATGTCGCCGTCCTCGTGTAGGTAGTAACGTGCAATATCACAAACCTTTAAAACCAACACACGCGGCGTTTCTACACCGTCAAGGTTTTTATAACCGGCTGCGGCCAAATAACTGCCTGCCTCGGCTTCTGCGTCTGCGATTGCCCGCTCCAATACTTCCGCGTTTACGGTCTTACCGTATTCATGGTCGGTAAGGGCGGCGATTTCCCTTTCGGAAAACCGTAAAATCATATCTTCGCGGGTAATCAGCATTTCAGACGGCCTTTTTAAGCAGTAAGTGTTGCCACCAGCTCGGGGCGTAAAGCAATCGGCAGCGGATTAGACTGCATGTGCAGGCTCCATCCTTTGTCGTGGGTTAGCTTTTCGCGGCTGGCATAATATGGCAACGCACGGGTATTTACGGTGGCGTTCATGTCTGCAGGGGCAAATGCCTCTGTGTACAGTTTGCGACCGACAGGCATCAAGATTGCTTTGTCAGATTCGATTTTTGCGCCTTTTGCACCAAAATCGCCGACATACTGGATAAATTTAATGCCGCCATGCTCAAATGCAATCGGATTGAGCGTACCGTCGCGATACACCGCGCCCTCTTTATAGCGCTCATAAATCGCCTTCATTTTGTCGTGGTATTTAAGCGCCTCTAAAAAATCAAGGCCGCACAAAGCTACCCAGCCCGTAACCATCGCCCCTTTTTGCTTGGCGCGTAGCTTGGCAATAGTGGTATCGATCATTTTGCCCACCTCGGTATCGGCGCTATCAAGACTCCAATCAAAGGTTTCGCGTTTAACACCAAACTCTTTATAGAGGTCATACAACATCGTACCGTCGGCATCTAAAATCTTGCCCTGTAATGCACCCAACATTAGATGCTCGCGGGTGTATTCGAGGTTGAGTTTGCCATCTTGCAATTTGTCGGTGACTGCACTCTCTACGGTTTCGGCTTTGTCCGTGCCAAATCCGCGCAGGTTTTGCACATCGTCAGCACGCACCACATCATTTTCAGGCAGATGGGGGATGCGGAAAGTTTTAATTACACGGTCTTTGGCAGGGATTGCCTGGCCAGATTCACCGCGCTCTTTACTTTGAACCAAGCTTAGGCGGCCTTCGCTGTACTCGATATTGACATAAGTCGTTGTCAGATATTGCGGCTCAAAAACGCCCAAATCGCGGATTTGCGTGGGCACGGCGGGGATTTTATTAATGGCGGCGGTCAAAGCCTTAACGCCAAATTTGCTCTCACTTGATAACGGCATAGTTTTCTTTCATATAAAAAACGGTTTGATTCAGGCTGTTTTGAAACAGCCTGCTCTAATTGGGATTAAGCCTGCGGCGTGCCCTGATAGACAATACCGTAAGGGTCGCCATCTTTTTTCAGGCCGTCCAGATTGCCGCCTGTTGACGCGGCTGCATTAACCGCCGTACTTGCAACCAGCGACAAGTCGATAATGCAGTTATGCGGCTGTACAATCACCTTACCGTCTTGCTCATTGGTCAAGGCCAGCAGTTTTTTACCCTCGCGCAAGGGGTAATCGACAAATGTGCCGATTTTAGTACCCTCGTCGGCAGCCACCGCCACACGGGTTAACGGCGTAGCTTCCCACTTCAAAAAGTGTCCGGTAACAGGCGCTAAGGTTTCACCTGTGGTTTTCATTTTCGCGTCTTCAGACATATTCACCCCCATTAAAAGAGCTTTTACCTGTTGCCACTGACAACTTCACAGCAGCGGTTCCGTCTTGCACATTACCGCCCTTATCGGCAAGCAACGCTTCCGGCACCGGTGGCTTGGCGTTAGCTGACAATGCTGCATCTTTGGGTTTTAAATCAGCAATCACTTCTTCGGCTTGCGCCAAATCCGCTGCTAACAATAGCTTGTAGGTGGATTCATGGACGCCGCTAAACTTGCCGTCCTCGCCGACACTAAATCCGGCTGCCGACAACTTGGCGTCAATCTGCGCCTTGTGCGCTGATAGTTTTAAATCAGCATTTTCTTTTTCTAACGCGGCCTTATCCGCCTTGAGTTGGTCGAACTCGGCCTTTTCTTCAGGTGTCATGCTCAAGCGCTCCTGTTTGGGTTGATAATCAAATACCTGCGGCTTGCCATCATCAGACAAGGCCACGGCGTGGGTATTGCCGTCAACACCGACGGCGGTAAACGATACTTCGCGGATGGTGCAATCACGCATAATCAGCATAGGGCCTTGTACTTCACGGCCGTTAACGCTGACTTTAGCTCCTGCGCTCAACTCTTCAACGCGCGCCGATTGCACATATACTGACATTTCCCACGGAAAGCCTTGGTCGGATTCTTCCGCCACGGCTCGCCCGTGTTCATTGTTGAGCAAAGTGCCTTCGGCATATAGGCCGTCTGAAGTCACCGATAACTTACCCATGCCGGCACGCTTACTGCCTGCGTGGTCTATAAGAAATGCGGTTTTGTCTTTGAGCTTAATACCGTCGAAGTCGATAACCGTTTGCCACATACCTAAACCGAACGGACGGCCGCTGTTGGCAATACCGGAAAACTTGCGCGGCTCTTCGCCGGATACAGCAGCTACAGCCACCGCATCAGCAGAAGAAAGGCGCAGGTTTAAAGTTTGGGGGATGTTTTTTGTATTCATGCCGCCATGATAGAGGCAGCTTGTGAAGAATTGGCTTGGCAGCAGTTCATTACTGCCGACAGGGGAAACGGCATTTTTATCCGTTGCTAAGGTTTGACATTGCCAACTAATGACAGACATGCCGATTGCGGCGATTTTAACGGGGGTTTAACGGGGGGGTATAAGCAAAGGTAAGGGGTAAAGATACCCATAAGACAAAACGCGCTAAAAAGCGCGTTTTTGTCGTTTTTTGGTTTCAGGCGGTTTTGTAACGTGGGTCGGCTTGCAAAGCGGCCGTTAAATCGGACTTATAGGGTTTAAGGGAATCCAGCTTATCCACCGCCTCGTCCACCCATTGACAGGCTTGTCGGTATTCGGCGGAGGGCAGGTGCGAAAAGGGCATGATGCTGCCGAAAAACATACCGGTAAAGCAGCCTGCATAGTCTTTATCAGGATTGTTGTCATCGCGCCAATTATCCATAAAAAGCGGCTCTAGATAATCGTATAAGTCCACTACGGCCGCACGGCTCATATCAAAACAGTTACCATTGCTAATTGTTAATCCAAACGGGACGCTCATTTTTTATCCCCCAATATCAAAGTGATTTTATTACGTTGTTCTTCTGGTAATGATACCACATAGGTAATAACCTTGGCGCGATTGAGGGCATTGAGCGGGCGTAAATCCAACGGCACAATATCGGCTTTTTTCAAGTGCCTTTGGATATTTCCTGCAACGTCATCCCACATTTTACTAACGTGGATATTAAATCCGTTAATTTTGTATTCATTGGATAGGTCTGCCGTAAACATAAAATCCAATGTCGGCCATGTTTCAGGTGTGCCGTCAGTCACCACCATAAAATCGGGTGGATTCTTATTGGGTAAATCGTATCGCTCCAATTTCACACCATAAGCCTGCTGCCATAGGGCAGCGGCTTCGGCCTCATGCAGGTTTTGTTTTTTCTGTGCACCATCTTCTAGCAAACGTGCAATTTCTGATTTATCAGCCTTCAATCCCCCAAAACCGGTCACCGAAACCCCTACAGGACGCATCTTCGCACTCAAATAAGTTTCACGCTGGTCGATCATCTTATCTAAAGCATCAGAGCCGTGCCGCTCACCAAACAGCCTCTGCAATGCACCTACACGGTCGCCGTGGTTGTGCGCAAAGCTTGGTGTAATATCGGCGGGGATCGTTACTGTCTGCCCCGTGCGGGGGTTGGTAAATTCTATGGTTTTGATATCAGGGTTGTCATCAATGCGACCCTGCTTATATGCCTCTTTTTGTGCATCGGTAAAGCTGTCGGGGTCTTTGTCGATATCTTCACCGCGTTCGCGCAGAGCTTGGGCTTTGGTGAGTTGGCGCACACCGCACAAGCAGCCGTAACCGTTGGGCGGGAAAATCGTATGCCACAAATCGTGCTCAACCGGCAAAATTAAATTGTAGTAAGGTTTATGCGCCTCGCGCTTGTGCGTAGCCGCACTGGGGATATATTTCAAATACGGCAGGGCCGTCTTCCGGTTTCGTACCCGCGCCCATTGCCCGGCGGCGTAGCTGGTTTGCAAGTTGGTATGAAAAATCGTGCGCAGGCGGCGGGTACTGCCCAGTTGCACGACTTTCGGCACACCGTCCACCGGGTCGGTCATCACCGATTCGCCCCACCAGCCTTTGGCCATTAAATAGGGTTTTAAACGTTGTTTAAACTCGGCAAAAGTTGTGCCGTTTTGCATGGCATCGGTTAACGCCGCCTGTACGTCCGCCAGCATATCCTTATCCATCATCTTGGCAACGGTAAAGGCGACGGCATGCTCATACAGCCATACGTCGTAATGGCTAAACCCGGGCAGCAATTTCTTACTTTTCAGAAACCCCAAGGCAGCACGGTCAATCAGGCTGTTAAAGCTCAACTCCATTATTTACCGTCCTCAAGGCCGTCTGAAAAACCACGCACACTCTCGCCGACCAATTTATCGACAATCGCCATATCGCCGTCGCTCAAGTCCATCTTACTTAAGGATGTTTCAAACTCGGCATAGCTTTCTGCCGCCTGTAATGCACTTAATATCATCTGCATTTTAGGCTGCATTAAGGCTTGGTCTGACTTCAAAAGCGGCGATTCTTGACCGTTTTGGCCGTCTGCAAGTTTCAGGGCAAGTGTTGCCTTTGCGCCTTGCTGCGCTTGGTCAACAATTTCAAAATGTTCGGGCTCAAACCCTAACACTTGCGTAAAATAGTCTTGCGTAAAGCGCACCATACCCGAATCAGCGTAAATTTTATCGCGTTCCGCTCGCGCCTTATCAATTTTGATTTCTTCGATGAACTCAAACCACAAGCCGCCTTGCTGTTTAATTTCAACGCCCCACACGGCATTAACGGCCACCATTGCATCAATGGCGTGCTGTATTGCCAACGATAGCAGGCTCAAATAAGCCTCAATGCGGTCTTGACGGGTGTTTTCTTCGGTTTCTTGGGCCGCCCGGCTGCCGTTTGCCATGTCGGATATTTTTACACGTCCAAGTAATGCCTTTTGAATACGGGCGTTTGCCATACGCTCCAGCTTTTCAAAGCCCTCGCCATTCGCCGAGTTGGTGAGCATCTCCACGCTATCATCGGCATCTACGGTAATCGCACCGCCCGAAATGAATGAAAACAATTTGCGAACAAAGCCTTGCGCATCGCCGGAAACCTTGCCGACCATATAAGGCTGGGCATAACGCTTGATAAATTGGTGTGCATATAAAAAGCCGTTTTTGCGCATGGATACGGCAGGATAAAGCCGGGCAACGGCCATCTCACCGGCTGGGTTTTTGGCGGTGGCGCGGTTAACCAATAGCAGATTCATTACCTGCGTGTCCAACTGCTCCTCGCCTATGTCTGCCCGATATATCAACACTCCGCCACGCTTGGGCGTATAGCGGTCTAGCTCGTCTCGACGGTCGGCAATGTAATCAAGCACAATCAAACCGTCTGCTTCACGGCGGTAGATATAACGACCTACCGCATAACCGTTGAGCCGTGCAGTCAAAACCAGCTCAACAAATGCGGCCAAGTTTTTGCGTATCACCCGATAGATGCGGTCAAGCTGGGTATCATCGGTACCGTCGCCATACAACCGCCATCCGCTCGCCATCATTGCCGTGCGCAAATCCTCTTTGCATGACTCCACCTCATCATCGGAATTTACAGCTGCAAAAACTTGCTCGCGACTCAACCCAAGACGGTCTAAAAGCTCGTCCGAGCTTTCTGCGCTAGCCATAAAACCATCCAGCGCATAAGCGGTGTCTGTAACCAACGCATCAATGTGTCTTTGAGCTTTGCTCTTGGTTAATCCAAACATATTTACACCTTTAGTAAATCAGTCATAGGTAGGCTCCGGCAAATTAATCGGTATAGA
Source organism: Neisseria montereyensis (assembly GCF_024834045.1). GTDB lineage: Bacteria > Pseudomonadota > Gammaproteobacteria > Burkholderiales > Neisseriaceae > Neisseria > Neisseria montereyensis. The sequence goes on from NZ_JANUXW010000007.1 coordinate 64,651, forward strand.
TCTATCCGCCTTATTGCCGCTCACGGCCAACATCCACAACATATGCAGAGCATCGGGGCCGTCGTCATGATCAGCATTAGGAAAATACCGCAACTGCTCGATTAGCTCGCGCTGCTCTTGCCTAAACTTAATCAATCCGTTGGCAATATGCGGTTGCAGGCTCTCAATACGCAGCAGCTTATCGCTGGCCGGCTTAATGCCTCTGGCAGGCACAGGGCAACCGGCACGGGCGGAACGTTTAACCAGTTCATCCTTAAAAAATTCTTGAAACTGAACCGTTTCAACCGCCCACACTTGGCATTGATATTCTTTTTGCAACTTAATCGTGTCCTCAATGATTAAGTCGGGTACTCGGCGTTTTATTTTTGCGACCTCTACAAACAAAATACCGGTGCTTTTTTGATAGCCGCCCACCAAAATGGCAGAGGGGTCACGGCTCTTGCTACTCTTACCCAACGACGGGTCAACTGCGCCATACATCACCACATCGTGCGGTAGGCTGGCAAAGTAGCAACTGTCTAAATAATCGGCAAAGGGGGAGTCTTCGCCGCTGGCGGGGTCGTTTTGGTATTCGCAGGCAAATGAGTGCGGGCCGATTTTGGCGCGTTTTTTCATAAGCTCCAAAATACCGCGTGCTGCCCAAGAGGTAACCGCGCCGGCTTCCATTTCGGCTTTGTTTTGCGTGTAAAACCGCATTGCCGCCTCTTCGCCGTAATTCCGCCAAATGGTTTCCCACTCCTCCCACAAGTCCATATTGTCCGGCCAGCGTTTGATAGCCTTAAACAAACGGGAGTGCCAAAACTTATTACTTAGTGTTCGGGCAAGCACGCTGTCATGATGCAGTATGGTGCCGATATAGATAATGTCGTACTTCTTGCCCACGCCGCCCAACGGCTCTATGGTTTTTTCAAGCCATGATTGGAGCTTTTTGCGTTGTTCCGGGTTATGTACCTGTTCGTCGTTTTCGATATCATCGAGGACGCATAAATCAGGGCGGTAGGGGCCGTGGCGCATACCACGCAGCTTTTTGCCGCTACCGGCCACCTGCACTTTGGTGTTATTGGCCGTTACAATCGTACCGGCCTGCCATACACGGCCAGCCCCCGCAGCAGCCGGAAAATCAGCAGCAATACGCGGGTTAAACTCCAACTCGGCTTTAATGGTTTCCAGCATCGGATATGCTTGGTCGATACTGTCCATCACAATCACGGCGTAGTGCGTCTGCCCCGTCACAATCCGCCAAAGGGTATAGAGTTGAGTAACCAGCGTCGATTTAGCTTCACCACGGGGGGCGGCAATGGCTTCCGAGCGGCTTTCTTTGCTTGCCGCTACTATTGGCAGCCGCTCAAACAAATACTCGTGCAATTCCGATTTGCTGCCACTACTGATGTAATGTGGGAAATAGTTGTTTACAAAGTATTCATATCCGTGAACCGGGTCTAATACCGCTTGACGGCGACGTAGGATATCGGCAGGTTTAGTGGGAAATCCCTCAACCTCTGCTTCAATTAGACGGCGCAACTGGCCTGCATAATCCACCAGCTCGCGCCTAAACTCTTTGCTTTTTAACGGCGACTTTAAACGCATGTTATTAGCCTATTTGTAATAATGGATCACCGGCTTTTTAAGCGGGCGGGGGTCAACTTTGAAACAAAATGGCAACGGCTCACCCGTTTTCATTTCGTGCGCGGCGCTCATTGCATAAAAAAACTGGTCTGCCAACCAAAACAGCCATGCCAATTTATAACGGGGCGCAACGGCAGGGGCATCATCGGGGTTTTGCCAATTACTAATCCAAATCGGGCAAAACAAATACCAGCCCTTATGCGTGTATTTAACCTCTATCATCATTCAGACGGCCTCAACTACTGAAGCGCCGTTGCAATTCGGGCGCAAACATCTCAATCAACTCAATAAAATCCATTGCCACGGCCGGGCGATTTTCGCGGATAAAATCGCCAAAGGCTTTAATGGTTTCCATCGCCACTGCCAATTCGCTTATTTCGGGCATCATCCTACGGTTGGCCGCCACGGTTTTGGTAAATGCATCAGCAAGACTGGCCAGCAGTTTTGCCCGTTCGGATGGGGGCAGTTTTTCCGTGTCTTCTTCTTGCAACATGGTCATGGTGTTGTTGTACTGCATCAAAAAACCAGCCAACATCGCGCGACTTAAATCCTCAATACCACCCCCGGCCAAGGTATAGGCCGCCCGTAGCTTATCCCAATCATCGCCTTTTGCTTTGGCTGCTTTTTTCCAATTTCTTGCGGTCGCCTGCGGTACCTCACACATCATTGCCGCCGTCTCTAAGGTTTGGCTGCCTGATACATACAGTTGTCGCAGCTTCTCGCGGGTCTCTTGCGAGTGCGCCATTAGTTACCACCAATCCCTAATTTAATCTTAATCAACTCAAAACCCGCCGCCACTGTCATGCCGCCCAAGCCGCCATATAAAGCAGCGGTTTTACGGCACTCTTTACGGATTTCTTTGATTTCTTCGTCCATAGCCTGTTGGTTTTCTAATATTTGTTCCTGCTTGGATTCGATTCTAAGCAGGGCTTCCATCACGGGGTCTTTACGGTTGTAATCCATTATTTGTCTGCCTTTCGGTCAAGTTTGTCGGATAGCTTATCTAGCTTGTTTTCAACTCGCGTTAAAAACGCCATCACGGTTTTTTGGTCGGCCTCTGCGTCTTGTTTGCTGTGGTACTTAAGTTGGACTTGGTGCAGCTCTCGGCGCAGCTCTTCCCGGTCTTTTTCGGCCTCTTTCAGACGGCCTGATATGCCATTAACCCAAAACCAACCGGCAGCAGTTGCAAGCCCCCACAAAGCCTTAAAACCAAACTCAAAATCAATAGGATTCATTCGGCGCTCCCAAACATCACCCGGCAGCCATACCCCGTACGGCGGCAGGATACCTGCAACGTAGCCGACAAATTATCCACGGTAAAATCCACATCAAATCGCTCGGATAACGCTTGTTTAATGGCTTGATACTGGTGTTTATATCCAACCAATCCAGTGTCGACGCAAAATGTCACGCCAAAGTCCTTATCCATACTCACCCGATAATCCCAACTGGTATCGTCCAGCGTACGGGCTACATGCTGCACAAATGACTGTTGCTCGCGTGCTTTGGCCAATCCCATCTCAAGCCCGGCAAACTTAACCGACAACACACGGGATACCATATCTTGATAATTCATTTCGCATTACTCCAGTTGTCAACTCTAGGTTGACGACTCACACCAGCCCAATCACGCCAAGCCGTGTTTTGGTTTTCCAATTCCGCCACATAGCCGCCAAACTCGACCGCATGCTCCAAGATGGCCGCAACCGTGCCGTTTTGGGGCGGTTCCGGGCGCACCGGCGGCACCATTAGGGCAGCCGGCGGCGCAGGCATAACCGGCACATCAATGGTCTTAATCGGCGTATCCGAGGGCGCGGCGGTACTGCCGCAGGCTGTTAGGGCCAAACCCGTTAATACACTCACCAATATCAGTCTTGTCTTGCTCGATTGCATGATTAATCCCTGTCTTGTGTTGCTGCTTAAGCCGATATACATTGGCTTGCGCCCGTGCCAATTGCGCACCTACCGCCTGCGTTTTGGCTGTCTGATCATCTTTGGCTTGCTGCACCTGTTTTAGCTGCTCTATGTAGGCATTGGCCGACGCCAGCAGCGCCGCATTTTTGTCTTTTTCGGCCTTGTCAATCACAAGCTGTTGCTCGTTATAGGCCGTCTGAAAACCACTGCGGTAGGCAAGCCATAAGGCCGCCCCCAGCAGTATGGCAATAACAAGATGCGGCAGATATTTAATCCACTTTATCGGCATCATCCGTCTCCAAGGCTTGCCGTTTAACACTCACAAATGCCCGTGCTACGGCGTAACCGCCCACAATACCCAAATACACCGCCCAAATTTCCGCCGATGGTTCCGGCAGCGTCACAAACTTATAAGTACCCGCCGCACAAGCTATATTGGCCCATACCTTAGAGTGGCTAAGTTTGCCCGTTGCCGGATTGCGCAAAATATCCAATACCGCCATGATTAGCGACCTTTGTGTTTGCGGCGTTGGTGCGCTCTATATCTACGCGCTTTGCCTGCCGCACGCTTGGCCGCCGCCACACCTGATTGGCGATTAGGACGGGGATAATCGGCCAACGGTCGGATATTAGGCAGTCTGGTAACCGCCTGTGCCACTTGCTCATCGCTGGGATTATTACCAAGAAGCATTAATACAAAATACATGGCAGCCGCTTTGATATTTTTTAAGATGCTCATACCTTGGCCACTCCCAATTCTTCCGCGATGGCCGTGGCAATGGCACGGCAAATCACCCACTTGCGCTCTTTAAACAGCTTTAAATCATTGTCATTGCTGATAAAAAACGGCTCAAAAATAATGCCGCCCGCGCGTGCATACGCCAATCGGCTATGCTGTCCGGCGTTGTCAGGCTTAAAACCCTTGTCACCGCGCAAACGCCAATTGGTCACACTGGCCACTGCTTGGCTTAATACTTGGCACCAATGCTTGTTTTGCGGCAGGCTTAGGGCTTCAATTCCGGTGGCCGTTTTATTCGAAGCCGCATTGGTATGAAATTCAACCGCAACAGTGCCGCCCTTAATTAATTTAACCGCCTCGCGCAGCGGCATATTGCCCTTGCCCTCGCCATCGGTGCGCACGGTAAGGCCATAATCATTACGCAAGATGTGCGCCGTAATATTGCGCATGTCTTGCGCCATATCTGCCTCACGGTCGCTGCCATTAATCGCGCCCGGGTCGGTATTGCTATGCCCGGCAGTCAATACAATAATTTTGCCCATACACATCCTTTTAATGTCTGTTTAAATAACGTGTTAAGGCCTAAATTTTAAAAAAATGCCGTATGAAAACCGGATACACCTATTTCACCTCAAAACAAAAACCCCCGAATAAATCGGGGGTTGGTGTTTTCAGGCGGCCTCAAATCAACGCCATCTGAGGGCTTGCATCAATATCCGTCTGTTTGGCGATATACCAGATTTGGCGGTCGGTTAAATTATACTCAACGGCAATCTTACGCACTGCTTCAGGCATTGAGTAACTACCACGCATTGTTAAATCATCAATTTGGGCACGGATTTTGCGGTTTCTTACCTCGCGCAAAGCATCTTGGCATTTCGGCACCCACAAAAACCGCTGCTTTCCAAAGAGCCGCCCGATTTTAAGGGCGTTTTCCTCACCAATTTCCTCTGCTAGGTTTGCGTGTAGGATTTTGCCGTTACGGGTTTTATTCATCCCCACGGGTAGGCTGGTGCCGCCCCAACGCTTAATCATGCGGTAGGCGGCATCCGCCCCCACCACCTGTATCAAATCAATTGCCCCATCCGGCAGCAGGTGGCGGACGTTATCAAATTCTTGCTCCGTTAAGCTCCAAGCCATATCAGGCCTCTTTCTTTTTGCGGTTGGCGGCAATCTGCAACGCCGCCACCAACTTATGCATATTCCCGTGTGAAAGCCACTGCACACGGTCAACCCCAAACATCCGCTTGGCCATCGCATGAGCATAATTCCACGGCAAATTGCCCTCTGCGAGTAGGGCTGCAATTTTGCGCATCATCGGGTCGGCATCGCTGCGACAGTTCGGCCGCTTGCCGTATTGATTGACTTGCGGCCGGAAACCCATGCGCTGCATCTCGGCAATTACTTTATCAAGTTCGCCCTCGGTCATTTTGGTGCACGAGTTTTTACCCGTTATCCGCATCAACATTGCACGATAGGCATCATCGGCCATATTAAGCTCTTTTTGGGCTATCTTGATTTTGGCAATCATGGCGTTTCTTGATGTTTTCATGGCAAACCCTAAAATACTATATATTGCGGTATTTTATCATTTTTTATATATTTTTCTACTATATTTTGTATTTATGCCATTAATATTTTTAATAAAAAATACCCCGCCATTAAAGCGGGGTTGTTTTTTTTCAGACGGCCTTATTTAAATCTGCCCGTCGTTATCTTTTTCTATTATCGCTGCATAATCCGACAGCACCAATAATAGATTGCCTAATTGCTCGGCCGTTATCCCTTTGATGTTTTCACATTGCATCACGGCATAGCCCAAAAATTCCAAGCCGTTGGCCAGTTGGTTTAATCTAAACTCGTTATTCATTGTTTATTCCCCCAAGCTTAAAGATTGTTGAGCTGCAAAAAATTCGGCATTCTGGCGGCGGCGAAGATTGCCGAGTTTCCCAAATGCAGACAAGCGCGGGTCGGGGCGGTATTCGGTTAGGCCGCAGGCGGCCAGTCTTTTTAGATTGCGGCGCACGGTACGGGCGGAACGGTTAGTAAGGGCGCGCATTTCGCTCATCTCAAGCCCGACGTTGTGATAAAAGGCCAGTCTTACAAATTTCGGGGCATGGATAGCCAATTCTTGTTTCAGGGCTTCATTTTGTTGTTGCAACAGGGCAACGTCGCCGCCTTTGTTGACTTCGGCTTCCAGCGCGTTAAACGCGGCAATATATTTTTCTTTCCATTGTGCCGCCTGCGTGCCTGTAAAGCCCATACACAAGAAAACAAATCCGTCTCGGGTGATTTCGTAGGCAGGCATGATCTTTCCTTGAGAAGTTTTATAAGAGGTGGGCGCAAAATTGCGCTCTCTAAACTCTTGTGAACATTCTAAATTTTCTATTGCTCGTAAAATATCTTTGTGTTTTCGGTTGAAGTGATTAGAAATAGCTAGGGAAGTAGTGATTAAGCGGTTACCGGAATGGCGCACCAAAGGTTGAGAGTTCATTTCTTTGTTCCTTTTTGAGAGGATATTTGAAAATTTGCCCGTAAAGGGCGGCCAAGTGCTCAAAACCGTACAAAGAAACGGCGGAGTTATTCCCCTTTCGGGTATTGTATTCCTCGCACACTCGGCCATAAGGCTGTGATTCGGGCGGCCTGAACAGGCCATCCGAAATGATAGGCATAAAAAATCCGCGCTATCGGGGCGTTATGTCCGTCTTTGTATTCAAGGTGTTTTGAGCACCTAAAAATACAATACGGCAAACGCATAATAATTGCAACTGTTTTTGCGCCGATTATTTGAAATAATTACCGCTTGTTAAGAAAAATCCACAAAACCACAAATGGAGCTAGAAAAATTATGGCAAAAAATGCAACTCTGATTTGGTTTGAAATTGAAGCTTCCTTCAAAACAGCGAATAATACCCATGTGACAAACCCTATGCCTGCCCATTTCAGATATGGTAAAGCAGACATTTTCATGTTTGTTTTTGCTACCTTATGCGGGCTTTCGAGCGGTTGATCTGCCAGTATTTGAGCTTTCAGTTTTCCCTTATGCGCGGTAGGCTCAACAGGAATGGTCGGCGTAATAGGGGAAGTGATTTCAAGTTTTTTACTTCTGTCCCATTCGGCAGATACCCAAGCAGAATCACCCGGGAAGAACGGCGGTAATGATTTCAGGCCGCCTTTCCCATCTTCGGCAGTATGGTAACCGCCCATCATCAGATAAGCCATTTCCCTTTCGTCTTCGTTTTGAATATAAATGCTGTAATTGAATGAAAGCGATCTTTTATCGTTTCTTTCAATTAGGCCGTTACTGCTTGCCCTCGCAGCAATATCGTGTACCAAAGTTTCGCATTTTGCTATAAATCTTGCTTGCCGATACTTTTCTTCGCGTTCTTCTAAAACGGCATTTATATCCGTTTTAAAATCCTGTAAATCTGCTTCAGCGCAAATCTTTTCAATGATTTCCGCCTTGCGGGTAGGCAGCTTGGCAATGCTTTTTTGCTTCGCCATTTTTTTGATTTCAGGGATAGTAAGCGTTTCTAAAAATTCTTTTAATGTTTCAGCAGCCTTCGGCTTTTTATCCAAAAACCAGTACGCACTTGGCCTAATATCGTATTTTTCGCAAAATCCGATGCACTTATCAAAATCCACCCATTCAAAATCTTGGTAATCCAACAGTTCCGCTAATGCTTTTGCAGCGGTTTGCGAATCTTGTATATTGCACAATAGTTTGTGTACTGCGCCTGTTTTAAATAAAACAGGGTTTAAGCTGTAAGCATCAACCAGTTCGTTTACCGCCTGTTTTTGGTAATTTTTTATTTTCGTCATAACCAAACCCCTTTGTTAAAAAGGTTTAAATTATACTTAAAACCACAAACTGAAGCCGGCTTATTGAATAAATCGGCTTGGATTTGGGGTTTTCAGACGGCCTTTATTGCTGATTCCAGCCGCCTAAGTATCCCAGCAGCTCGGTTAACATATCCGTTAGGTAACGGGTCATAATGATTTGTGATGTATACCAAAAATTATAGCCATCACATCCATCTCTTTCGGGTAACTCTGTCAGCACATCCAAATATTTAATGCTTTTCAGGGTCATTTTATCCGTTAAAACAAAATCTAACCCATGCCATTGTAGGTTCATTTCCGCAACGGTCATGCCGTTGCGGGCGTGCTGTACCACATCGTTATCGGTCAAATCCTTATCCTTGATTTTAATCACAGGGGCAATATCGCCGCTTCCGCGTAGCACAATATCGGAGCCAATTTTAAAATTACCTTGCGCCTCACCTGCAAGTAACCAGTTAGTCATCAGGCTTGATGGTGATTGCCGTGTAACAGGCTGTTTAGCTTCCAATCCACCCAATGCTTCTCGCAGTTTTGCCAACATCTTTTCGGCTTTGTTTGGTGCAGCATTGTCTATCAACAACCAGCCATCGGTCAGGATTGCATGAGTACGGCTGCTCCGTGTTAGGGCACGCGGCAACAGGTCGTCGATAATTTTCTCTTTAAGCTCTCGCTTCTCTTTACTGCCTACATCGCGCCCTTCGGCATTTTTGATGTTATTAATTTTTTCTTCTAAAATTTCTTTGATTGCTGCCGATGGTAATACCTTTTCTTCTCGTTTCAGCGCAACCAAATAATGGCCGTCGGCATCAGCCACCGCCATGTCTGTATAGGGTGTCGGCTGTGTGAACCCCTCTGCAAACCAATCCAAGCCCAAGCAGGGGCCAAACCAACTACCCCCAAGCATTTCATCCAATTGTTTTTTTTCTGGTTTTTTCGGCATTGGATATGCTGTTAATTGTTTAAACCACATAATATTTTCCTTTATTCAGATAACGTAATAAAAAGCGGGCAAATGCCCGCTTGGTTAGTGCTTGGTTTTCGGCTCAGGGCAGAACACTCCAGCCATAAATTCATTAACAACGATTGCCATTTCTTCCGCTGGCGTGCGATCTTCGGATTTTTCCGGCATTGGGCGGTTACTTTTACACTCAAATGACACGCCATTAACGTGGTCTTTGATGATAATTTTGATTTCGGCCATTACGCAAACTCCTGATGATGCGGTTTAATTTCAAAAAATTCCTTCCCCGTCACGATTTTGATGCCGGGCACGGGGTTTTGCGCAAAAAACTCCGGCTCATTAAGCACGGCATCCTTGTTAACCTCACGTTTAACGCGAACAAACCGTTGCAAATCCGGATTGGACTCTAGCAAGGCCAGCACCGCATCCATGCCGCTCACCGTGCATCTAGGCGGATTATTGCGCCATCTGATAATGCCGGTATTCAGCTCGGCAAATTTCACTTTGCCGCCGTCTGTCAATACGGCGCGGTTGGCTTCCGCCCAAGCATGCACACCGGCTTCAATTGACTGCATCTCATCCTTAATTGGCGTGATTTGCTCATCCGCAGCCTTTTGCAATTCGGCCACCTTGTCATTATGGTCGGCCTCGATGCGGTCAATCTCGCGCTGTAAATCGCCTAGGCGTTTGATTTGTTCGGCCGCCGCGTCACGGTCTTGTACAGCCACTACTAATGCTTCTTTCTTGATTCTTTTGGGTTTAGCCATTTTGGTTTCCTTTCAGCTTAAGGCATTAATAACAATGTGTTGATAGAGACGGTTTTTAGTACCCTCTTGGTCTGCATCAGCATCTTTTTTTATATCTTCAGCAATCCCAGCAAGTAAGTAGGCTGCTAATTCTTGTAATGAGGAGTCTTTATCAACTGATATTAACGGGACTTTGATCTGCAAATTCCCTCCCTCATCTTCTTTGATAATAATTTTATATTTCTTCATTTTTTGCCTTTCTGCCTTGCGGCATAAATCCGTCTACACTCATCCACCGACCGACTGCGCGGCCCGTGTATCCAATCCCGCTGCATACAAGGCGCTTTAGCTAGGGCGGCATTGATTTGCGCCATAACCTGTTTAGCGGCTGCTTTTTGGGCGGGTGTCGGCTGGTGGCGGTATTCCAGCTTCAGCCGCTCCGGACGGGGCGGCATACAGTCTAGTAAGTCGCTTGGTGACGGCCAACGTTTGGCCTGCCCCGACAACACGACAAAGGCCGTCTGAATACGCTTGATATCTTGCGCCTCATCCCACTGCTTGCCATGCGCCAGTGCTACGCTCCATGCTTGGGCGGTAGCCTGCACGGTATCCACCGCAGGCGTACCCGTTAGGCGTAGCGCAAGCAACATGGTTAAGCCGTCCACTACCGCGTTGTGCAGGTTGTCGGGTAGCTCTTTCATTTTTGCGCCCCTTTCTTGGCCGCTTGCAACATACTAGCGGCGGTTAATGTTTGGCTGGCAGGGCGGGCACTTCCAGCCGCTTCAGGGGGCGAGACGGCAGCGGTGGTAGCCGGTCGCCAATGGCTGATAATCTCGTATAGATAGCCGTGCGACTTAAGGGGTGTTTTCAGACGGCCACCATCCCGTGCCTCAACCGCCGCCCCAAAGCCATACAGCCATGCTCCCGGCGGGGCGGGGTAGACAACACCGTCTCTGCTGATTTGCCCGGCCTTAATATCCGGCAGCAGCTCACCCAGCAACTTGGCGGTGCGCGCAAAGGTTAGTTGGCTCTTGGCCGGTCTAAACAAGCCCACATAACGCACCGCCGCCTTGCCTATGGCCGCATCAAACTCCAATACCGCCTTAATCAGATCAGCCGCCCCGTCGTTGCCGATTAAGCTGTCAAGGCTATGCACGGCACCACAGTTTGGGCATTTGATATTCATTTCATTTTGCCTCCCAATCTTCTCTGGCATCGTCTATCGCAACGCTAAACTCTGCCCCGCCTCGTTTAACCAACCATTCCAACCGATTGCTATCCCCCAAGGCTTCGGCAATTTGTTTGTCTGTAAATTTTTTTGCTTCCATCATTTGCTCCTATACAATCTGTTTAAGCTGCTCTCCAGCATTCATGGCATGGTTTAGCTGCGCTTTTTTACCCTCTTGGCCGCCCAAAAATCGGTCAATATTTGCTGCCTGTTTAGCATGGCTGCCGGGGTTTATTTCTCGCGTTTTTTCGTTCCTTAGGTTCAATTTCTGCCCAAATTGCTGCAATAACGTACGTTCACGTTCTCCGTTGGCAAACTTATCCACCTTTCCATACACGCTCAAAATCCAGCCCTTACAAAATTCATCGGCGCGGTATGTCTTGTTTTTGGCCAACCGTACACGTTTGAGTGCCGTGGCTATATACTCTTTGCGGGCGGTTTTAACTTGACGCAGTAACACTTCATAGCCGTAGGCTGCTAGCGCGGCTTTGTTGTCGATACCGTAATAATGGATTCTTGGGTCGCGCCAAGTGCCGCCGAGATACCACTCACAGCCAAATGCGCTCGCAACTACATTGGCCAACATTACCTGCCAGCCCGGTATATTTTGGGCAGTTTTGCATGTGCAGATATGCTCGCGGATATCTAAGAGCGCTATGTCGTCATCATTGATGCTATATTTACGCATTAATGCTTGTGCCTGCTTCAATGCCAGCGCTGCTTCGTGCTCATTCGCACTTTGGCTCAAGGCCAAGCATTTTTTAATGCGGTTCAACACTTTTTCTTTATCCATCACACACCTCTATTCGCCAAATATTCTTCACGCGCCAAATCAATCGTTTCGCACACCGTTGGCGCTGATGCCGTACAAACAGCATCCGTATCAATCTCAACCGTCATGAGCGGGTTTTGGCCATCTTGCTTGCTAATCCCAAAACTGCCCAAATCCTCAAGCCAATCAAGCCTAAATGAGTCGTATAACTCTTGTTTTTCAAGGTTCACGATGCGGGCTGAGGCATGCGATAACAGCAGCCGTAATGCTGCCGGTGTTTCCGGGTCTTCCGCCGCTTTAATTAAGTTTTCCACCAAGTTCATTTTTATATTTCCTTTATTTTCAATTGTTTATATTTTCATTAAGGCAAAAAAATTATTGCCCTAGTAATTTAGATGCCGCCCTCATACCCAGCCAAGCGCCGGCTAATGCCGTGCTCCAAAATATAGCCAGCAACAACAGCCACCACTTAATCACCCACATGGCCGTTTTTATTTTGAGCTTCATTTACTGCTCCCGTATGTATTGTGTTATCGCCAAACTTGGCATTGATTGCCCTCAATGCCGCCGCTAATCTTGCCTGCTTTTGCCGCTTGCCTATTGCATAATAGGTATGCTTTCGGCGGCGGTCAGGGCTTTCTAGTCTGCGCCGTTTCATTCGTATACCACCGCTTCCATTTTTTCGTCATCACTCAACCGCTCGTATGCTTTTTCGGCCTCTAAAGCCGCAAAATCGGCCATATCCTGCATCTCACGCATAAGCCGTTGGGTGGCGGTCTCGTCTTTAAAAAATTCGCGGGCCGGCACGGGTTTCACACAGCTATTGGCACAGGCGGTTATAAACAACACGATGGCAAAAATCGTTAATAAATTACGTACCATTTTTCATTTTCCTTTATTTTCAATAGGTTATATAAACCATTAGGCAAAAAATATATAGCCGTATCAATGGCTTATTAATTTAATCGGGGCGGCGGGGGCATTTGAGGCACGCCCGCCAATACTGCATCTTGATTGGGTTGTGGGTTGGCGCGGCGGCGTGGGCGGTATCGCGGCAATCCTGCAAGGTGATTATCTCGCCGTTAAACGGGCATTTAACGTTGGTGTAAACCTGCATTACCTTGGCCGCCACCCTGTCGGTTTTGCCCGCATATTTGCCGTTAACCACTAGACTGATTGCCGTGCGGCTGTATCCGATTTTGTCGCTTACCGCCTTAATGCCGTTTGCTTCTACCTCGCGCTTCAAGATGGCAAACCATTCATATTGCATGTAATCTTTATTCATTGTCTGCCACCTCTCTAAACATAATCTGGTCTAAGTTAGGGTCATACATCTCGGTAACATCTAACAGCCTAGGTGCTTTGGCACCGGTATTTTTTACAAGTTGGTACCGCTTATGTTTGCCCGTGCCAACATTAACCAGATATCCGGCCTTGGTAAGTGCTGCCGTGTACTGACTAACGGTTTTGCGGCTAATACTCTGGGTCATATTAACGTGCTGATACAGCTCCTCATTGCTAAATTGCTTAATTATTTTTATCGTGCGCCACAAGGTATCCACCTTAAGCGGAGCACATAGCGAGCCATCGCGATGTAATCTAGGAGCTTCAACGCCTATATTGCGCTCTAGCCGATAGCCGTTATGACTCGCAAATTTAAGCCCTTTCTGGATTGTCAGATACTTGCCGCGATGCAAACTGATTAAATATATATAAGCTGCGTCATACTGTACGCCGCTTAATTCCATAATTTCATCAATTATCAAAAACTTATCTTGATTCGCCCGCAACACATCCCAAATCTTTTGCCGTGCGTTTTTAGGCTTGGTCAACTCTTTAACGCTCATACTTTCACCCCCCGTTTTGGTGCTTCCCCTTGGTATAGGTCGGCCTTGGCAATATCGCCCAAATCCAATGCCGACAAGCCTTTTTCTTTCGCAAAATCAGCGAGATTGACTAAATTAACGGTTACGCGCCGTACCGACCCGTGAGCAATATCCACCAAATGTTTAAGCAGCTCATTTGAGATGGTCACATTGGGCGCATATACCGCCGCCAATTCTGCCGCGTCCGATAAATCCACCGGTTGCGCCGGTACCCAAGCGAGCACCCGGCCATGAAAACGCTCATATTTTTTAAGCTTGTTGGGCAGCATTTCCTCACCGACCAACATTACCGGGGCTTGGCTGCCCTCATAGATATCGCGTACCAACTCAACCATGCCTGCCTTGCTGACCAAATAATCCGCCTCGTCAATAATCAGCGGGCGTTGGCTTGCGGCCAGTTGCTCGCAAATAACATCCAAGCAGCCTGCCGTAGTCTTGGCAGGGGGCAACCCCATTTCAAAGCAGATTTTTTCCAACAACACTTTTTTGCTCCATGCGCTTCTCATCTGCACATAATAAGCGCGTGATTGATTGGCTACCGCTACGGTTGCCGTGGTCTTGCCAAATCCGCTTGGGCCATACAACACCCCCAAACCGGGCAGGCCGTCTTGTCGGTTAAGCAATCGTTGCATAGCAATTGCAACCAGTGATAAGTTGTTAATATTGGCAATTTTCATTACAATTCTCCGTGAGTTTTTTGACGTTAAGCCGTTTTTAATGGCTGTTTAAAAACCGTGCGGGGCTGCATCCCCGCACATTCTACTTTCGGCGCAACACTTCTCGCGCCACATAATCTAATAAGCCTTGCTGTTGCCGGCGGTAGGCTTGTGTATCCGCCATCTTTTTTACAAGCCATTCAGGTGTTTTCATTTTTTACCCCTTATCCATAAGCCCGCATAAACTCTTCCATCAATTCCATGCGGCCACTGTTTGCATACCAATCAAGCCACTTTTGCTGCGGCTCGCTTAAGCTGTCGCGGCTCATACTGCTTAACCGCTTATACTCGGCATATTGCGCTTTGGTCGCGTTGCTATCAGGTGCTTCCCAAGCCGGTTCCGGATTCGGCACAAATTTATATACCGCTTCCAACGTTTCGGCTTCCGGCTGTTTGGCCAACACTTTTTGGCCTTGCGCTTTAAGCTGCTCCATATCCAACACCAAACCACCAAGATTAACGCTGCTTTGATGCTCGATAATTTGCTGCCTACGCTCTGCCAACACATTGTCGCGCTTGATTTCTACTCGTTTAAGTGCGGCGTCGTTGCGTTTGTCCATTGCTTGTGCAATCACGCTGTCAGGCATATAACTTTGCGAGTTTCCGCGCCATTCGGCTTTGCAGATTAAGCGGCCAACATCGTCATATATCCATACCCATTGCGCGTCTTGTACATCGTAGCCAACCCGCAACCGTTCACCGTTAAATTCTTCAAGCGCCGACGAAAAGTAAACGTTATTAAACAGTTGCACTTCGCCGCGCCGTACCGTGCAGGTTTTTTGCGGTCGGAATAACCACCCCTCATCCTCTGGCAATACTTTGGGCGGCTCACCAAACTCCGCCACCTTGAGCGCCCACATCTCATTGGGTGTCATGTGTCGGTTTTTGCCGTTGTCGTCGGTAAATTTAAGCAGGCTGCGGTGTGGCTTATTGTTGTAAGCCTCAATTTCAGCTTCTATAAATGCTTTAAATTCGTCCCACGTCGGTATCGGCGATGCCACAATCTTGCCTTGCAGCTTGATTTCTCGGCGTGTCCAGTGATACAAGGCTTTGCGTGCTTCCTGATCCATGTCTTTACCCACATAGGTCGGCAATTTCTTCGCCGCGCGGGTAAAAATATTATGGCTTCGTTCCGACGCGCCTTTGGCTTGCGAGTTATAAGCCCTTGCATGTTTCATGGTCATGCCCAGCCGACCAAGCACCCCCGTGGCTTCGTCCGTCATCATAAGGTTTTCAAAGCCTTTACCCCAGTCCACATACCAAACCGACCCGATAGCCGCGCGGGAAGCATGGCATAAGGCTTCCAGTACCGTAAACCGGCTTTCTGCTAACCCTACGCTCCAGCCCATACAGCGGCGTGTTGCCACATCCACCACCGTGGTGATTTCCGGCCTAAACGGTAGGCCGCTCATCGGATTAAGCACTTCGGCGTCAATCGTATGGCCGTCGGCGGTGTAGATTGCAGCAGGCGGCAGGTGTAAAAACTCGCGTCGTTTGAATGGCAGGTCGTTTTTCAGCTCGCGCTTACCTTTGCGGCCGTCTTGCAAGGCAACCTTGCCCACTTTGCTCATCGCCCGCCGCACCGCGTGTATGCTTGGTACTTTAACCAGCGGCATTTCTTTGGCCAAAGCCGCTACAAACGACTCATAAGCCATCAACACGCTAGGCTTGGTAGGCAAGCGGTAGCATTGCAAAAACAAGGGCAACCAAACAGGCATATCCATATCTGCTTGCGCTACTTTGGGTGTCAGCGTATGGCTTTCGCGCTGGGCAAACCATCGTTTGATGGTGCGGCTGCTAGGCAATCCGCCCGATGCGCCGCGCTCATCCAACGCCAGTTCAAACATCTTGGCCACATGCTCAAAATTAGGCATCTTGGCTTGTGTCAACAATGTAGTAATCGCTGCCTCTTTGCTTACGCCCGACTCGGCCATTAACTGTTCAATCGTTTTCAACACCGCCAGCCGCGCCCCCTCGCGGGTTCGTTGCGCTTCGGTTGTGTTGATTTCTTCGATTTTCGCAATCGCCGTGGTCGTTAATGCAGGTAATTTTGGCGCGGTATCCGCCAACACTTTTGCCATTTCGCGCTCTTTGATTTGCGCCATAATCGGTGGCGGGGGCGTGTATTCGCGGCGTTTGCCGTTTTTGCCACCCTGACAGGCAACCTCTACATACGGCCAGTTTTCTCTATTGGCTCGGTTTTGTATGGTGCGTGCCGTACCTTTTAATATTTCCAAGTTCATATCAAAAAGCTCGGAAATAGAGTAATGCTTTTTCATGCTGCATCCTCTTTATATAGATGTCTGTATCTCGGGCGTATCCTTTGCCCCGTGCGTGTCCATCTTTCAGGCCACAGTTCATGCAGAGGTTTATCCAAAAACTTTGCAATCACTTTTTCACCCGATAGGCTTGGGGCTTTAAGTGCCAAAGATACTACCCGAGGACTAACCTCATATTGTCTAGCCAAATCAGATAACGTCTTGCCACGCATCTTGATTTCAGCCCTAATCAATTCTGGGTGCATACGTTTTCCTTTCTATAAAACTGTTTAATCGGCCGTCCGATTTACTACTTCAGACGGCCTGTTAAACAGCCTTCTCATAAAAGACCGTTCGTCTGCATTTTTTCGGCGTTTTTCCAAATTGTTAAAGACCAGTGCCAAATCGGTTACAATGGTTTAAATGTTCCGTTTGGTATTTGTAAACATTATAAAGCTTGGAAAATATTTCGCAACTTATTTTTCTAAGTTATTTTCACAGTTTTATATAACATATTGTTTATATTTAATAATTAATTTCAAAGCTTTTTCCATGCTTTGCAACAGAGCTAAGAAACCATGAAAAAGATGTTCAGCGTCTCTGAAATAGAGAGTTTAGTTTCCAAGTTTGGGCTTTTAAGCCTGCCTAATACTGGCCGTGCAATTCAATATCGTGCGCAAAATGAAAATTGGAAATATAGCGAAGCACCATCACAAGGCGGGAAAAGAGGGGTTAAGAAAATTTACCTCTTACCTGAATATGTAGTTAATGAATTGAAACAAAAAGGAATATTTGACTTACTCGCAAATGAGTTTGACGAAGCTGAAACACCAACAGACCAAAATTTAAAAGAGTCTGAAAACTGGTTAGCTGATTATGATGACTGGGCCAACAAACAAGACCGTGACCGCATTGTGCCGGTAAGATACTACAAGCAGGTATTCGCCAGCGCCGGTAGTGGCTCAATTCCGTGGGATACCAACCCGGAAGCCATGTGGTTTAGGGATGCTTTCTTTACTTACTTGGGTTTGCGCCCTGATAGTTGTTTTTGTACGCGGATTGACGGCGACAGCATGGCACCCACATTAATAGATCAGGGTACCGCGCTATGGCAGGCCGTAAGCCAATACACGCGCGAGGGTATATATCTGTTCCGGCAAGGCGACGAATTGCGCGTCAAACGCCTGCAACGGCTTAATACGCACACCTATCGCATAATCAGCGACAACGCCAACAAAAGCATATACCCAACCACAGACCTTGATTTAACACAGATGCAGTCACATGAGTTTGAGATTTACGGCCGCTATCTATGGAGTTGCGGCATCGCCAAATAATAATTTGTGATTTCTTTTTGATTATTTAATGACAAAAAAAGTGCAAAAATGATTTAAATATATTCATTTTTGCACTTTTTTTCGCGTTTTGGTTTTTCGCCGATTTTCTGCCTTGTTTTTTGTTTTATTTAAATTTTTTCGCGTTTATATGGTCGTGTCCCTTGTGACAAAACAATCACCCCCCCACAGTACATTCATCGTCATGACGGCTTTTCACTTTCAACAAATGCGGGCTTCTGCCACCCTGATACGGGATATCCGGCCGACGCAGCATTACCCCTTCCCCGCCTTGTTGCTCTACCTGTTTTAAAAATGCCTGTACCTGCGCATGATTACGAACCGGTGTTTGCGCAATAACAGCAATCGGTGCATTGGGATGGTTTTCAAGCCATGCTTGTAATACCGCCAAGCGTTGATAAAGATTGCCCTTTGCCTGCGGCACATCGAATACATAAAGTTTAATATTCGACCAATCACCCGAAGCAGAACGCACCGCACCGGAAATCCGTTCAAACTGCCCGCGTTTGCTGAATAATTCCCCGTCAAGCGGATAAGGTGGGAAATTATGCGTATAACCTGTCGGCGGCGTAAACGGATACCCTTGGCGGCTGATTAAGCGTTTTCCATCCCAATACGCACGAACACCATCGAGTTTCTCACTCATCGCCCACCCCCGAATATGTTTTGTACGGGTATATTTTTTAGCCAACAGCAAATCAGGAGCCGCCGCAATCACCGCCTGCGTGAAAAACAGCCCGCAAACGAGTATGATGGTTTTCATTTTGTTTTCCCCTCATTATTATCAAATAAAATAACTTAAAATATTATTACATTATTTATTTAAAATAAAGGAAACACCTATGGCTTTACAGTGTGAAATCATTGCCGTTACCCCGTTCCGCCAAAACTGCACCTTAATTTGGGACGACGAAACCCGTGAAGCAGTGCTCACCGATGTTGGTGGCGATGTCTCTTTTTTATTAGAGCAAATTGAAAAACACGGCCTGACCTTAAAAGCTATTTGGCTGACACACGGCCACCTTGATCACGCCGGCGGCGTCGTAGAATTGCGTTCGCAAGTCGACGTACCCGTATTCGGGCCGCATCAAAACGACTTATTCTTACTCGAACAACTGCCTCAGATAACCGCCCAATACGGCTTTCCCGTATCCCCCTCATTTACCCCCACCCAGTGGCTGAAAGAAGGCGATACGCTGAACGTCGGTCGTTATACCTTTGAAGTCCTACATATTCCCGGCCATACGCCGGGTCATGTTGTGTTTTATTGTAAAGATGCGGAATTATTGATTGCCGGTGATGTCTTGTTTTATGAAACCATCGGCAGAACCGATTTCCCACGCGGAAACCATGCCGATTTAATCCGCAATATTACCGATAAACTACTGGTATTACCCGAGCACACAACCGTTATTGCCGGACACGGCCGAACCACACATATCGGCCATGAGAAACAGCATAATCCGTTTTTGCAATAAGGGTTTGGTCATAAACGGAGCGGCTTTAATATTTTTTGTCGGGGAAACCAAGATTTTCTCATTAACATACTTCTATACTTCTTAAGGAGAGCACGATGTCATCTGATTTTGGCAATGTATTACAAAACGAATTGGGCGGTGTATTAAGCCGTTTTCTCACCCAAAACGGCGAAAGTGCGGAAAACAGCACCCATGCTGCCAAAATCGTTTTGCCTACCGTGATTGCCGGTTTGGTCAAACACCTCAACAATGATCCCGCCCATCTGAACAGCTTACACGACACCCTCACCGGCACGGCATCCACTCCCTTAAACCGTGCGGTTATACAAGTCGAAGAAGGCGGCATCGGCTTTGACGGTGTGTTGCAATGGGGGCGGGAAAAGCTCCCCACTCTGTTTAGCGGCAATGCTGCGGATGTTTCCGATCAAATCGCCCATGAAAGCGGTATTGCCAAAGCAGCGGCAGGTTCTCTATTGGCCCTAGCATTGCCGTTAGTACTTTCTGTGTTAAGCAAAAAAGTGAAAGCGGAAAACCTAAACCAACGTCAATTGGCCGGCGTATTAGGCGCACAACACGATTGGCTGGCCGGTACATTAAGCAGCGGCATGCTTTCCGCGCTCGGTATCGGCAGCTTAAGCGGTATCTTCGGCGGATTGAGCAGTTGGGCTACCGGTGCCACGGCAAATGCGGCCGGTGCGGCGGCAGCCAAAGGTTCGGGCTTGGGCAAATGGATTGCTTTGGTGATTGCCGCCCTCGTGGCTTTATTCGCTTATAAAAGCTGCAGCACTCAAGAACAACCCGTTCCGCCGGCAGACGTGGCCGCATCGGCACCGGAAGAAACTGATGCCATCACGGCATCCGATGAGGATACGGAAACAACCGCTTCCAGCGTGATGCCTTCCGAACCCTCTAATATTATCGAGCCGGTTGCTTCCGCACCCGAACAAGATATGATTGGTACGGCATCCGCGCCTATGGATAATACTGCCGCCTCCGCGCCGGCCATTGCGCCCGACCAAGCCGGTGTGGTTTATCAAAACGGCATGGCCGTATTCTACTTCGCCACATCTCAAAATAATGTTGCCGAAGGTGCGGAACGAATTGTCGGCGAAGTGATTGAAGCGGGTAAAGCCGGTAAAAAACTGGTCATCAGCGGTTTTGCCGACAGCACCGGCAATGCCGCCGCCAATGCCGAGTTATCCAAACAACGTGCCAACGCAGTGAAAGCTTTCTTTGAAGCACAAGGTGTCGATACGGCCAATATCGAACTGCGCGAACCGGACAATACCACCGGCGCCATTGGTAATGACGTAGAAGGCCGCCGTGTGGAAGTGACCGTAGAAGGTTAATCACTGCGTATATTCCGGCAATGTGCCAAACAGCCGTTATTAAAAAACAAAGCCGTCTGAAAAAGTTTCAGACGGCTTTGTTTTATGGCTGTATAAAGAACACTATGCTCGCATTCAGATAAATCGTTTGCATCTTTGATTCAAACCGCAATACCTTGTGAATATTAAGACGCATACTCGTATTCATCACTATGCCAGAACGGTTGGCCAACCGTCGGTGTGCTTGCGCGTGTATGCTCTGAGGGCGGCATCGGTACCGCTTCATAAGCATTCCGCCCCGCCTGAACCCCTTGCGCAAATGCCTGCGCCATCTGTACGGGATTGCCGCTGCGGGAAACAGCACTGTTCAACAATACGCCGTCGAACCCCCATTCCATTACTTGCGCGGCATGAGACGGCAATCCTAAACCGGCATCCACAATCAGCGGCGTATCCGGCAAACGCTCGCGCAACATCCGCAAAGCATAGCCGTTTATGGCACCCAATCCGGTACCGATCGGCGCCGCCCACGGCATCAATGCCTGACAACCGGCATCTAATAACCGTTGGCAGGCGATAAGGTCTTCGGTGCAATAGGGCAACACCTTAAAGCCCTCTTTAATCAAAATATCGGCCGCTTCAACCAATTGGAAAACATCCGGCTGCAAGGTGTCGTCGTTGCCGATTAATTCGAGTTTAACCCAATCGGTTTCAAATAATTCGCGTGCCATGTGCGCGGTGGCTACCGCTTCCTGCACACTCAAACAGCCTGCGGTATTGGGCAGCAGCGGAATACCCGCTTCCTGCAACAACGCCCACAACGCACCGCCGCCATTGCCATCGGGCGTATTCTGACGGCGCAGCGCAACGGTAATCATAGCCGGCTCGGCAACACCGACGGCCTGACGCAAAATATCCAAAGAAGGATAAGCCGCCGTGCCCAATAATAAGCGCGACGAAAAAGTTTGTCCGTATAGAGTCAGCATAATTGAGCTTCCTTATAGACTGATACAGGCAGATATTATTTTCACAACCCTGCCCTGTTTTCAATTGAGATATCAACCATCTAAATATTTTTTCAGACGGCCTCTTTTATCTTCCCCCGTTACCAGCGTGTTTAGCCACCCACAACAGGGCGGACAATCTCTATTTTGTCGCCCTCATTCAATGCGGTTTCGGCATAACGGGTTTTAGGGATAAAAATCGTGTTTACCGATACGGCAAACGGTGCTTGCGGCGGATTATCTTTAAGCCACTCGGCAAGTGTTGCGCCGCTAAAAGGACGGTTTTCACCGTTTATTTGAATATTCATCACGCAGTATTCCTTAACGATTGCTTGTAATCCCGACAAACGGCTATCGCTTCACCTAAGGCCGTCTGAAAAGTTTTCAGACGGCTTATATCGGTATGGCCGTTATATCATGGTTTACCTGCCAATTTGATTCAACTACCGCAATAAAGCACCGGCAGCTCACCTGCCGTTTCGGGGCGGTTACCACCCAGCACGCCGGAAACGGTTTCTACCACCGCTTCGGCCACCGACGGCGAAATCATAAAACCATGCCGGAACAAACCGTTTGCTTCGATTAACTGTTTTTCGGCATGACAGCGGATTTCAGGGCGGTCGTGTACCAGCGTCGGGCGTAAACCGACATTGGTTTCCAAAACCCTTGCCTCACCGAAAGCCGGATGAACGGCATATAAAGCCGAGAACAATTCCAAGCTGCTGCGCACCGACACCGGGCTGTCGTCTTCGCTGTCAATCTGAGTCGCACCGATCACATACAAGCCGTTTTCTTTCGGGCAAACATACAAAGGATAACGCGGATGCAACAGGCGGACGGGTCGGTTAAGTTTCACTTCGGGCGCCAACACGCGGGCGACTTCACCGCGGATACCGCGCAAACGGGTGCCGCCGCTTTGGTTCCATGCCTGCCGCGCACCGATACCGCGGCAGTCAATCACCCAATCGGCCTGCGCATGAAGTTCGTCAAGGTTATCAACAGGCGTATGCCAACGGCAATCGACACCGGCCTGTTGTGCGGCTTCTGCTAAGGCGGCGATGGTTTGGCGGTTGTCGAGCTGCCCTTCTTCGGGCAGAAATAAGCCTTGATTGAAGCGTCCGCCCAATTGCGGTTCATTGCGGGCAATATCGTCGGCCGACCATTGTTGTGCCGGCTGCTTGCCGTGATGGGCACGCGCTAAGTGTTGCAAAAAGCGGTTTTTAAGGGCGGCATCTTGGTTATGCCAAACAATCAGACTGCCGTTTTCCTGAAAAAAAACCGGGCTGTTGATGCGTTTCAGATACTGCCGCCACAATTTGAGGCTGCTGTATCCCAATGCGATGACTTCGGGCGCCCCGTCTACCGCTTCCGCAGCAGGCGCCAACATTGCGGCAGCCACATAAGCCGCGCTGTTTTCACCGGTAGGTGATCCGGCATCATACAATACCGTGCGGATACCTTGTTCCGCCAAGCGCCATGCCGTCAGCCGCCCGAGCAGACCGCCGCCGGCAATCGCTACCTGATAGGGTTTCATGATGGTTCCTTTTTTCATTTTTATTGGCCGGCCGTTGCCGATGCCCATCACAACAAATAGATTAAGGCTTGGCGCATATCATATTGACATGCATTCGGATATATACCGGCGCAACTTATCAGGCCGTCTGAAAATATTCAGATTCAGACGGCCTGTAAACTTCACACATCAGCTGTAAATTTTTGCACCCTTACGCACAAACTCGACAGCTTTTTCTTCCATACCTTTTTGTGCGGCGGCGTAATCGCGTACTTCCTGCGTGATTTTCATCGAACAGAATTTGGGGCCGCACATTGAGCAGAAGTGGGCAATCTTCGCACCTTCGGCCGGCAGGGTTTGGTCGTGGTAGCTTTCGGCACGTTCGGGGTCGAGACCGAGGCGGAACTGGTCGCGCCAACGGAATTCAAAACGGGCTTTCGATAAAGCATTGTCGCGCAATTGCGCACCCGGCCAACCTTTGGCCAAATCGGCGGCATGAGCGGCGAGTTTGTAGGTAATAATACCGGTGCGGACGTCTTCTTTATCCGGCAAACCTAGGTGTTCTTTCGGGGTCACATAACACAACATGGCGGTACCATACCAACCGATATTGGCGGCGCCGATACCTGAAGTAATGTGGTCGTAACCCGGAGCGATATCGGTAACCAACGGGCCAAGGGTATAGAACGGCGCTTCAAAGCAATGTTTTAATTCCTCATCCATATTGGCGCGGACACGTTGCAAAGGCACATGGCCGGGGCCTTCAATCATCACCTGAACATCATGTTGCCATGCTTTGTAGGTTAACTCGCCCAAAGTATGCAATTCGCCGAACTGGGCGGCATCGTTGGAATCTGCCGTACAACCCGGGCGCAAGCCGTCACCCAAGCTGAAGGAAACATCGTAGGCCTTCATGATTTCGCAGATTTCATCGAAATGGGTGTAGAGGAAGTTTTCCTGATGGTGCGCCAGACACCATTTGGCCATAATCGAGCCGCCGCGCGATACGATACCGGTGATACGGTCGGCCGTTAACGGTACATAGCGCAGCAATACGCCGGCGTGAATGGTGAAGTAGTCGACACCTTGTTCTGCCTGCTCAATTAAGGTATCGCGGAACAGATCCCAAGTTAAATCTTCGGCAATACCGCCGGTTTTTTCCAAGGCCTGATAAATCGGTACCGTACCAATCGGAACGGGTGCATTACGGATAATCCATTCGCGGGTTTCGTGAATGTGCGCACCGGTCGACAAATCCATAATGGTATCGGCACCCCAACGCAGCGACCACACCATTTTTTCCACCTCTTCAGTCAACGACGAAGTGACCGCAGAGTTACCTAAGTTGCCGTTGATTTTCACGCGGAAATTACGGCCGATAATCATCGGTTCCAATTCGGGGTGGTTAATATTGGCAGGGATAATGGCACGGCCGGCGGCAATTTCACTGCGCACGAACTCAGGCGTGATTTGGTCGGGATGAGTCGGAATATTGGCACCGAAAGATTCGCCCGGATGCTGTTTGATCACTTTGGCATAACGCGGGTCACGGAAAATTTCTTCCATTTTCAGGCGTTCGCGAATGGCCACGAATTCCATTTCCGGCGTAATAATGCCTTGGCGGGCATAGTGCATTTGCGAAACGTTTTTGCCTGCTTTGGCACGGCGCGGGTTGGTAATCTGATTGAAGCGCAGATGGGCGGTTTTCGGGTCATGCGCGCGTTCCAAACCGTATTCACTGGATAAACCGTTGAGGATTTCCGTATCACCGCGCTCGTCCAGCCAAGCCGTACGCACATGCGGCAGACCTTGTTTCAAATCAATGTGTGCTTCCGGATCGCCATAAGCGCCGCTGGTATCGTATACCGGAATCGGCGGATTCGGCTCGTTGCCTTTATCGGTGATGGTGTCGTCTTGGGCAATTTCGCGCAGCGGCACGCGGATATCCGCACGGCTGCCTGAAAGATAAATTTTGGTGGAATTGGGATAGGCAAATTGAATGCCTAAGTCGTGCGAAAGGCGGTCGAGTTGTGCCGATTCGCGGCCTGTGGTTTTGGCAGCCATAAAAAACTCCTGTTCTCGTTTTATAAAAAGAAACAGGAGCTTGTCGCATTTTCAGAATTTCATATTCGGCAGGCCGTCTGAAAACATTATCGACGCTGAAATCTTCCCACGCAAGCATTACCTTGATCGGGTGTTAAGGGTGTTTCTCAGCCGCATTGGTTAGCCCATGCAGCACCCCTGTTTCGTTCCAACTGATTATAACAAACAAATCCCGCAAACAACATCGGATTACAAAAAAAAACAATATTGTGTAATATTTTTATAAAAACACCTGCTCTATAATGAAAACAAGCCGTCTGAAATATTCAGACGGCTTGTTTATATATTAATATTCACTTATCGAAAAATCATTTCCGAGAAGCCAATACAATGGCGGCACAACCGCTTTTGCTGCTATATAATTGCTTTATCAATCACGCCAAACGAATATTATGACGCCAGCCGAACTACAAACTTTTCTTCACCGTAATATTCCCGCTTCCGCCGCTTTACAATTCAGCGTTACCGAAGCGGATCCCGGCCGTACTGCCCTAATCGCCCCTATTGCCGCCAATTGCAACCATCACCATACCGTTTTCGGCGGCAGTATTGTGATGTTGGCAACATTATGCGGCTGGTCGTTGGTGCATCTTAATTATCCGGAATATCACGGCAAAATCGTGATTCAGGAAAGCCATATCCGATATTTAAAACCTGCCCGGGGCGATTTAACCGCCGTTTGCGAGAAAACCGACCCCGAAGCATGGGCGCAATGCAGTGCCATGTTGGCTGCGCGCGGTAAAGGCAAAATTCATATCACCTGCACATTGTTTAGCAACGATATAAAGGTTGCCGAATTTGAAGGGAAATATGTTGTATTAGCCGAATAGCACAACACTCGCAAGCAACGATTAAACTTCTGCTTCCGGCTGATACACCGCCAAAACAAACCGGCTTTTTCCTGCCTTGCCTTCCCGATAAACTTCCAACCACTCTGGCAGTTGCGGCAGCACGCCTGCTTCCAAATACACCATAGCCTGCTCATTCAGACGGCCTTGAAGCACTGCCCACAACTCAGGCCATTGCTGCCAATTAAACGGCGGATCCAAAAAAACCGTATCAAAACGGCTAGCATTCTGCTTTAAATAAAGCAAACCATCGGCTCCCACCACTTCAACCTGCTCCACACCTAATTGGCGGATATTCTCTCTAATCGCCTGTACGGTTTGGCGGTTACGTTCCACCAACACCGTCGAACGCGCCCCCCTCGAAGCCGCTTCCAAGCCCAAAGCCCCGCTGCCTGCAAATAAATCCAACACCGCCTGCCCGGTTAAATCCTGCCCCAACCAGTTAAACAGGCGTTCGCGTACGCTATCCGGCGTAGGGCGCAAACCGTCGGCATCGCTAAAGTGCAGTTTCCTGCCCCGATGCGTTCCACCAATAATACGGACTTGGTTTTGGTGTTTGACATGTCGGCTTTTATTCATGATTGGATTTGAATTTATGATTTGAATGGTACGGTATTGTATAGCAAAGGCCGTCTGAAACCGGTATTCATTTCAGACGGCCTTTAATCTAAGATAAAGTCTTTTTATGATTAATAACCAAGAAAAATAAAGTCAACCCAAATATCAACACTATTGATATCATAGTATAAATATTTAAATTAAAATAAAGATCATTGTTTTTAAAAAAATACAAAAAGAAGCAATATAAAAAAAGCATTAAACAAATTATAACTACATTTTTTTGATTATAAAAATTAATAAATTTTTTTTGAACATCAGCAGGAATCTTTTGTATATCAATTTTTTTCTCACCAGCAGCAAAAACTATCATTTTATAAATTAAACATAGCGTGGAAATTGCAAATACTGCCGACACTAATATTGATATATACTTGGAAAGACTACCTTTTTCCAAAATAAATCCTAATTTATCATAAATATAAAAAATATAAACATTTAAAAAACCAAAAGACAGTACTGAAATATTAATTAAAATATTTGTACTTCTTGACAATATATTCATAACCTATCCCAAACCAAGTAAAAACTGAAAAACATAGCTCCAAAAATGAAATTATTCATTAGCAATATTTATTATGTATATTTTCTTTAGATGAAAAATATAAATTGAAATAAATATTATCATGACAATAGAATAATGACAATTTTTGGAGCTTATTTTTTAATCAAGATTTACTCAGCCACTTTAGAACCTTTCGGTGCCGGCGGTTCGATTTGCTCTTTCCAGCCGCATTCTTTCTGCGGGCAGACTTTTTCTACCCCCCAGCGCTTGGTAGTTTTAATGGTTAATACTGGCCATTTGCAGTTGGGGCAGGTTTCGGCGATGGGCGGATTCCATACGGCGTAATCGCAGTCGGGATAGGTATTGCAGCTGTAAAACAGTTTGCCGTAGCGGGATTTGCGTTCGATTAAGTGGCCTTTGCCGCATTTCGGGCATACCACGCCGGTATCTTTCGGCGGTTCCAACGGCTCGATATGTTTACATTTCGGATAGTTGGAACAACCGATAAATTTACCGTAACGGCCTTTTTTATACACCAGCTGTCCGCCGCATTTCGGGCATTCGCGGCCTTCGACCACTGTCGGCTCTTCCGCTTCTTTGGCGGCATCTTCGGCAGTTTCTCCGATATTGCGGGTGTAGTCGCATTCGGGATAACCGGAACAGGCGATAAAGCGACCGCGCTTGCCGAATTTGATTTGCAGCTTATGATTGCCGCATTTCGGGCAGATTTCATCTAGCTCTTCGGTGGTAATTTTGGCGCGTTCGATGCCTTCTTTTTCTTTAACCTGCTTGCTGAAGCCTTTCCAGAATTTATCCATCACCGGAATCCACTGGCGCTTACCAGTGGCGATTTCGTCAAGCTGGTCTTCCAGCTTGGCTGTAAAGTGGTAATCCACGTATTGGGCGAAGTGCTCGGTCAGGAATTTATTCACAATTTCACCGGTATCGGTCGGCACAAACCGTTTTTGATCAAGCGTAACGTATTCTCGGTCTTTCAAGGTGGAAATAATGCTGGCATAGGTCGAAGGGCGGCCGATGCCGAATTCTTCCAATGCTTTCACCAGAGTAGCCTCATTAAAGCGCGGCGGCGGGGTGGTGAAATGTTGTTCGCCATAAAGCTGGTCGACAGGCAGTTTGTCGCCCTCTTTCATTTCGGGCAGTTTTTTATTGTCTTCGCCCTCATCGCTATCGTCGGTGCCTTCTTCATACACATTTAAAAAACCTGCAAAAGTCTGCACTTGGCCGGTAACGCGGAAAACACCTTCGCCCAAAGCAATATCGACGGTGGTTTGGTCGAATTTGGCAGGCGTCATCTGGCAGGCAACGGTACGCTGCCAAATCATCTGATAAAGCTTGAATTGGTCGGCACTCAGGAAAGGTTTTACGCTTTCGGGGGTGCGGTAAACCGAAGTCGGACGAATGGCCTCGTGCGCTTCTTGGGCGTTTTTCGACTTGGTTTTATATTGTTTAACGGAAGCAGGCAGATATTCTTTGCCGATTTTGTTTTCAATATAATGGCGGATTTCCACCAAAGCTTCATCCGACAAGGTAACGCTGTCGGTACGCATATAGGTAATCAAACCGATTGCGCCTTGTCCGACATCAATACCTTCGTAAAGCTGTTGGGCGGTTCGCATGGTGCGGTCGGTGGTCATGCCGAGTTTACGCACGGCATCCTGTTGCATCGTCGAAGTGGTAAACGGTGCGGCGGGGTTGCGGCTGCGTTTTTTCTTTTCAATATTGGCAACTTGGGCTTCTTTATCGGTCAGCCCGTTTAAAACGGCTTGCTGTGCCGCTTCGTCTGGCAGGGAAAACTGTTCCAGCTTTTCGCCCTGCCATTGCACCAGTTTGGCGGTGAATTTGCTGCGGCCTTTATGACTATCAAGGTGAACGGTCCAATATTCCTGCGCTTCAAACGCTTTGATTTCGTTTTCACGCTCGCAAATCAGGCGCAAGGCCGGGCTTTGTACACGACCGGCACTCAGGCCGCGGCGGATTTTTTTCCACAACAGCGGGGAAAGATTAAAGCCGACCAAATAATCCAATGCGCGCCGCGCCTGTTGCGCATCCACTAAGTTTTCTTCCAACTCCCGCGGATGGGCAATGGCATCTAAAACGGCATTTTTGGTAATTTCGTGAAACACAACACGTTGCGGCTTGAGATTTTTCAAACCGCGTTTGGATTTCAAAATTTCCTGCAAGTGCCATGAAATGGCTTCGCCTTCTCTATCCGGGTCGGTTGCGAGATACAGGTTTTCGGATTCTTTGGCAGCGGCAACAATGGCATCCACGTGCTTGCTGTTGCGGGCAACCAATTGGTATTTCATAGCAAAATCGTTATCGGGATCCACCGCACCGTTTTTCGGTACCAAATCGCGCACGTGTCCGTAGGAAGCGAGGATTTCAAAATCGCTGCCGAGGTATTTTTTCAACGTTTTGGCTTTGGAGGGTGACTCCACAATCAATAAATTCTTTGCCATAATCCGGTTTCCCTTTTAAAGTCGTTTACTTCGCGCACAAATAAATTTTCAGATGGAAGGCCATCTGAAATAAATATAGGTTCACTGTGCTTATATATTATTTATATGATGCCGTCTGAAGCCTTGTCAAAACAATTTTGAGGCGGTAAACGGCATTTTCAAGACGGCGGCCCTGTCTGCAATGGTAGGAACACATAGCGTCAGGGGATGCGATGATTGTCAATAAAGGCGGTCGGGTAATGGATAAAACCGAGAATATTTACCAATGATTCTACCTAAATTGAACATCGTCTGTTTTTTACTATACCAGACACCCGCAAAAGAAAGTATGAAACTTTTTGCCCTGCAACGCATAAAATAATGCCACACGCCATACAATCGGTTTTAAATATTTTCAAATATATTTCAAACAGATATTTAAATAAAGTCAGGCCGTCTGAAAATTAAAGGCTTTGCCCGCACACTTGCTCGAATTGTTTTTCGGTTACCGACCCGTTCATTACGCTCATCGGGCGCAAATCCACCGCAGTATAGTTTTCATTAACCACAACCGTGCCGCGTTCGTCCAATAGCTGCAAAGCAGTCAAACGGTAGGTTTTATTGGCACAATGCATTTCCCATGTACCGATAGCGGTTTTATAGCGCGGCGTGTTGACGTAGCGTTCTTTATCCTGATCCACCACAACTTTACGGTCGCGGAAGGTCACCAGATTGCCGTTTTTGCTGATGCTGTTTTTATCGATATAAGCTTTGATATTGCCATCCGAAGTGGTGCCGATGCTGCTCCAACTGCTGCCGACTACATTTTCCATGCCAGTTGTGGAACAGGCGGCAACCCATAGAGCCAGTGAAACGGCAGCGGTACGTTGGCAGAAACGGTAAAAGTTCATTGTTTTCCTTTCAGACGGCCTGATATCAAGCCTTAAATCAAAATAGCGTATATTAAGCGGTTTTATGTGATTGAACACAAAAATAAATAAAATACGGCAAAGAATATTTGCCGTATGCACTAAACCGAATAATAGCGTTTTTTTCAGACGGCCGCCAATGTATCGGTTTTCGCCGCCATAATAAAATCATTGCGGTGCAACCCCTTAATGCTATGCGACCACCAGGTAACCGTTACTTTGCCCCACTCGGTTAGAATGCCCGGATGATGGCCTTCTTCTTCCGCCAAGTCGGCCAAACGGTTGGTAAACGCCATCGCCTGCTTGAAGTTTTTAAATTTAAATTGCCGCTGTAATTGCAATACGCCGTCTATCACTATCGGCTGCCATTCCGGAATCATTTTCATCAGTTGCGCCAGTTCCTCATCGCTGACTTTCGGCGCATCGGCACGGCAGGCTTCGCAGGCTTGTTTAGCCAAATCGTTCATCTTTTTCTCCTTCATTAACTATTTATATGATTGAATCCGCCTTGATGATTTTCAGACGGCCTGATTAAAACCGTGTCGGTTCAATCCGCCAAACTCGGATGCGGCTCGAATAAACCTTTGCTCATGGCTTTATGTACTTCACCCATAATGTCGCTTTGCGCTATTTCAAATAATGTATCCAGCTTGTCGAGTACATAATAAATCGGCTGGATGCGATCGATACGGTAAGGCGTGCGCAAAACATCGGCAATATTAAACGCGCGGTATTCAGGCTTGCCACTCAGCGCATACTCGGTTTCCGAAGGCGAGCTGAGAATACC
Source organism: Neisseria montereyensis (assembly GCF_024834045.1). Taxonomy (GTDB): domain Bacteria; phylum Pseudomonadota; class Gammaproteobacteria; order Burkholderiales; family Neisseriaceae; genus Neisseria; species Neisseria montereyensis. Next base: position 96,267 of record NZ_JANUXW010000007.1, read on the forward strand.
ACCGCCATAAATACGCCGCTCTTGCGGATTGAGACCGACCAAGCCGAATTCAATGGTAAACCAATACAGTCTGGCCAAAAATACTCTTTCGGTTTTATCGGCATCTAATCCGAGTTTGCCATAAATTTCATTAAACTCCGCAAAAGCCGGATGGGTCAGCAACGGGCAATGGCCGGCAATTTCATGGAAAATATCCGGCTCTTGAATATAATCGAAGTCTTCGTGCCGACGTATAAATGTGGCAACGGGAAACGCTTTATTAGCAAGCAATTTGAAGAAACGGCCAAACGGTATCAGTGCGGGCACCGGCGCGGTACGCCAACCTGTATTGTCTAACAATACGGCATCAATATCGGCCAATTGAGGAATATGGTCGTGCGGCAACGCCAGCTTGGCCAGCCCTTCAAGATATTCGTGGCAGGCACGCCCGGGCAGGTTACGTTGTTGGCGCACAATCAGATCATGCCAAACCTGATGTTCTTCGGGCGGATAATGAATGAAGCCGTCTGAATCGGCTTCTCTTGCGGTATAAGCACAGGCAGTAGTCATACATCCTCCTATTTTAAGCATTAAGTTGCTTAATTATTTATTTTTTTATATTTTACTTTCAATGAGTATGAAATTTATAATATTTATTTAGATACTCGAGCTCAGTTTGGCATTTTTATTTTTATTTAGCAAGCAAATTGATGATTATGAATGAACCTTATACGCAACCCCTTGCCAAACGCTTTACAATATTTGCCAACCCATTTTATTTTCAGACGGCCTTATGCAACCTATCACCCTAATCTGGTTCCGCCGCGACCTGCGCCTGTTTGACAATACAGCCCTACAAACCGCCATAAGGCAGGGACTGCCCGTTGTCGGCGTATTTATTTTCGACAATGATGCCGATCCTTTACTACACACCAACCACCGCCGCGCCAGTTTTATTTACGACAGCGTACAGGCTTTTCAGACGGCCTTAAACGAAAAGAATATCCCGCTTTATATCCTGCACGGTGCGGCCGAACAGGAAATACCCAAACTGGCGGCACAACTCCATGCAACGGCCGTGATATGCGCCGAAGACTACGAACCCCAATCCACCGCACGCGACAATACCATCTGGCGCAGACTTGATGAAGCCGGCCGCACACTGATACGCGTAGACGACCAAGTCTTATTGCCCAAAGCCGCCGTGATGACCCACACCGGCCGCCCCTATTCCGTGTTTACCCCCTATAAAAAAGCATGGTTGCAAACCTACACCCAATATTTCGGCCACTGGCAACCCGCCGACGATTGGGCCGCCTTATCGGCACTGCAAACCAAGCTGCCGGAGGCCGCACGTCGTACTCCAACATTACCCTCACCGGAAACCATCGGCTTCACCCATCAAAACACCTTATTTCCCGGCGGTGAAGCGGAAGCACAAAAACAACTCGGCCGGTTTCTCGAACACGTCGACACCTACCACATCAGCCGCGACTTCCCCGCACAAAAAGGCACCAGCCGCCTATCACCCTACCTCAGCCACGGCCTGCTTTCCCCCCGCCATCTGGTTTATCTTGCCAAACAAGCCGACAGCGAAGGCGCAAACGTATGGCTGAGCGAATTAATCTGGCGCGAATTTTTCAAACAAGTGTTGTTTCACCACCCTGAAACCGCATACCAAAGCTTCCGCCCCGAATACCGTGCCATCCAATGGCCGAATAATCCCGAATGGTTCGAGCGTTGGAAAGCGGGGCAAACCGGCTTTCCGATTGTCGATGCCGCCATGCGCCAGCTTTCCGGCACCGGCTGGATGCACAACCGCCTGCGCATGATAACGGCAAGCTTTCTGGTGAAAGACCTGTTAACCGACTGGCGGCTGGGCGAAGCATGGTTTGCCGAGCAATTAATCGACTATGATTTATCGGCCAACAACGGCGGCTGGCAGTGGTCGGCCGGCACCGGTTGTGATGCACAACCTTATTTCCGCATCTTTAACCCCGTATTGCAATCGCAGAAATTCGACCCCGACGGGCAATTTATCCGCCGCCATATCCCCGAGTTGGCACATCTGGGTAAAGATATTATCCACGCCCCGTGGCTGGCAAAAGAAAGTATCGACACCCACGGCTATCCTTATCCCATTGTGAACCACGCCGAACAGCGCGAACTGGTCAAGGCTTTATTCCAACAGAATCAGGCCGTCTGAAACCTCAATAAACAAAATACACACACATCAATACAGTAATCGGATAACAGGGGCGCACCGCACGGTTGTAACAAAAATACAATTAACCATTGACAAAACCCCTGCTCCGGCATATACTTTCAAATCTATCGCGGGGTGGAGCAGCATGGTAGCTCGTCGGGCTCATAACCCGAAGGTCGTAGGTTCGAATCCTGCCCCCGCAACCAAATTCAAAAAACCCACTTTTTCCAAGTGGGTTTTTATCATATATAAATATAAAGCAACAATCCGCATTCCCCGTTATCCGGAACATTACCGTTATCAATAATGGGCAGTAATACTATGCCGCCAACCGGATTTCCGCCATTTTCAAGTCAATGTGGCAACAGCAGTACAACAATCGTCCGGCAATTCGTGGAATGCATCGGTTTCTTTGTTATACTGTTTGTTTTTCCTATCCGAATACAAGACACACCAAACCATGACACGCAAAATCCTTGTTACTTCTGCCCTGCCCTATGCCAACGGCAGCATTCATTTGGGCCATATGGTCGAGCATATCCAAACCGATATCTGGGTACGCTTCCAAAAAATCCGCGGTCATGAATGCTACTACTGCTGCGCCGACGATACCCACGGCACACCGGTAATGCTGGCGGCACAAAAACAAGGCATGGCACCCGAAGATATGATTGCCCAAGTACGCGAAGCACATCTGGCCGACTTCACCGGCTTCCATATCGGCTACGACAATTATTACAGCACTCATTCACCTGAAAACAAAGCCCTTTCCGAACAGATTTATCTGGCGCTGAAAGCCAACGGCAAAATCGAAAGCCGTGTAATCGAACAGCTGTTCGACCCCGAAAAAAACATGTTTCTGCCCGACCGTTTTGTAAAAGGCGAGTGCCCCAAATGCCATGCCAAAGACCAATACGGTGATAACTGCGAAGTCTGCGGTACCACTTACAGCCCGACCGAGCTGATTAACCCCTATTCCGTCGTATCCGGCGCCACGCCGGTATTAAAAACATCCGAGCACTTCTTCTTTAAATTGGGCGAATGTGCCGATTATTTGAAAGAATGGACGGCCGGAACCACCACCCTTTCAGACGGCCGTATCCAACCGCATTTGCAAGCCGAAGCATTGAATAAAATGAACGAATGGCTGGGCACGGATGAAAACGGCAACGGAACCTTATCCGATTGGGATATCAGCCGTGATGCCCCTTATTTCGGTTTTGAAATTCCCGGCGCACCTGGTAAATATTTTTATGTTTGGCTGGATGCCCCGGTCGGCTATATGGCTTCATTCCAAAACCTATGCAACCGCATCGGTTTGAATTATGAAGAATTTTTCAAAGCCGACAGCCAAACCGAGATGTATCACTTTATCGGTAAAGACATTCTTTATTTCCATGCCCTATTCTGGCCGGCCATGTTGAAATTCAGCGGCCACCGCGCCCCTACCGGCGTGTTTGCCCACGGCTTTTTAACCGTAGACGGGCAAAAAATGTCCAAATCACGCGGCACGTTTATTACTGCCAAATCCTATTTGGACGGCGGCCTCAACCCCGAATGGATGCGCTATTACATCGCGGCCAAACTCAACAGCAAAATCGAAGACATCGATTTAAACCTGAACGACTTTATCACCCGCGTAAACAGCGACTTGGTCGGCAAATATGTGAATATTGCCGCCCGTGCCGCCGGTTTTATTACCAAACGTTTCGAAGGCCGTCTGAAAGATGTTGCCAACAGCCAACTCATTCAAAAACTGGCTGCGGAAAGCGATGCTATTGCCGCTGATTTTGAAAACCGCGAATACGCCAAAGCCCTGCGCGAAATCATGGCGCTGGCCGATACCGTTAACGAATACGTTGATGCCAATAAGCCGTGGGAATTGGCCAAACAAGAAGGCCAAGAGCAACGATTGCACGAAGTATGCAGCGAACTGATTAATGCCTTTAAGATTTTGAGTATCTATCTGGCGCCCGTGTTGCCGAAAGTGACCGAGCGTGCCGCCGCTTTCCTCAATCTCAACGGCCTGCGCTGGGCAGATACCGCAACCGTATTGCCCGAAGGGCACGCCATCAACAAATACGAACACCTAATGCAACGAGTGGAGCAAAAACAAGTGGATGATTTAATCGACGCCAACAAACAAAGCATGCAGACCGCCGCCGAAGCCGCACCTGCCGAAGAATCAAAATATGCACCCGTGGCCGAACAAGCCAGCTTCGACGACTTTATGAAAATCGATATGCGTGTCGCCAAAGTATTGAACTGCGAAGCGGTCGAAGGCAGCACCAAGCTATTGAAATTCGATTTGGATTTTGGCTTTGAAAAGCGGATTATTTTTTCCGGTATCGCCGCCAGCTATCCCGAACCTGCCGCACTCAACGGCAAAATGGTGATTGCCGTTGCCAACTTTGCGCCGCGTAAAATGGCCAAGTTCGGCATGTCCGAAGGCATGATTCTTTCCGCCGCCACTGCCGACGGCAAACTGCGCCTGCTGGATGTACACGAAGGCGCACAACCGGGCGATAAAGTCGGTTAACTTTTTATCACACATCTAAAAACAGCCGTCTGAATAACGCATCAACCTTTTAATAGGAATGCGCTGCTTTTCAGACGGCCTATATTCAAAATAGTTAAAAATATAAAGAAATCACACCAAAATGATTGGTTTTTATACCCTGTTTAAAAAAGAAGTATTGCGTTTCTGGAAAGTCGGCTTACAAACCGTTGCCGCCCCCATGCTGACCGCCCTGCTTTATCAAATGATTTTTTCCCATGCCGTCGGCCGGCATATCGAAGCCTTACCCGATGTTGCATACAACGCGTTCCTAATCCCCGGTCTGGCCATGATGAGCATGACGCAAAACGCCTTTGCCAATGCCTCCAGCAGCCTGATTCAATCCCGCATCACCGGCAATCTGGTGTTTATTTTGCTGCCGCCGTTGTCGATACCGGCTTTTTTCTCGGCTTATGTCGGCGCATCGGTATTACGCGGCTTATTGGTCGGCATCGGTGTGGTTGCCGTTACCGCACCGTTCGGCCTGCCCATGCCGCATAATATCCCGTGGATACTGGCTTTCGCCTTATTAGGCTGTTTTATTATGGGGATGTTCGGTTTACTGGCGGGCATTGTGGCTGAAAAATTCGACCAATTGGCTATGTTTCAAAACTTCCTGATTATGCCTTTAACGTTCTTATCCGGCGTATTTTATTCTATTAACAGTTTGCCACCGTTCTGGCGTAGCGTTAGCCACTTCAATCCGGTTTTTTATATGATCGACGGTTTTCGCTATGGCTTTTTCGGTGTTGCAGACGTTTCCCCGTGGTTATCTTTGAGCGTAGTAGCCGCTGCCGCCGCCGTACTGACTGTTTTGGTGCTGGCCATATTAAAATCCGGCTGGAAGCTGCGCGTATAAAACAGCCCAATGGTTGAACACACCCACTGCACACCACATTATTTTATTATTTATCAAAATGTTTTCAGACGGCCTCAAACCATAAACAGGCCGTCTGAAAACCGGAAATCATTATGCAACCGGCTATACACATTCAAAATGCCGTTAAAACGTATCCTAACGGCTTTACCGCACTAAAAGATGTCAGCTTCGATATTAATCAAGGCGAATTTTTCGGCCTGCTCGGTTCTAACGGCGCAGGCAAAACCACTTTAATTTCCGCTATGGCCGGCTTAAGCCGCCTTACCTCAGGCACCATTCAAGTCATGGGCTACGATGTGGTGAAAGACAGCCGCCATACCCGCATGAACTTAGGTGTCGTGCCGCAAGAACTGGTATTCGACCCTTTCTTTACCGTTATCGAAACATTACGGCTCCAATCCGGCTATTTCGGCATTAGAAAAAACGATGATTGGATTGAAGAAATTATTGAAAATCTCGGCCTTGCCGACAAAGCCCACACCAATACACGCAATCTATCCGGCGGGATGAAACGGCGGGTGATGGTGGCACAAGCATTGGTTCACCGTCCGCCCGTTATTGTGCTCGACGAACCGACTGCCGGCGTGGATGTTGAGTTGCGACAAAGCTTATGGGTATTTATCGAAAGCCTGAACAAACAAGGCCACACGGTGATTCTCACTACCCACTATCTCGAAGAAGCACAAAGTTTTTGCGACCGGATTGCCATGCTGAAACAAGGCGAACTGGTGGCATTGGATAACACTGCCGACTTATTACAAAGTGATCAAAAGCTATACGCCGAGCTGTTGATTAATGGCACCCTTCCTGATAATTTACGGCCTTGGTTGGTATCTGAGAACAACGGTTCGGTTGTATTAAAACTAGATGATTACGACCAATTGGCCTTTGTTTTGCAAACGCTGAAATATTCCGGCATAGAGGTTAAAAACCTTTCATTGCCACAAACCGACTTAGAAGATGTGTTTGTGCGCATGATGAATATGTAATTATATAAAATACCAGTGAAAAGGCCGTCTGAAATATATTTCAGACGGCCTTCAATCATCTTTCTCATCATAGAAATAAAAAAAACCGCATATTGTGAAATATGCGGTTTTTTTATTCAGGATAAAGCCGGATAAGCAGTATTACATCATACCGCCCATGCCGCCCATACCACCCATGCCGCCCATATCAGGCATAGCAGCAGGTTTGTCTTCAACAACTTCGGCAATCATGCAATCGGTAGTCAACATCAAACCGGCAATAGATGCAGCATGTTGCAATGCGGAACGGGTTACTTTGGCAGGATCCAACACACCCATTTCAAGCATATCGCCGTAAGAATCATTACCGGCGTTGTAACCGAAGTTGCCTTTGCCTTCCAATACTTTGTTTACGACAACAGAAGGCTCGCCACCGGCATTTTTCACAATCTGACGCAGCGGAGATTCAACGGCACGCAATACGATTTGCACACCGGCATCTTGGTCGGCATTACCGGTAGGCAGGTTTTCCAAAGCCGCACGGGCACGCAACAGTGCAACGCCACCACCGGCTACAATACCTTCTTCAACAGCCGCACGGGTTGCATGCAATGCATCGTCAACGCGGTCTTTTTTCTCTTTCATTTCTACTTCGGTAGCCGCGCCTACTTTAATCACGGCCACACCGCCGGCTAATTTAGCCACGCGCTCTTGCAGTTTTTCTTTATCGTAGTCGCTGGTTGCCACTTCGATTTGTTGGCGGATTTCAGCCACACGGCCTTCAATTTGTGCCGCATCGCCGAAGCCGTCGATAATGGTTGTGTTTTCTTTAGCGATTTCAATGCGTTTGGCTTGGCCTAAGTCTTCCAAAGTGGCTTTTTCCAAAGACAAACCCACTTCTTCGGAAATTACGGTACCGCCGGTTAAAATAGCGATGTCTTGCAACATGGCTTTACGACGGTCGCCAAAGCCCGGAGCTTTAACGGCAACGGTTTTCAGAATGCCGCGGATATTGTTCACAACCAAAGTCGCCAAGGCTTCGCCCTCGATATCTTCGGCAATAATCAATAACGGACGGCTTGATTTGGCCACTTGTTCCAATACCGGCAACAAATCGCGGATATTGCTGATTTTTTTGTCAAACAACAATACAAAAGGATTATCCAAACCGGCAATTTGTTTCTCGGCATCATTGATGAAGTAAGGAGACAGATAGCCGCGGTCGAATTGCATACCTTCTACAACATCCAATTCGTTTTCCAAAGATTTACCGTCTTCTACGGTAATCACGCCTTCTTTGCCTACTTTTTCCATCGCTTCGGCAATAATCGCGCCGACTTGTTCGTCGGAATTGGCGGAAATCGAACCTACTTGGGCGATTTCTTTAGAAGTTTCGCAAGATTTGGAAATATTTTTCAATTCGTCTACCAACGCAGTAACCGCTTTATCAATACCGCGTTTCAGGTCTGTCGGATTCATACCGGCAGTTACATATTTCATACCTTCGGCCACGATGGCTTGAGCCAATACGGTTGCGGTTGTGGTACCGTCACCGGCCACATCGTTGGTTTTAGAAGCCACTTCTTTCACCATTTGCGCGCCCATGTTTTCGAATTTGTCTTTCAATTCGATTTCTTTGGCTACGGTTACACCGTCTTTGGTGATTTGCGGGCCGCCGAATGCACGGTCAAGCACAACATTACGGCCTTTCGGGCCCAAGGTGACTTTAACCGCATCCGCCAATACGTTCACGCCTTTTACCATTTTTTGGCGGACTTCATTACCAAACTGTACGTCTTTTGCTGCCATGTTTTATTACTCCTAAAAATTAAATAAACTTGTACGAAACTGAAAATAAGAAAATTATCGGAATTTATGATATTCGCCGATAAGCGAAGCGCCGCCCGAACAGAAAAAATATAAAATTCTGTCGTCTTCTTCGGAATCTATGGTTAAAGAATCTTTTCCGAATACCAACTGAAACGGACCCTGCTCGGAATCCACCTGCAAAGTATCCCGGCCGACAGCCCGGGCGGTAAAGTTGCCCGAACAAGTCGGTTTTTTGATATCGCTACGGGAATTTACCGTTACCCGGTAGTGCTCTCTGTCTATTCGCGCAATATCAATGCCCACCCAATCATATCCTTCGCTGCGTTTCGCATAACTTTCGTCTGCATAAAAGCCGGAAGTAGGTATGTGGGAAGCACACGCTGCCATCATCAGACCGGCAGATACCAACCCGATTTTCTTGATATTTTTGAAATTAATAATAATCGTTACTCAATAATAATGGTTTATTCAACAATGCCGAAAATGTCTTCTTCGCGCATTACCAACAGCTCTTCACCGTCTGCTTTCACGGTTTGACCGCTGTATTTGCCGAAAATCACTTTGTCACCGACTTTAACGTCTAAGGGGCGGCGTTCACCACCTTTACCAACTTTGCCCGCACCTACGGCAATCACTTCGCCCATATCGGGCTTTTCGGCAGCTGAGCCGGGCAATACGATACCGGAAGCGGTTTTTTCTTCGGCTTCCAAACGTTTAACAACTACGCGGTCGTGCAGAGGACGGATGGTCATGAGTATGCTCCAAATAAAATAATTAAAAAACAAATGCCTGAATTCAGGTTATTTAAAAAAATGCAATGCCATGTTTTGAATAACACAACATTTCTCATTTGAACGAAAGGCAACATAAGGCTGTAAACGGTAAATTCAAGCCCTTTTTGAATCTTTGCAATAAAAAAATTCCATATTCAGGAAGCCTTTTCCGTACCATCAGACAAAATACGTTATTCTTTTAAATAAATCAATGTATATTCAAAACAAGGGAAACACCTTAGTTTAATTAAATAATCCAAAGCTGATAAATTGTAATCAACCATTTAAAATCGTTTGTATCTTACCGATAATATAAAAGACCGTCTGAACAACAATTCAGACGGCCTGCTTCCAAATTAACCGATAAACTACCAAAGACGATTGCCAACCGCCTCAATGGCCGATGAAACCTCAGAACGCAAACCGCGTCTGAATAACTTACGGAAATCATCTTCTTCAGCCGTATAATCAACCATTTCCGGTGCCTGAATAACATCTCGTGAAACCGTATAAATACTGCCGAAATCATCAATTAATCCAACTTGTTTGGCTTCGGTACCGCTATAAACCCGGCCACTAAACAAATCAGGATTTTCTTTTTCTTTCAAACGTTTACCACGACCCAATTTAACCGCATTAATAAATTCGCGATGAATATCGGTCAACATACCTTCCCAAATCTTCGCCTGCTCAGGCGTTTCAGGCGTAAACGGATCACCCATGCCTTTATTGTTGCCGGCGATTTTCAAGCGGCGTTTGATACCGAGTTTATCCATTAACCCCGTTACATCAAAACCACCACCAATCACACCGATACTGCCGACCAAGCTGGAAGGATCCGCATAAATCTTATCGGCAGCCGAAGCAATATAATAACAACCCGATGCACACATATCTTCGGCAACCACATACAAAGGAATATCTTTATGTTCGGCTTTCAAGCGGCGGATTTCATTAAACGCCGTATTGGAAACCACCGGAGAGCCGCCCGGGCTGTTGGCACGGATAATAATCCCTTTTACTGCCGAATTACTGTATGCGGCCTCTAGGCTTTCACGCAACAGCGCAACCTGATCTTCACCATATTCATTACCGATTTCCCCCGTCAGCGAGATAACCGCCGTATGCTCACCGGAAGCAGACACAAATCGCCCGTGACCGGATGGTTTTTCCGAATCACTGCACGATCTTATATTGATAAGCAGCGATAAGAAAATTAATACCCACACAATACGCCAAAAATTACGCCAAAACCGGGTACGCCGCTGCTCTTTATAAGCCTCAAGCAACACATCACGCAAAGTATTGCGCTCCCAACTTTCATTAGACTGATGTGGTGTAGAAGAATCATCACCTGTTCGACGGATACGATATTGCATAATCTAATCTCTCTAAAATAAATTTTGGTTATTGTAGGCGAATTAAGACCGTCTGAAAACTTAGCATTCAGACGGCCTTAGCCAATAAATCTGTTTGATGCCTATCCACAACTTATAACAACACCAACCAACCCGAATTTAGTACTTAATATTTAATCAGAAAAATAGCTTAATCCCTCTATCACTCCCAACCGCAGCACTATCAAAACATCTTTGTCCTCTCGGGTTATTTCCTAATAATCAGCCCCATCAAAAATCACCACTGTTGCATAAATCATATATTAAAACATAAATACCATATCAATATTTGCATGAATTTATCATAAATGATAAATTCCAAAAATATGACATAAGTTATTTTTAATATGTGTAAATAAATTTATCTTTATAAATTTAAATCAACTATTTAACAAGTTAATTTATATTAAGAAAGGGAGCTGAAATGATGTTAAAAAATCATATTAAATGACAAAAAGATATAAAAAACAGCCTAATACAGCATACTAAGAAAATTAAAAAAACACTACATAAAAAATAATTAACAACATTACGGAAATAAAAAAATGTCCAATCCAATCATGATTGCCGTAGGCAAAAGCAACAGCTCGTCAAATACTGTACTTCACTCTGTCCACCCCAACTCAGGCCAACCTGTTTATATACAGGCTTTCGACCAAGCACACTACCGTTTGGCAGATGCCGAAACTGGCTTAACGCCCGAAAATTTGGAATTTACCCGCAACGGCAACGATTTATATATTCAAACAACAAATTCCACTTCTGAAACACCTGATATTGTTATTAAAAATTACTACACTTACTACCCTGAAGTGGTGGGCAACAGCCTACCTGCAGGCTTTTATGCAGCCGATAACACCCAAGAATATACGGTTGAAACAACACAAGAAACACAATTAGCCGAAGAGGTTACCATCAACTCATCTCCACAAGAGACCGGCGGTAGCAAAATACCCCTTGCACTCGGCGGATTAGTCGGAGCAGGCCTGGTAGGCGCCCTAGCCGGAGGCGGTGGCGGCGGTTCGTCCGAACACAATGATACAAAAGCCACAAATGTATCATCCATAGCTAATCCGTCTAAAGCGGATACTTCATCCCAACCCCAACAAAATAGCAGCCAACCATCGGTAGAAGCTAAAAACAACACTACTTCAACAATAAAACAAACTGAGCCTACTATTTCAACCGAATCTGAAGATAAAACCACCAATCAATCTTCAGATTCAGAAAATGTGCCTGAAACACCTGATACAAAACAGGAAAATACTACACAACAGCCGTCTGAAACCAATAAACAGCCGGAAGAAAACCAGGCTGTTCAACCACCGTTAGAAACTGAAAAAAACGATACAACCGCAGAAC
>NZ_JANUXW010000008.1 GCF_024834045.1 Neisseria montereyensis
CCATCCCGAACAGGACCGTGAAACGACTCAGCGCCGATGATAGTGTGGATACCCATGTGAAAGTAGGACACTGCCAGACACTTATACCGAACCCCTGATAGGAAACTATCAGGGGTTTTACTTTATTCAAAGATATGGGGATGGATACTGAAAGACAGCCATGGCGTTTTATTGTGACGTCATAACAACAGATATGGTAAAGGTAGTGACAATAATTGTTTATGCTGATGTACTGCTTTATGATGGGGTTGTTATTTGAGAAGAAGATAGCATTTAATACATTATGGAAAAGGAGTAGAGATGAAGCGTTATTTGTTGGGGGTATTGGCGGCGTTATCGGTGACGATGGCGGGAGCGGCGGTGAATATCAATACGGCGGGTGCCGAGGAGTTGGCGGAGCTGCCGGGGATTGGTCCGTCGAAGGCGGCGGCGATAGTGGCGTACCGTGATGAGAACGGTGCGTTTAAGACGGTATCGGAGTTGAAGAATGTGAAGGGGATTGGTGACGGTATTTTAGCGAAGGTGCGGGAGGAGGCGGTGACTTCTGACAAACCTAGCAAACGTAAGGCCAAACCCGCTTTGAAAAAGTAAGGTAGTTGCGCCGTAAGGCTCAGAGAGAATACAAACAGCCGGACTCATTAATGAGACCGGCTGTTTAATTATTATCAGTTTGTATTATTCATCTACTGGTTGTGGTTTAACAGTAGAACGTACATCACCACTTTTTCCTTTATGTTTTAAAATAGCACGATCAACTTTATCCATTAGAATATCAATTGCAGCATACATATCGGATTCAACGGTTTGTATATGTAAATCTTTGCCTGCCAAATGGACATCGGCTTCTGCTTGATTATTTAGTTTTTCTACCGATAAGGTGATAACGACAGAAATTATATTGTCGGCATGACGGCTTATGCGCTCTAATTTGCCGGCTACATGATTTTTAATGGCTTCGGTTACTTCAAAATTCAAACCGTTAATTTTTAAATTCATGGCGTTACTCCTTCAGTTAAGTTGCACCACCTCTGATAAAGGTGGGGGAAAAGCTTATTGAATTGATTTTTATTTGTAGGCCGTCTGAAAAAACCTAATTATCTTTGTATGAATATATTTAGGTTTGATGAAATTAAGGTCTTCTTTGATGTGCTCCCGGAATATTTAATGATTCACGGTATTTGGCAACGGTTCGTCTGGCCATTTCTATGCCTTGTTGTTTTAATAATTGGCTTAAAGTTTCATCGGAATGTGGTTTGCTTTTATCTTCTGTTTCAACTAATTTGGCAATAATAGCCTTTACCGCACTTTGGCTTACGCCTTCTCCGTCCTCCGATGAAACGGCTTGTGTGAAGAAATAGCGTAACGCAAACACTCCGCGTGGGCAAGATAAATATTTATGGTTTACTGCTCGCGATACTGTACTTTCGGCAATACCAAGTTCGGCAGCAGCATCTTTGATTAACATAGGGGTAAGGCCGATTTCTCCAAATATAAAAAAGTCTTCTTGTTTGGCTACAATGTATTCGGCCAAACGTAAAACGGTACTTTTACGCAATGCCAAACTATCTATTTTCTGACGGGCTTCTTGGAGTTTTTCTTTCCATTCGGGGCTGATTTCACCAACTTCTTTTAATAAGTTGCAATATTCATTGTTTAATTTTACTTTAGGCCATATTTTTTCATTACTGCTGATAGCCCATCCTTCTTTGGTTTCTTTTACAATAATATCAGGTTGTATATAGGGTGTCGGCTCGGCAGAAGAAAATCCGTATGCAGGATAGGGATTGAGATTGGTCATTAAATCTAAGGCCGTCTGAATGGTATCGATATCGGTATCGGGAAACCATTTGCGCATTTTGGTTATGTTTTGCTGGCGGCTACGGCTTAAATCATCTAAATGAAGCTGCGCCGTTTTAGCGGCAAGCTGGCGGGCAGGAGAAGTAGGCAGGCGCATGAGTTGTAATAGCATGGATTCGGTAAGATTACTTGCTCCGACGCCGGGAGGATCGAATGTTTGCAGAATATCCAATGCTTCATGCATGTCGGTTTCTTCCAACATCCATTCTAAAGGCGTGTGATCAAGCACTTCATCAAGGCTGTCGGTAAGATAGCCTTGCTCATCTAAAAAGTCGATAAGGATATGTACTCTTGCGGCTTCTGCCTCGTTTAAAGGGTGCTCGCATACCTGTTTATGCAGATAACTATTGAAATTGTCTTTTTCAGCGATGGTTGCCCAGATATCTTCCGCATCTTCCCCGCCGATTCCACGGGTTGCAGGCAGTGCCGCAGATAAGCGGCCTGGTTCCGCATCGGCCGTATCGTGGGTTTCGACCCGCTCTAAAAGCGGGTTGTCTTGTAGCCAGTCTTCAACTTCTCTATCCAGTTCTAAACCTGACATTTGCAGGATACGCAACGATTGTTGAAGTTGTTGGTTTAACTGCTGGGTTTGTTTGAGTTTTAATCCTAAGTGTTGGCTCATATTTTTAGCTTCGTGAGTAAGTGCGCAGCAATTTAGGGCAAAATGTAATGTGTGCCAATATGGCAGATAATGTTTCCCGGTGTGTGTTGATATAATGTTTAACCGGTATGTTGTTATGTTTTACCCTCCTGATCGGATATAGGTTTTTATTGTTTATTGATTCAGATAACTCCCTGTCTATAAAAATTTTATTGGCGGTAGCTAATGTTTAATAGTCAAAATTTTCACCTAAATAAACGGCTTTAACTTGTTCGTTTCCGACTAATTCTTCAGGATGTCCTGAAGCGAGTACGGCACCTTCGCTAATGATATAGCCGCGATCACAAATTCTTAAGGTTTCGCGTACGTTGTGGTCGGTAATCAATACGCCGATATTGCGTGTTTTGAGAAATTCAATAATTTTTTGAATATCGATCACGGCAATGGGGTCAACACCGGCAAACGGTTCGTCAAGCAAGATAAAACGTGGCTGCATGGCCAATACGCGGGCTATTTCGACCCGTCGGCGCTCACCGCCAGATAGCGATGGGGCGGGATTATTGCGCAGCCGCTCGATATTTAAATCGGCCAGCAGTTTTTCTAGTTCGGCATCAATTTTATTTTTATCTTTGAGGCTGATTTCCAAAATAGCACGGATATTTTGCTCTACCGTCATTTTTCGGAAAATTGATGCTTCTTGCGGTAAATAGCCAAGCCCCAAACGGGCACGTTCGTGTATCGGCAAATGGCGGATTTCTTGTCCGTCCAGCATTACACTTCCTGCATCGGCTGCAATCAGACCGACAATCATATAAAAGCTGGTGGTTTTACCTGCACCGTTGGGGCCGAGCAGGCCGACAACTTCGCCACTTTTAATTTCCAGTGAAAAGTTTTTGACTACTTGGCGTTTTTTGAAGCTTTTTTGCAGGTTTTGTACGTTTAAACAGCTTTGGGTCATGGGGCACTCTTTAATGATGGTTACTATTATAATTTATTTTAATAACTTTTGAAATATTTATTCAATATTTGTGAAGATTTGTATATTGATTATGAGTATTCAAGCACATTTATTCGGTATGCCTGAGATAACGGATATATTTCCGATAGTGAATAATCTCAGGCCGTCTGAAACAAGCTATTGTTTTCAGACGGCCGGTATAAATTATTTGCCGGAAGGTTGGATGACGACGGTAACGCGTCGGTTGCCGCTCATGCCGGCGGCTTTACTGCCGTTTACGGTATAGACTTCGGTGCGGGTGTTGTATGTAATGGCGGCACCCTCGGCACTGTCGCCGCCGCGTTGTACTTTGGCATTGCCTATTAGGTTGACAATATTGGTGGCGGAAGCATATTCGACTCTGTCGGCTTGGCCGTTTACCGTACCTTTGCCACCATCTAGAGTTTGTCCGAACCTTACCGGGCGGCCGCTGGCGGAGATGGTTTGTTCGCCTCTGCTGTTGCGTGATACGCGCACGCTACCGGCATTAATATGCAACGAACCTTGTTTGATAATCACGTTCCCGCTGAAGGTGGTTACCTGATTGGCCTGATCGAGGGATCCTTGGTCGGCTTCGATTTGAATCGGTTGTCTGCGGTCGCTTTCCAGTGCGAATGCTGAGACCGGTACGGCCAATGTGACGGCTAAAAGGGCGGTATTAAATATTGTTCGGGTCATAAATAATCGCTTTCACTCGGGAGGGCAGGTTCAGGAAACCTTTATTGTAGTCATAAACCATGCCATTTGCCGTACCATAGGAATCGCCATAGCGGTATTCGACCGGTGCTTTGGTTTCGGCAATTTTTGTTTGGGTATCTACGGTGAGGTTGCTGGTTTTTAAAATACCGGCAGGGCGTTGTGTTTCGGCGGTTTTGGTTAATACCACGTTTTCTTTAAAAACAACCGTGCGGGTTTCGGTATCATAGCCCGCTTCATTGCTTTCTACTTTGTAAAGTAGCTTGCCGTTGTCGTAGAATATCAGTTGTGGCTTTTCAAAAGTCACTTCGTCACTCTTGGGCAATTGCCATGCCACTTCGGCATTCAGGTTTTCTTTCAGACGGCCTTGTTCGTCGAAACGTCTGCCGTCAATATCTACCATAGAATATTGCGGTTCGTTCGGATTGAGCTCGACCTCTTCGATGTTGACCTCACTGATGCGCCCCAACCATGCGGAAAGGCCGCCTAGACAAATGGCTAGGATTAAGGGAAACAGCAAGCCGTGCCGCCATTTCATCATTTTATATACTCCTGCAAAGCATTTTCCAAGTTGCCTTGTGCCTGCATAATCAGGTCGCACAATTCGCGAACGGCGCCTTTACCGGCACTTTTTTGCGTGATATAGGCGGCGTGTTGTAGGGTAAACCAATGTGCTTCGGGAACGGCTACGGGTAAACCGCAGCGCACCATCACCGGCAAATCGACCACGTCATCGCCGATAAAGGCACATTCTTGTTCGCTCACGCCGGCTTGTGCGCATAAATCGGCATAGGAGGCACGTTTGTCGTGAATGCCTTTATAGTAGTAGCGGATACCGAGTTGCTTCACGCGTACGCCGACGGAAGGGGCGTCGCGGCCGGTAATAATGGCCGTCTGAACGCCGCTGGCCTGCAACATTTTCAGGCCGTGTCCGTCAAGCGTGTTGAAGGATTTGATTTCCTCGCCGTTATCGCGGATAAAAATACGTCCGTCGGTTAGCACACCGTCCACATCCATAATCAGAAGTTTGATTTTGGCGGCGCGCTCTTGGATTTCCGGAGAAAGTTTTTGCATGGGTAATATCTTTTCAGACGGCGTTTAAAATAGGTATTTTAACATTAAAGCGGATAAAAGGCCGTCTGAAAAAGATCAAGGTTGGAAAATCGGGTTTTACGGTGTGTTTTATAGGCTATAAATGGTGTACAACCTAAATTAGGTGCAGTCGGATAATCTTATACGCTTGTATTATCTTCCTGAGTGTTGTTCGGGGTTTCGGGTAGATTTAAGGCTTCGCCGGCGGCTTTTTCGGCCAAACTTTTTTCCAGTTGTTTACTGGCTTTTATCCCTAACTTACGCAGTTTTTCGGCACGGTTAACCAGATTGCCGCGGCCTTCGGAAAGTTGTTTGAAGGCCGATTGGTAATGGGTATGTGCCTGTTCGATATTTTTGCCGACGTTTTCTAAAGTAGCGATAAAGCCGACGAATTTATCGTAGAGTTTGCCGCCTTCTTCGGCGATGGTGAGGGCATTTTGGTTTTGTTGTTCATTACGCCAGATATTGGCAACCGTACGCAGGGTGGCCAGCAGGGTACTGGGGCCGACGGGCATAATGCGTTTGTCGAAGCATTCTTGGAAGAGGGTATCGTCGTGTTGTAGGGCAAGCAGGTAGGCAGGCTCGACCGGGATAAACATAAAGACAAAATCCAATGTGTTCACGCCTTCTATATCGCTGTATTGTTTTAGCGACAGGCTTTTCACATGCGCCCGTACGCTGGCGATATGGGCGGCCAGTTCGCGTTCGGCTTCGGCCGGTGTTTGTGCCTGTGTGTAGCGCACATAAGCGGTGAGCGATACTTTGCTGTCGATAATGATTTGTTTGTTGTCGGGCAGGTTGACCAAAACGTCGGGTTGCAGGCGGCGGGTGCTGCCGTCTTCTTCGCGGCGGGTGCCTGCGGCTTGGACAATGTATTCCCGGCCTTTGGTGAGGCCTGAGTTTTCCAAAACGGTTTCCAATACCATTTCCCCCCAGTTGCCTTGTGTTTTGTTTTGTACGCCGGTGAGTGCGTCGGTGAGGGCTTTGGCGTCGGTATGCAGTTGGGTGTTGAGGGTTTGCAGGCGCTTGAGCTCGTTTTCAAGAGTTAGCCGCTCTTTGGCTTCTTTTTCATAAGTGGTTTGTACCAATTCGCTGAATTTGCCCATGCGTTCGTTGAGCGGGGTGAGCAGGCGGTGGATGCTTTCGGTGTTGTGCTCGGTGAAGCGTTTGGTTTTTTCTTCGAGAATGCTGTTGGCCAGGTTTTGGAATTGGTCGGTCATGCTTTGGCGGGCTTCGGTCAGCAGTTCGATTTTTTCCTGTTGGGCGGCGCGTTCCTGATCAATTTGGGTGTGCAGGCGCTCGTTGCGTATGCGGGTGTCGGCCAGTTGTTGTTGCAATTCTTGGTAGTCTTCTTTCAGACGGCCTAATTCTTGCTCGCGCTCTTGCAGGCTGTTGATGTGTTGCTGTGCGGCGGCCAAACGGCTGTGGATTTCTTGAAGTTTGTCTTGTGTTTCTTGTTGGTGTTGACGGCTTTGTGCCAGTTCGTTTTGCAAGGGTTCGATTTGGCGGTTGCGGGTTTCGGCGGCGGCCAGATGGGTTTGGGCCGTTTGAAACTGTTGTTGCAATTCGGTTAAGGCATGCTCGGCTTCGGCATGTTGTTGCGTGGCGGTTTCATACTGGCGGGTGCGTTCGGTTAATTGCTGATTTAGGTGGTTTTGTTCGTTGCGGTGTTTGCTGCGTAATATCAGCCAAGTCAATAATATGCCGAGCAATAAGGCGGCAATGGCGGTGAGTATTAGGTAGAGGGTAAAGTCGTTGGCGTTCATAATGATAGGGCCGTCTGAAAAACAAAGCGGTATGCACTATAACAAAGAAATGCCGGCTTTCAAAAGGGGTATAACGGATAGGGCTTGATGGGTTTTCAGACGGCTTGCACTATCGTTCTACTATTAAAGAAGTAAAAGGCCGTCTGAAAGGTGATATTTCAGACGGCCCTTTATTTGAAAATAAAGGGTTATGGTTGGATAAACAAGCGCTTGCTGGGCAGTTCGTTTAATACGTCTTTATCCGAATATCCGCCGATGCGTGGCTTGACCAAGCGTGAGTTGACATAACCGTAAACGGGAATAATGGCGGTGTCGCGGTCGATTAAGGCTTCGGCCTGCGTATAGTATTCGGCACGTTGTTGATCGGTGATGCCTGCCTGCAGGGTTTTTGCGAGTAGGGCATCGTATTCGGGATTTTTATAGAAAGCGCGGTTGCTGCTGTTGTCGGATTGCAGGGTGTTTAAAAAAGTGGACGGTTCGTTATAGTCGCCGCACCAAGAGGCGCGGGCGATTTGATAGTTGCCGTTGCGCCGGTTGTCGAGATAGGTTTTCCATTCTTGGTTTTCGAGATTGACTTTCACAAAACCGAAGGCCTGCTGCCACATGGACGCGGCGGCAATGGCGATTTTTTTGTGCTGTTCGGAAGTGTTGTAGAGGAAATTAAAAGTGAGCGGGTGGTTTTCATCATACCCGGCTTCGGCTAATAGCTTTTTGGCTTCGGCAACGCGGGTGGGATAGGCGAGTTTGCGCCATTCGGGATCATAAGGCACAAAGCCGCTGGTGCCGACACGGGTCAGGTTGTAGGCGGCTTCTTCACCGCGCCCGAGTACTTTGGTGGCGATGATGTCGCGGTCGAGTGCCAGCGATAAGGCTTTACGGACGCGCACGTCGTCAAAAGGCGGCTTTTGGTTGTTGATTTCAAAATAGTAGGTACATAAATATGGGCTGCGCTTGAGTTGTTGCGGGTATTTCTCTTGCAGGCCGGCATACATTTCGGGTGGTAGGGCGTCGGTAATATCGACTTCACCGGCTTCATAGCGGGCAACGTCATCGGTTTGCGAACCGATCGGTAAAAATACCACTCTTTCAATTTTGACCTGATCGGCATCGCGGTATTGGGGATTTTTTACCAGTTCGATACGCTCGTTGACGACCCATTTATCCATCACATAGGCGCCGTTGCCGACAAAATTTTCAGGCTGTGTCCATTTAACACCGTATTTTTCCACGGTTGCACGGTGCACCGGTTTGGTGGCGGCATGATAGAGCATTTGGGGGAAATAGGGCACGGCGGCGGTGAGGGTGATTTGTAAAGTATGCGGATCAACAGCTTTAACGCCTAAGCTGTCGGCCGGTTTTTTACCGTCAAGAATGTCGTCTATATTCGCTATTTTGGCCGCCTGAAGATAAGAAGCGTATTGGGATGCAGTTTTCGGATCAACCAAACGCCGCCAACTGTAAACAAAATCTTCGGCGGTAACGGGATCGCCGTTGCTCCAGCGGGCGTCGGGACGCAGTTTGAAAGTCCATGTTTTATTGTCGGCGCTTTCCCATGATTCGGCAACGGCCGGAATAATGGCACCCGTTTCATCGGTTTCTACTAATCCTTCCAATAGGTCGCGCACAATATTGATTTCGGGTACACCGGTAATCTGATGGGGATCAAGTGATTGCGGTTCGGTAACATTATTTCGGGTAACGATAGAGGCGGAAGGCTGCTGTGTTCCCGCCGATTGTTGCGGATTGTCGGATGATTGGCCGCATGCGGTAAGTAGGATAGCGGCGACGGCATAAGCGGAAAAACGGAACGGGGAAAACGGCATAATGGCCTCCTATTGGCAGATGCCTGAATATAACCGAAATTATTTTGCAATGAAACCGAAATCAGATAAGAGGCCGTCTGAAACGGATGGTTGTTTCAGACGGCCTATAAGGTTTATTAATTTATAAATAATAAGATGGCCTTATACCGCTACCGGAGCTTTGATATGCGGGTAGGGGTTGTAATCCGTCAGTTCGAAATCCTCAAAGCGGAACGAGAATAAATCGGTCACTTCCGGGTTGAGTTTCATTTTCGGCAGCGCGCGCGGGGTACGGCTTAATTGCAGTTCGGCTTGCTCGAAATGATTGCTGTATAGATGGGCATCGCCGAAGGTATGGATAAATTCACCCGCTTCCAAACCGCACACTTGGGCAACCATCATGGTCAGCAGGGCGTAGCTGGCGATATTAAACGGCACGCCCAGAAAAATATCAGCGCTGCGTTGGTAAAGTTGGCAGGAAAGTTGGCCGTTGACAATATAAAACTGAAACAGAGCATGGCACGGCGGAAGCGCCATTTCTTCAATTAAGGCCGGATTCCATGCCGAAACCATTAAGCGGCGGCTGTCGGGATTGTTTTTAATTTGTTGGATAACGTTGGCGATTTGGTCGACATGTCTGCCGTCGGGGGCGGGCCAGCTGCGCCACTGATAGCCGTAAACCGGGCCTAAATTGCCGTTTTCATCTGCCCATTCATCCCAAATAGACACTTGATTGTCTTTTAAATATTGGATATTGGTATCGCCTTTGAGAAACCAAAGCAGCTCGTGGATAATCGAACGTAAATGCAGTTTTTTAGTGGTTAGCAGCGGAAAACCTTCCCGCAAATCGAAGCGCATCTGATAGCCGAATACGGAACGGGTACCCGTACCGGTACGGTCGGATTTATCTGCACCGTGTTCGAGTACATGGCGCATCAGGTCGAGATAGGCTTTCATAACAATCCTCTGAATATCTGAATAAACGTATCGGCCCGAAGCTGCGTTTGGGCGCTGTGTGTATGAAGAGGCATATTGTACCATTCCGCTGTTTAAAAGCGATACGGGTAACATATTTTATGGGGAAAATACCGCATAAATCGGTATTGTCAAAAAACAGTTAAAGTGATTGACGTTATTATGTAGTTGGATTTCATTTCTATAAAAATGAAAGCATTAAAAAAGATAACCGATAAATTGTAAAAATTTTAGCTTGGCAATGAAGCTGAACAAGTTTATATTTTAACTTCAAATTCATTCCGCTTTTATCAATAAAGCAATAACTAACTAACTAACTACTTTGGAGTGTATGTATGTTGTCTGCTAATCTTAATGACCTTTTTGAAAAAATCAAACAGCGCGACCCTAATCAGCCTGTTTTTCATCAAGCCGTAGAAGAAGTTTTCAGCAGCTTGGCTTCTTTTTTGGAAAAAAATCCGAAATATACCCAATACAATCTGCTGGAGCGGTTGGTTGAGCCCGAACGTGTGGTGATGTTTCGTGTGCCCTGGGTAGATGATAAAGGCGAAGTACGAGTAAACCGTGGTTTCCGCGTACAAATGTCTTCGGCTATCGGTCCTTATAAAGGCGGTTTGCGCTTCCATCCGACGGTCGACTTGGGCGTGTTGAAGTTTTTGGCATTCGAGCAAGTGTTTAAAAACGCGCTGACCACATTGCCGATGGGCGGTGGTAAAGGCGGTTCTGATTTTGATCCTAAAGGCAAGAGCGATGCCGAAGTGATGCGTTTTTGCCAATCGTTTATGAGCGAACTTTACCGCCATATCGGTGCAGATACCGACGTGCCGGCCGGCGATATCGGTGTGGGCGGTCGTGAAATCGGCTTCCTATTTGGGCAATATAAACGCTTGAGCAATCAATTTACTTCCGTGTTGACCGGTAAAGGTTTGAACTATGGCGGCAGCTTAATCCGCCCGGAAGCAACAGGTTATGGTGTGGTTTACTTTGCCGACAATATGTTGAAAGTCAAAGGTAACAGCATGGGGGCGAAGCGGGTGCTGATTTCAGGCTCCGGTAATGTGGCTCAATATGCGGCTGAAAAAGCCATTCAGTTAGGAGCGAAAGTATTGACCGTTTCCGATTCCAACGGCTTTGTATTATTCCCCGACAGCGGTATGACCGAAGCGCAATTGGCCGCATTGATCGAATTGAAAGAAGTTCGCCGCGAACGCTTATCCGTATACGCCCAAGAGCAAGACCTGCAATACTTTGCCGATAAGAAACCTTGGGGCGTGGCTTGCGATGTGGCACTGCCTTGCGCGACTCAAAACGAGTTGGATGAATCAGATGCCAAAACATTGTTGTCTAACGGCTGCTTCTGTGTCGCCGAAGGTGCCAATATGCCTTCTACATTAGAGGCCATCGAAGCCTTTATCAATGCGAAAATCCTGTATGCTCCGGGTAAAGCTTCTAATGCCGGCGGTGTGGCCACTTCAGGTTTGGAAATGAGCCAAAACCATATCCGCTTATCTTGGAGCCGTGAAGAAGTGGATAGAAGACTCTTCGGTATTATGGAAAATATCCATGAAAACTGTGTGGCCAATGGTAAAGAAAGCGACTTTATCAACTATCTGAACGGTGCCAATATTGCCGGCTTCAAGAAAGTGGCCGACGCTATGCTGGCGCAAGGTGTGGTTTAACCGGTTGCTTTCTAAAGATATAAAAGGCCGTCTGAAAGATTTTCAGACGGCCTTTCCTTCATTTAACAGTTTGTTGGATCTATGCAGTTATTATTTAAGCAATAATATTGGCTGCGCTGAAACCGGCGGCTTGTTCGCTATCGAACTTGGCAAAAACAATACTACTGTCTGCTCCTGCACTGTGATAGGCCAATGTTTGATCGGTGGTGTTGAAATGAAGATGAGATTGGTTGGTATCGAACATAACGGCATCGTTAACCAATAAATCAGACCAGCTTAGTTGGCTTCCGTAATCGATAAACAATGATTTCATACCGCTTAAATCCAATAAATCTTCTTGGCTGTTGAAATCGGATAAATGGTCAATCGAGCCTGAGCGGATATCTTCGGCTGTAAACGCAAATACATCTTTCCCTTCGCTGCCGATAATGGTGTCGTTGCCCAAGTTGCCCCAAAGATAATCATTACCGGCACTACCTTTCAATACATCGTCACTGGTTGTGCCCTGTAGAACAGCCGTACCTTCATGATGTTCGGAATTGTCGAAGGCAGACCAATCGAAGCCGTCGTGGCCCAAATCTACTTCTTTTCCGTTAGGCAGATAAACCAGTTGACCGTCTTCTTGCTGCGGCTGCATTTCTACACCTTTTACATGGATAATATTGCCGTCGGTATCTTCGGTTTGCACAATGGCCAGTATCGGTTTGTCGTCAATATGGATGACTGAAGTGCCAGTGGCATGAGGTGTGATAGATGTATCGAAAGCATTGGCATTTAATTTCACTTCAATACCATCAGGGAAACCATCATGATCGGTATCTGAAATATTTGGATTTGTTCCAATACGGTATTCTTGTATATCTGATAAACCATCATGATCGGTATCTATATTCCGATAATGTGCATCAGTACGATAGCCTTGGGAAAAATACTTTTGAAGTTTGATATTGTTAGCATAAAAGCTAACCATATCATGCTTTCCAAATGAACGGGTATCATGAAAAAATACTGTTGGCTTATAAGTTCCCTTTTCTCCGCTTACCCATTCTCCTTCAATAACAAACGAAGTGGTTTTTGCATGAATATCACCATTGTCATAAATAGGCGTTTTTAATAGTGCTTTAGTATTTTCTACTGCGTTGCGTAAACCCTTGTTAGCTTCGGATAGGAAAAGCAATTTTGAGAATGTTCCTGCATTCAATTTCGCTGGATTAAATAAAGCACTACGGATGAAGTTAGGTTCCAGTGTAGGTTCTATTTGTAGATTGTGGGCTGCAAAGTATTGTGCTAAGTAGCCACCTAATGAATGGCCGGTTGAATATATTTTTGTAGGATGGAAAGACATAATATCTTCTATGGCGTGGTGAAGATCTTTTACTTGGTCTGGGGCGATGTTGAGGGTTATTTTTAGATCCGCAGTTAGATCTCTCAAATTAGATGTTCCGCGAAAAGCAATTACGACATTTTCATATCCTGTTGCTGTTTTGCCATTTCCAAAAATAGCATAATCTAAACCACTGCCAAATACATCATTAGAATTATGAACTTTTAAAACATCCCAATATTGGTTTAATTCAGCAACATCTGCTTGATTGTTAAATTTTTTCGTATCAGTATTAATTTGTTGGATAACTGACTGAGATTGTCGGTTAAATGCTGCTTGAAGTGTTTGATCACTTTCATATGCCAAGGTAGAAAACATTCTGAGGTCGCGATCAGATACATTCCAGCTATGAGGGAAAAGGTCTTTTGAATCAATTAGTCCGTCACCATCACTATCTTTCTGGTAAGAAGAAATAATATTTCTATCTGAAAGCTCCTTGTTTCGATAGATATAGGCATTAATAGAATCAAAGCTACTTTGTATTGCAGGGCGGTAAAGAATATTGTTTGTGTGTTTAGGCGGTATGTTATCAATCGAATATTTCATAGAGGCCGTTTGAAAGTTCTGTGCCTGTTCGCCTATGAGTTCCAACTCCGCACCGTTTTTATAAAAAATACGGGTAACGGTTTCGGATTGGGAAGGGGTGTAATCCACTTTTTGGATAAATTCGGCGGCAGACAATCGACCCGAATCGAATTCAAAAGCTGAAACGGCAGAGCCCGATGTGCCGGATTGGTTTTTAATGGTGAGGGTGTCGCCGGTCGATTTGAGAGTAATTACCCAATCTGTGGTGTTATTGCCGTTATCAAGGCGGATAGACAAATCTTCAGGGCGGATACCGTTGCCAAAGCGTACGGTGTTGTTACCGTTATTGTCTTCAATAACATCATGGCCATAATATTTATCAAAGAAATAACGGTCGTTTCCTGCGCCGCCAAGTAGACGGTCATTACCCGAACCGCCATCAAGATAATCATGGCCATTGTCACCGCGCATATAGTCGTTGCCACTTCCGCCATACAGTGTATCGTTTCCGTCACCTGCCAACAGTAAGTCATTACCGCCCATGCCGTAGAGAATATCTTCGCCACGTCCGGCACTTAAACGGTTGTTGCCACTGTTGCCGGTAAGGATATTGTTGGCATTATTGCCGAAGCCGTAGGTATTGCCGGAACCGGTGAGGGTGAGGTTTTCAACGTTGGTGGGTGCGGTATAGGTTACGCTGCTATAAACCGTATCGTTTCCGGCGTTGATTTCTTCGGTGATTCGGTCGTTTGAATTATCTACATAATAAACATCGTTTCCGGTACCGCCGTCTAAAATATCGTTACCATTTCCACCAAGTAGGTTGTCATTCCCCTCATTTCCATACAGTTTGTCGTCGCCATTATCACCACGCATATAGTCGTTGCCACTTCCGCCATACAGCGTATCGTTTCCATCACCTGCCAACAGTAAGTCATTGCCGTCCATGCCGTAGAGAATGTCTTCGCCACGTCCGGCGCTTAAACGGTTGTTGCCACTATTGCCGGTAAGGATATTGTTGGCATTATTGCCGAAGCCGTAGGTATTGCCGGAGCCGGTAAGGGTGAGGTTTTCGACATTGGTGGGTGCGGTATAGGTTACGCTGCTGTAAACCGTATCGGTTCCGGCGCTGATTTCTTCGGTAATTCGGTCGTTTGGGTTGTCTACATAATAAACATCGTTTCCGGTACCGCCCTGCATCGTGTCGCTTCCGGTGCCACCGTCTAAGATATCGTTACCAGCACCACCATATAGTTTGTCGTCACCATTATCACCGCGCATATAGTCGTTACCATTTCCGCCATACAAGGTATCGTTTCCGTCGCCAGCCAACAGTAAGTCATTACCGCCCATGCCGTAGAGAATGTCTTCGCCACGTCCGGCGCTTAAACGGTTATTGCCGTTGTTGCCGGTAAGGATATTGTTGGCATTGTTACCGAAGCCGTAGGTATTGCCGGAACCGGTGAGGGTGAGGTTTTCAACGTTGGTGGGTGCGGTATAGGTTACGCTGCTGTAAACCGTATCGTTTCCGGCGTTGATTTCTTCAATAATTTGGTCGTTGCTGTTGGTAATATGAAATGTATCGTTACCTAAACCACCATAAAAAATATTGTGTCCGAGACTGCCGTATAACGTGTCATCGCGGCGTGTGCCAATGATGATGACTGAATCGTTGTCATCGTTGATAATTTGTTTTACTTCGGACATTTATAAAACTCCTTTTATATTATTAAACATTTATTTAAATTAAAACCTATGACAATATATTATTTATGATAAATCCATTTTTTTATGTGGTTTATATGAAATTTTTAATGGAAATTAACAAATATAATATATTGATGCAATATTTTATATTATTGTTAATGTTTTTTAAATATGTTAAGTGGGTTTTATATATTAAAAGGCCGTCTGAAATATATTCAGGCGGCCTTTTAATTATTTATCATATTTTATTTAAATGATTCTTTATGAATATTTATAGTATAAAATAATATTTTTATTATAAATTAAACTGTTATTTTAACGGTTCTAAAAGTTTATCAAATGCATCTTCAAACTGTTTCAAACCGTCTTCCTGCAAGCGGGCGGCAAGGGCTTCTAAGTCGATGCCTAGTTTTTCGGTTTCGGCCAATTGTGCTTCGGCGCTTTCAACATCTTGCGTTAATGTTTGTGCTGCCGTGCCGTGGTCGATAAAGGTTTTTAATGTGGCATCGGGGACGGTGTTGATGGTATCGGGGCCTATCAGATTATCTACATACAATGTGTCGGGATAGCTGGGGTTTTTTACGCCGGTAGATGCCCATAAGAGTTGTACGGGGTTGGCGCCTTGAGCTTCGAGTGCTTTGAAACGCTCGCTACCGAAAAAGTTTTGCCAGTCGCGATAGGCGGTTTTGGCCAAGGCAATGGCGATTTTGCCTTGCAGGTGTGCCGGTAGGGTGGTGTCGATGGCATTGTCGATACGGGAAAGGAAAAAACTGGCTACTACTTGGATGTTGTTGATAGGCAGGCCGGCTTTCAGACGGCTTTCGATTCCGGCAACATAGGCTTCATAGGCCTTCAAGGTTTGTCGGCGTGAAAAGATTAAGGTTAGGTTGATGCTGATACCGTCGGCAACCAATTGGGTTAGGGCTTTTATACCTTCGTCGGTAGTCGGTACTTTAATCATCACGTTTTTGCGGTTGATGGCGGCGTGCAGGCGTTTGGCTTCGGCAACGGTGCCTTCGGTGTCGTGTGATAAGTTGGGCGCCACCTCAAGGCTGACAAAACCGGTTTTACCGCCGGTTGATTCGTATTCGGGCAGGCAAACATCGCAAGCGGCTTGAACATCGGCAATCGCCAGTGTTTCATAACGTTGTTTGGGGGTAAGGTCTTGTTGTTTCAGCTTGGTAATTTCTTCGGCATAAAGGGCGTCGCCTGCAAAAGCTTTTTGAAAAATAGCAGGGTTGGATGTAACGCCGCATACCCCCTGTTGCAACATTTTTGCCAATTCGCCACTTTGAATCAGTGAGCGAGACAGGTTATCAAGCCAGATTTGTTGGCCCAATGCTTTAATGTCCGATAAAATAGTCATCTCTGAAATCCTTATAATTGATACTAAGTAATGGGAAATCCTAACCCGAATCTGTTTGTTTGGATAGCCCTAAGGGAAAACAAATTATGTCTGATAAAGAACAATATTTAGATTGGGCCCACGAGGTTTTACGGATTGAGGCGGAAAGCCTGAATGAAATTTCTGCGGCGTTAAATGGTGATTTTATCCGGGCGGCCGAAGCTATTTTGCATTGTAACGGGCGTGTTGTGGTTACAGGTATGGGTAAATCGGGGCATATCGGCCGTAAAATCGCGGCGACTTTGGCTTCTACCGGTACACCGGCCTTTTTTGTCCACCCCGCCGAGGCCGCTCATGGTGATTTGGGGATGATTGTTGATGGTGATGTGGTGATCGCGATTTCCAATTCAGGGGAAAGCGATGAAATTATCGCTATTATTCCGGCTTTAAAACGTAAAAATATTACCTTTATCAGTATTACGGCCAAACCGCATTCAACGATGGCACGGCATGCCGATATTCATATTACCGCCGCTGTTTCCCATGAAGCGTGCCCGTTTGGATTGGCGCCGACCTCCAGCACGACTGCCGTTATGGCTTTGGGGGATGCGTTGGCGGTGGTATTGTTGAAGGCGAGGGAGTTTACGCCGGATGATTTTGCTTTAAGTCACCCTGCCGGCAGTTTGGGTAAACGCTTATTATTGCGTGTGGCCGATATTATGCATGGCGGCGAAGATTTACCGGCGGTAGTGAGCGGTACGTTATTAAAAGATGCCATTATTCATATGAGTGAAAAAGGTTTGGGTATGTTGGCGGTGGTGGATGAAGAAGGCCGTCTGAAAGGTATTTTTACCGATGGCGACCTGCGCCGTTTGTTTCAACAACATGATCATTTCGGCGGGTTTAAAGTAGACGATATTATGCACGTTTCCCCAAAAACCATTGCGGCAGACAAACTGGCTACCGAAGCTTTAAAACAAATGCAACAGAGCCATATCAACGGTTTATTGGTGGTAGATGAAAGCAACCTGCTTTTGGGTGCATTGAATATGCATGACATGCTTAAAGCGCGGATTGTTTGAACCGATTGAATATAATAGATAAAATCAAGACGGGTAGCGGCCGTCTGAAATAATATTTTTGAGTGGCGCGGCTCTCAGGTATAATCTTGTTTGTTTTGCCAAAAGCCACCACTTTGGAGAGCCGTCCATGTTAGTTTTTAATCCGCACGAAATCATTATTTACGGCACAACCAGCAACGGTAAAGTATTCCGACCCAGCGACTGGGCGGAGCGGTTGTCCGGTATTCTGTCTTCTTTCGATAAAGGCCACCGGCTTTCTTATGACGAATTTGTCCGTCCGGTATTGATTGATAAAGTTCGTTGTGTCGCGATTGATAGGCAGTTGGAAAATATTAATCCGCCGATGTTCCGATTTCTGATGGATTTTGCCGCCGATAATGATTTGCGCGTGTTGGACTATGATACATTAGCGGCCGAACAGGAAGCCAAAGCCAAAGCGGCGCAAGCTGAAAAAGCAGAAACCGCGCCATCTGTAGCGCAAGTGCAGCCTGCTGCCGAAGAAGTGAAACAGCCTGAAGCCGAGGCTGAAGCTCATGCCGCCAGCACCGTGTTGCGAGAGATCGGCGAGCAAGAAACAGAAGTGGCTTTTGCCGCCTTGAGTATTTTACGGACATCCGTTAAAGATGTGGCCCGTTTTGTCGAACAGGTGAACCAACAACAACGCCCTCAGGGGTATCGTTTGTTGGGTATTTTTGAAGAGGGTAAGGCCAACGCGGTTGCCGTATGCGGTTTCCGTGAGCAAACCAATTTATCCGGAGGCCGTCATATCCACATTGATGATATTGTCACGATACCGCAAGGCCGTTCTAAAGGTTATGCCGCCCGTTTATTGGCAGAAGTGAAAAGCATTGCCAAAGAGTCGGGCATTCGTGAGGTTCATGTTAAGGCGAATGTCGGTACGGCTTGTACGCCGGCGCACCGTTTGTATTTAGAAAACGGTTTTGAAATTGATGCATTTCATTTTATTGATTATTTAGACTAGAGAGGCGGTATGGGTAAACTTTATCCTTTATTGGCGGTTTTATTATTGGCTGCCTGTGCATCGCAGCCCGGTTCGGGCGGCACCGAGGTTTATGGTGAAATCAAAGGCGGTGTGGAAACTTCCCATATCAGTGTCGGCCGATAACCATTATTTCGTATTTGTAAAACAAGAGGCCGTCTGAAACAATACTTTCAGACGGCCTCTTGTTTGTGCGATAATTCGATAAAATTTCTGTTTGCCAAACCGCTATGCCTATATTATTCGCACACTGCTGTATTTACCGTGCTGCATGTTGCAGCGGTTTTGTTGTTTTCTGAATATTGCGCCCGTATTTGAACGGGCTTTTTTATGGAATAAGGGAATATCATGCCTAATCCGCTTTACCGTCAGAATGTCATTTCCATCTCTGATCTGACCACGCCGCAATTGGAATTATTGCTACATACCGCGCTGGATTTGAAAGCCCGGCCGCGTAGCGATTTATTGGCAGGGCGCTTGATCGGGTCGTGTTTTTTCGAGCCTTCAACCCGTACCCGTTTGTCTTTTGAAACGGCCGTGCAACGGTTGGGCGGTAAAGTGATCGGTTTTTCCGACGGCGCCAGTACCAGCGCGAAAAAAGGGGAAACATTAGCCGATACCGCCCGTATTATTTCCAGCTACACCGATGCCATTATCCAACGCCATCCCAAAGACGGTGCCGCAAGGGTGTTGGCCG
Source organism: Neisseria montereyensis (assembly GCF_024834045.1). Classification (GTDB taxonomy): domain Bacteria; phylum Pseudomonadota; class Gammaproteobacteria; order Burkholderiales; family Neisseriaceae; genus Neisseria; species Neisseria montereyensis. The sequence goes on from NZ_JANUXW010000008.1 coordinate 19,206, forward strand.
AATTTTCCAGCGTGCCGGTGATTAATGCGGGCGACGGCACCAATCAACACCCCAGCCAGACACTGTTGGATTTGGTAACCATTTATGAAACGCAGGGAACGTTGTCAAACCTGAAAATTGCCATGTGCGGCGATTTGAAATACGGGCGTACCGTTCATTCGCTTGCCCAAGCCTTAAAACGCTGGCATTGCGAATTTGCTTTTGTGTCCCCGCCGAGTTTGGCCATGCCGACCTATATTACCGAAGAGTTGGATGAAGCCGGTTGCCGTTATCAGGTGATGTCTTCGTTGGAAGAGGCGATTGAGTGGGCCGATATTCTGTATATGACCCGTGTTCAGCGCGAGCGTTTTGATGAGCAGGAGTTTGCCAAAATCCAAGGTAAATTCAACCTGCACGCATCGATGTTGGGCAATGCCAAAGACAATCTGCGTATTCTGCATCCGTTGCCGCGGGTGGACGAAATACACCCCGATGTCGACAGCACGCCTTATGCCTATTATTTCCAGCAGGCCACCAACGGCGTTTATGCGCGCATGGCGATTTTATCGCTGATTTTGAATGAAGAAGTTTGAGTGTGAAAAGGGCAAAATCATGGAAAAAAAACAATACAGCGTAGAAGCCATTGAAAGCGGCACCGTTATCGACCACATTCCTGCCGGGCAGGGCTTGGCGATTCTCAGGCAGTTCAAATTGCTGCATCCGGGTAATGCCGTTACTGTAGGCTTCAATCTACCGAGCCGCAGCCACGGCAGCAAAGACATTATTAAAATTTCAGGTGTTCATTTAGACGAACAGGCGTCTAACCGTTTGGCATTGTTTGCGCCGGAAGCCACCGTGAATGTGATTGAGCAATTCAAAGTAGTCGAAAAACGCCATTTGTGCCTACCGGATACCATTAGCGAAGTATTCCGCTGTCCGAATCCGAATTGTGCCAGCCACGGCGAACCGGTGAAAAGCCGTTTTTATGTGAAAAGTGCCGGCGGGCAAACCAAATTAAAATGCCATTATTGCGAAAAAACCTATTCGCGTGAGTTTGTTACCGAAGCATAGTCATTTTTTATATAATAAAATCAACTAAGGCCGTCTGAAAACAGACTAGATAAAAAGTTAGGTTGGATCACCTATATGCAAATAAATATTCAAAATACTTATCGTCATTGGAAAATATTATTACTTATCGGCTTCGGTATATCTTTGGTGTTTGACTTGCTGCATTGGTTTGCCGGATTCGACGGCATACCGATTAGCGATGGTTTTTCCTTAAGTAGGCATGGAATAAGCGGGGGTATCTCGGCCTTGTTGTATTTCCTGTATATCCACCTGAAAAAAGAGCCGGAATCCGTAAAACAAGGTAAGTGCATCTAGGCAGAATGATTTGTCTATTGATTGCGGTATTCTGATGATTAGATTTGAACTTATGGCCGTCTGAAACGTTTTCAGACGGCCTGTTTCGATATATTTTGGGGTTTTATGGTTTTTCTCTACCGGCTTCGGCGGGTGTTTTTCCAAACAAACGTTTTTCCGCCCAATATACCAAGATTAGTACGGGTACGCCGAGCAGGGTGGTTAGGGTGAAAAAGCCGGGGTAGCCGATTTTATCGACCATTGCCCCTGAATAGCCGCCTAATGTTTTGGGCAGTAAGGTCATCAGCGAACTGAAAATAGCATATTGAACGGCGGTAAAACGGATATTGGTTAAAGCCGATAAAAACGCAATAAAGACCGCGCCGGCCAAACCGGAAGCGAGATTGTCGAAGCCGACCGCCAAATACATAAAAGCGACATCATGGCCGCGATAGGCCAGCACGACAAACAGCAGATTGGTGATGGAAGCCAAGACCGCTCCGGCCATCATCATTTTCATCAATGCAAACTTTTGCGACAGCAGGCCGCCCAAGAAACCACCGGCAACCGCCATTACCACGCCGAATGTTTTCACGGCGGCGGCAATTTCTTCTTTGCTAAACCCCATATCCTGATAAAACACATTGGAAATCACCCCGGCAACAATATCCGAAATACGGTAAACGCCGATGAGTGCGAGCAGTAATAGGGCGGATTCGCCGTAGCGCTTGAAAAAATCGGTAATCGGATGAATCCAAGTGTCAACAGCCAATTGTTTCGGTACCAAACCGCTTTTCACAATACCGCTGCCAATCAGTGCGGCGGCGATAACGGCGCTACATAGTCGTAATGCTTCCCATAAAAGCCCCGATATCGGGCTCGCCGTTTCCGGCAGCATACGGCCTACTTGTGCGAACACCGCCACAAAACCGCCTACCGAAACAACAAACAGAAACACCAGCCGCAGATTGTCGGCAGTCGGGCGCGATATATTCCGTATATCGGATACCGGCGGTTCGCGCATCAACAGCGTAGTCAGCACGCCGATGCCCATAACCCCCGCCATAATGAAATAAGTTTGCTGCCAAGCCCGATAAACATAAGCTTGTTCGTGTGAACCGAGCATAGCGGCTAAAAACAGCGCACCGGCACCGGCAACTATCATCCCCAGCCGATAGCCGGCATTGTAAGTAGCGGCGGTAACCGACTGCATCGCCACATTATCGGCGGCCGCTTCGATACGGTAAGCATCAATCACCACATCTTGTGTGGCGGAAGAAAAGCCCAGCAATACCGCCCCTGCGGCCATATAGGCCAGCGCGGTATCGTTAACAGGGTCAACCAACGCCATGCAGCAAATAGCCGCAATCACCGCCAACTGAGACCATAGCAGCCAGCCGCGCCGTTTGCCCAATACCCGTGTGAGTAGGGGTAGCGGTAGCGAGTCAATCAGTGGCGCCCACACGAATTTAAACGAATAGGCCAATGCCGCCCAACTGAACATGGTAACGGTACTGCGGTCGACACCGGCTTCGCGCAGCCATAACGACAGGCTGGAAAAAATCAACAGAATCGGAATACCGGCGGAAAAGCCGAGAAAGAATAATGTGATGGCACGGCGGTCGCCATAAGCGCCTATGGCCGAAAGCCAAGTTTTTTTAGAAGGGTTTTGCGCCATAATCAACAATCAAACCGCATTGCGGCAGTTTTAAGAAAACGAAAAGCGATATTGTATCAATGAAGTATGGAGGCCGTCTGAAAAGATTTATTTCAGACGGCCTAAAACCGAATAGACAAAGCAATAGGGTATGTATATCAAGCATGGAATTCCAGCGTTGCGGTATGGTAATTTAATGATTTTAAAGGTGTACTTCGTTATATGGCTTATATTGGCCGATGAGTTTCGGGTTTGAGGCAGAGTATCCGACATATCGGGGAAACCATGCATATATACACGAAAACAGTTAAATCGTTTAAACTGTTAAATTAATCGGATGCCGCTGATAGGTATCCGGCCGCTAACTTTTAGAGAATAAAGAATCGGAGAATTTGATGAAAATTATTTCCGGCATTATCAAATTACTTATTTTATTGATTTTGTTATTGCTGGCTATCAGCAATACCCAACAGGTAGCATTTTTCTATTTACCGGCACAAGGCATCAATACGCCTTTAATCGTCGTTTTATTCGGCGCGTTTGTGGTGGGTGCGATTTTCGGCGTATTCGCATTATTCGGCCGTTTGCTGACTCTGCGCGGTGAAAATAACCGTTTGCGTGCTGAAGTGAAAAAAACTGCCCGCCTGACCGAACAGGATTTATTGGTGCCGCACAATCCTGCCGCCAACACGACCATGCCGACCGAACACAAGGAATAAGTCTGCATGGAAACCGAAATCTGGATGTTGCTGTTGCCGATTATTTTATTACCGGTATTTTTTGCTATGGGTTGGTTTGCCGCACGGGTGGATATGAAAACCGTATTGAAGCAGGCCAAATCCGTGCCCAGCGGTTTTTATAAAAGCCTTGATGCCTTAGTGGATAGAAAAACCGGCAAAGCCGCACGGGAATTGGCAGAGGTGATTGATCAACAGCCGCAATCTTATGATTTGAACCTGACTTTAGGTAAGCTGTACCGCCAGCGCGGTGAGAATGATAAGGCCATCCACATGCATCAGGCTTTGCTTGATTCGCCCGATACCGTGGGCGATAAGCGTGAGCGGGTGTTGTTTGAGTTGGGGCAGAATTACCAAAGTGCCGGATTGGTAGACCGTGCCGAGCAGATTTTTTTGAATTTGCAAAACGGCAATATGGCCAAAGAAGCACGGCAGGTTTTATTGGGCATTTACCAACAAGACCGCGATTGGGAAAAAGCCATTGAAATGGCGCAATTGTTGAGCCACGACGAGCGCACCTATCAGTTTGAAACTGCGCAATTCTATTGCGAACTGGCGCAGGCTGCCCTGTTTCGTTCCGATTTTGAAGCGGCATGCGGATATGCGCATAAGGCGTTGGATATCAATAAAAAATGTACCCGTGCCAATATGATTTTGGGTGATGTCGAACAGAAGCAGGGCAATTTCGGTGCCGCTATTGATGCCTATACCGCCATCGAAAAGCAAAACCACGAATATCTGAGCATGGTCGGCGAGCGCTTGTATGATGCCTATGATGCTTTGGGCAAACCGCGTGAGGGTTTGAATATTTTAATTGGTTATATGAAAACCTTTCCCCAGCTGGACTTAATCAATGTGATTTATGAAAAATCCTTGTTGCTGGAAGGAGAAAGCCAAGCGGCGCAAACGGCCGTTGAGTTGGTGCGCCAGAAGCCCGATTTAAGCGGTGTATACCGTTTGCTCGGTTTGCAATTGAGCGAATTGAATCCCGAATGGAAAGCCGATGCCGATATGATGCGTTCGGTTATCGGGCGGCAATTGCAAAAATCGGTGATGTACCGTTGCCGCAACTGCCATTTTAAATCGCAAGTGTTTTTCTGGCATTGCCCGGCGTGCAACAAATGGGAAACGTTTACCCCCAACCGTATCGAGGTGTAGGTTTGTATGGCTGAACAGATAATCGATTTAAACAGCTTGGATCCGCAAAACCCTGCCGAGTTTCTTTATACTTTGGCAGCGGCTTATATCGAATACAGCGAAGCGCACGGGATGGATGCGCTTAATGACGAACAGCATACCCTGCTGGCGTATTGCTATCTCGACAGCCAAGTGCAGGAAGGCGGATTTTTGCAGCTGATTGCCGCAGGCTATGGCGAATATATTTTTATGAACCCCGTGGCAGACAGTTTGCGCCGCTGGCGTATCAAACCGACCCCAAAGGTGATAGATAAAGCAAAAGCCCTTTATCTTAAGTATGGTGAAGCCATAGAAAAGCTGGCCGAGCAAGATAAGCCGTTGGATGAAATCCGAGCGCAGTTTGATGTATTTGAAGAAGCAGACGGTGATTATTACGAAGCGGCTGATGAAGACTTAGCTGCCGCTGTTGAATATGTGCTGGCGAATCAGGAAAAGTTTGTTGCGGTCGGTCATCGTGCATAGTAATGAAACGCTTTATTTACAAGATGATTAAAGGCCGTCTGAAAATAATCTTTCAGACGGCCTTTAATATAATAGTTATCTGCTTTATGATTTCGGTTTCATAATCACCATATGCCGTTCGGCGGCCAACATAGGCACTTCGATTTTTTCTACTTTCACCACTTCAACCCAATCAGGAATATGTTCCAATTCTTCATAAGGATAAACGCCCTTCATGGCGGCCCAGTAGCCGTTGTCGTTGAGCAGATGCTTGGTTAAAGTAATAAAGTCGGCCAATTCGGCAAAGGCACGGCTGGTGACAACATCTACTTTTTTATCGTGCATCGCTTCTACCCGTCCGCCGGTAACGGTAACATTAGTTAAGCCCAATTCAATCACGGCCTGCTGTAAAAAAGAGGTTTTTTTGGTATTGGAATCTAATAAGGTGATTTGCAAATCCGGCCGACAGATAGCGGTGGGAATCCCCGGCATACCGCCGCCTGAGCCGACATCCATTAATGTTTGCGTGCCTTCGATATAAGGCAGCAGGGTGAGGCTGTCTAACACATGATGGCTAATCATGGTGGATTCGTCGCGCAGGGCGGTTAGGTTATAAGTGCTGTTCCATTTTTTTAATAGCGAAACATATTCGAGCAACAGCAATTGTTGTACGGTGGAAAGGGTGAGGCCTAGTTTGTTCAGACCTTCTTGCAATTTCTGTTTGTTATCATCCATATTGTTATTATCCTCGTTTTTCCGATTTTCAAGCAAACGTAATCTTATCTGAAAATATCCGTTTGTTGAATGAAATGTTTGAAAGGCCGTCTGAAAACTTTTCAGACGGCCTTTAAGATGGATATATTACCAAGAGTATTTGGCACCAAACCAGAACTGACGGCCTATTTTATAAGAGAGATCGCGCTTTTTCTCTTGCCATTCCGGGGTATTTATTTTTCTACCGACAATTTTACGGTTGAATACATTCAATATATCGAAATTGAGTTCTAACATTTGTGTTTTTGCCAGTGGTTTTTCCCATGAGAAATGCCAGTCGGCCAATAAAGATCTGTTGTAGCGAATCCGATCAAACTTACTCAGATTGCCGACATAGCCTTGGCAAAGGTTGGCTCTGTCGGGGGTGCAGCGGATATTTTCTTGAATGTATTCAGCATGCGGGGCGGAATAGCGCAGGCGTTGCAGCCATTTGAAATGCCATTTCGGTATGGCCAACCGGGTTTCGAGAAAAGCTGTCCACGGTTGGTTAAAGTCCATAGCCGGTAGTTGGTCGGGGTTTTTCAAAGTGCCGTCAACTATCACTTTTTTAACATTCCACTCGTCCCAGTCATAATTTTGGAAAGTGCCGATTTGATTCGAGCGGCGTTTGTTGTATTCGGCGCCGACTTGCCAATCCAGCTCTACCGCACCCAATTGCCAAGGGCGGTTTAGGCCGGCATTGAAGGTGAAAGTATCATTGTCGGCACGTCCGGTATTGCTTAAAACACGGTAGGTTAGGCCATCGTCGCCGATACGCTCTTGGGTGAGGAATTGATTTCTACTTTTACGGCGAACCCATTTAAGCTGCCATTCGCTATTGCCGATATATTGACGGATACCGAGATTGAGTTCGTCGCTATATGGGGTTTTGAGCTCGCTGGTGTCGTAGCGGGGTTCGGCCAGTTCGCGCGACGTCCACGGATCATCGATATCGAAACGGTCGAAATTTCTTTGGAAAACATAGGCGCTGCGTAGTTTATAGGTCAGCATCTCGCGGCCATAATAACGGTTGGCACCACCGATTAGATGTAGATCAGCCGCTTTAATGGGTAGGCGGTATTGGAAGGCGAATCTGGGCGCAATATCGGTATTTTTGAGAAAACCGTTATAGTCCAACCGGATACCGGGCCTTAACAGCCAGTTTTCGGTTTCGATTTGGTCTTCTAGGTATAGGGCAAGATTGTGTGTGCCAACCTTGATGTGGGCTGGGTAATTGTATGCATAGCCGGTAAAAAACTGTTCGCCGGGAATACAGTCGGTACAATCTTGGCGGTCGGTGTACGTCGAACCACTGTATATAATAGTGGGTTTTTTCCGCTCAAAGCCTTGGTTTGCATATTCGGCTTCCCAGCCTGCATTGAGGGTGTGGTTGGATTCGCCCCAGTTTAACGTGTTGAATTCAAAATTTTGTTGGATATTCCAATGATTGCCGAAAGAGCGGCTGGTGCCGATGCCGCCTCGTGCGGCTTCTTCCACTTCGGGGTGTGTCGTCCAATTGATGGATGGCGTATTGTCGCGGTAACGATAAAGGTTGTCGTGATCGTATGCCGTTTTTTCTTCGGTACGCCGATAGCTCAGTTTACTGTACATTTTGCCAAAATCGGCATCGTGTTCCCAGTCTAAGTCAACGCGCCAACCGCCGCCGCTGTTGGTAAACCGCCCGTCTTTATAGTTCGCCGGATAATATGTAGCGGAGTGGGGGGAATACATCGCAGTGGCGGAAAGAACATTGTTTTCATCGAGATAGTGTGTGCCTTTCAATAAAAACGTTTCAGCCAAGCGCTTTTGTTTGGTGTATTGGTTTAGATGTTGATGGTAAAGCGGAATGGATGACTGCTGGCGGTTATAGGCAAATAAAACAGCGGAATCTTCACCGATTGGTTGGTTCACTATCAGGTTGGATTCATGTTTCCTAAATTTGGGCTGTGTGTCGGGTGATTGTCCGGCACGGTATTCGTCGGCATAAAGCGGATCAATATAGTAATGCGTCCACTGATCTCGGGATGTCCGGTACGACAAACTTCCCGATGCTTGGGTTTTGTCGGCTTTGATTAGGTTTCCATCGACCACGCCGCCGGTAAAGCGGCCGTATTTGGCAGGAACATTGCTGTCATAAACCGATAAACGTTCTAATAAAGAAGGGCTGACCCAAAAAGCCTGTGGGTGTCCGGCAGGTAATTCGCCGGTAGTGTGAGAATTAATGGTGTCGGCATCAAGCTGGGTATCCGAGCCATTGTGTGCCGGATTGAAATTGCTGTTGTTGCCCACGCCGTCGATAGTAAATTGATTGTTATAAAATTTCTCGCCGTGAAAAGAAATATTGGGCGGCGAGATTTCACCGACACTATCGGCGGTTCCTTCGGTTTTGGAAAATTGTACGCCGGGTGTGGTTCTCAATAAGTCGTTGATCGTACTATTGCTTTTAGGATAATCGGCTAATTTTTGTTGATTCCATATCTGTTGCCCGCCGACACGGTTGGAATAACGCTTGGCCTGAACGGAAATGGTATCCATTTCCACCGTTTGTACTGCTGTTTCCGATGGATTGGCCAAAGCTACGGATGAAATAGGAAGCAGAAATGCCCAATAAGTTTTTTGATTTGCCATTTGATTCATTAGTTTTATGAATGAAATGTTATATCATAACAATTGTAAAGAGATTGTCAATAATTAGGAAGCAATATATTTACTATATGTTGATTATCTGAATAATGTCTTGTTTTCAGATACCGTGTATTTTGATCTTATTGATTGATGAGTTGGCAGATAAGAACCGCGATGATGTAATCTTTCCGGCGCTATTCGGCATATAGGGGAACACTGGCTATTGTGGTTAAAGATATAGATATTTTTATTGTATATCGTAAAGAAAAACGGCTTTCGTATATCGAAAGCCGTTTTGAGTATAGTGGATTGAATGAATCAGCGTAGTTCGGTATGCAGTCGGCTCAACCAAGTTGAGGCGTCGCGTCCCTGATAGGCAGTGCCGTCTCTGTTTAGCAAATGTAAACGGGTTCCGTTGGCCACCGGCTCTACATAAACGATTAATTCCGGTCGTTCTTGTTGTACGGGTTCGGCTGCTTTTTTTCTACCGAAGATCCGTTTGAAGAAGCCGGGTTTGGTTTCGGTAACCGCTTGGCCTTCTTGAGGGGCGGGTTGCACCAATAGCGCATGGCGTTCTGCATTTTGGCCGATAACGGTTAAGCCGATACGGTCAAGTGCCAATGCGGTACGGCGCCAGTTGCGGTCGTAGTTGCCTTGTAACAACAGGGTGTTACCTTCAATTGTAGCCAAATCGGAAGCAGTGCGTGAGGCGGCAACACTATTGCCCAGAGCTTGTTCGGCTTGTGCCGCATCTACGCCCAAATATTGCATAAAGCGGGCCAAGAAAGCAGCTTCAAGGTTCGGGTCGTTAGGGCGCGGCTGCCACATGGTGGTATCTTCTTCTTTATCGGTATATACCTCTATCATGCCTTTATGGGCAAAGAATACATCGGTTGTATTGTTTCTACCCTGTTCGACACGGACGATAAATTTATCCCGTTCACCGGTGGAGTAAATACCACCTAAGCCGACACGTTCAAACAAACGGCGCAAGCCGTCTTGCGGGATTTTGGCGCGGTTTTCTGCCCATTCGGTTTCCATTTGGCCGATAGCGGGTTCTTCCGATTGGATATTGAAGCCGTTTTCCTGCCAGAATACTTTCAACAACGGCCAGATTTCGGCAGGTTGTTTGCCGTCGATAACCAACCAGCGTTGGCTGCCGTCGCGTTCCAAATGAACGCCTTTAACGCCTTGTAGGACGGTTTGGTTGGCGGCTTGTTGTTGCGCCGTATTTCTACGGTTGAGATCGCTGGCGCGTACGGCACCGCTGCCGGCCGGAATGTTGTACATATTGCCTTGATCGGGGTTGGTGAGATCAGGCGGTACGTCAAGACTGACAATCTTGCGGGTTTGGCTTTGATAGTCCAGTTGCGGTTGTTCTTGTTTGTTGCTTGAGCAGGCTGCAAGGCTGATAAGCGCAGTGGTTAATATTACCGGCTTGATACGGTTCATACGGTTATTCCTATATTCCTATGGTTAAATCAGTTTGGCTTTTTTCAAGGCGTTATATACTTTGGCTTGGCCGTCTGAAGAAAGTTCGACAATGGGCAGGCGCACATAAGGGTTGCATTTGCCTAATTGGGAAAGTGCCCATTTGGGTGCGGCCGGGCTGGGTTCGCAAAACATAACGTCATAAACGGGAATCAATTGTTTGTTTAATAAGCGGGCCTGGGCATTATTGCCGGCAGCCGCTTCGTGGCACATATCGGCAAACTCTTTAGGCGCAACATTGGCGGCTACGCTAATCACACCGTCGCCGCCGCATAGCATAAAAGCCAATGCAGTGGGGTCGTCACCTGAATAAACGGCAAAACCTTCGGGTGCTTGGTTAATTAAGTCGGTTTCGCGGGCGATATCGCCGCTGGCTTCTTTCACCCCGATAATATTGGGGATTTCGGCCAGTCTTAAAATGGTTTCGTTGGTCATGTTCACAACGGTACGCCCGGGCACGTTGTAAAGAATCATGGGGATGGCAGTGGCTTCGGCAATGGCTTTGAAATGTTGATACATGCCTTCTTGCGAAGGTTTGTTGTAATAGGGGACGACGGAAAGCGTACAGTCCGCCCCCAAACGCTCGGCGGCTTTGGAAAGCTCGATGGCTTCGGCGGTATTGTTGGCGCCGGTGCCGGCAATAATGGGGATACGTTTATCGGCATGGCGGACGGTGGCTTCGATAACGGCCAAATGTTCTTCGACCGGTAAAGTGGCACTTTCGCCGGTTGTGCCTACGGCAACAATGGCATCGGTTCCGCTTTCTATATGCCAGTCGATAAGGGTTTTGAGTTGGTCGAAATTGACGCTGCCATCCTGATTCATTGGGGTAACCAGGGCAACCAAACTACCTTTTAACATGGTAAAGCCTTTATTTCTCAAACGTTCGGTAAAATTAGATTGATTGTAGCCTACTTTGTAATTGATGTGAAACATTGATTACAGACGGCCTGCAAAGGTTTGCAAAGGTTTTTGAGGCCGTCTGAAAGCCGATAAGCATGTTCGGATAGCCTGTTTCTATGCTGTTATGCTGAACAGGCAATGTTTTTCGGTGGTAAAGGGGTGATGAAAATTGAAGTAGGCGGCCAAATTGCTTACAATTCATGCTTACATTTTTTATCGTTTGATTACATATAACTAAACTGCCAATTGCTGATAAATCAGGGCGGATGCCTGTGTGATTGGATAGGTTTTCATATGTTTGATTCAAACCATCGAAATTTTATATGAAAAGGAATGAAATATGGCTGCTGCGCCAAACCCGAAAAACCATGATATTGATTTGGTTTACCGGTTGGAAGATAAACCGCCGTTTGCGAATGCACTTCTGAGCGCCATCACGCACTTATTGGCGATTTTTGTGCCGATGATTACGCCGGCGTTGATTGTCGGCGGGGCGTTGAAATTGCCGCCCGAGATGACGGCTTATCTGGTTTCGATGGCGATGGTGGCTTCGGGTATCGGCACGTTTCTTCAGGTGAACCGCTTCGGGCCGGTCGGGTCGGGGCTGTTGTCGATTCAGTCGGTGAACTTCTCTTTTGTCGGCGTGATGATTTCTTTGGGTTTGGGCATGCAGGAGCAGGGGCTGGACGAACATGCCATGGTGTCGGCGCTGTTGGGCGTGGCCTTTGTCGGCGCTTTTTTAGTGGCCGGTTCGGCATGGTTGCTGCCTTATCTGAAAAAAGTGATTACGCCGACGGTGAGCGGTGTGGTGGTAATGATGATTGGTTTGAGCCTGATTGGTGTGGCGATTACCGAATTCGGCGGCGGCTTTGCTGCGATGGGTAATAATACTTTCGGCTCTTGGCAGAATATCGCATTGGCGGCGTTTGTGTTGGTGGTGGTGCTGTTTTTTAACAGCCTGAAAAACCCGCTATTGCGCATGAGCGGTATTGCGGTGGGGATGATTGCCGGTTATGTGGTGGCCTTGTTTTTGGGAATGGTGGACTTTTCCGTATTAAACGATTTGCCGCTGATAACCGTGCCGGTGCCGTTTAAATACGGTTTTGATTTTCAATGGACCGCGTTTCTGGTGGCGGGATTGGTGTATCTGCTGAGTATTTTTGAAGCTGTCGGCGATTTAACGGCAACGGCAATGGTATCCGGCGAGGATTATGAGGGTGCAGTATTTCGGAAACGTTTGCGCGGCGGTGTGTTGGCAGATGGTTTGGTTTCCGTGATTGCAACGGCGCTCGGTTCGCTTCCGCTAACAACGTTTGCCCAAAACAACGGTGTGATTCAGATGACGGGTGTGGCTTCGCGCCATGTCGGTAAATACATTGCGGTGATTTTGGTGTTGTTAGGTTTGTTCCCCATAGTCGGCCGTGCTTTTACAACGATTCCGAGCCCTGTGATTGGCGGTGCGATGGTGTTGATGTTCGGCCTGATTGCCATTGCCGGTGTACGGATTATTATGACCAACGGTATTAACCGCAGGGAAGCGGTGATTGCGGCGACTTCTATCGGATTGGGTTTGGGGGTGAGCTTTAAGCCGGAAGTGTTCGCCCTGCTGCCGGTGAAAGAGCTTTTTCAAAATCCGATTTGTATGGGCGGCGTGGCAGCCTTGCTGATGAATCTGATTATGCCGCGTGATCATGGTGAAAAAGTGTATTTAACCGATGATTCGGATATTTGATTGATAGTATTGATAGTAATGAATAAGGCCGTCTGAAAATGATTTCAGACGGCCTGACATTTTAGTAAAGCTTATTCAGTTTTTAACGGGTGATGCCCGCTAATTATTGCCCACTTCGGGATTTATTCAGTTCATCTACCGTCATTTCCGGGCGCATTTCTACGCTGTCACGATGACCTTCCCGAACGCAGGCCGGATTGCCTAAACCATAACATGTTTCGGCCGATGGGCCGTTGCCATAGTATTCATCCATAACCGAGCAGGCCGATAATGATAACAATACGCTAAGACTTAAGAATAAATATTTCATTTTATTCGCCTTTATTTGAGTTGCCGGTTTTTACAGCATACTATAAAAGCGTTCATAATTCAGTAAAAAATCATTTATTCTTTACGCAATGCCTTGGGTAATACAAAAACAATGCTTTCTTCTACGCCTTCGCCTTCGCGTACGGTATCGTGTCCCCAGCTTTGAATGGTTTCAATCACTTCCTGTACCAAAACTTCCGGTGCCGACGCGCCGGCGGTTACGCCGACACGGCTTTTGTTTTCAAACCATTCGCGTTGCAGATAGCCGGCATTGTCGACCATATAAGAATCCACTCCACGCAAAGCCGCCACTTCGCGCAAACGGTTGCTGTTGGATGAGTTGGGCGAGCCGACCACAATCACAATATCGCATTCGGCAGCTAAGTCTTTGACGGCTTCCTGACGGTTGGTGGTGGCATAGCAGATATCCTCTTTATGCGGGCTGCGGATATTCGGGAAACGTGCTTGCAAAGCTTCGATAATATCGCGGGTTTCGTCCACCGATAGGGTGGTTTGGCTGACATGGGCGAGCTTATCGGGATTGCGCACATTTAAACGGGCAACATCATCCACCGTTTCGACCAACAGCATGGTATCTTTCGGCAATTGCCCCATTGTGCCTTCCACTTCGGGGTGGCCGGCATGGCCAATCATAATAATCTGATAACCCTGCGAATCTAAGCGGGAAACTTCTTTGTGTACTTTCGTGACCAGCGGGCAGGTGGCATCGAATACTTGAAAACCACGTTCGGCCGCTTCGTCCTGAACCGCTTTGGAAACGCCGTGTGCGGAATAAATCAGCGTTGCCCCTTCCGGCACATCGGCTAAATCTTCGATAAAAATAGCGCCTTTTTCGCGCAGATTGTCGACAACGAATTTATTGTGTACCACCTCGTGGCGTACATAAATCGGCGCGCCGAATTCTTCTAATGCACGCTCTACAATACTGATGGCGCGGTCCACACCGGCGCAAAAGCCGCGCGGGTTGGCTAAGATAATGGTTTTTTTTATCATAAAATTTTCATTAAACGTCTTTTCAGACGGCCTCTTGAGTTTGGGTATCGTTTTTCTTATGTTTAAAACCGTCTAAAACCAGTAGAACGGCGCCGACGCAAATAAAGCTGTCGGCAATATTAAAAGCCGGATAATACCAGTCTTTCCAATAAAATAACAAAAAATCAACAACGTGGCCGTAAACCAAACGGTCGATAACATTGCCGAACGCACCGCCGATAACCATGGCAGCACCGATTTTGCCCCATGTGCCGAAATCGTCCCGGATAATGGCGCGCGCCAGATAAAAACTGATAACGACCGCCAAAGCCAAGAAAACATATTTTTGCCAGCCGCCGGCATCGGCCAAAAAGCTGAATGCGGCACCGGTGTTGTAAACCAAAGTCAGGTCAAAAAAATCGGGGATAATATTCAGGCGTTCGGCGAATTGAAAATTTTTCAATATCGCCAGTTTGGTGATTTGGTCGAACACAATGGCAACAGCGGCCAACAGCCAGTATCGGATTTTAGAAGGTTTCTGAGTGGTCATGCGTACGTTGTGATGTGGATAACAAAAAACGCATTTTACCCGAATCACAAGGCGGCGTGGTCGATTTGCACTTTATTATTCTAAAATAATCTTACCAATCCGCTTGATTTATCCGCTTTACACGCCATGTGTTTCAGACGGCCTTTAGGTATAATCCGAACCATATGTTATCGCTGTTTATTTAAACAGGCCGTCTGAAACACTTCAAACAGGAAACCGATATGACTGCTGCACCGGAAGCCAAATACACCGAAGAAACCGTATTATGGGTAAAACACCACACCCCGAAACTGATGACTTTTGCCATTACCCGCCCCGAAGCCTACCGCTTTGCCGCCGGCCAGTTTTCGCGCTTGGGATTCCACGATGGTGAAGGCTTTATCTGGCGCGCCTATTCGGTGGTTTCTGCGGAATATGCGGATACTTTGGAATATTTTGCGGTTTTAATTGAAAACGGCCCGATGTCTGCCAAGCTGGCTGTTTTAAAAGAGGGCGATAAAATATTGTTGGACAAAACCGCGACCGGATTTTTACTACCCGAACGCTTCCCCGATGGCAAGGATTTGATTTTGCTGTGTACCGGTTCGGGCATTGCGCCGTTTTTATCGATTTTGGAACAGCCTGAAATCTGGCAGCGTTTCGAACATATCGGCTTGGCACATTCCGTTTCTTATGCCGACGAGTTGATTTTTAGCGGCCGTATTGCCGCTTTGGCCGAACACCCGCTGATTGACGAGCATTTCCACAAACTGCACTTTGTGCCTGTGGTCACACGCGAGGCTGCCGATGGCGCGCTTGGCAAACGGTTGCCGGAGTTGCTGCGAAACGGCGAACTTGCCGATGCCATGAAACTGCCGTTTACGCCGCAAGATACCCGTTTTATGGTATGCGGCAATCCCGCTATGGTGAAAGATACTTTCCAAGCCCTGATGGATATGGGCTTCGCCATGCACCGCAACCGTGTGCCGGGGCAGATTATGATGGAAAACGGGTTTTAAATTGGGAAATATAAATAATAAAAACTGCTGATATGTGTCAGCAGTTTTTATTATAGAAGCGTTCTAGTATTCCATATGTTATTTAAAATTTATATATTTTCGAATAGTTTGGAATAAATAATTACAAAGTGGATATTAAACTTTTTTATGAACCTGATTATTTCCTAGCGGGGATATTAATACTGTCGCTATAAATCATTACTTCAGAGCCTTTGGTTTTTTTATAAGCACAATAAGCTAAAAAATACTCATCTTGTCGATAATCCTTGTATATTTCTTTAATCTCATCACAATTGTCGTAGGATACAATCCAAGGTGTGTTGATTGTGGCTAATGCTTGACAGATAGCAACATGATCATCATGGTTGTAAAAATTTCGGTAAAGTCCTTGTCCTTTTACATAGTAAGGGGGGTCAAGATAGGCTAATGATTGCGGGGGCAATAAATCATCTACCTGTCCAAGCAGATCTAATGCATCTAAGTGATAAATATGGATAGATGCCGAATATTTAGCAATACGAGTAATCAAACTGGCTAAACGAACTTTATTAAAGCGTGCATCCAACTTGTATGTCCCGTTTTGAGCTTTGCCCCCGATTACGCCTGCTTTCAGGATACCGGACCGGTTTGTACGGTTGAGATAGAAAGCAGCAAAGCCATGTTCTAATGATGAATAATTATCAGGTTGGTTAAGAATATTTTTTTGATGCTCCCATTCATTAATGTTTAAAGGGGTTTGTTCAAGTAACCGCAAAAAATTATCTGTATCTTTAACCATGGAACGCCAAAAATGATAAATTGCGGGATCAGCATCATTGATATGAATGTCAGAGGCATAGCCGTTAAAAAGTAAATCCAATGCAACGCCCGCACCACCTGCAAATGGTTCTAAATAATGGCCACCTTTTAAATCATTAGCCTCAATTACTGATTTAACAAACGGTGCAAAAGCCCCTTTGCCACCGGGGTAGCGTAAAGGGGTAAGGGGTTTTGAGTGTCCGGCCATAAATTAAACTTTATTAGAAAGATTTTCAATATCATATAGGGTGATCTTAGGTAGCGTTAGATCCTTTGAGTTTGTAATTTGGCTTCTTGAGGCCATGATTCTGGATCAAGTTTATGTAATAATGCAACTTGTCGGAAGCAGAAACGTAAATCACGATAGAATTGTTCCAATTCATTATAATGATTATCTAACCAATAATCTAAAATAAGTGTGAACTCTTCACGGTGCTGCTTAAAAAGTTCTTTATTTAAAGTCCTCTCCATTCCCTTGGTGGATCCACCTTCATTTTTAGTAGTATTAAGTTGCGTTTGTATGTCTAAAATATGAGGTTGGATTTCATTTGTATATCTTTGCTTTGTAAAACCCGATGATAGAGCTGGATTACTATCCCAAAATTCACGTCCATTTGATAAATCTTCACAATAATCAAAAATCATTTTTTCAGGGCTTTTGCTGCCAGGTAATACAATGATATTACGTTTGGTTTGTTTCTGTCCTGTATTATCCCCATCTAAGATGCATATGGAGTTCATGGTATTGGTATCAAGATAAGTATCCTGGAAGATTTGTTTCAAGACGTTGCAGCCAATACTAGCCTCTACGAAATGGAAATGTGTACGTAACTGATTAAAATATTTGCAATGTGTTGCAAAATAGCCAAATATACTATTTAAAATAACCCGTGCTTCTTCATCTTCAGTAAAAATAGGAATCTTTGCAATATAGCTATAACTTCTTTGTTGAATTTCTTGTAAATGTCGTTCAATTTTTTGAATACTTGGCTCAGGTAATAGAGTAATATGATCACCTTGGTGAGTTAGATAATTAACTTTAACATATTTTTTGTAAGAGCCGCTTAATAATTTATTAAGCAAATATAGACTATGAGTAGTAAAAAATACTTGTATTTTATATGCCTCAGAGTATTGAATTAGTACATTTAGTAGACGTAGTTGCATTGCAGGATGTAATGTAGCATCCAGCTCATCAATTAGTAATATGGAGGCGGTGCGATAATTGTCGGTATGGTAATTCGGGGAGTGTTCATAGTAATAACGTAGTAATACTAAGTTTTTGAGAATTACAATAATGTTATCTTCACCAGCAGAAGCTGTATTAGAGTCAATACCATCTTGATTAGTATTATATTCTGTTCGCGTTTTAATGTTTTCAATAATTTGTGACTTAGATTCTTGAATCTTAATGCCAGCAATTTCATTAACTAGAGTATGGAAAATATCGTTGTACTCATTAGGAAGTTCTTTGTGGACTTTTTTTTGTGGTGTGTCATCACTTAACTCACCAAATGGTACCAGCCTTGTAAGGCTTAGATAAACTGTACGAAGTGTTGGCAGTCCCTCCCCTTTGGTTGCATGGGAAGGAATGAGTCTAAAGCGAGACTTTGCATGCTCAGTAGAGTTATGTCGCCTAAATTCTATTTTTATATTTTTGTCATATTCAATCTTAAACAGTGCTCCCGAATGATTAGGAGCAGGATTGTTATATTTGCGGTCACCTTTTGTTAATAGTTCAATTTTAGGATTAATTTGAGCAGAAATTTTATTGATAATTAATAATTGAGATTTAGGGCTAAGTAGTGTAGTTTTTGTATTCTCAGCCTTAAAAGCATTGCTGATTAAATATAAAATAGAAGATTTGCATGTACCATTCATGCCAGAAAGTACATTGATATTTTGATGAAAAGATAATTCTAAAGGAGCTTTTAAACGGCGATAGTGATTAAAAATAATGCGATTAATCATTGGTATATCCTTTTGTAATGACAGAATGCATAATTGATTTGAAGAGTATATTTCATGTCATCTCCTTTGAAAAAATAATATGAAAAGTTTCAAGGATTATGGATATCCTAGATTTAATATGTTTTAAATGTCAAAGCTATTTTTAAAGCGCAAACTCTGCCCAAACCGGTGCATGGTCGCTGGGACGTTCTTGGGCGCGGGCTTCTAAATCAACCTGTACGTCTTGCAGGCTGTCGCGCAGGGTGGGGGTGACCAATAAATGATCGATACGCAACCCCTGTTTGCGTTGGAACATAGCGCCCCGATAGTCCCACCATGTATACATCACCTCTTCGGGATAGCGGTGGCGCAGGCTGTCGGTTAAGCCTAAATCCAGCAGTTTTTGGAACCATGAGCGTTCGATGCTGGTGCAGTGGATTTTTTCATGCCATTTTTCAGGGTCGTAGCAATCCAAGTCGGTCGGGGCGATATTGAAATCGCCGAGTAAGATTAATTTTTCATGCTGTGCCATTTGGTCGCGCACAAATTCTGTCAGTGCTTCGAACCATTGTTTTTTATATTGGAATTTCGGGCTGTCGGGCGCTTCGCCGTTCACGCAATACACATTAATCACGCGTATGCCGCCGATGGTGGCGGTAATCACGCGCCGTTGCGGGTCGTCGGGCAGAGCGGGCAGGCCGACAATCACATCTTGCGGCTGCTCTTTACTGATAATGGCCACACCGTTATAGGTTTTTTGCCCGCTCCAAACGGTTTGCCAGCCGCCCATTTGGAAAACGGCGGCGGGGTATTTGTCTTGATCGAGTTTTAATTCTTGTAGAACGAGAATATCGGGAGTGTGTTGTTGCAGCCAGTCCTGCACTTGCGGCAGGCGGACATTGAGGGAATTAACATTCCAAGTGGCAATTTTCATTGAATCGGTTCGCAATCTTGTTTAAGGTGTTTCAGACGGCCCTTTCGGGTTTTGTAGCTCCCGAATGGTTTTTAAGACATTGATAATCAGCGGTGAGACGAGCCGGTACTCTATCACACGGTGATAACGGGTAAAGTCTACCACGCCGCCACTGCGCAGTTTATTTAAATGATTGGATACGGATGTAACGTGCGTTTCGGTTGCTTGAGCGATTTCCGCTGCACTAAGCTCGCTTTCCAACAGCAGCAGGGCAATATCCAACCGTTGCGGATTGGCGATTAGTTTGAGCTGCGAAGCTACGTTTGATGTGTGTTGCAATGATGTTTCCATAGTTATAGTTAACCTAGGTTTTTGACTTATTCTATACTAATCTGCTTCAAAGAAACCAATCTTTTAAAGAAATATACATTTAATTTACTGCCATGATAAGCGGTTTAACATTGAAGTCATAAATAAAGTTGCGGTGGTGTTTTTTATTATAGTTTTAAGCTATCTATTCTATATATGATGCGATTTCTGCTTTACTCTGCCTTTTAATTTAAGGTAACGGTACTATATACTTTTGCAAATACCGTAAAAATATTTGTTCAGACGGCCTGTAATCAAGAGAGGCCGTCTGAAACCATGAAAAGGAAAACCATGAGTAACGTATTATTGAATCTGGCCGACGAACCCCGTTATCCGGATATTCAAACCACCGATATCCGTCCGGCGATGGAAACCGTGATGAATGAAGCGCGGGCGGAAATTGCGGCGATTAAGGCGCAAAGTGAAATTACTTGGGCGAATACGGTAGAGCCGTTAACCGATATCACCGAACGGGTCGGCCGTATTTGGGGGGTAGTGGCGCATTTGAATTCGGTTGCCGATACGCCCGAACTGCGTGCCGTTTATAACGAATTGATGCCGGAAGTAACGGTATTTTTTACGGAAATCGGGCAGGATATCGAGCTGTACGAACGCTTTAAAGCCATTAAAGCATCCCCCGAATTCGCCAAATTGGAGGCAGCACAACAAACCAAACTGAATCACGATTTGCGTGATTTCGTATTAAGCGGTGCGGAATTGCCGCCGGAACAGCAAGAAGCGTTTGCCCAATTGCAAACCGAAAGCGCCCAATTAGGCGCGCAATTTTCCCAAAATGTTTTAGACGCAACCGATGCCTTTGCCCTTTATTTTGACAATGCGGACGAACTTTCCGGTTTGCCGGACGATGCCTTGGCTATGTTTGCCGCCGCGGCGCAGGCTGAGGATAAGGAAGGTTATAAAATCGGTTTGCAAATGCCGCACTATATTGCCGTGATGCAATATGCCGATAACCGCGAGCTGCGCGAGAAGCTCTACCATGCGTATGTTACCCGTGCCAGCGAATTGGGCGATGGTAAATTTGATAATACCGACAATATCAACCGCCGTTTGGAAGTGGCTTTGGAAGAGGCGCAGTTATTGGGCTTTAAGAATTTTGCCGAGCTGTCGCTATACACCAAAATGGCCGATACGCCCGAACAAGTTTTGGATTTTCTGCATGACCTGGCCCGCCGTGCCAAACCGTTTGCCGAAAAAGACTTGGCCGAAGTGCAAGCGTTTGCCCGTGAAAACTTGGGCATTGCCGAGCCGCAGGTATGGGACTTGAGCTATGCCGGTGAAAAACTCCGCCAGGCCAAATATGCCTTTAGCGAAACGGAAGTGAAAAAATATTTTCCGGTGAGCAAAGTGCTGGCAGGTTTGTTTGCCCAAATAAACCGTTTGTACGGCGTGAACTTTATTGAGAAAAACGTACCCGTTTGGCACAAAGACGTACGCTATTTTGAATTGGAAAAAGGCGGCGGCATTATCGGCGGCGTTTATATGGATTTATATGCGCGCGAAGGCAAACGCGGCGGAGCGTGGATGAATGACTACCGTGGCCGCAGACGTTTTATTTCCGGCAAGAAAACCGGCCAGATGCAAACCCCGATAGCGTATCTGGTTTGCAATTTCACCCCGCCTGTGAACGGCAAAGAATCGCGTTTGAGCCATAATGAAATCACCACGCTGTATCACGAAACCGGCCACGGTCTGCATCATTTGCTGACTCAGGTGGATGAGTTGGGTGTTTCCGGTATTAACGGTGTGGAATGGGATGCGGTCGAACTGCCGAGCCAGTTTATGGAAAACTTTGCTTGGGAATACGATGTATTGGCGGAAATGTCGTCTCACGAAGATGACGGTTCCGTGTTGCCGCGCGAGTTGTTCGATAAAATGGTGGCGGCCAAAAACTTCCAACGCGGTATGTTCTTGGTGCGTCAAATGGAATTCGCACTGTTCGATATGTTGATATACAGCGAAAATGATCCGAGCCGTCTGAAAGATTGGCCGAAAGTATTGGATAATGTGCGCCGTGAAGTGGCCGTTGTCCAGCCGCCGAGCTACAACCGTTTTGCCAACAGCTTCGGCCATATTTTTGCCGGTGGTTATGCGGCGGGTTATTATAGCTATGCTTGGGCGGAAGTATTGTCTGCCGATGCTTATGCCGCCTTTGAAGAAAGCGATGATGTGAAAGCGACAGGCAAACGCTTCTGGATGGAAGTTTTGGCAGTCGGCGGTTCGCGTAGTGCGTTGGAGTCGTTTAAAGCCTTCCGAGGCCGCGAACCGAAAATTGATGCGTTGCTTCGTCATAGCGGATTTGATGTTGAAGCCGCTTAAGTTGTCTGTATAGAGTGATATAAGCCCCCTTTAGGAGATGGTTAAGCCTGAGGGGGCTTTTGATTTTGAGCATTCAGTATCCGTATAATCCGGTGATAATGATGCTTACATGGATGGTTAGGGCTGGGGTTGCACACTGCCAAAGGTTGGTTTTATGAGTTTTTTTAAATATTTGTGTTTTGTTCTGGTGATGATGGTTACCGCGCCTTTTGCTGCCGCGGCCTGTCAGGACGGGCAAACGATTAAATTGGCCGGATTGGATTGGGAAAGCGGCCAGTTTACAACGGCGGTTTTGAATACCATTTTGCAAGATGGCTATGATTGCCAAACTTCTACGGTGCCGGGTACGACTACGGCGCTGATAACGGCATTGTCGCAGGATGATATTCAGATTATTGCCGAGCAATGGATTGGCCGTTCGCCGGTGATGAAAAAAGCCATTGAGGAGCATAAAGCGGCGGTTATCGGGGATACGCTGAAAGGCGGGGCTACGCAGGGATGGTATGTGCCGGACTATGTGAAGCAAGAACATCCTGATTTAAACAGCATAGATGATTTGAAAAAATTTGCTTATTTGTTCCCCGATCCCGAAGCGCCGCAACGGGCGCGGTTTTTGAATTGTCCGTCGGGTTGGACGTGTGAAATTGCCAATAGCCGCCTGCTGGATAATACAGGATTGGGCGAGGTGTTTGATAATGTCCGCCCCGGTACCGGCGCGGCATTGGATGCAGAGATAACGTCGGCATACGAACAAAAAAGACCGATTTTGTTTTATTACTGGCAGCCGACCGGCTTAATGGCCAAATACCGTTTCGAACCGCTGGAATTTCCCGAACATAATGCCGCATGCTGGGCGACCATATTAGATGCCAACAGTCAAAACCGTTGTGTATCCGGTTATCCGGTTTCCAAGTTGGCAGTGGCGGTTTCCACGCCTTTTATGGAAGCGCATCCCGATTTGGTTGAGATGATTAAGCGGCTGCAATTCGAGCCGGATATGCTTAACCGCGCCATTTTGGAAATGTCTGAAAACCAACGCAGCGGTGAAGAGCAGGCGCAGCTTTTCTTGCAGCAAAATCCCCAAGTTTGGCGGCAATGGGTTTCTGAAGAGGCGGCGGTTCGTCTGAGTGAGGCACTCGGTGTGGCTGCACCGGAAAGCAGTGGGATTTTCCGTACTTGGTCTATTTCAGACGGCCTGAATAAAAGCCTGAAAAATACTGTACAAAAACACGGTGACCAACTACGTAGCGCCGGCGAAGTGACGTTACGGATTTTGCTGCCGTTGGAACGGTTGTTGCAGACTGTTCCCGCATGGTTGGTGATTTTGGTGGTCGGCGCTATCGGGCTGCATGCGACGCGTAAATGGTGGTTTGCCTTATTGTGTATGTTCGGGTTTTATACTATCGGCTCGTTTGGTTTGTGGGAAGCTTTAATGCAAACCATTGCCTTGTTGACGGCATCGGTGTTGCTTACCATGATAATCGGTATTCCAGTCGGTATTTTTACCGCCTACCGCAAACGGCTGTACCAATGGCTGTCGCCGGTATTGGATGTGATGCAGACCATGCCCAGTTTTGTGTATCTGATTCCGGTATTGATGCTGTTCGGTATCGGTAAAGTGCCGGCGCTGTTTGCAACGGTGGTGTATGCATTGGCTCCGCTTATCCGCCTGACCGCGCTCGGTATCCGCCAAGTCAGCCCGCAAATGATTGAAGCGGCGATTGCCTTCGGCAGCAACCGTTGGCAGTTGCTCAAATGGGTGTTGTTGCCGCAGGCCAAGCCCAGCATTATGGCGGGTATTAATCAGGCGGTGATGATGTCGTTGGGCATGGTGGTGCTGGCGTCTATGATTGGTGCGCGCGGTTTGGGCGAATATGTT
The DNA here is from genome assembly GCF_024834045.1 of Neisseria montereyensis. Taxonomy (GTDB): domain Bacteria; phylum Pseudomonadota; class Gammaproteobacteria; order Burkholderiales; family Neisseriaceae; genus Neisseria; species Neisseria montereyensis. The sequence continues at coordinate 43,182 of NZ_JANUXW010000008.1, forward strand.
TTGCAGGCGGTTCAAACGCTGAATATCGGACAGGGTGTCGAAGCGGGGGCGGCGATTGTGATTTTGGCGATTATTATCGACCGCATCACGCAGGCTTATGGCAGCCGGGAAAAAGGTAGCCGCCATGAGTAGTTTAGAATTGTTTGAATCTTGATATGGGCCGTCTGAAACGTTTTCAGACGGCCTGGTTATATATCGCCCGGATGTTCGCCGAAACCGCTGTTTTATCAAGGAAGCAGGTATTGGTTTGATATTAGGAAACAGTTATTTTAAACATGATAGTTGTATCTGCTTTTTGTTTTATGTAGGATAGCTGCCTGACGGTATTTTATGTAAACAATTTAATAAAGGAGCAATATGATGAATACCCGTACCGAACACGACACGATGGGTGAGGTGGAAGTCCCCTCGGACGCCTATTGGGGTGCACAAACCCAACGCAGCCGCGATAACTTTAAAATCGGTGGCGAAACTTTACCGCAACCGTTAATCAATGCGATGGCTTTGGTGAAAAAAGCAGCGGCTTATACCAATGCTTCTTTGGGCCGTATCGAGCAAAAACAGGCGGATTTGATTGTTCAGGCGGCCGATGATGTGTTGGCCGGTAAATTAAACGGGCAGTTCCCCTTGGTCGTGTGGCAAACCGGTTCGGGCACACAATCCAATATGAATATGAACGAAGTGTTGGCCAACCGTGCCAATGAGATTGCCGGAACAGGCTTGGCGGCTTACAAACCGGTTCACCCCAACGACCATGTGAACCATGCGCAATCAACCAACGATTCGTTCCCAACTTCTATTCATGTTGCCGCTGCTATTGAAATCAACCGTTTGTTGATTCCTGCGGTTAAAGCTTTGCGTGACACTTTAGACAAAAAAGCCCAAGAGTTCGCATCTATTGTAAAAATCGGCCGTACGCACTTGCAAGATGCGACACCGTTGACCTTAGGCCAAGAGTTCTCAGGTTATGTAAGCCAATTGGATCATGGTTTGGATCGTTTGAATGATGCTTTGAAAGGCTTGTATGAATTGCCTTTGGGTGGTACTGCTGTCGGTACCGGTTTGAACAGCCATCCGGAATATGCTGTCAAAGCGGCTGCTAAGTTGGCTGAATTGTCCGGTTTGCCGTTTGTGACCGCACCGAATAAATTCGAAGCATTGGCCGGTCGCGATGCCAGTGTTTTTGCTTCAGGCGCATTGAAAACTTTAGCGACCAGCTTGAATAAAATCGCTAATGATATCCGTTGGTTGTCTAGCGGCCCGCGTTGCGGCTTGGGCGAGATTAAGATTCCTGAAAACGAGCCGGGTTCTTCTATTATGCCGGGTAAAGTGAATCCGACTCAGTGCGAAGCGATGACAATGGTGTGCTGCCAAGTATTCGGTAATGATTTGACTGTCAGCATGGCCGGTGCTTCCGGTAACTTTGAGTTGAATGTTTATATGCCTGTTATCGGCTACAACCTGCTGCAATCTATCCGCTTGCTTGGCGATGCCTGCAACAGCTTCAACAACAACTGTGCCGTAGGTATCGAACCAGTACCGGAAAAAATCGACTACTTCCTGCATCATTCCTTGATGTTGGTAACTGCATTGAATCGCCATATCGGTTATGAAAATGCGGCCAAAGTAGCGAAAACCGCTTACAAAAACAACAAGTCTCTGCGTGAAACAGCGATCGAGCTGGGCTTGTTGACTGGCGAAGAGTTTGATAAATGGGTGAAACCTGAAGATATGGTTGCGCCGCGTTAATCAAAAGTCATTAAATCAAAGGCCGTCTGAAATATTTCAGACGGCCTTTCTATTATTTTAAAGTATTGGTTTGGAAAGATATTGAGGCGGATGTGGGCGCAATAGAATCTAAATCATAAAATCAATAAAATCCATGCTTTGATCCATTTCTTCGGCAGGATTGTTGGCGGATTTTCCGGTGGTTTTTGCCGGAACGCCGACAACGGTACTGTGCGGCGGTACATCGGAAACAACTACGCTGCCCGCGCCGACTTTGGCATGTTCGCCGATACGGATATTGCCCAAAATCGAAGCATTGGCACCGATCATCACGCCGTCGCCGACTTTCGGATGGCGGTCGCCACTTTCTTTACCTGAGCCGCCAAGGGTGACACCATGCAGAATTGAAATATTATTGCCGAGTACAGCGGTTTCGCCTGCCACAAATCCGGTCGCATGGTCGAGCATCAAGCCGTGACCAAAGCGGGCGGCAGGGTGGATATCGACACCAAAAACTTCAGATGAGCGGTTTTGCAGGAAATAAGCCAATGTTTTACGGCCGTCGTTATACAACCAATGATTGATGCGGTGCGCTTGAATGGCATGAAAACCTTTGAAATAGAGCAAAGGTAGCGAATATTCGTCACAAGCCGGGTCGCGCTCGTAACAGGCCAGTAAATCCAACTTAACAGCTTCGATAATATCGCGGTCGCTACATAATGCCTGTTGGTACATTTCAAACAGGGCGCGCGCATCCATAACCGGGCTGGAAAGTTTGCTTGATAAATGATAGGCCAAAACCGAATCGAGCGATTGATGACGCAATACGGTTTGGTGTAGGAAGCTGGCCAGCAACGGCTCGGACTGGACGGCTTGTTTGGTTTCTTCGCGGAGTGTCTGCCATAAATCGAAGTCTTGGCTGTTTAAGTGGTCTTTTTTCATAATAAGGCCGTCTGAAAAATAAGGGGAAACACATTTATATTATAAGTTTGCGGCGCTTGGCAAGCTTGAATGCAAACGGGTGGACGGGCGAATATTGATGTCGTTGACGATGGCGATATATTTACAGCCTACCGAATAGGACTTCGGCAGGCTGTGAGTTTCGTAAGATAAATAAACTATATCTATTCTTAAGAATTAAGCAAACTTACTTCGGGACGGTATTAGGATTCGGGCACATAGCCGTCTACCTGATCGGCGGCACCGTCACCGAAAAAGTAATTTTCCATTTGTTGGGTAAGATATTCACGGGCACGGGGGTCGGCCAAGCTCAATCTATTTTCGTTAATCAACATGGTTTGGTGGCGGGTCCAGGCTTCCCACGCTTCTTGTGATACGTTTTCAAAAATTCGTTTGCCCAGAGCATTAGGCAGCGGAGGGAATTTCATACCGGGCGCTTCCTTGCCCAACTTGACGCAGTAAACCATACGGGACATGGCTATTTCCTTTTTAGTGTGTTTCAGACGGCCTAGATTTTAACGGAGCGGTACAGCTTTGTATATCTAGGGGCACATTATCTTGGTCGATTTATATCGGTTTGCTGTCTATCGACTTCTTTAGGCCATTAATCAAAGCTTTTACAGTACAATGCGCCCGAGGTTGGAAATGAAGCATTTTGGGTGAACAGAGTATTTTGTTTATGGGTCTAAATTTAAAAAAGTAAAGCTCAATCTGATTTTTATCAACAGTTGTTTAGGGTTGTAATGGTAAAGTATTTAAATTCAAATCTCTATATTTACCCTTAACCGTTAATTAAAAGAAAGAAAATGTATGATCACGCGACAGACCATATTGGACTGGTGTAGTCAAACTTTGCAAACGGCGTTGTTTCAGGATTATGCGCCGAACGGTTTGCAAGTTGAGGGTAGAAACGAAATTCGAAAAGTGGTGACCGCCGTTACTGCAAGTTTGGCAGCTGTTAACTATGCAGTAGAACAAGGTGCCGATATGCTGTTGGTGCATCATGGATTGTTTTGGAAGAGCGAGCCTGTCACCATCACCGGCTGGAAAAAAGCCCGTATCGCAACATTGCTCAAAAATGAAATCAATATGGCAGGCTATCATTTACCTCTAGACGCCCATCCGATATTAGGCAATAACGCCCAACTGGCCAAATTGATGAATTGGGAAACGGAAAAACAGTTTGGCGAGCAGAATTTATTGAACTCAGGCCGTCTGAAACAGCCGCAAACACTTGACGAACTTTGCCGGCAGTTGCAACAAAATCTTGGGCGCGCCCCGATAGCGGTAGGACAAGGCAACCGTATGGTAGAGCGGATTATTTGGTGTACGGGCGGGGCGCAGGGTTTCTTTCAGACGGCCATCGACGAAGGAACCGATGTCTATCTGACCGGTGAAATTTCAGAAGCACAATTTCATCTGGCCAATGAAACCGACACCGCTTTTATCAGTGCGGGACACCATGCAACCGAACGCTACGGTATTCGGGCGTTAGGCGATGCCTTGGCAGCACAATTCAATATTGCAAATGTATTTTTCGATGAACAAAATCCGGCATAAAGTCAAAAAATACACGAAAACTTTTACCTTATTTTAAATAATGCTTTAAGTATCCCTACAAAATCAGGTAGAATTAAAGAGTTTAATGGCTCGGTATTCCCAATAATTAGGATGACTGAATAATGGAAAATCAAGAAATCAACCAAAGCCGCCGCCGCTTCCTAACGCTGGCGACAGCCGGAGCGGGCGGTGTAGCCGCGCTTGGCGTTGCAACGCCGTTTCTGGCCAGTTTTTTCCCTTCGGAAAAAGCAAAAGCCGCAGGCGCTCCTGTCGAAGTGGATGTGAGTAAAATCGAACCTGGGCAGCTTATTACCGCCGAATGGCAGGGTAAGCCGATTTGGGTTTTAAACCGCACTGAAACGCAACAAAAAGACTTAGCCAGTCTGGATGGTGAGTTAGTCGATCCCAATTCGGAGGTTGACCATCAGCCGGAATACTGTCAAAACGAAACCCGTTCGATTAAGCCAAATATTTTTGTTGCTATCGGTATCTGTACCCATTTGGGGTGTTCGCCTACTTTTCGGCCCGATGTCGCCCCGGCAGATTTGGGCCCGGGTTGGAAAGGCGGTTTTTTCTGCCCGTGTCACGGCTCTAAATTCGATTTGGCCGGTCGCGTGTTCAAAGGCGTTCCCGCACCTACCAATCTGGTTATTCCCCCCTATAAATATTCGAGCGACACCACCATCCTGGTTGGCGACGACAAATAAAGGGACTTATCATGGCAAACCAAACCAATAATGAAAAAAAATCATTGTTAGGCTGGGTGGACGCAAGGTTCCCTTTGTCTTCAATGATGAAAGAGCACGTAACCGAGTATTACGCGCCTAAAAACTTTAACTTCTGGTACTTTTTCGGCTCTTTGGCAATGTTGGTGCTCGTTATCCAAATTGTCAGTGGTATCTTTCTAACCATGAACTATAAGCCGGATGGTAATCTGAACAGCTACCATCTGCCTGCCGCATTTACTGCCGTCGAATACATTATGCGAGATGTGTCTGGTGGCTGGATTATCCGTTATATGCACTCTACCGGTGCTTCCATGTTTTTTATCGTAGTTTATCTGCATATGTTCCGCGGGTTGATTTACGGTTCATTTAAAAAACCGCGTGAGTTGGTGTGGGTGTTCGGTTCTTTGATTTTCCTTGCCTTGATGGCCGAAGCCTTTATGGGCTATTTGCTTCCTTGGGGACAAATGTCTTTCTGGGGTGCGCAGGTGATTATTAACCTGTTTTCCGCCATTCCCGTTATCGGCCCTGATTTGTCGACTTGGATTCGTGGTGACTTCAACGTATCCGATGTAACCTTAAACCGTTTCTTTGCATTGCATGTGATTGCCGTACCGCTGGTGTTGGTAGGCTTGATTGCCGCCCACCTGATTGCCTTGCATGAGGTAGGTTCTAATAATCCGGACGGCGTTGAAATCAAAAAACTCAAAGATGAAAACGGTATTCCGTTAGACGGTATTCCTTTCCACCCTTACTATACGGTTAAAGATATTTTAGGTGTGGTGGTATTTCTGATTGTATTCTGTGCCATTCTGTTCTTTGCGCCTGAAGGCGGCGGATACTTCCTTGAAGCGCCGAACTTTGATCCGGCCAACCCGTTGAAAACACCGCCGCATATTGCACCGGTATGGTATTTCACACCGTTCTATGCCATTTTGCGTGCGATTCCTTCTTTCTTTGGTACACAGGTTTGGGGTGTAATCGGTATGGGTGCGGCAGTAGTCTTGATTGCCTTGTTACCTTGGCTTGACCGCTCGCCTGTTAAATCTGTGCGCTATCGCGGCCCGATTTTCAAGGTGATGCTGGTGTTGTTTATCATTTCCTTTATCGGCTTGGGTATTTTAGGTGCGATGGTTGCAACCGATACCCGGACACTTGTCGCCCGTATTCTGTCTTTCATTTATTTTGTATTCTTCCTGGGTATGCCGTTCTACACGAAATTGGATAAAAATCGTCCGGTTCCGGAACGTGTCACTATGAGTACAGGCAAGCAAAAACTGATGTTCTTTGTTTATGTTGCCATTACCGTGGTTGGTGCATATCTGTTTGCGAGCAATATCTAATGAGGGCAGCGAAAATGAAAAAAGTTTTAACAACATGGGTTGCTGCCTTATTGTTGGCAGTACCGTTAAGCTCAGTAGCCGCAGAAGGCGGAGAGTATGAAAAAGTCGATATCGATTTGAGAGATCAAGTCAGTTTGCAACGTGGTGCACAGATTTTTACAAACTACTGCTTATCTTGTCACTCGGCAACCAGTATGCGTTTTAACCGCTTACAGGATATTGGGTTGACTGAGGATGAGATTAAGAAAAATCTGATGTTTACCACCGATAAAGTCGGTGACGTGATGCAGTCTGCAATGGATCCCCAAGATGCAACCAAATGGTTTGGTGCCGCTCCTCCGGATCTATCACTGATTGCCCGTTCGCGCGGTGCCGATTATCTTTATGCCTATATGCGCGGTTTCTATAAAGATCCGACGCGGCCGACAGGTTGGAATAATATTGTTTTTGATAAAGTCGGTATGCCGCATCCGCTATGGCAGCACCAAGGTGTGCAGGCGGTAGAGTTGGATAAAGACGGACAGCCGGTGATGGAAGAAGACGAGCATGGCAATATGGTGCCCAAGCTGTATTGGGAGTCAACCGGGCTTCAATCTCGTCGTTTGCCTAATGGTAAAGTGATTACTAAAGAATACGACGATTATGCGCGAGACTTAGTCAACTTCTTGGTATATATGGGCGAACCGGCTCAGTTGCAGCGTAAACGTACCGGTTATCTGGTATTGATTTTCCTGATAGCGTTCATGTTGCCGTTGGCATACTTCTTGAAAAAAGAATATTGGAAAGACGTACATTAAATTGTATTTCTATTATTAAAAAGGCAAAGCCGATTATGAGCTTTGCCTTTTTTATTTGCCTCAAAATAAATATAAGGCATTTGGTGGGTTTCTTGTGTTTCGGATACGGTTTGTAGGGTTTATCAATGCATATCGATTATTAGTGAATAATGGTTGGATTATTCCGTGTGAACTGCTTGAATATTATTCAGACGGCCTTATATAAAAACCATTAATTTTCTCTCTATACATATAGGAAAATAAAAATGACCGAACAAAACCAAACTACGGAAGTTGAAGATGTATTAGAAACATCTGAAGCCAATGAAAATGAAGCAGAAGCAGAAGAGCAACAGCAGGAAAAGCCCTCTTATGAAGATTTGGAAGCGAAAGTGACAGAATTAGAGGCTAAATTAAAAGAGGAGCAATTGCGCGGATTGGCTAATGAGCAAAATTTGCGCCGTCGTCACCAAGAAGAAATTCAGGCCGCACATAAATATGCCGGCCAGAAATTTGCCGCGGAAATGTTGCCGGTTAAAGATTATTTAGAAATGGCGTTGCTTGATCAAAGTGGTAATTTTGATGCTTTAAAAACAGGTGTGCAAATGACTTTAAATGAATTGAATAAAGCATTTGAACATACTCAAATCACTGAAATCAATCCTGCTCAAGGCGATAAATTGGATCCGCACTTCCATCAGGCCATACAAACGGTTGAGAGCGGACAGGAGCCGAATACTATTGTAGGTATTATGAAAAAAGGCTACCAACTCGCCGACCGTGTACTGCGTCCGGCTATGGTGACGGTGGCCAAGAAAAAAGAAAGCGACAGTTAATCATTTTTTTACAAAATATGATTAAGGGATAGCGGTTAATTTTTTTAGATGATGTGCCATTAAGGCAGGCCGTCTGAAAAAACTTGTGGATAAGTAAATCAAGCATTTGAATTAAAAATCAATATTGAATCAATATTTAATGAAAAAAATGATATTTCAGGCTTGAAAAGTTATGAAACTGCCTTATTTACGAATCCGACAAGAGGACAACCTCGAATAAAGTTTATAAATTATTTATTTAAATTTGAAGGAGCAACATAAATGGCAAAAGTTATCGGTATCGATTTAGGTACAACCAACTCTTGTTTGGCTATTTCGGAAAACGGCCAAACCAAAGTAATTGAAAATGCAGAAGGTGCCAGAACCACGCCCTCTGTGATTGCATATCTTGACGGTGGCGAAATCTTGGTAGGTGCGCCGGCCAAACGACAAGCCGTTACCAACGCTAAAAATACTATTTATGCCGCCAAACGTTTAATCGGTCATAAATTTGAAGATAAAGAAGTACAAAAAGACCTTGATTTAATGCCTTTTGAAATCATTAAATCCGGTAATGGTGATGCTTGGGTGAAAGCGCAAGGTAAAGAATTATCGCCTCCTCAAGTTTCTGCCGAAGTATTGCGTAAAATGAAACAAGCTGCGGAAGCTTATTTGGGTGAAACCGTTACAGAAGCTGTGATTACCGTTCCGGCTTACTTTAACGACAGCCAACGTCAGGCGACCAAAGATGCCGGCCGTATTGCCGGTTTGGATGTAAAACGTATTATCAACGAACCGACTGCCGCCGCATTGGCTTTCGGTATGGATAAAAACACCAAAGGCGATCGCAAAGTTGCCGTGTATGACTTAGGTGGCGGTACATTCGATATTTCAATTATTGAAATTGCCGATGTTGACGGTGAAAAACAATTTGAAGTTTTGGCAACCAACGGTGACACTTTCTTGGGTGGTGAAGACTTCGACCAACGCTTGATTGATCATATCATTGCCGAATTCAAAAAAGAGCAAGGCATTGATTTAAAACAAGATGTAATGGCATTGCAACGTTTGAAAGAAGCTGCCGAAAAAGCCAAAATCGAATTGTCTAGCGGCCAACAAACAGAAGTGAATCTGCCTTATATCACTATGGATTCAACAGGCCCGAAACACTTGGCAATGAAAATTACCCGTGCCAAATTCGAAAGCTTGGTTGAAGATTTGATTGAACGTTCTATCGAACCTTGCCGTGTAGCCGTAAAAGATGCCGGTTTAAGCGTGGGCGATATTGATGATGTGATTTTGGTCGGTGGCCAAAGCCGTATGCCTAAAGTGCAAGATGCCGTTAAAGCATTCTTTGGTAAAGAGCCGCGTAAAGACGTGAACCCTGATGAAGCTGTTGCCATCGGTGCCGCTATTCAAGGTGAAGTATTAGGTGGCGGCCGTAGCGATGTATTATTGCTTGACGTAACCCCGCTGTCTTTGGGTATTGAAACCATGGGCGGTGTGATGACGAAGCTGATTAATAAAAACACCACCATTCCGACTAAAGCGTCACAAGTGTTCTCAACTGCCGAAGATAACCAAAGTGCAGTAACCATTCATGTGTTGCAAGGTGAACGCGAACGTGCGTCTGCCAATAAATCATTGGGTAATTTCAATTTAGGCGATATCGCTCCGGCTCCACGCGGTATGCCGCAAATTGAAGTAACTTTTGATATTGACGCCAACGGTATTCTGCATGTATCCGCCAAAGATAAAGGTACCGGCAAAGAAGCGAATATTACCATCCAAGGTTCTTCAGGTTTGAGCGAGGAAGAAATCGAACGTATGGTTAAAGATGCCGAAGCCAATGCGGAAGAAGATAAAAAACTGACCGAGTTGGTAGCATCACGCAACCAAGCCGAAGCTTTGATTCATTCTGTGAAAAAATCATTGGGTGACTATGGTGATAAATTGGATGCCGATGAAAAAGCCAAAATCGAAGACGCTTTGAAAGCTGCCGAAGAAGCGGTGAAAGGTGAAGATAAAGCCGATATCGATGCTAAAGCGGAAGCTTTGGGCGCTGCCAGCCAAAAATTAGGCGAAATGGTTTATGCACAAGCACAAGCTGAAGCCAATGCTGCAGAGGGACAAGCCGAAGGCGGTGCTAAAAACAACAATGATGATGTTGTAGATGCTGAGTTTGAAGAAGTGAAAGATCAGAAAGATTAAGATTTTTTATTCTCAAATTAAAAAATATCCATTGTTTATTGGATAATTATAAACAGCCGAAACCTTTTATTAGGGTTCGGCTGTTTGTATTTTATTCGGAGGCATAGGCAAAGGCCGTCTGAACAGATTAGGAAGCTTTGATATTTGTTTACGGACGATAATCGGATAATGCAGTGTGATGTTGTTTAATGGAAGTGGTATGGTTTTTCTGTTAAAAAATGTTTGTTTTTTTATAGTAAAGCCTTGCGTTTGAAAGTATTTTGCCGTTTAATGCGCTCTATTACCGAGTGCTCGGTATTTGCTGCATACGGTTTGGGTAATTGTGGTATGGTAATTTTTGTGCCTGTTACGGTACAGTATTTGAAGGATATGAAAGATGAAAAAAACTTGGTTAGTTTCTGCGCTGGCAGGCTTGGTTCTGGCTGCATGTGGTGGTTCGGGAAGTGGTGATACGCAACAAGCTGCAGATAACACGGCAGCAAGCGGGGGGCAGGAAGAAATCGTGCAGGCAACGGGTGATTTGAATATTTATAACTGGTCGGATTATGTGGCGCCGGAAACCGTTAGCGAATTTGAAAAAGCCAACGGCGTCAAAGTACGTTATGACTATTATGATAGCAATGAAACGCTGGAAGCTAAAGTGCTGACCGGTAAATCGGGATATGATTTGGTAGCGCCGTCAATTGCCAATGTAGGCCGTCAGATTAAAGCCGGAGCTTATCAAGAAATCGATAAAAACCAAATCGCCAACTATGGCAATATTGATCCCGAATTATTGACGATGATGGATAAAGTGGATCCGGGTAATAAATATGCCGTACCGTATTTTTGGGGCATTAATACCTTGGCAATAAATAAAGATCAGGTTCAAAAAGCCCTTGGCACCGACCAGTTACCTGAAAATGAATGGGATTTGGTATTTAATCCCGAATACACGGCCAAGTTGAAATCATGCGGCATCAGCTTTTTAGATAGCCCTACCGAGCAAATTCCTTTGGCTTTGAATTATTTGGGCAAAGATGCCAACAGTGAAAATGCCGATGATTTGAAGGCGGCTGTGGATATGATGAAGAAAGTGCGCCCTGATGTGAAGCGTTTCAGCTCGTCCGGCTATATCGACGATATGGCAGCCGGTAATCTGTGCGTGGCGATTGGTTATGGCGGCGATTTGAATATTGCCAAAAATCGTGCCAAAGAAGCGGGTAACGGTGTGGATATTGAAGTGTTGACGCCGAAAACAGGTGTGGGTATCTGGATTGATTCGTTTATGATTCCGAAAGATGCACAAAATGTTGCCAATGCGCATAAATATATCAGCCATACTTTGGATCCTAAAGTGGCAGCACAAAATGGTAATGCCGTTACCTATGCACCTGCCAGCAAACCTGCCCGCGAACTGATGGATAAACAATATGCGGAAGATAATTCTATCTTTCCAAGTGATGAGGTGAAGGCGAACAGTTTTGTTGTTTTGCCTAAATCTGCTGATGCCGTTAAATTGGGTGTCCGTTTGTGGCAAGGCTTGAAAGCCGGTCAGTAAGGCCGTTTGAATGTATTAAGTGATAGGTAAAAACACGGCATCTGTTGATGCCGTGTTTTTTTCGTGTAACGAATAGAGTGAATTTGGGGCTATATGATTCAGACGGCCTTTATGCTTTAAGATTCTTTATTTGTGTGTATATTTTATTTGGTATGAGACTTTTTATTTCTACGCATTCTATGGCGTTTCAGACGGCGTATAAATATTAATTTCAGCCTTAATTTCACATCGTAGCCGACGGAACCGAAACCCAGTATAAATAAAATTAGTGCAACAGGTAAGGCAAAATGGTGGCCGACGGTATGGTAGCCCCATGCGCCGATAATACCGCCGGTGATAAAGGCAATAAGTAACCCGTTGAGAAGCTTGGCTTTGGGGACGTTAACTTTAACATGAGGCAGTTTGGGATTATCGCTGCGGCTGTAATACAGCATTTTGGAAATTTCAATTCCCAAATCGGTTGCTGTGCCGGTCATATGGGTTGAGCGGATGGCTCCGCCGGATAAAATGGTGATTACCGTATTGTGCATCCCCATAATAAAACACAATGAAAATATAGCAAATAAAGGCATATCGCTGTTGTCCCATTGGAATGCGGTAACCCCTAATATCCCAAAAATCAGTAAATATAAGCTTTCTACCCACATGGAAAAACCAAATCCGCCGCGAAAGCGTCTTCGTTTTGCCCACAATACAATCCAGCTCGAATGTGCTGCTCCGAGAATAAAACAACTGAGGCTCAACATAGCCACGATAAAGATTTTCCATTCCCCTAGATAAGCCATATCGGCTGCTTGGGAAACAATTCCGGTAACATGGGAGGTATAACGGGCAACGGCAAAAAATCCGCCGGCATTAATGGCTCCGGCCAATAATGCCATTAAATAGCCGAGAATACGGAAGCGGACGTCACTAATGTTGTGTTCATGTAGATAAGGTTTGTCAGCCTGCCAAAAGGGTGGGGCTGATCGGGGTTTGGGTCTGGGTCGGATAGGGGAGGATGTTTTATCTGCCATGAAATATTGTGAAATCTGAATAAATGGATGCGTAATTTATTGTATGTAGTCGTCTGAAAGAAGAAAGCCTCAATATAATATAGTGTTTGTATCTGAACGAGTATTTATTTTTATGATTTTAGCTTATTCAACTAAATATATTCAGACGGCCTTATTTTTGGCAGCGTATTGTGTGTTTGCGATATTACGTGTTCTTAATTGATTTTTCAAGAAAAAAGCCTGTTGTGAGAAACAGGCTTTTTGTGGTTAAAACGACTCATCAAGAAAATAGTGATTAGGTGTTTATCTGAGAAACAGAACCTAATCTTTTCTTTTACTCAGTCTTTTAAAAGTTTACGCCACTGGCAGTTTTGGCATCAGAAGCATTAATGGGTTTTGCATCAGCCGTTGAGCTTGTGGATTGGCCTTGGGTTTTTGTTTGGCCGGCTTTTGCTGCAGTAACTGTAGTATCTGCTTTCTTAGCACCTGTTCCGTTAGCGGGAGCGGCCATAACAGCGGCAGACATTAGGGCGGTTGAAATCAATAAAGTAAATTTTTTCATCTATATATCCTCTTATGAATTGAAATAAAAATAGCATGTCACGAAACATGTGCTGATAAGAGTGAAACTATCTAGAAAAGTTTGCACATTAAACTTATTATGTAGTTAAAAAATATTAAATTAATTCAATGATATAAATATATTTCATATTGAATTTTATCGTATGGCTGTTTAAGTGGCGGACTTTGGGGAGTATTGAGGATATCTTTTTGATGTTAATGATTGATATGGCAATGTAAGATAATATTGGTAATAAAAGTGATAGATACGGATTGGGTATATTTGTAATAAATGTATATTTGGCAGTATTAAACATCAACAAGAGATATTTCCGAACATAGAATGGGATGCCATAAAAAAGAAACCGACTCTCAAATAGAGAGCCGGTTTCTTTTTTATGGTGCCGACAATGAGACTTGAACTCATACGACCTACGGTCACTACCCCCTCAAGATAGCGTGTCTACCAATTCCACCATGTCGGCGTAAAGTGTAAAACCATCAATATTATTGACCCGGTGAGGCCGGAGTCGTATTTGTCGGAGTGCTTTGTGTATTTTCCGGAGCACTCTGTTCGACTGTGCTGAAGTCTAAACCGTGTCTGGGTGAATGGGTATTAATATAAACCATTGCCATGCAGGTAGCAAAAAATATGGTTGCTGCAATAGCCGTGCTTCTGCTTAAAAAGTTGGCATTACCTGCTGATCCGAACACCCCTTGCGCACTGCCGCTTCCGGAGCCGAATGTGGCACCGGCATCCGCACCTTTACCATGTTGCATTAATACAAGGATGATAACGGCTAATGCGGAAAAGATGTTGATAATCCAAATAACGGTTTTAAAGGCTTCCATAATCTCTATGCTTCTTGTGCGGCATCAATAATAGCGGCAAACGAGTCGTAAGACAATGATGCGCCGCCTACCAAAGCACCGTCTACATGCGGTACGGTAAAAATGTCGGCTGCGTTTTTTGCGTTGACACTTCCGCCGTAAAGGATGCGGATATTAACATTGTTGCCGCATAAAGACAAGATTTGTTGGTGAATAAAGGCGTGCATGGCGGCAATTTGATCGGTTGTGGCGACTTTACCCGTGCCGATGGCCCATACCGGTTCGTATGCGACGGCGATATTGTCGGTGCCCAATCCTTCTAAAATGGATAATTGATGAGCAATCACTTCCTGCTCGCGGCCGGCTTCGCGATCTTCCAAACTTTCGCCGACACACAATAACGGGGTGAGGCCGACATTTAAAACATTGACGATTTTTTTGCGTTGGGTTTCGTTTTTCTCACCGAAATAAAGGCTGCGTTCCGAGTGGCCGATAAGCACGATATCTACGCCGATGTCGGCCATCATTTCAGCAGAGACTTCGCCGGTATAAGCACCGTCCCCCGGAAAGCGGCTGACATCTTGGGCGCAAGTGAGGATACGGTTGTTTAAAACGATTTGCATGGCGTTATGCAGTTGGAGCAGGTAAACAGTCGGCGCGGCCAAGCCGATAACGACGTGGTCGGCGGTCGGCATAATGCGGAAGCGGTGCATCAGCGTATTATTGTTTTGCAGACGGCCGTTCATTTTCCAGTTGCCGATAACCCATTTTTTATCCCACATATTTGCTATCCTTGAGTTTTGTTTGTTTTTGGCTGCTTGATTTCTGTATGTAGAGCGTGTGCTTATTATATGCCGTATTAGATATTGTTTTGTGCCGAAGTGTAATAAATATTGTTAGAACAGGCAATATAAGGTGGGGAACGAGGGTAGGAAGGTTAGGCTGTTGCTTCTCTAAATGTAAAATAGTGGGGCCGTCTGAAAATAAATTGGAAAACCTCAAAACAAAATATATTTTCTTTGGGTCATATTGTAATATAACCGAAAGTATGTAAAACCCGTTCGGGACACTTCTTAGTATTCGTTTCTTATTCTATTTTAAATTTAAATGGGTAGGAGGATGTGATGGCTAACTATCATTCAGATGTTGAGAAGAAATTCAAATCGTTTCAAATTCAGTCTTTAGTAGGCGTTTTTATCGGGTATATGTGTTATTACTTGGTAAGGAATAATTTTGTTTTTTCCACGCCGTATATTCAAAAAGATTTAGATCTGTCTAATGCCCAAATTGGTCTTTTGACGTCATTAATGTTGATAACTTATGGTGTCAGTAAAGGGTTTATGAGTATTTTGGCGGATAAATCCAACCCCAAAATTTTTATGGCAACCGGCCTGATTTTGTGTATTGTCATTAATATTATTATGGGTTTTTCAGCCGGATTTTATTTGTTTGCAGCCTTGGTTTTGTTGCTGGGTTTGTTTCAAGGGATGGGGGTCGGCCCTTCTATTATCACGGTCGGATACTGGTTTCCGAGAACGCAAAGGGGCAGGGCGAGCACGATTTGGAATGTTTCCCATAATTTAGGCGGTGGTCTGGTAGCGCCTATTGTCGGTGCCGGATTGGCTTATTGGGGAACTGAAAACTGGCGTTTTTCCGCTTATTTTTTACCGGCGGTGTGTGCTTTTATCGGCGTCGTTCTGGTTTTATTTTTGGTGAAAAAAAGACCGGAAGAAGAAGGGTTGCCGGTGGTTGAGGATATGTATCAGGAAGATTCTGTTAACAAACATATCGCCAAACATTTGGATGCAGACCCGAAAAATTTAACATCGAAGCAGATTTTTGTCGAACATATCCTTAAAAATCCCAACTCTTGGTATTTGGTCGGTGTGGATATTTTTACCTATATGGTCAGGTTCGGGATGCTGACATGGATTCCCTTGTATTTGTTGAATGTGAAAGGCTTGAGCAAAGAAGACATGGGGATATCGTTTATGCTTTATGAGTGGGCCGCTATCCCGTCAACCCTCGTGGCCGGATTCTTGGTTGATAAGTTTTTCCGCGGCAGAGTGATGTATCTTCCGATGATTTGTTTGATTGTGGTGTTTTTCTGTATTTTCGGATACATGTCGTCTTCATCAGTATTGGCCATTACGATTTTTTCAACCATTGTCGGCTGCTTGATTTATATCCCCCAATCTATGGTTGCCGTTCAGGCAATGGAAGTGATTCCTTCGTTTGCTTTGGGTTCTGCTGTTGGGCTTCGCGGCTTTATGAGTTATATTGTCGGCTCTTCGTTGGGCACAACATTATTCGGATACGTCGTGGATCACTTCGGCTGGGCAAGTGGTTTTTATACCATTATGTTCGGGGCGGTTTTATGTTTTATTTTCTGCTATTTGTCTCATCGGGGGCTTAAAAAATTGGAAAAATTGTAATATTTTTCTCAAGATAAATTTTTTGATGGTATGGATATGGATAATCTTCCCCGTTATGCGGTTTTCGGCAATCCGATTGCCCACAGTAAATCGCCGCAGATTCACCAACAGTTTGCATTACAGGAAAACGTGGCGATTCAATACGACCGCATTTTGGCCGAGCCGGATACGTTTGCCCAAGTTATCAGGCGGTTTTTCGATGAAGGCGGACAGGGTGCTAATATTACCGTACCGTTTAAAACCGAGGCGTATCAATGGGTGGACGAGCTTTCGCCGCGTGCCGAGATTGCCGGTGCGGTGAATACGGTTATCCCGTTGGGTAGCGGACGTTTCCGTGGCGACAATACCGACGGTGTGGGCTTGGTGAACGACATTGTGAAAGCGTGCGGGGTGGCTGTCCGCAGCCGCCGTATTTTGATTTTAGGCGCGGGCGGTGCTGTCCGTGGGGTAGTGCCGGAACTATTGGCGCAAAATCCTGCCGGTATTACCATTGCCAACCGTACCGAAGCCAAGGCTTTGGATTTGGCCGAACGTTTCGGTGTGCAGGCGTTGCCATTCAATCAATTGCCCGCAGGTTATTTCGATATCATTATTAACGGGACTTCGGGCAGTTTGAATGGTGCGCTGCCCGATGTATCGGTAAAAATATTCGGGAAGTGTTTGTTGGCTTACGATATGGTATATGGCGCGGCTGCGGCCGGCTTTTTATCTTTTGCCCGCGAAAGCGGGGCGCAGCAAACGGCGGACGGTTTGGGCATGTTGGTTGCCCAAGCGGCTTGTTCTTATCAATTATGGCGGGGCTTCGAGCCGGATATTGTGCCGGTTATCCGTTATATGAAAGAAGCGGAGGCGTTGTAATGCGTATACTGAAATGGTTGGTTGCCCTACCGTTTGCGGTTTTTATTCTTTTTAATGCCTATGTGTACGGCAGCATTATTACTTACCGCGCCGTTGCGCCGAATCAAACGGCCTTTATGCGTATGCGGATGCAGTCTTTCCGCGAGCAGGGGAAAGATATCGCATTGGATTACCGCTGGGTGCCTTATCATCAAATTTCGGTAAATTTAAAGAAAGCCCTGATTGCATCGGAGGATGCCCGTTTCGCCGCGCATAGCGGTTTTGATTGGGAGGGCATCCGTAATGCCTTTGAGCGCAACCAGCGTAGTGGCAAAATACGCGGCGGCGGTTCGACCATCAGCCAGCAGTTGGCCAAAAATCTGTTTTTGAATGACAGTAGAAGCTATTGGCGCAAAGCCGAAGAAGCCGCGATTACCGCTATGATGGAGGCGACAACCGATAAAGACCGTATTTTTGAGCTGTATCTGAATTCGATTGAGTGGGGATACGGTATTTTCGGTGCGGAAGCGGCGTCTCAGCATTTTTATAAAAAGCCGGTGGCCAAACTGACCAAACAGCAGGCGGCGCAATTGGCTGCGCGTGTGCCGCGTCCGCTGTATTATGCGGAACATCCGCGCGATAAAACCCTGAGGGCGCGCACCAATATTATTTTGAAAAGAATGGGCTCGGCAACCCTGCCCGATACGGGTGAATAAACCGATAGTTTGGTTGGGTTAGCATGGTTGTTTGGTGTCGTATGGATTAAATGAAAGGCCGTCTGAAAGGTTTCAGACGGCCTTTGGTATTATTTAGATGGTTGATTGAGCCATTGCCATTGTTCGCGCAATGTTTCGGCCAACGCACGTTGCCGTTCTTCGGGGGAATCCAATCCGTCGGTGAGGCGGTTGTAATCTAGGGTGACGGACGGGTTGTTGAGCGAGCCGTTGATGGTTATCGGTACGGGTTTGGCATTCGGATTGGCGGCATTGCGGATAAGCAGGTTTTCCGAAACGGTTTGGGTATTGAGATTGGTTTGGCCGTAGCCGCTGATATGCAGGATATCGGAGGTTAATTCCGTATTGTCATGGCGGCTGATGCCCTTGCTGATTTCACTATTGAGGGAAAAGCGGCGGAACCGTGTTTGCACATCCGCCCCGCTTCTGCCCGGTGCATGATTGTTGCTGAGGTTTTTTAAAATATTGGCCATATCGACGCCGTACCACGCACCGTCGGCAACGTTCAGTTGCAGATTGCCGTTTAGGGTTTGCGTTAGGCTGCGGCGGTCTGTTCCCGTGGCGGTGAGGTCTATTACGGCATCGCCCGTGCCGCCTATGCCGTGATAGTTTAATAAATCCTGTAATAAGGGGCGGATTTGTACGCCGTGGGTGTTTTGTTGCAGGTGATAGGCGGGCGGGTCGGTATTGGCAATACTGATACCG
This sequence comes from Neisseria montereyensis, assembly GCF_024834045.1. Lineage (GTDB taxonomy): Bacteria > Pseudomonadota > Gammaproteobacteria > Burkholderiales > Neisseriaceae > Neisseria > Neisseria montereyensis. The sequence continues at coordinate 61,938 of NZ_JANUXW010000008.1, forward strand.
CCTTCGGTACGGCCGCCGTATAGTCCGGCGCGGAAGTCGGTGAGGGCGATACGGCGGCTGTCGGCATAAAGTATGGTGTCTATATCATCTATTTGCAGGCCGGGTATAGTGAGGTTGCCGATATGGATATCGGCTTTGATTTGCGGTATCTGTTCGCGGTTTAAAAAGGTTGGGAAAAGCCGGCCGCCTTTGGCTTGCAGGTCTTGCCAATAGGGTGTGAGTAAGAGCTTGCCGAGGCTGAGTTGTGCTTCCAGTGTGGCGGGCTGCTGTTGGCCGGCTGCAATATAATCGGCTGAAAATCGGGTGGCCTGCCGGTCGAACAGGCCGTTTAATTGCAGTTGCCAGTTTTTATTTGCCAACAAAGTAAACTTGCCCGTCATTTGGCTGGAAAAACGTGGTTGCGGGGCGGCATTTAATCGGTTTTGATAGGTGGTGAGTGTCAGGCCGTCTGAAGTTAGCGCACGGTTTTTCTGCCAATCCAAAGGGGCGGAAAAGTTAAAGGTGGTTTGTTGTGCGTTGTGTTTGAAACTGCCGCTTAAATCGATTTTGGCTACCGTTGCCGTAGTAGGACGCAGACTGAGGCGGGAAAGGGAAAATGATCCGTCCCATCTGCCTTCTTCTTCGGAGCCGGCGGTAAACACGCTGCGGATATCCCTTGAGCTGATGCGGTTTGCGTTCCATAAAATCAGCGGGCTTTGTGCCGTTAGATGCAGATCATGGAAGCTACTGTCGGCGCGCAGGCGCAGGTTGCGGGTTTGCAGGGTGTTTTGTTGTGACTGCCAGATAAGATCGGCATCGGCCATGAGCTTGGTTTGATGGTTTTGAAAAGGAATATCCGCTTCGATATGTACGGCAGGCAACAGCCATTGTCGGTTGGCAGATTCGGCCTTGCCGTTGCTTTCCCACGTTATGATGGTATCGTCGGTGCGGTTGGTATGGCCGTTGATGTCAAAAATATAGCTACGTTCAGAAGCACGGCTCAGTTTGAGGTTAAATTGTTTGGTGAGGTAGCTGCTTGCGGGAGTGTGGATGTTAATCCGGCTGTTTTCAATAATGAAACGATTAATACCGATATGGTCATTACGGTTGCGCCATAAATCTTGAAAAGTCCATCGGCCGTTTTTGTCGCGGGTAATATCAGCTTCGGCTTCTTCCCATACCCATTTTTCGATAGACGGATGCCCCCATAAACTTTGCCACGATAAGCCGATACGCATTTCTTTAACATGCAGGTCGGGTTTGCCGCTGTTGCGCGCGCCGAGGGTAACGTTGGTGAGGGTGACGGTAGGGCGGGGCAGCCATGTGCGGCCTATTTTACTGCCGAAACGTACTTCGTAACGGTTACCGACGGCCTGGTCTGCCGCGGCTTGGATATGCTCGTTGCTAAACAGATAAAGTAGTAAGGTGTGCATACCGATTCCGGCGGCAATAACAGCCAATAAGCCGAAAACACTGAAGCGTAGCCAAAACTTTCCCGAATGGAGCAGATTTTTCATGATATCAGAATAATAAGGGTTGTTTGAAGTATAGCATATAGGCCGTCTGAAACAGTGTATCGGTAGCATCTACGGCCGATTATTGTTACTATTCGGTCAGATAAAATGTGGAGATTGTGATGATTATCGTCATGCAGAAACAGGCTTCGCCGGAATCGGTAACGCGCGTGGTGGCATTTATCCGCAGCAAGGGTTTGCAGGAGCATGTTTCCCGTGGGGAAGAGCGCACGATTATCGGTGCGGTAGGTGATGAGCGGGTGTTCCATCCCAATGAGTTGGAAAGCCTGCCGGGTGTGGAGCGGGTGATTCGGGTATTAAACGAATGGCGGATTATCAGCCGCGAAAGCCAAGCTGACAATACGGTGATTACCGTGCGCGGCGCATCATTTGGTGGCGGCAAACGGTTGGATATTGTTGCGGCCGATGTCGGCAGGCAGGATGCGGATGTGGTGTTTGCCGATCCGTTTTATATGCCCGCCCGCCCTTATGCGGTAACGGAACATAGCAATGAAAAAAACCATATCCGCGCCATGCAGGCAGTGGTTGCTGATGCGCATGAACGCGGCAAACCTGTGATGGTTCGGATACGCGATGTGCGTCAGATTGAGGCAGCATTAGAAGCAGAAGCCGATGTACTGTATTTGGGCGGCGAATTGATGAGTAACCGCACTTTGCAGGATGAAGTAGGCCGTCTGAATACGCCGGTGGTTTTGTGTAAAGACAAACATCACCGTGCCGATGAATGGTTGGTTGCCGCCGAGCATATTGCTTTGCGTGGTAATCACCATATTATTCTCGGCGAGGCCGGTACGCTTAGTTTCGAGCCGGATCATCCGTATCGCTTGGATGTGGATGCTATTGTCCGCGTGCGTAAAATCAGCCATTTGCCCGTTATCGCCAATATTACCCGTTTGTGGCATGGCGATATGCCGCAGGAAGTGTTGTACCGATTGGCAGAAGCGGCGGGCGCGGATGGGATTGTCAGCAGCTTGGCAGCGCGTCCGGTTACGCGTTCCGCAGATTGATTAGGGAGGGCGGATAGATGGATCAGCAAACGAAACAAACCGTGCAGACCATACGCCGTGTGAAACACGAGCTAACCGATGAGGAAAGATTGCAAGGCTGGCAGGAAACCTGTGCGGAAAAAGGTTTCAGCGGCGAATTTGTTTTAGCCGCTAAAATTAACGGCGAGGCTTATACCGAAGAGCAGGTTAAAATGGTGTCGGAGTTGTTCGGCCGCTAGCCGTTGGTAACAATTAAAAACATCAGGCCGTCTGAAAGTTTATTTTCAGACGGCCTGATGTTGTTTTTTTAGGCAGTAATATTTTATGCTTTTAACATTTTTATCTTAGTGTTGGCTTTATGCATTTAAAATATAAACTATTGGTATAAAACTATTTTATCTGTTCGGGTGTAAGTCGATGGTGGTAAAATGACTCTGGGTTTTATAGCGGATAACCTGCATTTCAAACTGGCAAAACTTGCTTAAAAATTGTACAATCCTGATTTTATCAAATGTGGATTTTTATGCGTATTGGTGCCTATTCTGTCCGTACGCCCATTGCGCTGGCGCCGATGGCGGGCATAACCGACAAGCCTTTCCGCCAACTATGCCGTGAATACGGAGCAGGTTGGGCGGTCGGCGAGATGCTTAACAGCGATCCGGCCTTGCGTCATACGCGTAAAACCTTGCGTCGTAGCGATTTTAACGGTGAGGACGGTGTGGTTGCCGTGCAAATTGCGGGCAGCGATCCTGAACAAATGGCGGAAGCGGCGCGTTATAATGTCGAGCAGGGCGCGCAGGTGATTGATATTAATATGGGTTGCCCGGCCAAAAAGGTTTGCAATGTGTCGGCAGGCAGTGCGCTGATGCAGAACGAGCCGCTGGTGTCGGCCATCTTGAATGCGGTGGTTCGCGCGGTTGATGTGCCGGTAACGCTGAAAACCCGTTTGGGTTGGCACGATGAGCATAAAAATATCCTGACCGTTGCCCGTATGGCGGAAGATGCCGGTATCAGTGCGATTGCCATTCACGGGCGCACCCGCACCCAGATGTATAAGGGTGAAGCCGAATACGGCCTGATTGCCGAAGCCAAAAGCCGCCTGAATATTCCTGTGTGGGTTAACGGCGACATTGCCAGCCCGCAGAAAGCTTTAGATGTGTTGGCGCAAACCGGTGCCGACGGCATTATGATAGGGCGCGGCGCACAAGGGCGGCCGTGGTTGTTTCGTGATTTGAAATACGTTGCCGAACATGGTTGTTTGCCCGAAGCATTGAGTATTGCCCATTGTAGTGAAACGGTCTTGCGGCATCTTTATCAGATGTATGCGTTTTATGGTGAGCGCGACGGCGTTAGGATTGCGCGTAAACACATCGGTTGGTATATCGTCGGTTTGCCCGGCGGTGAGGATGCCCGCCGTAATATCAATAAGATAGACAGTGCGGCAGGACAGTATGATGCGGTTGCGGCGTTTTTAGACAAGCTGCCGCAGCTAACCGATCATTGGTCTTGTGCATATCGCTAATACGCTTTCAGACGGCCTGTAGGGTTGTATCGGCATAGGCCGTCTGAAACAATATTTCTTCAATAATAAATAATATAAGAGAAACTTATGAAACAGAATGTTCCTGAAATAGCCCATTGTATCGAACAAAACCTATACCGGTATTTCCATGATTTAAACGGTGAAACCGCTTGCGGCGTTTATGAAATGGTTTTGGAGCAGGTGGAGAAGCCGATGCTTAAATGTGTGATGGAAGAATGCGGCGGCAATCAATCGAAAGCTGCTGCCATGTTGGGGTTGAACCGTAATACCTTGCGTAAAAAACTGGTGCGCTACGGGCTGTTGGAAAATTAAATTCAGGCCGTCTGAAAATCATCTAGGTTTTCAGACGGCCTTTAATTACTAGGTAAACATAGGGAGAAATCATGATGAAAAAAATATTATTTATGATTGCCATGTGTCTGACTGCCGGTGTTGCGGGCGCTCAAACCAAAGATGTGGCATTGGAGAAAAAGATTATCCGTGCGGTACAGCCGGTTACGCAAAAATTAAAGTATGTATTGCAAACCGGACCCAACGTTGAAAATGAAGAAGGTATTCATTTTACCGATAAGTCTTCCTGCTCCGACGGGGTATGTTGTGACGGCACAAGTGCTTGTACTATTTCGTCTATTTATTATGATAAGCAAAAAAACTGCCGCCGTAATTTTTTCGGTAAGTACGGCTTTGTTAATAGAAAAGGTATGGGCGGCGCCGAGCGTAATTACTATAATATGGTGCATAAAAACACCTGTTATGTGATTTACGAACAAGATAAAACAAATGCGGAAGCTTTGGCCCGCGCGATAAAAAGTAAGATATAACTTTGACTAAAGTGAACATATAGCCGAAATATGAATAGCAGGCCGTCTGAAAGTGGAATGTTTTGAAAACCACCTAGGTTTTCAGACGGCTTTTAATCACTAGGTGAATATAGGGAGAAATCATTATGAAAAAAATATTGTTTATGATTGCCATGTGTCTGACTGCCGGTATTGCGGGCGCTCAAACCAAAGATGTGGTATTGGAGAAAAAAATTATCCGTGCAGTGCAGCCGGTTACGCAAAAATTAAAGTATGTATTGCAAACCGGAGAAAATATTAAGCAGGAGAGTGGCGTTTATTTTACCGATAAGTCTGCTTGTAACGGCAGTGCATGTTGTGATGGTACGCGATACTGTACCCATTTGGCCATTTATTATGATAAGCAAAAAAATTGCCGCCGTGATTTTGGTAAGGAAGGTTTGGGTTTTGTCGATGCCAGCCGTTCGGGTGGTAATGGGGGTAATTATTATAATATGGTGCATAAAAATATCTGCTATGTGATTTCCACGCATAAGAAAAAAGACGCGGAAGCTTTGGCCCGTGCGATAAGAAGTAAAATATAATTCTGTTTCTGTTGCCATATAGCCAATAGAAATATTAATAACAGGCCGTCTGAAAGTAGAATATATTAAGCATATTGTATTTTCAGACAGCCGGATTCTTCATTAAACAAACCATAAGGAAACAATATGGCCGCTGTCAAACGTGCCTTAATCAGTCTGTCCGATAAAACGGGCGTTGTTGAATTTGCCCAAGCCTTAAACGGGTTGGGTGTGGAAATCTTGTCTACAGGCGGTACGGCCAAAATGTTGGCGGATGCCGGTGTACCGGTGGTGGAAGTTGCCGACTATACCGGTTTTCCTGAAATGCTTGATGGCCGGGTGAAAACCCTGCATCCGAAAATCCACGGCGGTATTCTCGGCCGTCGCGATTTGGAAGAGCATGTGGCCAAAATGAAAGAACACGATATCGGTAATATTGATTTGGTATGCGTGAATCTGTATCCGTTTGCCGCCACTGTTGCCAAGCCCGGTTGCACTTTGGAAGATGCGATTGAAAATATCGATATCGGCGGGCCGACAATGGTGCGTTCTGCGGCTAAAAACTGGAAACATGTCGGTATTGTTACCGATAATGCCGATTTTGACCGTGTGATTGAAGAGTTGAAAGCCAATGGCGGCGCGTTGAGCGATAAAACCCGTTTTAACCTGTCGCGCAAAGCGTTCAGTCATACCGCACAATACGACGGCATGATTTCCAACTATCTCACCAGCGTATCTGATGAAAAATTATCCGGCGAGCCGGAAATGGGTGAGTTCCCGCAACAGTTCAATCAAAGCTGGGTAAAAGTGCAAGAAATGCGCTATGGTGAAAACCCGCATCAAGATGCCGCGTTCTACCGCGATTTATATCCGGCAGCGGGCAGTTTATCGGCATATAGCCAATTGCAGGGCAAAGAATTGTCTTATAACAATATTGCCGATGCCGATGCGGCTTGGGAAGCGGTTAAAGCCTTTGACCAGCCTGCCTGTGTGATTGTGAAACACGCCAATCCTTGCGGTGTGGCGGTGGCAGATTCGCCGCTTAACGCCTATAAATTGGCTTTCGCGACCGATACGACCAGCGCGTTCGGCGGCATTATCGCGTTTAACCGCGAAGTGGATGCCGATACGGTGGAAGCGGTAACCGGCCAGTTTTTAGAAGTATTGATGGCGCCGAAGTTTACCGATAAAGCAAAAGAACTGATTGCGGCTAAGAAAAACGTGCGCGTATTGGAAGTGCCGTTGATGGCCGGTGCCAACCGTTTCGAGCTGAAGCGTGTCGGTGGCGGTTTATTGGTGCAAACGCCGGATATTCACCGTATCCGTCGTGAAGATTTGAAAGTGGTATCGAAACGCCAGCCGAGCGAGCAGGAATGGCATGACTTGATGTTTGTGTGGAATGTGGCCAAGTTTGTGAAGTCTAATGCGATTGTATTCGGTAAAGGCGGGCAGACTTACGGTATCGGTGCCGGCCAGATGAGCCGTGTCGATTCGACTCGTATTGCCGCACGCAAAGCGCAAGACGGCGGATTCGATTTGAACGGCGCCTGTGCCGCTTCCGATGCGTTTTTCCCGTTCCGCGACGGTATTGATGTCATTGCCGAGCAGGGCATTAAAGCGATTATCCATCCGGGCGGTTCGGTGCGTGATCAGGAAGTATTTGATGCGGCAGACGAACACGGCATCGCTATGGTGTTGACCGGTATTCGTCATTTCCGCCATTGATTTCGGATAAGCCGAGGCCGTCTGAAAACTTTTCAGACGGCCTTCAGGTTTTATTTTGAATGTTGCAGTGCACACAACATTTATCGGTAATCGAAAGCGAAAAATACCGCCGTTTCAAAAAACAAGCTTGAAACAAAACCGATTTTTATGGTATAAATCGCGTTTTACTATTTTAGAAGTTTGGAGACTAACCATGGCACGAGTTTGCAAAGTGACCGGTAAACGCCCGATGTCTGGCAATAACGTATCACACGCCAACAACAAAACCAAACGTCGTTTTTTGCCCAACTTGCAATCACGTCGTTTCTGGGTAGAAAGTGAAAACCGCTGGGTTCGCCTGCGCGTATCCAACGCTGCGTTGCGCACCATCGACAAAGTAGGCATTGATGTTGTATTGGCCGAAATGCGCGCCCGCGGCGAAGCCTAATTTAAATCGGTTTTATAAGGAATACTGCAATGCGCGATAAAATTAAATTGGAATCAAGTGCCGGTACCGGTCATTTTTACACCACGACCAAAAACAAACGCACTATGCCCGGCAAACTGGAAATCAAAAAATTTGATCCGGTAGCCCGTAAACACGTTCTGTATAAAGAAACCAAATTGAAATAAGCCGGTTTCCCAAATACAAATCATCAAGCCCTTGCTTTTGCAAGGGCTTTTCTATTGCAGCCAGTTAGTGCTTATCTGTTGCCAACACAACTGTTTAGGCCGTCTGAAAGCTTAGTGATTTCTACCCAACCTAAGCTATGAGCCAATGCAGGTTCATTTGATTTAATTGTGTATTTTTCTACACATATTTAAACACTTAAAAAATGGTGGGGTTTGAACGCCATATTTTATGATTTCCTATTAGGAAACGAATATTAAATAAAATCGGTATTTATCAAATCATAGGCGTTTCATACAATACGCACATCAACAGAGCAAACAGCAGTTTTTAATTAAAACTTTTCCTAACTATCGAACTTAATAAAAATACACCATGAGGACAATTATCATGAAAAAAACCATGCTTACTTTCGCCGCTTTAGCTACTTTAGCCACTTCTTTCGCTTCCGCCCGCGGTGCCCACATGCCGGCTTACAACCATGCCAATAATTCAGGTGAAATCGCCGGTTTGCAAGCTGTTCAATATGATGGAATGAAACGTGCAGACAAAAACGACGACAGCATCAAATTCAGCTTTCCGGGCAATACCGTGGTTGCCGAAGATGACGGTTATCAATTCTTAGGCCGTACTGAAAGCCGCTAATCAACTTTCAAAGATGTATTAAAAAGAGATACCAAAGGCCGTCTGAAATATTTCAGACGGCTTTATGATTTATTACATAGTGATTATTTGCCATTATCAATAACGGGCAAAAGAAAATTATATAAACAGCCCAATATTTTCAATTTATCTGTTTATCTATATCGGCCTATTCAATATTATCGCTTCTCATAATCCTTAAATATTTCCTATTAAGAAATAAATATTGAATAAAATCGGTATTTATCAAATATTGGTTGTTTCATACAATGCATACATCAATAAAGCAGACAGCAAATCTTAAATGTTGCCGAATGCCGAACCAAACACCAAACACAAAACACATAAGAGGATTATTATCATGAAAAAAACCGTACTGACTTTCGCCGCTTTAGCTACTTTTGCCGCTTCTTTCGCTTCTGCCCGCGGTGCCCATATGCCTAAATATGACCATGCCAACGACTCAGGCCCGATTGCCGGTTTGCAGGCAGTACAACATGAAGGCATGATTCGCGCCCTCAAAAACGACGACAGCGTTAAATTTATTGCCCCGCGTGGTCAAACTTCCGATGCTGCTTTCCAATATCACTATGATCACTTGGGACGCACCGAAAGCCGCTAATCAATTATTTGAGTGTTGATAACAGGATAGAAAAAGCCGTCTGAAATATTTCAGACGGCTTTTTCATTCATCATCACAACTTCTTTTATTCTTCAGGTGGCAATCGGGTTACTTTAACCCGTTCGATTTTTTGACCTTCTTTTTCGATGACTTCAAAACGCCAGCCGTGGAAATCAATATATTCGCCTTCATTCGGAATGCTTTGCAATTCTTCCATAATCAAACCGGCAATGGTATGGAAATCGGAATCTTCTTCCGGTAGCGGCAAACCGAGTTGCGGTGCGAGTTCGACGTATTCCAAAGCACCGTCTACGGTGAGGCTTTCATCGGCATTGGCTTGAAGGGCAGGTTCTTCTTCGCGTTCAAATTCTTCGGGAAATTCTCCGGCAATGGTTTCCATGAGGTCTTTCATGGTTACCATACCGAGAATGGCACCGAATTCGTCTACCACCAAAGCATAATCGGCGCTGCTGTTGCGGAAAAGTTCGATGGCTTTAAGGGCGGTGGTGCTGTCGGGCAGTATCAACGGCTGTTTTAAGGCTTCTTGGATGTTTAACTCGTGGCCTTCCAATATTTGTGCCAATAAGTCTTTTTTGTTGATATAGCCTAAAGGATCATCAACACCAGCCTTACCGACCACCAATAGGCGGCTATAAGGTGTGTTTTGCAGTTGCTGCGATTGTTCTTCTTTGCTTTGAGAGATATCCAAGCGTTCGATATCGCGGCGGGGAATCATCACACCTAAAATCGGCCGTTCTGCCAGCATTAATACGCTGCGAATCATGGATTTTTCGTTTTCGGCAAAATGAGAACCATCTTCGGCCTGTTCGCCGGATTGAGCCAGAATACTTTCGCGTATCCCCATCATACCCAAAACATTTTCTGCCGTACGCTTACGCCATGAGCTGCTGGTATAGGCGTTTTTACGCGCATTTCTTTGGGAAACCTGATTAAAGGCTTCGATAAGGATGGAAAAACCGATGGCGGCATATAGATAACCTTTGGGGATTTCAAAGTGGAATGCTTCGGCAATCAGGCTGAAGCCGATCATCAATAGGAAACCCAGACACAACATCACAACGGTGGGGTGTTTATCGACAAATGCAGTCAGCGGTTTGCTGGCCATAATCATCAGGGTCATGGCCACGACAACGGCGCCCATGGCAATCACAATATGTTCGACCATGGCAACGGCGGTAATGACGGCATCGATCGAAAAGACGGCATCCAATATCAGAATTTGTACCACCACACCCCAAAATCCGGCATGTTTTTTATTGGTGTCGGCAATGGTAAATTGATTATGTCCTTCAATCCGTTCGTGTAGTTCGGTGGTGGCTTTGTAGAGTAGAAACAAACCGCCGACGAGCATAATCAGGTCTTTACCGGAAACAGACAAGCCGCTAACGGTAAATAGAGGTTGGGTGAGGGTAATGATGTGTGCCATAAACCCAAGCATTACCAAGCGCATGAGCACCGCCAGGGTGAGGCCGGTAATCCGCGCTTTGTCGCGCATTGAGGGTTTGACTTTATTGGCAAGAATGGCAACAAAAACCAGATTGTCGATGCCGAGTACTACTTCGAGTATGATTAATGTGGCAAACCCTATCCACGTTTGCGGCTCGGCCAACCAACTGAAATCCATTTGTGTTATATCCTTGTTTTATAAAATAAACAGGCAGTCCCCTAAACCAACAGGGCTGCCTGTATGGGCACATACATGAGGGGCGTAGAAATATTGCTGCTCTGCTCCGCGTCGTTCATGGTCGTGTATGTGCTTGCAAGTTAAATTAAATCAGAAGTTTATCATTTTATGCCGGATAACGCAAAATCCGCCGGCGGATTATTTGTGCTTGTCGTATCCTAACAGCATGGCATCACCATAGCTGAAAAAGCGGTATTGTGCTTTGATGGCGTGCTGATATACACGGCGGATGTGTTCCATGCCTGAAAATGCACTGACCAGCATTAATAATGTGGATTTGGGCAGATGGAAGTTGGTAATCAGTCTGTCAACCACGTTGAATGGATAGCCCGGTGTGATAAAAATATCGGTATCGCCGGTGCCGGCTTTCAGACGGCCTGTTTCTCTTGCGGCCGATTCAAGTGCGCGCATAGAGGTTGTGCCGACCGACCAAACATGATTGCCGCGTTGTTTGGCCGCTTCAATCGCCGCCACGGTTTCGGGCGGCACTTCAAACCATTCGCTGTGCATTTTATGCTCGGCAATATTATCCACCCGCACCGGTTGGAAGGTGCCGGCACCAACGTGTAAGGTTACTTCTGCGGTGTGTACGCCTTTGGCGCGGATGGTTTCCAGCAAGCTGTCGGTAAAGTGCAGACCGGCGGTGGGGGCGGCAACGGCGCCTTGGTGTTTGGCATAAACGGTTTGATAGCGGGCATCATCATGATCGTCGGCGGCGCGTTCGATATAGGGCGGTAACGGTAGATGGCCGGATTGTTCGAGAATGTCATAAACACTGTTGTTGCTGTGAAAGCGTAATCGGAACAATTCGCCCGCACGTTCTTCCATCACGGCATGGATGTCGCCCTCAAAAATGAGTTCCGTGCCCGGTTTGGGGGATTTGGACGAACGGATATGTGCCAAAGCCGTATCATGATCAAGCACCCGTTCAATCAGGGCTTCGATTTTCCCGCCGCTGGCTTTGGCTCCGAATAATCGGGCTTTCATCACTTTGGTGTTATTGAAAACCAATACATCGCCGTCGGCTAGATAATCGGGCAAGGATGTGAAAACAGTATCGGTGAGCGGTTGCCCGGGCAACGCGGCCAATAGGCGGCTGCTGCTGCGTTCGGCAGGCGGATATTGTGCGATAAGGGATTCGGGCAGTTCAAAATCGAAGTCGGAAATGTGCATTTTATTTTGGATTGTTAAAGTTAAAGCGTATTAGGCAGGGATGTTTTAATATTTAAACGCAATAGAATAGATTTTAGGCCGTCTGAAAAATAGAAAAGCTAGATATAAAGTAGAAACGGATCTCATGCCGTTTCTGCTTAGATTGGTACCGAATATTTCAGACGGCCCCTTCTTCTGTATTCATATTTTTTAAAAGTTTTTCTACTTTTTCAGGGTCGTCGCTACGCATCACGCGGGCGGTTTCGCTTTCTAATGCCAAGGTATTGCTGTGTAATACAATGTCTTTCACCGCCAACAGGTTGTTGGGGTTCATGGAAAAACGCCGTAAACCCATACCGAGCAGCAGGCGGGTGAAGGCGGTATCGCCGGCCATTTCGCCGCATACCGATACGGCTTTATTCATGCGGTCGGCGGTGCGGATAACGGTCTGTATCAGTTTTAATACGGCTGGGTGCGCGGGCTGGTAGAGATAGCTGACGGCATCGTCGCCACGGTCGACCGATAAGGTATATTGGATTAAATCGTTGGTGCCGATAGAAATAAAATCCACATGTTTCAATAGGCTGGCAACGCTTAAGGCGGCGGATGGAATCTCTATCATACAGCCGACCGATACTTGACCGAACGGCTCGTCACGCTCGGTGAGTTGTCTTTTGGCGGTTTCCAAGTGCACTAGGCACTGTTTCAATTCGGTAATGCTGGTAATCATCGGCCACATCAGGCTGACCGGCCCGTGTACGGCCGTACGCAAAATGGCACGCATTTGGGTGCGGAACATCACTGGCTCGGCCAAACATAAACGGATGCCGGTTAAACCTAGCGCGGGATTCAGGCTGCCGTTGGGGGTGCCGTTTTGTCCGAACCAGCGCGGGTTTTTATCCACGCCTAAATCTACGGTACGGATGGTGAGGTTTTTGCCTTTCAGCTTTTTTACAAAGCGGCTATATACCTCGTATTGCTCGTCTTCAGACGGCATGGTATCGCGGTTGAGATAGAGAAATTCGCTTCTAAACAAGCCTACGCCGTCGGCACTCATATTGTGAACGTGTTTAATGTCGTCCACCGATTCGATATTGGCCAACAGCTCGATATTGATACCGTCTTCGGTAGCGGCGGCGGTTTTTTTGATTTTATTCAGTTTGCGCGTGCGGGCGCGATATTCGCGTACACGGGCGCGGTATTCGGCCAAAACGATATCGTCGGGGTTGATAATCAATATGCCGTTAATGCCGTCGACAATCACCCATTCGTCTTCACGAATCAGTTTACGCGCATTGTGCAGGCCGATAACGGAGGCGATATTCAGGCTGCGGCCGAGTATGGCGGTATGGCTGGTCGGGCCGCCGGCATCGGTAACGAATCCGGCCACACGTTGTTGCTTGAAATAGACGGTATCCGCAGGCGATAAGTCGTAGGCAACCAAAACCGTATCTTCCGCCAATTCGGGATCTAAGTTTAAGTCATTGCCTTCCCCGGCCAGATTGTTGTGTATGCGCTCCACCACTTGCAACATATCTTGTTTGCGTTCGCGCAGGTAGGCATCTTCGATTTCGTCAAATTGTGCGGAAAGTTTGTCGGATTGCAGTTTTAACGCCCATTCGGCATTGATATGCTGATCTTGAATAATATCGACCGGTTCCCGCGATAGGGTTACATCGGTGAGTAACATCAGATGTAGCGAAATAAATGCACCCAATTCGGTGGGGGCATTTTCCGGAATGGTGCTGCGCAACTGTTCCAATTCTTTGCGGGTGGCTTTGATGGCCGCTTCATAGCGGGCGGTTTCGTTAGGCAGTTCGGTTTCGTCGATATCGTGTTGCGGCACTTCGTTCATGCCCCGCATAATGATATGGGCGCGGCCGATGGCAATGTTTTTACCCGCACCGACGCCGTGTAGCATGATAGACATATTATTATTCGCCTTCGCCGAAATAGTCGTTAATCAAATCCACCAACGCCTGCATGGCGGCGGCTTCGTCTATGCCGTCGGTTTCCAATTCGATAACCGTGCCTTGGGAAGCAGCCAACATCATCAGCCCCATAATGCTTTTGCCGTTAACGCGGCGGTCGCCACGGCTGACCCATACCTCGCATTGGAAATTGGCGGCGGTTTGGGTGAGTTTGCTGGATGCACGGGCATGTAGGCCGAGTTTGTTGATGATTTGAACAGACTGCTTCAGCATGAATTGCCTCCTAGTGAAGGTGCGGGCACATTAATAATGCCGTTGACGGCCGCTTCTTTAACGGTTTGGGTAAACGCCGCCAAATCATGGGCATTACCGGAATAGTTGATGGCTTTAATCATCATGGGCGCATTTAATCCGGTTAACATGGCGGTTTTGCCTTCTTCAACCAGACTGCGGGCGGCATTACAAGGTGTTGCCCCGAATATATCGGTCATAATCAGAACGCCGTCATCGCTATTGAGTTCCGCAACCAGTTTCCGTGCACGCTCAATAATATGTTCATGGCTTTCATCGGTTTCGACACCTAAAATACGGATATTTTCCGGCGTATTGCCAAGGAAAAAGTGATGTGCCAAACCACGATAGGCTTCGCCTATAGTATCGTGGGTAATAATTAATAAGCCTATCATAAGTGGCTCCTGTTTATGGCCGTCTGAACGTTTTCAGACGGCCTGAATACGGTAATGAACGATAAAAATGTGTTTGCATTCATACGGTTTAAGAGGTTTCATTCATGGCATAAACGGCACCGAGATTGCGCCATGCGCCGGCGGCATCCATGCCGTAGCCGAATACATAACGGTCGGGCACGTTGATGCCGACATAATCGGCAGTAATCGGTTTGTCTTTGTTAATCAGTTTGTTGGCAAAAACGGCGGTAGCACATGAGGCGGCACCCAAACCCAACACCTGCTCTTTGATGGCGGCCATGGTATGCCCTTCATCAAGAATATCGTCCAGAATCAGCACATGCCGCCCGGCAACACTTTCCTGCGGTTCGCGCAACCAATGGAAATCGCCACCTTTCAGTTTGTCGCCATAACGGGAAACGTGAACATAATCGAAATCGAGCGGAAAACGCAGCAAGGGCAGTAATTGCCCGGTAAACACGACTGCGCCGCCCATAACGGGCAATAACAAGGGGTATTTGCCGCCTAAATCAGCAGTGATTTCGTCTGCCAGCCGTAGCAGTTCGCGACGGCAGGTTGCTTCGTCAAACAGTAAATCGGCATGTTCTAACAGCGATTGCGTATGTAAACGTTTGGTATCAATATCCATAAATATGGGGATTCGGGAAAGAAAAAGAGGTAGGTATTATAAACTTTATTTTTCTTTGCGACGATTGGCATGGCTTTGTAGGGTTTATTGGTGGATAAATTTATTTTATCTGATTGAAAGTTATCATGATTAATGCGCTTTATCAGCGGCTGATGATGTTGATTTGTTGAAAGATTAGGGGATTTATTTATTTATATTGTGTTTTCAGACGGCCTCGATGGGGGGCATTATTCAATAATGGTTCTAAACGTTAGGCTGATTCGCGGTTCGTGTATTTTGGTGCTTTTCATAATGGCATGCAGCCAATGACTTTGTGTTTCGCCGTGCATAACCAACAATTGGCCGTGCGTTAGCATCATGGCGGTTTTTTCCTGCGTTTGTTTGTGTTTGAAAACAAATTTCCGCGATGCGCCGAAACTGACCGAAGCGATAATAGGGCATTGCCCCAATTCGCGCTCGTCATCGCTATGCCAAGCCATTCCTTCGTTGCCGTCGGCATATAAATTCAACAGGCAGGAGTTAAATTGCGTCGGTGTATAAGCGGCTATATGCTTCTCGACTGCATCCTTGATTTCCGATAATACGGGGTGCCATGGTAGGGCAAGGCGGGTGATGCCGGAATAAGTATAGGCCAGAGAACGGTCGCCATACCAAGCCACACGGCGCGCCGTGCGGATGTGTTTGCCATACAGCACCACTTCATCTTGTTGCCACGCAATATCGTTCATCAAGATATGGAAATAGCGGTCGGCCGTATCGCTAGAGAAAATGACACCGTGGTCGTTAACGATGCCGTCGGCCGGCAATAGGTTATGTTCCGGCGCGGGCATCAGGGTGAATAAATCGGGGGTCATGCTGTTTTCTTTCAGACGGCCTCATATCGTGTTAGAGTCATTTTTTATTTTTCCCGTTCAAATCAGTTTTTCATCTAAAAAGATATCAAATAACCTATAAATCGCGATAATATCCGTGCCAATCATGGATTTAATCGGACGTAATATATAGTAAACAAATTTATATTTGGCAAGTAACTGAATAAAGGCCTGCCATAATTGCGGATCGCATATATTTCGATATTGTTCGATGGCATATTGGATTTCATCGTCGGAAATGAATTTTTTTCGACATAAGCCGTGAAAGAAAATAGCCATATCCCTTATTTTTTGCCACTGAAGATCTTGGTTTCTCGAACTGACTTCAAAATCAATAAAAAGTATGCGGTTATCCTGCCAAGTCATATCCCGAATAGCGGGTCTGCCATGAATGAAATCGGCTTGATGCAGATTATTTAATGCTTGAACACTGGCTAACAGCAAACTTTTTTTAAATTCCGGGTTATCTGCATTTTCCGAAATCAGCTCGTTTACTGTTGTTCCGGCATCTTCCAATATTAAAAAATCATCATCAAATAAAATTAATTTGGGCACCGGTGCATTCTTGCTGGTTAGGCGTTGAAGGCGCTCGATTTCTTTCAAAAAGGATTGTTTGGGGTGGGGTTTTAATAATCTGAATATTCCGTGTAAATGTTCGGGTTGCTTTAGCCAGAACCGTTTTCCTTGAAAATAAAATGGAAAAACACGTTCGTTTTGATGTTCGGCCAGCAATTGATGAGCATACTCACTCAATGAGATTTCATCTTCGCCCATAATATTTCCTTAAATTTATGAATAACAAACAGCTCGGTAGGAAAAACTTTTTTCATTCTAACCGATTTCCCTGATATTGGCGCATACGGGCGGAAATCGGAACGGCAACATATCCGTTGCCGATAAGCTATAATCCGCCCATCACTTTTCAGACGGCCGCCTACTATCATGCCAGACCCTTACCGCCATTTCGAAGACCTCAGCGATCCGGAAACCCGACGTTTTGCTTCGGAAGCACATGCCGAAACGCAAGCTGCTTTTGCCAGCGGTGCGGATTTTGACCAAACTGTCGCCGATATGGTGAAACAATTGCAAAACCCGCGCCAGATTGCCTTTTGCCAAGAGCACCGCGCCAAAATGTATCATTTTCATCAAGATGAAATCCATCCGAAAGGGGTATACCGCGTATGCAGCGCCGCTTCATATCGTTCCGGTTATCCCGAATGGCAGATTTTGTTTTCCGTAGCCGATTTTGATGAGATTTTGGGCGATGATGTTTATCTCGGCGGCGTATCTCATTATGTTGCACAGCCCGAAATGGTGTTGCTCACCCTCAGCCGTTCCGGTTCGGATACGGCCTATACGCTTGAGTTTAATCTCAATAGCGGCACCATTGTGGAAAACGGTTTCCATTTTCCGGCAGGTAAAAACCATATTTCATGGCGCGATGCCGACAGCGTATGGGTATGCCCCGCTTGGGACGAACGCCAAACCACACAAGCCGGTT
The DNA here is from genome assembly GCF_024834045.1 of Neisseria montereyensis. GTDB lineage: Bacteria > Pseudomonadota > Gammaproteobacteria > Burkholderiales > Neisseriaceae > Neisseria > Neisseria montereyensis. The sequence goes on from NZ_JANUXW010000008.1 coordinate 79,439, forward strand.
ACCCGCGTGAAGTGTGGTTGGTTGAGCGCGGGCAGAGTTTTGAGGAAAGCACACCGGTTTACCGTATGGATTCGGACGGCATGATGGTGAACGCTTGGCGTTATCTCGACGCGCAAGGCGCCGCTATCGACCTGATCGAATCTTCAGACGGCTTCTATACCAAAACCTATTTGCAAGTATCGCCCGAATATGACGCCCTGCCGTTGAATCTACCGGATGATTGCGAAGTGTCCGGTTATCTGGCCGGTCACCTGTTGATTCATTTGCGCAGCGTATGGCAGCGTGCGAACCACAGTTATCCGGCCGGTAGTCTTGTCGCTGTCAAATTAAACAAGGGTGAGTTGGGCGCCGCGCATATACTGTTTGCGCCCGATAGCACGCAGGCCTTGGAAAGCGTCGAAACCACTAAGCATTTTGTTGTAGTCAATTTATTGGATAACGTATCGGGCCGTCTGAAAGCATGGCGGTTTTCAGACGGCCTCTGGCAGGAAGTTAGCTTGCCCAAGCTGCCGCAAGGCACATTAGAACTTACCGATCAGCCGTGGGGCGGCGATGTCCTCTATATTGCTGCCAGCGACTTCACAACCCCGTTAACCTTGTTTGCGCTGGATTTAAACGTGATGGAATTGGTTGTGGTACGCCGTCAGCCGGAACAATTTGATACCGACGGCATCCAAATGCGCCAGTTTTACGCCGAATCGGCCGACGGCACGCGCATACCTTATTACTTTGTTGGTAAGAATCCATCGCCCGACACCCCCGTGATTGTGTATGTTTACGGCGGGTTTGCCGTTCCCGAACTGCCGCATTATATGGGAACGATAGGTAAATATTGGCTCGAACAGGGCAAATCTTTTGTATTGGCCAATGTGCGCGGCGGCGGCGAATTCGGTCCGCAATGGCATCAGGCCGCACAAGGAATCAACAAACATAAAAGCGTAGATGATCTGATTGCCGTTATTGATGATTTAAACAACCGCCAACTCAGTTCGCCACCGTTTATCGGTATTCAGGGCGGCAGCAACGGCGGATTAATCGTTGCTTCGGCTTTCGTACGCGCACCGCATAGTATCGGCGCTATGGTGTGCGAAATGCCGCTGACCGATATGTTGCGTTATCCTTATTTATCGGCAGGCGCCAGCTGGATAGATGAATACGGCGATCCCGAAAACCCTGCTTTTCAGACGGCCCTAGCTGCGTTATCGCCTTACCATAACCTTGCCGATACCGCCGACTACCCGCCCGCTCTGATGACCACCAGTTTGAGCGACGATAGAGTCCACCCCGCCCATGCGTTAAAATTTTATGCCAAACTACGCCGCAATAAAGCGCCTGTTTGGTTGTATGCCGGTGGTGCAGGAGGGCATACGGGGAATACGACTCAGGAAGAATCGGTTACCGAGTTTGCCTGTATTATCCGATTTTTTAATGAGCAGTTAGCGGCGAAAAGTCATCATTAAAATTAACTGTTTTATCAATACAATAATAACCAATACCTTGTAAACCGAAATGTCTGAAAGATATATTGTCGGCCATATGTTTATTATTGCGTGGGTAAATTTTCTAGACTGGCGGCAGGTAAAATCGGTTAGACGGTATTTTCACAACAGTTTGTTGAGGTTGCCATGATTGTTTTTGATGTCGGATATGCTTCAATTTTTATATTTAACATTTTGATTAAAAAAAGAAAGCAAAAGTCGCTTGTCGTTTAAAATAAGCCTATGATAATATGCCGCCTAACACCGTGTGGTTTGAAGCGGTATTGCCGCACCCTATATTTCAATAGAAAATATAAAGAGGATTCGGTAAAATCCTGCCAAATCTGAATTTTTAAAACCCGCCGTAAGGCATATAAGGACTGATTAACATGTCAAACATTGAACAACAAGTTAAAAAAATTGTTGCCGAACAACTGGGCGTTAACGAAGCCGAAGTTAAAAACGAATCTTCATTCCAAGACGATTTGGGTGCAGATTCTCTGGATACCGTTGAATTGGTAATGGCTTTGGAAGAAGCTTTCGGCTGCGAAATCCCTGATGAGGATGCTGAAAAAATCACTACCGTGCAATTGGCTATCGACTATATCCAATCACACACTGCCTAAGCGCACTGTGTTTCCAACCGAAACAGCCTCTGCTGCGGGAATTCCTGCTAACAGAGGCTTTTAGCTTATTAAATCAACCATTACTCACACGGTTTCAGACGGCCTGTTTTCAGGAAAACCGTCAAACCTAACCCAAGCGAGAACATTATGAGTCAGCGAAGAGTCGTCATTACAGGTTTAGGACAGGTGTCGCCTGTCGGCAATGACATTGCCACCGCCTGGAACAATCTCTTGGCCGGAAAAAGCGGCATCAGTGCCATCACCCGTTTCGATGCGTCCGATATTAACTGCCGTATTGCCGGTGAAGTGAAAGATTTCGATATCGGTACCTATATCAGCCCAAAAGAAGCGCGCCGTATGGATGTTTTTATCCATTATGGCATTGCAGCCGCCTTGCAAGCTATTGCCGATTCAGGATTGGATGATGTGGAAGGTTTGGATAAAGACCGCATCGGTGTCAATATCGGTTCAGGTATCGGCGGCCTGCCTACTATTGAGGCGACCGGTAAGGCCGTTATGCAAACCGGTGCGCGCAAAATCAATCCGTTTTTTATTCCCGGTTCGCTGATTAACCTTATTGCCGGCCACGTTACCATTCTGAAAGGCTATCGCGGTCCTAGTTACGGCATGGTTTCTGCCTGTACCACCGGCGCACATTCTATTGGCGATTCCGCCCGCCTGATTAAATATGGTGACGCGGATGTAATGGTTGCCGGTGGTGCCGAAGGTGCTATTTGTACATTAGGTATGGGTGGTTTTGCCGCTATGAAAGCCTTGTCAACACGCAACGATGATCCTCAAACTGCTTCACGCCCTTGGGATAAAGGCCGTGATGGTTTTGTGATGGGCGAAGGTGCCGGTGTGATGGTGTTGGAAGAGCTTGAGCATGCCAAGAAACGCGGTGCGAAAATTTATGCGGAAATTGTCGGCTTTGGTATGAGTTCCGATGCCTACCATATCACCGCCCCTAATGTAGAAGGCCCGGCGATGGCGGTTAACCGTGCATTAAAAGATGCCGGCTTAAATCCCACTGATGTTGATTATGTGAATGCACACGGCACTTCAACCCCGCTAGGTGATGCCAATGAAACCAATGCATTGAAAATTGCATTGGGCGATCACGCTTATAAAGTGATTGTAAACTCTACCAAGTCTATGACCGGTCACCTATTGGGTGCCGCAGGTGGTGTGGAGGCTGTTTATAGCGTGTTGGCCGTGCACAACCAAAAATCACCGCCGACCATTAATCTATTTGAACAAGATATCGAAGCCGGTTGTGATTTGGATTACTGTGCCAACGAAGCGCGTGATGCCGAAATAGATGTGGCGATTTCCAATTCGTTCGGCTTCGGCGGAACCAACGGTACTTTGGTATTCAAACGCTTTAAAGACTAATAAGGTTTACGGGCATCTGCCCTGTATAGATTGGTGTTTCCACAATGTAAAAAGCCGTCTGAAATATTTCAGACGGCTTTTTCTATCCTGTTATCAACACTCAAATAATTGATTAGCGGCTTTCGGTACGGCCTAAGAATTGATAACCGTCATCTTCGGCAACTACGGTATTGCCCGGAAAGCTGAATTTGATGCTGTCATCGTTTTTGTCGGCACGTTTCATTCCATCATATTGAACAGCTTGTAAACCGGCGATTTCACCTGAATTATTGGCATGGTTGTAAGCCGGCATGTGGGCGCCACGGGCGGAAGCGAAAGAAGTGGCTAAAGTAGCTAAAGCGACGAAAGTAAGCATGGTTTTTTTCATGATAATTGTCCTCATGGTGTATTTTTATTAAGTTCGATAGTTAGGAAAAGTTTTAAACTGCTGTTTGCTTTGTTGATGTGCGTATTGTATGGAAATACTGAAATTTGATAAATACCGATTTTATTTAATATTCGTTTCCTAATAGGAAATCATTGATTGGATTTAGTGTTCGGTTTTTAATATTATTGGGTGCAGGGCTTTGCGATATAATTTGGTATATAGGTGGTTTAAGAAGTTTTACTAACGTTTGACTTATATTGGTGTTGGGTTTTATTGTGATGCGCAAATATCCTTTTATATTCATTTGATAGGAATACGATATGGCACAATTTTTTGCTATTCATCCGGACAACCCGCAAGATAGATTGATTAAGCAAGCGGTTGAAATTATACAAAAAGGCGGCATATTGGTTTATCCGACCGATTCATGCTATGCATTAGGTTGTCAGTTGGGAAACAAAGAAGCGATGGAACGGATTCTGAATATTCGTAAAATTGATCAGAAACACCACCTGACCTTGATGTGTGCCGATTTAGGTGCTTTAGGCACTTATGCCAAAGTGGATAACAGCCAGTTTCGTCAACTTAAAGCGGCTACGCCGGGCAGTTATACTTTTATTTTACAGGCAACGAAAGAAGTGCCTAACCGTACTTTACATCCGAAACGGAAAACCATCGGCCTGCGCGTTCCCGATAATAAAATTGCATTGGCTTTGTTGACTGAATTGGGTGAGCCGTTGTTAAGTTGCACATTGATGCTGCCTGAAGACAGTGAACCGTTAACAGATCCATATGAAATCAGAGATCGTTTGGAGCATGCGGTTGATTTGGTTATTGATGGCGGCTGGTGTGGTACGGAACCGACTACGGTGATTGATATGACTGATGGTGTGGAATTGATCCGTGAGGGTAAGGGTGATAAAAGTTTATTCGGCTTATAGCATATGGCCGTCTGAAACAGAAGTAGGTAATAGGCTTTAACCATTCAATAATTAGTGATTCTATATATAGCGATTGCTATTGGTATAATAAACTGCCCAAACGATAATATGCCGTTTCCTGCTGCATACATACTCAAAAAGGAAAACCATGTTTCAAAATTTTGATTTAGGTGTATTTTTACTGGCATTATTGCCTGTTTTGCTGGCGATAACCGTGCATGAGGCGGCGCATGGTTATGCTGCACGTTATTGGGGAGACCGTACGGCCGAGCAGATGGGTCGGTTAACATTGAATCCTATTGCCCATATTGATCCCGTCGGCACGATTTTGGTGCCGTTGCTGATGTTTATGTTCACGCCGTTTTTATTTGGTTGGGCAAAACCGGTACCGATTGTGCCGCGTAATTTCCGAAATATGCGTATGGGTATGCGTATGGTGGCGATTGCAGGGCCGTTATCCAATATGATAATGGCAATCGGATGGGGGTTGGCTTTGGCATTTGCACAATATGTGCCGGAGTCGTTTCAATATCCTTTAAGTGAAATGGCAAAATATGGTGTGTTGATTAATGCGGTATTGTTTGTGTTGAATATGATTCCGATTCTGCCTTTAGATGGCGGGCGTTTTGTAGACAGTTTCCTGCCGGCACGCGCTTCGATGCAGTATCGTAAAATAGAACCTTACGGTACTTGGATTATTTTGATTTTGCTGATGACGGGATTGTTGGGCAAAATTATGATGCCTTTTATTTCCGGTATTATTGTATTGGTCAGCAGTATTGCCGGTATATTTCAATGATATTTGAAATAAGTCACTATAATATAGTTACGGCCGTCTGAAAGATTTCAGACGGCCGTAACTATATTATTTGGATAATCCCTTTAATGCTTTAAAGTTTTGTTGATTTATCCAACGTAATACTTCGTTTTGAACCGTTTCAGGATTGCCGGCATTATTAATACGGACACCTTCTTCATCGGCTTGTAAGGCTTCCAACGTTTCCAATTGTGATGCCAACATACCGGCTTTCATATAGTGCCCCTTGCGTGCTTTCATGCGTTCAAGGTTGATTTCGTATGGCGGATCAAGGTGAATAAAGATAACTTTACCATTGGCTTCGCGTAGAATATCGCGATACTGCCGTTTCAGTGCCGAACAAGTAACAATATCTACAGTCGTTCCGGCTTCTGTTTGCTTTGTCATCCAATCTCGCAAACTGCGCAACCACGGATAACGGTCTTTATCGGTAAGCGGAATACCGGAGCCCATCTTATCCCGATTGGCTTGGGGGTGAAAATCATCACCTTCCGCATAGGGGCATTGGAAATATTGTTGTAACGCCATGGCAAGCGTGGTTTTTCCGCACCCGCTAACCCCCATAATCACAATATGTAATGTGGATTGATCCATATCCGTTTCCCTTATGGTTGTTACAGTATGCTGAAGACCAATGCAGATAAGGCAAAGCCGACAATGGCAATCAGTGTTTGGTTAACGGTCCATGTTTTTAATGTGGTCGGCACATCCATATCCAATAACCGTCCGACCAACCAGAAGCCCGAATCATTAAAGTGGCTGACACCGACAGAGCCTGCGGCAGTGGCCAAAACCACGCAAGCTAATTGCCAATCGTTTAATCCGGCTGCGGCTACGGCAGGCGCCATTAGGGCAGCTGCTGTTGTGAGCGCTACCGTTGCGGAGCCTTGCGCGATGCGTAAGGCCAAAGCCACCAAGAAACATCCCCAAAGCACGGGGATACCCAATTGGCTCATGCTGTCTGCCAATGCCTGTCCGATACCGGAAGCTCGCAATACCCCGCCGAACATGCCGCCTGCGCCGGTAATCAGAATCACCGAACACACGGGACCGAGTGCGCCGTCAATAGCCTTCTCGAGTGCAGACGCTTCTTTACCGCGTTTACGACCTAAAACAAACATAGCTACTAAAACCGAAATCAGTAGGGCTATAGGTGTGGAGCCTATCATGCGTAAAAACGATACCCATGAAGCGTTACCGTTAATCATATTTTCAGCCGTTAATGTTGCCAAACCGGTGTTCAGGAAAATTAATAACATCGGAATCAACATAATCCCGATAACCGTACCGGCTCGTGCAGGTTCGTCGGGGTTGTCGTTATCCGGTGTACCGCCACTGAGTAAGTCGGGTACTGGAACATAAATATGCCTACCGAGAAACTTACCCAACAGATAACCGCTGAAATACCAAGTGATAAAAGCTAAAGGTAATCCGAGTAGTAATACATAGCCGATGCCCGCACCGTAAAACTCAGAGGCCGCAATAGGTCCGGGGTGGGGCGGTAAGAAAACATGCATTACGGAAAAAGCACCGATAGAAGCCAAACCATAAGCCAATACAGGTGCGTTCATACGGCGGGCGGTAGCAAACACAATCGGTAGCATGACCACCAAGCCAGCATCAAAGAAAATCGGAAAACCAAAAATTAAAGAGGCGACACCTAAGGCAAAAGGGGCATTTTTTTCACCAAATATGCGTACCAACGAATCAGCTAACGATTGTGCCCCGCCGGATGTTTCAACCAATCGCCCCAACATTGCCCCTAATCCCACCAGTAATGCAACATTGCCGAGTGTGCCGCCGAAATTTTTGACCAGCACATCATTTACGATTTGATTTGTCGGCAAACCGGTGGCAATGGCTGTTAGCAGGCTGACAATGGTCAGTGTTAATAATGCATGGATACGAAATTTAATAATTAATAATAGAATCAGTAAAATAGCAGCCGCAGCAATACCTAACAAAGCACCGGTGCTTAAGGTTTGAGTCCAAGTATCCATTCGGAGAACTCCTTGCTAAAAATAGGTTGTTTAAGGGTTATGTTGAAACAATCAGATTTTTCTTTAATGTGCGATTCGATAAGTTTTGGGATATGAATTTAAGACATCTATATAGCTAAAACGTTCGGATACATAAATTCAAAAAAATGACATGGGCCGTCTGAAATCTTTTGCCTGACTAATATGATACAAAAGCGTGCATGAGATTTATTGTTATAGCAGATTACATATTATGTCAAAAAAATATACAGATACTGAGGCAAGCTGTTATTGAGCTGTAAAATACAGTTTTTACTTGAATATTTCTTGAATATAGAAATGGATATGTGGTATAGTTTGCCGCTTGGCAATCCGCCAAAGTTTGTTTTAGTCCAATGGTCAGTCAATCGTAATTGACCCCTTTACTTAAAAAAGGAAAATAATCATGACGTTAGGTCTGGTTGGGCGCAAAGTAGGTATGACTCGTGTGTTTAACGAACAGGGTGTTTCTGTTCCGGTAACCGTGTTGGATATGTCTGCGAATCGCGTCACTCAAGTAAAATCCAAAGATACTGACGGTTATACGGCCGTTCAAGTTACCTTTGGTCAGAAAAAAGCGAATCGTGTTAATAAGGCCGATGCCGGACATTTTGCAAAAGCAGGTGTTGAAGCTGGTCGCGGTTTGATTGAATTTGCTTTAACTGAAGAAAAATTAGGCGAGCTGAAAGCCGGCGACGAAATTACTGTTGCTATGTTTGAAGCAGGTCAATTGGTAGATGTAACCGGTACCTCTAAAGGTAAAGGTTTCTCAGGTACTATTAAACGCCATAATTTCGGTGCTCAACGTACTTCACATGGTAACTCACGTTCACACCGTGTTCCTGGTTCTATCGGTATGGCTCAGGATCCCGGTCGTGTATTCCCCGGTAAACGTATGGCCGGACAATACGGTAATACCAAATCAACTGTACAAAACTTAGAAATTGTACGAGTGGATGCAGAACGTCAGCTTCTGTTGGTAAAAGGCGCGGTTCCCGGTGCTGTAAACGGTGATGTGGTAGTGCGTCCCAGCGTGAAAGTAGGTGCGTAATGGAATTGAAATTAATTGATGCAAAAGGTCAGGTTTCAGGCGGCTTGTCTGTTTCTGATGCTTTGTTCGGTCGTGAATATAATGAAGCATTGGTTCATCAACTGGTAAATGCTTTCTTGGCAAATGCCCGTTCAGGTAACCGTGCGCAAAAAACACGCGCTGAAGTGAAACACTCTACGAAAAAACCGTGGCGTCAAAAAGGTACCGGTCGTGCACGTTCTGGTATGACATCTTCTCCGTTATGGCGTAAAGGTGGTCGTGCATTCCCGAATAAACCTGATGAAAACTTCACTCAAAAAGTTAACCGCAAAATGTACCGTGCAGGTATGGCAACGATTTTGTCACAATTGGCTCGTGACGAACGTTTATTTGCGATTGAAGCGTTGAGTGTTGATACGCCTAAAACCAAAGTTTTTGCCGAACAAGTAAAAAACCTTGGTATGGAACAAGTTCTTTTTGTAACCAAACAGTTGGATGAGAACGTATATTTAGCTTCGCGTAACTTACCTAACGTATTGGTGTTGGAAGCGCAACAAGTTGATCCTTATAGTCTGTTACGTTACAAAAAAGTAGTGATGACTAAAGAAGCAGTAGCGCAGTTAGAGGAGCAATGGGTATGAATCAACAACGTTTAACTCAAGTGATTTTGGCGCCTGTTGTTTCTGAAAAAAGCAATTTGCTGGCTGAAAAACGTAATCAAATGACTTTTAAAGTTTTGGCGAATGCTACCAAGCAAGAAATCAAAGCTGCCGTAGAATTGTTGTTTGATGTAAAAGTAGCTTCGGTTACCACCGTTACCACTAAAGGTAAAACAAAACGTTTCGGACGTACGGTTGGTCGTCGCAGTGATGTTAAAAAAGCGTATGTAAGCTTGGCTGCCGGTCAGGAACTGGATTTGGAAGCCGCTGCTGCAGCTGCAGATAAGGAATAAGAAACATGGCTATTGTAAAAATGAAGCCTACCTCTGCTGGTCGTCGCGGCATGGTTCGTGTAACCACTGAAGGTTTATATAAAGGTGCACCTTATGCAGCCTTGCTGGAGAAGAAAAATTCTACAGCCGGCCGCAATAATAACGGTCATATTACGACTCGTCACAAAGGTGGTGGTCATAAACACCATTATCGGATTGTAGACTTTAAGCGTAATAAAGATGGTATTCCCGCTAAAGTTGAGCGCATTGAATATGATCCTAACCGTACTGCGCACATTGCATTGTTGTGTTATGCAGATGGTGAGCGTCGTTATATTATCGCTCCTCGCGGTGTCAAAGTGGGTGCGGTTTTGGTGTCTGGTGCTGAGTCGGCCATTAAAACAGGTAATACTTTGCCTATTCGCAATATTCCTGTTGGTACAACCATTCACTGTATTGAAATGAAACCTGGTAAAGGTGCGCAACTTGCACGTTCTGCAGGTACTTCAGCAGTTCTGTTGGCCAAAGAAGGTATTTATGCTCAAGTGCGCTTACGCTCCGGAGAAGTGCGTAAGATCCACGTTGATTGCCGTGCTACCATTGGTGAAGTAGGTAATGAAGAACAAAGTCTGAAGAAAATCGGTAAAGCCGGTGCTAATCGCTGGCGTGGTATTCGTCCGACCGTCCGTGGTGTGGTGATGAACCCAGTTGATCACCCACATGGTGGTGGTGAAGGTCGTACCGGTGAGGCTCGCGAACCTGTTAGCCCATGGGGCACTCCTTCTAAAGGTTACCGTACTCGTAATAACAAACGCACGGACAATATGATTGTTCGCCGCCGTTACTCAAATAAAGGTTAATTAATATGGCTCGTTCATTAAAAAAAGGCCCATATGTAGACCTGCATTTGCTCAAAAAAGTAGATGCGGCTCGTGCAAATAACGATAAGCGTCCTATTAAAACTTGGTCGCGTCGTTCTACTATTCTGCCTGATTTTATCGGTTTGACTATTGCTGTACACAACGGACGTACACATGTTCCTGTTTTCATCAGTGATAATATGGTTGGCCATAAATTAGGTGAATTCTCATTGACCCGTACCTTTAAAGGCCACTTGGCTGATAAAAAGGCTAAAAAGAAATAAGGTGAATCATGAGAGTAAATGCACAACATAAAAACGCCCGTATTTCTGCGCAAAAAGCCAGATTGGTTGCAGATATGATTCGTGGCAAAGACGTTGCCCAAGCTTTAAATATCTTGGCATTCAGCCCTAAAAAAGGTGCTGAGTTAATCAAAAAAGTACTGGAATCAGCTATTGCTAATGCAGAGCATAATGAAGGTGCTGATATTGATGAGCTGAAAGTGGTCACCATTTTTGTTGACAAAGGCCCGAGTTTGAAACGTTTTCAAGCGCGTGCTAAAGGTCGTGGTAACCGCATTGAAAAACAAACTTGTCATATTAATGTGACAGTAGGTAATTAAGGAAAAGCTATGGGACAAAAGATTAATCCTACAGGCTTTCGCTTGGCGGTAACTAAAGACTGGTCTTCAAAATGGTTTGCAAAAAGCGGAGACTTTCCAACAGTATTGAAACAAGATATTGATGTAAGAGAATATCTGCGTAAGCGCTTAGCTAATGCCTCTGTTGGCCGTGTTGTTATCGAGCGCCCGGCAAAATCTGCACGTATTACCATTCACTCTGCTCGCCCAGGTGTTGTAATCGGTAAAAAAGGTGAAGATATTGAAATCCTGAAGCGTGACTTACAAAAGCTGATGGGTGTGCCTGTTCATGTAAATATTGAAGAAATCCGTAAGCCTGAGTTGGATGCACAAATTATTGCTGACAGTATTGCTCAGCAGTTGGAAAAACGTGTTCAGTTCCGTCGTGCTATGAAACGTGCTATGCAAAATGCCATGCGTGTAGGTGCTAAAGGTATTAAGATCATGACTTCTGGTCGTTTGAATGGTGCTGATATTGCGCGTAGCGAATGGTATCGCGAAGGACGTGTGCCATTGCATACTTTGAGAGCAAATGTAGATTATGCTACCAGTGAGGCTCATACCACTTATGGTGTGTTGGGTTTGAAAGTTTGGGTTTATACTGGAGAAGGCAATGAAAAAGCTGCTCAAGTAAAACCTGGACAAGAAAGAAGACAAAGAAAGGCAGGTGGTCGTCATGCTGCAGCCAACTAGACTGAAATATCGCAAACAGCATAAAGGCCGCAATACTGGTATTGCTACCCGTGGTAATAAAGTTAGCTTTGGTGAGTTTGGCTTGAAAGCAGTGGGTCGCGGTCGTCTTACTGCACGTCAAATTGAAGCTGCCCGTCGTACAATGACGCGTCATATTAAACGTGGCGGACGAATTTGGATTAGAGTATTCCCTGATAAACCAATTACATCAAAACCTGCTGAAGTGCGTATGGGTGGCGGTAAAGGTTCTCCGGAGTACTATGTGGCTGAAATCCAACCCGGTAAAATGTTGTATGAGATGGATGGTGTGCCTGAAGCTTTAGCTAGAGAAGCCTTTCAATTGGCTTCAGCTAAATTGCCTATTCCGACGGTGTTTGTAGTAAGACAGGTAGGTCAATAATGAAAGCGAATGAATTGAAAGACAAATCCATTGAGCAATTAAATGCAGATTTACTTGATTTGCTGAAAACACAATTTGGCTTACGTATGCAAAATGCTACGGGTCAACTGGGTAAGTCAAGTGAAATGAAGCGGGTACGTCGTGATATTGCTCGTATTAAAACCATCTTAACTGAAAAAGGTGTTAAATAATGAGCGAAGTAAAAAATATCCGTACTTTGCAAGGCAAAGTAATTAGCGACAAAATGGATAAAACGGTAACTGTTTTGGTTGAGCGTAAAGTAAAACATCCTTTGTATGGAAAAATTATTCGACGTTCATCTAAGATTCATGCTCATGATGAACAAAACCAATATGGAGTTGGTGATATAGTAGTCATTGCAGAAACTCGTCCGTTATCTAAAACGAAATCTTGGATCGTTAAAGACCTGGTGGAAAAAGCGCGTGCTGTTTAAAAATTAAGACAGCGGGCTTTAAATAGAGAAACGAAGTGTTGCATAAATTTTGATTTATATGTAAACTTCGTTTCTTATTCTTTCAAATTTTCTCTGAAAGTTTCTCCCCTTCGGGATCCAAGACTGGTTTACTAGAACCCTATTAGGTTTCAAGCAACTATTTCCAATGAAAATTAGTGGTTGATAGGTGGTTTGAAAAAGGTAAATTAAGTTGGTTTTTAAAAAGGTAATAAAATGATTCAAATGCAGACCATTTTAGGTGTGGCTGACAATTCTGGTGCGCGTCGTGTTATGTGTATCAAAGTCTTAGGTGGATCTAAGCGTCGTTATGCCTCAGTTGGTGATATTATTAAAGTTGCTGTTAAGGATGCAGCTCCTAGAGGTCGTGTTAAAAAAGGCGATGTTTATAATGCTGTAGTTGTACGTACGGCCAAAGGTGTTCGTCGTTCAGATGGAGCATTAATCAAATTTGATAATAATGCTGCTGTTTTGTTAAACAACAAATTGGAACCTTTGGGTACGCGTATTTTTGGTCCGGTAACTCGTGAGTTGCGTACCGAACGCTTTATGAAAATCGTTTCATTGGCACCTGAAGTTTTGTAAGGAGTAGTAGCTATGAACAAAATAATTAAAGGTGACAAAGTTATTGTTATTGCCGGTAAAGATAAAGGCAAGCAAGGTCAGGTTGTTAAGGTTTTGGGTGATAAAATTGTTGTTGATGGTATAAATGTTGCTAAGCGTCATCAAAAGCCCAATCCTATGCGTGGCATTGAAGGTGGTGTTGTGGTGAAAAATATGCCTTTAGCCATTTCAAATGTTGCTATTGTAAACCCTGAAACAAATAAAGCAGACCGCGTTGGTGTTAAGCTAGTTGAAAACAATGGCAAAGTTAAACGTGTTCGCTTTTTTAAATCTAATGGCTCTATCATAGGGGCATAAGGAGATAATATGGCTCGTTTGAGAGAGTTCTATAACAGCACGGTTGTTCCTGAATTGATGAAGCAATTTAACTATAAATCAATTATGGAAGTACCCCGCATTGAAAAAATTACATTAAATATGGGTGTTGGTGAAGCGGTTGCTGATAAAAAAGTAATGGAGCATGCGGTTTCTGATTTGGAAAAAATCGCTGGACAAAAACCAATTGTAACTGTCGCTCGTAAATCGATTGCTGGTTTTAAAATTCGTGATAATTATCCTGTGGGATGTAAAGTGACTTTACGTCGCGAACAAATGTTTGAATTTTTAGACCGGTTGGTGACAATTGCATTGCCTCGTGTTCGCGACTTCCGCGGTGTAAGTGGTAAGTCTTTTGATGGTAGTGGTAACTACAATATGGGTATTCGTGAGCAGATTATTTTTCCTGAAATTGAATATGATAAAATTGATGCTTTGCGCGGTTTGAATATTACCATTACTACTACTGCTAAAACAGATGAAGAAGCAAAAGCTTTGCTATCATTGTTCAAGTTTCCCTTTAAAGGATAATTCATGGCTAAAAAAGCACTTGTTAATCGCGAATTGAAGCGCATTGCTTTGGCTAAAAAATATGCTGCCAAACGTGAAGCTATTTTTGCTGTTATTAATGATTCAAATGCTTCAGATGAAGAGCGTTTTGAAGCGCGTTTAAAATTACAGGCAATTCCGCGCAATGCTGCACCTGTTCGTCAGCGTCGCAGATGCGCATTGACTGGTCGTCCTCGTGGCACTTTCCGTAAATTCGGTTTGGGTCGTATTAAAATCCGTGAAATTGCTATGCGTGGCGAGATTCCGGGTGTTGTTAAAGCTAGCTGGTAATAGGAGTAATAGTTATGAGTATGCATGATCCTATTTCCGATATGTTGACTCGTATCCGAAATGCACAGCGTGCAAATAAAATTTCAGTTGCTATGCCATCTTCTAAATTAAAATGTGCAATTGCGAAAGTTTTAAAAGAAGAGGGCTATATTGAAGATTTTCAAGTTTCTTCTGATATGAAGCCGATATTGGATATTCAATTGAAATATTATGCAGGTCGTCCTGTAATTGAGCAAATTAAGCGTGTATCTCGCCCTGGTTTGCGTATTTATAAAGCTTCAAATGATATTCCAAACGTAATGAATGGTTTGGGTGTCGCTATTGTAAGTACATCTAAAGGTGTAATGACTGATCGTAAAGCTCGCTCTGAAGGAGTGGGTGGTGAGTTATTGTGCATTGTTGCCTAGTGGAGAGTAAAAAATGTCACGTGTAGCTAAAAATCCAGTGACTGTTCCTGCTGGGGTTGATGTTAAATTTGGAACAGATGTTATTACGGTTAAAGGTAAAAACGGTGAGTTGTCTTTGCCAATGACTGATAATGTATCAGTTGAGCTGAAAGACGGACAGCTAATGTTTGCTGCAACAAATAACAGTAAGCATGCAAATGCTATGTCTGGTACTGTTCGTGCTTTAATTAATAATATGATTAAAGGCGTATCTGAAGGCTTTGAAAAAAAATTACAATTAATTGGTGTCGGTTATAGAGCTCAGGCACAGGGTAAGACTTTAAATTTATCTTTAGGTTTTTCTCATCCAATTGTTTATGAAATGCCTGAAGGTGTTTCAGTTCAAACTCCTAGCCAAACAGAAATTGTTCTAACTGGTCCCGATAAACAGGTTATTGGTCAAGTAGCCGCTGAAATTCGTTCTTATAGATCTCCTGAGCCTTATAAAGGTAAGGGTGTCCGTTATGCAGGCGAAGTGGTGGTAATGAAAGAAGCCAAGAAAAAATAATTGAGGTTCTTTAATGAATAAACGTACAACTCGACTCCGCCGTGCACGTAAAACCCGTGCCCATATTGCGGACTTGAAAATGGTTAGATTGTGTGTGTTCCGATCTAATAGCCATATTTATGCTCAGATTATCAATGCAGAGGGTGATAAAGTTTTAGCTCAGGCATCTACTTTGGAATCTGATTTGAAAGATAGCTTGAAATCCGGTAGTACTATTGAGGCTGCTGCTGCTGTTGGTAAGCGGATTGCTGAAAAAGCTAAGACAGTTGGTGTCGATAAAGTTGCTTTCGATCGTTCAGGTTTTCAATATCATGGTCGTGTGAAAGCTTTGGCAGAAGCTGCTCGTGAAAATGGCTTAAGCTTCTAAAGGATTGGAGATTTAAATGGCAAAACATGATATTGAAGAACGTGGTGATGGCTTAATTGAAAAAATGGTAGCCGTTAATCGTGTAACTAAAGTGGTTAAAGGTGGACGTATAATGGCCTTTTCTGCTTTGACTGTCGTCGGTGATGGTGATGGCCGTATTGGTATGGGCAAGGGTAAATCTAAAGAAGTACCTGTTGCTGTTCAAAAAGCTATGGATCAGGCTCGTCGTTCAATGATTAAAGTTCCCTTGAAAAATGGAACAATTCATCATGAAGTAATTGGTAAACATGGTGCAACCCGCGTGTTTATGCAACCTGCGAAAGAAGGTAGTGGTGTGAAAGCGGGGGGGCCTATGCGTTTAGTTTTTGATGCCATGGGCATTCATAATATTTCTGCTAAGGTTCATGGCTCAACCAATCCTTATAATATTGTAAGAGCTACTTTGAATGGCTTAAGTAAGTTATATACTCCGGCTGACATTGCTGCTAAACGCGGTCTGAATGTTGAAGATATTTTAGGAGTGGGTAATGAGTGAAGTGAAAAAAATTAAAGTAACTTTGGCTAAAAGCCTGATTGGTACTATTCAAGCCCATCGAGATTGCGCTCGTGGTTTGGGATTACGTCATCGTGAACATACCGTAGAAGTTTTGGATACTCCGGAAAATCGTGGCATGATCAATAAAATCAGTTACCTTTTGAAAGTGGAGTCGTAAAATGTATTTAAACACTATTCAGCCAGCAGAAGGTGCTACTCATGCTAAAAGACGTGTCGGTCGTGGTATTGGTAGTGGCTTAGGCAAAACTGGTGGGCGTGGCCATAAAGGTCAAAAAAGCCGTGCAGGTGGTTTCCATAAAGTGGGTTTTGAAGGTGGACAAATGCCTTTGCAACGTCGCTTACCGAAGCGTGGATTTAAATCATTAACTGCAAACTCTACTGCAGAAGTGAGTTTGAAAGATTTGGATTCAATTGCCGTAGATGAAATTGATTTATTAGTTCTGAAGCAAGCAGGATTAGTAAATACTAATATTTCTAATGTTAAAGTAATAGCTACCGGTTCTATTCAGAAAGCGATTACTTTAAAAGGTATTAAAGCCACAAAAGGTGCAAAAGCTTTGATTGAAGCTGCTGGTGGCAAAATAGAAGAATAAGGCTTATATTAAGTGGCTAATCAACCAAAATTATCAGGTCCGGCTAAGTTCGGTGATTTAAAAAAACGTTTAGTATTTTTATTGGGTGCGTTAATTGTTTTTCGAATTGGTGCACATATACCTGTACCTGGAGTTGATGCAGCTGCATTAGCTAAGCTTTATGAAAGTGCAAGCAGTGGCATTCTGGGAATGTTAAATATGTTCTCTGGAGGGTCACTGCAGCGCTTTAGTATTTTTGCCATTGGTATTATGCCTTATATATCGGCATCCATTATCGTTCAGTTGGCCTCTGAAATTCTTCCTTCCTTAAAAGCTTTAAAGAAGGAGGGAGAAGCAGGTCGTAAGACTATAACTAAATATACTCGTTACGGTACTGTATTATTAGCAATAATGCAGAGCTTTGGTGTGGCAACTTTTGTTTACCAACAAAATATAGTAGTGGTTTCCCAATTAGAGTTTTTTATCTCTACGGTTGTTTGTTTGGTAACAGGTACCATGTTTTTAATGTGGTTAGGCGAGCAAATTACAGAACGTGGTGTAGGTAATGGCATTTCACTGATAATCACTGCTGGTATTGCAGCGGGGATACCTTCTGGTATTATTCAATTGGTCACATTAACCAATCAGGGGGCAATGAGCATGTTTACTGCTGTGTCTCTGGTTGTTGGTGTTATATTGTTAATTTATATTGTTGTGTATTTTGAAAGTGCACAGAGAAAAATACCAGTACAATATGCAAAAAGGCAATTAGGTAATAGGATAGTTCAAAGTCAAAATACGCATATGCCTTTTAAGCTAAATATGGCTGGGGTTATACCGCCAATTTTTGCTTCTAGTATTATTCTTTTTCCTTCGACTTTATTAAGTTGGTTTGGCTCAGTTGATACAAATAGCTGGATTCAAAAAGTTATAGGGATGCTTCAACATGGGCAGCCAATTTATATATTGTTATTTGCAACAACAATAGTTTTTTTCTGTTATTTCTATACGGCATTGGTTTTTAGTCCGAAAGAAATGGCGGAGAATTTGAAAAAAAGTGGTGCATTTGTTCCAGGTATTAGGCCTGGAGTACAAACTTCTAAGTATTTAGAAAATGTTGTGTTGCGTTTAACATTTTTTGGTGCGTTATATATAACAATTATTTGTTTAATTCCTGAGTTTTTAACTTCAGTATTGAATATACCTTTTTATTTGGGCGGCACATCATTGCTCATTTTAGTAGTAGTCACTATGGATTTTAGTACTCAAATTGAGGCATATAAAGTGACTCAGCAGTATGAACACTTAATTAAGCGTTCAGATATGAAATCATTAACTCATAAGTAAAACAAATATGGCTAAAGAAGATACCATACAAATGCAGGGTGAGATTTTAGAAACTTTACCTAATGCAACTTTTAAAGTAAAACTAGAGAATGACCATGTTGTTTTGGGTCATATTTCTGGAAAAATGCGAATGCATTACATAAGAATCTCTCCTGGAGACAAGGTTACTGTAGAATTGACTCCGTATGATCTAACCAGAGCACGTATAGTGTTTAGAGCGAGATAATTTAAGAAAGAGAAAGTTCTTGTGTAACTTTTAAAAAACTTGCTGTATTTGTAAAGTTATTCGTTGTAATCAGACGTTATATTTTATTTGTACTGATTTTCGTTATAAACAATGTCAAGATTAAGAGTGGTTCCTTTAAATTTGATTTTGTGATATATTAATTCATTTTGCCAAAAGGAAAAAAGTATGGCTCGTATCGCAGGGGTGAATATCCCGAATAATGCCCATATCGTAATTGGCTTACAAGCTATTTATGGTATTGGTTCGACTCGTGCTAAATTGATTTGTCAGGCTGCAAATATTGAGCCTAGTACTAAAGTAAAAGATTTAGATGAGTCACAATTGGAATCTTTGCGTGAGCAAGTTTCTAAGTTTGAAGTAGAAGGCGATTTGCGTCGTGAAGTGACTATGAGCATTAAACGACTGATGGATATGGGTTGTTATCGTGGTTTTAGACATCGTCGTGGCCTGCCTACTCGTGGTCAGCGTACACGTACTAATGCTAGAACCAGAAAAGGCCCACGCAAAGCAATTGCCGGTAAAAAATAATTTTTAAGGATTTAATTAATGGCTAAAGCAAACACAGCTTCACGTGTACGCAAAAAAGTACGTAAAACCGTGAGTGAAGGTATTGTGCATGTTCATGCTTCTTTTAACAATACCATCATTACTATTACAGATCGTCAAGGAAATGCATTATCTTGGGCTACCTCCGGCGGTGCTGGATTTAAAGGTTCTCGTAAAAGTACACCATTTGCTGCTCAGGTAGCAGCAGAAAGCGCTGGTAAAGTTGCCCAAGAGTATGGTGTTAAAAATTTAGAAGTTCGTATTAAAGGCCCCGGACCGGGTCGTGAATCTTCTGTTCGTGCGCTCAACGCTCTTGGTTTTAAAATTACCAGCATTACTGACGTTACTCCGTTACCGCATAACGGTTGCCGTCCACCTAAAAAACGTCGTATTTAATATTGGAGTGATTTGAGATATGGCTCGTTATATTGGCCCTAAATGTAAATTAGCACGCCGAGAAGGTACAGATTTATTCTTAAAGAGTGCCCGTCGTTCTTTAGAGTCTAAGTGCAAAATAGACTCTATACCGGGACAACACGGAGCAAGAAAGCCCCGTTTATCTGGCTATGGTTTACAACTTCGTGAAAAACAAAAAATCCGTCGCATTTATGGTGTTTTAGAAAGACAGTTCCGTCGTTATTTTGCCGAAGCTGACCGCCGTAAAGGTTCTACTGGGGAGCTGTTGCTTCAATTGTTAGAGTCTCGTTTGGATAATGTTGTATACAGAATGGGTTTTGGTTCTACAAGAGCCGAAGCTCGTCAATTGGTTTCTCATAAAGCTATTACTGTGAATGGACAAGTGGTTAACATTCCTTCATTCCAAGTTAAAGTTGGTGATGTTGTTGCTATTAGAGAGAAAGCAAAAAAACAAGTTCGAATTCAAGAAGCTTTAGGATTAGCTACTCAAATTGGGCTGCCAAGCTGGGTTTCTGTTGATGTGAATAAAATGGAAGGTACATTTAAAAATGTACCGGATCGCTCAGAATTAACTGGCGATATTAATGAACAGCTGGTGGTAGAGTTCTACTCTAAATAATGCTGGCTTAGTGAGGGACAGTTAAATGCAAAATAGCACATCTGAATTTTTGAAGCCTCGTCAAATTGATGTGGATACTCTCTCGTCTACTCGTGCTAAAGTATCTATGCAGCCTTTTGAGCGTGGTTTCGGACACACTCTTGGTAATGCTTTGCGTCGTATCTTACTGTCATCCATGAATGGTTTTGCCCCTACTGAAGTTGCAATTTCCGGTGTCTTGCATGAATACTCTACAGTTGATGGTATGCAAGAGGATGTTGTTGATGTTCTTTTGAACTTGAAAGGTGTAGTTTTTAAACTGCATGGACGTACTCAAGTTCAGTTAACTTTAAAAAAATCAGGTCCGGGTGTTGTGTTGGCAAGCGATATCAGCTTGCCACATGATGTAGAAATTATTAATCCTGAACATGTGATTTGCCATTTATCTGACAACGGTCAGATTGAAATGGAAATTAAAGTTGAACAAGGTCGTGGGTATCAATCTGTCTCAGGACGTCGCATTATACGTGACGAAGGCAAACAAATTGGTGCAATTCAGTTGGATGCTAGCTTTTCACCAATTAATCGAGTTAGTTTTGAAGTTGAACCTGCCCGTGTTGAACAACGTACGGATTTGGATAAATTGGTTTTGGATATTGAAACCAACGGTTCTATTGAGCCGGAAGAAGCTGTGCGTAGTGCTGCGCGTATTTTAATTGATCAAATGTCTATTTTTGCAGATTTGCAAGGAACACCTGTGGAAGAGGTTGAGGAAAAAGCACCTCCAATCGATCCAATTTTGTTGCGTCCTGTAGATGATTTGGAATTGACTGTACGGTCGGCAAATTGCTTGAAAGCTGAAGATATTTATTATATTGGTGATTTAATCCAGCGTACTGAAACAGAGCTTCTGAAAACACCTAATTTAGGTCGTAAATCTTTGAATGAGATTAAAGAAGTGTTGGCGTCAAAAGGTTTGACGTTAGGGTCTAAATTAGAAGCTTGGCCACCTGTCGGATTGGAAAAGCCGTAAGTTTGAACATTAAAGGATTATGACATGCGTCATCGTAATGGTAATCGTAAATTAAATCGTACAAGTAGCCATCGTGCTGCAATGTTGCGTAATATGGCTAATTCATTATTGAGCCATGAAACTATTGTAACTACTCTGCCTAAAGCTAAAGAGTTGCGTCGTGTTGTAGAGCCGCTAATTACTTTGGGTAAAAAACCTTCCTTGGCTAATCGCCGTTTAGCTTTTAACCGTACACGCGACCGTGATGTGGTGGTAAAATTATTCGATGACTTAGGTCCTCGTTTTGCTGCCCGTAATGGTGGTTATATCAGAATCTTGAAATATGGATTCCGCAAAGGTGACAATGCACCTTTGGCACTGGTTGAATTGGTTGATAAAGCCGCTGAGGTTGTTTCTGAATAATGATATTTAAAATATTATTTTAGATATTATGTTTAAAACTGCTTGATAAAATAAAGTTTATCAAGCGGTTTTTATATTTTGTAGAATTATTTTATTATTGATTTTAGCTTTTAGTTTCAAATTAAGTTTTTAGTTTGGGTACGCGTGAAAGTATTAAAGCGGATAAGTCACTTACTTATCCGCTTTAATATCAAAAAGGTAAAAGATTAGCTATATTTTTATTAGGAAATTGGTTTAACGGCTGCTTGGTAATCTTCAAAATATTAAATATCAACTTCTGCCGTATCTCCCTCTGCTTCCATCCAAGCACGGCGGCTGGCGGCTTCGCCTTTGCCCATAAGTTTGGTAAAAATATGCTGTGTTTGCTCATATGCGGCTATGGGGATTTTGACTTGTAGCAGCCGGCGGGTATCCGGATGCATGGTGGTGTCTTTAAGCTGGTCGGGATTCATTTCACCCAAGCCTTTAAAGCGGCTAATAGAATAGGCTGTTTCTTTAACGCCTTCTTTTTGTAGACGCTCCAATATGCTGTCTAATTCGGCCTGATCAAGTGCATATAATTTACGCGCCGGTTTGCTTTTTCCTTGCGCATTGACATCTACTCTAAATAAAGGTGGTTGCGCAACGTAGATATGGCCGTCTGAAACCAGTTTGGGGAAATGTTTGTAAAACAGAGTCAGTAGCAATACTTGGATATGTGAGCCGTCGACATCAGCATCCGAGAGAATGGCGATTTTGCCATAACGCAGGCCGCTTAAATCGGGATTGTCATTTTCATTATGTGGATCAACACCGATGGCAACGGCAATATCATGGATTTCGGTATTGCCAAATAGTTGGTCTTGATGAACTTCAAAGCTGTTTAGCACTTTGCCGCGTAAAGGCAGGATGGCTTGGGTGGCTTTATCGCGTGCGAGTTTGGCCGAACCGCCGGCTGAGTCGCCCTCAACCAAGAAGAGTTCATTTTCGCGGATATCTTCACTTTCGCAATCGGTGAGTTTGCCCGGTAAGACAGCAACACCGCTGCCTTTTTTCTTCTCGATTTTTTTGACCGAACGCATACGGGCTTGTGCCTGCTTGATAGCTAGTTCGGCAATTTTCTTACCGGTTTCGATATTTTGATTCAGCCATAGTTCTAGCGGGTCGCCGGAAACGGCAGCCACCAGTTTTAATGCATCGCGGTTGGTGAGTTTATCTTTGGTTTGTCCTTGAAATTGCGGATCCAATACCCGGGCGGATAAAACGAAGGCAACACGGCTGAACACGTCATCACTTTGTACTTTCACACCACGCGGTAAGAGATTATGGTGATTGATAAAATTGCTAACAGCTTGGAATACGGCTTGCTTTAATCCCGCTTCGTGGGTGCCGCCTAACGGTGTGGGAATCAGGTTGACATAGCTTTCATTATTGGATGAACCTTCTTCCAGCCAAGTTAAGGCAAAAGCCGCACCTTCGCCTTTGCTGAAATCTGTATCGTGGCCGTCTGAAATATAGTTTTCCGACGAAAATACCGGTACGGCTTCTTGTGCTTCGCTGATTAAATCTGCCAAATAGCTTTTTAAACCGTTAGGGTAGTGCCAAGTTTGGATATTTTTATCTGCTTGCCCTTTAACAGGTCGGATGAGTGACACGGTCACGCCGGGAAGTAGTACGGCTTTGGCGCGCAGCAGGCGTTCCAGTTCGGGAATACTGTATGACGGGCTTTCAAAATATTGACTGTCCGGCCATACCCTCACTTCGGTACCGCTGTTTTTAACGGCACATTTACCGATTTCTGTAAGCGGTTCGATAACATCGCCGCCGGCAAAAACGATGCGGTAGATTTTACCTTCGCGCTTGACCGTAACTTCCAAACGTTTGGAAAGGGCATTGGTCACCGATACGCCCACACCGTGCAGACCGCCTGAAAATGCATAGGCACTGTCGCCATCTTTTTTATTGAACTTACCACCGGCATGCAGGCGGGTGAAAACCAGCTCGACAACGGGTAACCCTTCGGTAGGATGCAGGCCGACCGGAATCCCGCGCCCGTTATCGGATACGGACAGCGAACCGTCTTCATGGATTTCTACTTTGATTTCCGTTGCAAAGCCGCCCAGTGCTTCATCGGCGGCATTGTCGATAACTTCTTGGCAGATGTGGGTAGGATTTTCCGTACGGGTGTACATGCCCGGACGTTCTTTTACCGGTTCCAAGCCTTTGAGTACGGTGATGCTAGATTCGCTGTATCGGGATGTGGTCATAGCTGGTAATTATTTTTCATTTCAAAGTTTCAGACGGCCTTGAATGGTTTATATGGTATAGGCCGTCTGAATGTTTACATAATGTGGCGGATAATGCTGAGAATAGATTATGGGTTTGGATTTTAACATGGTTTGGTAAGCAGTTTGAAAAGTAGGGACAGGCCGTCTGAATATTTGTCAGACGGCCTGATTGTTTGATGAATCTATTTTTTTATTGTGCCGCTTGCACCGCAAGCTTTTGGTCTATGGTTTGTGCCTGTTGGAAAGCAGGGCGGGTGTAGAGGCGGTCGAAATAGGCGGTTAATATGGGGTTGGCGGGGAATACTCGGGCATATTGGGTAAACCAGGTTAATAAACCGCCGTAATAGATATCGAGTGCGCTGAAATGGTTGCCGACCATATATTCATGATTGCCGATATGTTGGCATATCATATCAAAAGCTGTATCAAAGTCGCCATAGCCGACGGCACTGCGTTGCGCTTCGTTATTTTGAATATTCCGTTGTTTATCTCGTGCCGCATATTCGAATTGAATCGAAAATAGCAGCCAACGGTAATATTGTCCGCGTTCTTCGTCGGTTGCATCGGGAATTAACTGCTTATCGGGAAACTGTTCGGCTAGGTAAGTAATAATGGCGGCTGTTTCGGTGATGATATGGTTACCGTGCCGTAGGGCGGGCACTTTGCCTAAGGGATTGATGGCAAGATATTCGGGAGATTTGATGCTTTGTTCCGATAGGGCGACGGTATCGTAACGGGCACCGCACTCTTCAAGCATCCAAAGAACATTGGTGCCGCGTGATTGGGGCATGGTATAGAGGGTAAGGTTTTTCATAGGCATCTCCGTATTGTCGGGATAGGATGGAAATCGGGTTCCGGTGGGATTACGTTTTCTGATATTGGCGATAATACGGGTATGCGGTGCCAGTTTTTGTCAGGAGTGTTTCAGACGGCCTAAGAATCAAAGGGTTGTAGGTTGATATTTTCTTGCCGCCGCCATTCGCCTAGTAAAATCATGTGCGGGGTTGGGTAGGGCTCCCCAATGACCGCCGCTCTGATGCGGTCGGAGCGGAAATGGCGGAAATCCTGCCTGAGTTCGCACCATGCCGAAATCAGGCGGGTATGGTCGAAATAGCCGATGGCAAACGGCCAGACGCAGCGGTTGCTTGGCCGGCCTTTGGCATCGGTATAGTTGAAAGAGAGCTTGCGGTTGCTACGGATGGCGGCACGGGCGGTATTGAGAATATGTTGCTCGTGTTCGTCGTAGCCGCTAGGTTGTTTAACAGGGAAAAGTACCTGAGTTTCTATCAGGCCGGATAAGTTGTCGGGTAAGATATTGTGGATTTTGGTTAACACATTTTTGGCTTCTTCGCGCAGTGTGTCGTCGGTATAAGCGACTACCCAGCGCAGGCCGAGCACCAAAGCTTCGATTTCGTTTTCATTAAACATCAGCGGCGGCAATAGAAAATCTTTGTGCAAAATAAAACCGATGCCCGCTTCGGCACGAATATCCGCACCTTGCCGCCGCAGGGCTTCGATATCGCGGTACACCGTTCGGATGCTGACGGATAAAGTGTCTGCCAAAGTTTCGGCGGTAACGGGATGACGGTGGTTGCGCAATAATTGCAATAAGCTGAGTAAGCGTTCGGATCGGGTCATAAAAATAGGCGATAGGGCGGGGTTGTCGGATAACGGGTATGGTAAGGCATTCTGATAATGATTTATATGGCTAAACAGGCCGTCTGAAAAGAAAAACGCTTTCAGACGGCCTGAAAGCGTTGGGGTGTTTATTTATTTTTCTTGTTTGCGGGTAAATTCTTCTAAGCTTTCCAAACCACGCAAAAAGCGGGAAAGTTCGCTTAACGCGCCTTCATATACATTACGTTTAAAATCAATTACTTCATCTATCGGCGCCCAATATTGATGCCAACGCCAACCATCAAATTCGGGGTGGCTGGTGGCACGCAGGTGAACATCGCTTTCCCGACCGACCAAGCGCAATAGATACCAAATCTGTTTTTGCCCGCGATAAGAACCGCGCCATTCGCGGCGAACCCAATGGGAGGGAACGTCGTAGCGCAGCCAGTCGCGGGTGCGGCCTAAAATTTTAACGTGATGCGGGAGTAGGCCGACTTCTTCTAAAAGCTCACGGTACATGGCGGTTTCCGGACTTTCCCCCGGTTTGATGCCGCCTTGGGGGAACTGCCACGAATGCTCGCGCACACGTTTACCCCAGAATACTTCATTGCGGTCGTTGGTTAAGATGATGCCGACATTGGGGCGATATCCTTCTCTATCCAGCATAGTTTGCCGCCCTTTGCATAAAAATTTAATCTTTAAGATTTTCCCACAATGCCGATGGTTTGACAAATTTATCCACAGGCAGACTTGGCGGTATCAGGTGGTTTAAAGTTAATGTATCCGGCCATAAAACAGGCCGTCTGAAAATGTTTTCAGACGGCCTGAATAGGATATATGAATAGGATTTTATTTAAAAGTTTATAAACCTGCCGCCGCTTTCAATACGGCTACTTTATCGGTACGCTCCCAACTGAATTCGGGTTCTTCCCGTCCGAAATGGCCGTAAGCTGCGGATTTGCTGTAAATCGGCCTTAATAAATCGAGCATTTGAACAATGCCTTTCGGACGTAGGTCGAAATGTTCGCGCACCAGTTTGATTAATTCCGCTTCGCTGAGTTTGCCGGTGCCGAAGGTATCAATGGAAATAGAGGTTGGTTCTGCAATACCGATGGCGTAAGAAACCTGAATCTGGCATTGGGTTGCCAAGCCGGCGGCAACGATATTTTTAGCGACATAACGGCAGGCATAGGCGGCGGAGCGGTCGACTTTGGTCGGGTCTTTTCCGGAGAATGCACCGCCGCCATGCGGCGCGGCGCCGCCGTAGGTATCGACAATGATTTTGCGGCCGGTTAAACCGCAATCACCCTGCGGGCCGCCGATTACAAATATGCCGGTCGGGTTAATCAGATATTTGGTTTCTTCGGTTAGCATGTTTGCCGGCAATACCGGCAGGATAATATGCTTTTTAACTTCGGCAATTAATTGTTCACGGCTGATATCGGGGTGGTGTTGGGTGGACAATACGACGGTATCAATACGCTTAACTTTTCCGGTTTCGCTGTCGTATACGCAGGTTAATTGCGCTTTGGCATCGGGGCGAAGCCACGGCAGCAGGCCGCTTTTGCGCACTTCGCTTTGGCGTTGCATCAGGCGGTGGCTGTAATAAATCGGGAAAGGCATTAAGGTGGGCGTTTCATCGCAGGCATAGCCAAACATTAAACCCTGATCACCGGCACCTTGTTCCAGATCTACCCCTTCGCCTTCATTAACACCTTGGGCAATATCGGGCGATTGTTCGCCGTAGTTTTGCAGCAATCGGCAGGAACTGGCGCAGAAGCCTAATTCCGAATCGTTATAACCGATACGGGAAATCGTATCGCGTGCCACTTGCTCGTAATCCACTTTAGCTGTTGTGGTGATTTCACCGGCCAAAACACATAAATCGGTAGCAACCAATGTTTCGGCGGCAACCCGTGCCGTAGGGTCTTGTGCCAGAATGGCATCTAAAATGGCATCGGAAATTTGATCGGCCACTTTATCGGGGTGGCCTTCGGAAACAGATTCCGAAGTAAACAAGTATTCGCTCATTTTATCGTAATGCTTTCATGAAAAAAGAAAATGTTTGTTTATGCAGCCTGTATGCGGCTGAGAAACGAATCATGGTTCAAGCCGGATAAAGAATAATCAAAATAAAAAGCCGCCTGAGAATAGGTGGATTCTTTGCCCGTACAATATTTAATTGCAGGGATTATAACAGAGATAAGAGGGTCGATTTTTAAACTTTAATGAATATTTCAGACTATTGCCGGTGGCAGTAAAATATATGTAAATAACATTTTATCAATATAAAAAAGCCGTCTGAAATATTGATCTGACCCCCAAATCTTGGACAAACATAAAAGCCTTTTCAGGCTGCCTTTTCGAGCTGGGTTCTGTATGCTACGGGACTCAGCTTTTTCAATTTCAAACTACATCTGTCATGATTGTAGTACCG
>NZ_JANUXW010000009.1 GCF_024834045.1 Neisseria montereyensis
AAGAAGGTGTGGAAATGGTAATGCCGGGTGAGAATGTAACGATTTCGGTAGAGTTGATTGCTCCGATTGCTATGGAAGAAGGTTTACGTTTTGCCATTCGCGAGGGTGGTCGTACAGTAGGTGCCGGAGTGGTATCTTCTATTATTGCTTAAATTTAAAGGCCAGTAGCTCAATTGGTAGAGTATCGGTCTCCAAAACCGAGGGTTGGGGGTTCGAGACCCTCCTGGCCTGCCATATTAAAAATTAACCGGCCTAGTGCCGGTTAATTTTTTACTTTAATATTTTTATAATTATTTAAATCTGGCAGGTAATTTAAATAATAGATATTATGTCTTATTGGTATCTATCCCGGGTTCATTTTATTTAATTGAAAAATGGAAAAATAATGACTGAGAATACACCGCGAGGTAAAGAAGAGAAGCTTTCATCAGTTATGGAAACTAAAAATAAATTATCTAATAAAAATGGAGATAATGTGGGCTTTAAAGGGGCTGATGTATTTAAATTATTAATTGCATTTGCATTTGTTGCGGCAGGTATTTGGGCTTTTTATTACTACTCATACTTGCCTATTTACACTCGATATTTATTTCCAGCCGTTGGTATAATTTTGGGGTTGATTCTGGTGTTGTATTGGTGTGATTTTGGTAGGAGATTAGTCTCGTATGTTAAAGCATCAATAGTTGAATTTAAAAAAGTTGTTTGGCCAGCACGTAAAGATTCTTTGAGGATGACTCTGTTTGTAGTTATATTTGTGGCAGTTTTATCGTTATTTATTTATGCGGCCGATAGTTTGATTTCATGGCTGTTTTTTGACTTATTGTTAAAGAGAGGATAAAGATGGCTAAGCGTTGGTATGTTGTACAAGCTTATTCTGGCTTTGAAAAAAATGTGCAGAAAACATTGCAAGAGCGCATTGCACGAGAGGGGATGGAAAATTATTTCGGTCAAATTTTAGTGCCTGTTGAAGAGGTGATGGATATTAAAAATGGCCGGAAGACAGTCAGTGAGAGAAAATTTTTTCCCGGTTATGTATTGATAGAGATGGAGATGACTGATGACTCTTGGCATCTAGTTAAGAGTACACCAAGAGTATCTGGTTTTATTGGTGGGAAAGCAAATCGTCCGACGCCGATTACTAAAAAAGAAGTTGATTTAATTCTGCAACAAGTTCAGTCTGGCGTTGAGAAGCCTAAGCCTAAAGTTGAATTTGAAATTGGGCAACAGGTTAGGGTGAATGAAGGCCCGTTTGCTGATTTTACCGGTATTGTTGAAGAAGTGAATTATGAGCGTAATAAGTTGCGAGTTTCCGTTCAGATTTTTGGTAGGGAAACTCCGGTAGAGCTTGAGTTTAACCAAGTTGAAAAAGTACAGTAATTTAACGTGGTTTAATAAGCTGTATTGATTTTTTAAAATCTATTAGCTATAATAATTAGCTTAAATTTTTTGGGGAGCGGATTTTTCTGCGTTTGACCCGTTTTTTTAGGAGTTATTAAAAGTGGCAAAGAAAATTGTAGGTTACATTAAACTGCAGATCCCTGCAGGTAAAGCTAATCCATCTCCTCCCGTAGGTCCGGCTTTGGGTCAGCGCGGGTTGAATATTATGGAGTTTTGTAAAGCGTTTAATGCCGCAACACAATCTATGGAGCCAGGGTTGCCGATTCCTGTTGTTATCACTGCTTTTGCGGATAAATCATTTACTTTTGTAATGAAAACGCCGCCGGCAACTATTTTACTGAAAAAAGCTGCTGGTATTCAAAAGGGTAGTTCAAATCCGTTAACGAATAAAGTAGGTAAGGTTACTCGAGCTCAGTTGGAAGAAATTGCGAAAACTAAAGAGCCTGATTTGACTGCTGCTGATTTAGATGCTGCAGTTCGTATTATTGCAGGCTCTGCCCGATCTATGGGCTTGGATGTGGAGGGTGTGTAATGGCTAAAATTTCTAAACGTTTAAAAGCTTTGCGTGCCTCTGTGGAAGCTAATAAGTTGTATGCAATTGACGAAGCGGTTGCTTTGGTTAAGCAATCTGCCACTGCTAAGTTTGATGAGTCTATTGATGTTTCTTTTAATTTAGGTGTTGATCCGCGTAAATCAGATCAGGTTATTCGTGGTTCTGTCGTTTTGCCTAAAGGTACTGGCAAAACTACTCGTGTAGCTGTTTTTACTCAAGGTGCAAATGTTGAAGCTGCTCAAGCTGCGGGTGCAGATGTTGTTGGCTTTGAAGATTTGGCTGATGAAGTGAAAAAAGGCAATCTAAATTTTGATGTTGTTATTGCATCACCAGATGCTATGCGTATTGTGGGTCAACTAGGTACGATTTTAGGCCCCCGTGGTTTAATGCCAAATCCTAAAGTTGGTACCGTTACCCCGAATATTGCCGAAGCAGTAAAAAATGCTAAAGCAGGCCAAGTTCAATATCGTACTGATAAATCAGGTATTGTTCACGCTACCATTGGTCGTGCTTCTTTTTCGGAAGCTGATTTGCGTGAAAATTTCAATGCTTTGTTGGATGCAGTTGTTAAAGCAAAACCTGCAGCTGCTAAAGGTCAATATTTGAAGAAAATTGCCTTATCAAGCACAATGGGTTTAGGTGTTAGGGTTGATACTTCAAGTGTCAACTAAATAAAATTTCAAACAGTATTATTGAGTTCATTAATACTGTTTGAAATTGGGCTACTTAATTTTAAGTAGATGTCCAAGACCGTAGGGATCGTAAGATTTAATCGTAATTGCCCTACGCAGACGGTAGTCCTGAATAGAATAATCAAGTATTTCTTGTAAAATGTCTTTTTAGGTTGCCGCGCTGGTGAAATACCAATGGTATTTCTTCTTTTAACAGTGGGAGGTAGACCTTGAGTCTCAATATTGAAACCAAGAAAGCAACAGTAGAAGAGATTAGTGGGGCCATCGCTAATGCTCAAACTATGGTAGTTGCTGAGTATCGCGGTATCAGTGTTGCAAGCATGACAGAACTTCGTGCTAATGCTCGCAAAGAAGGTGTATATTTGCGTGTTTTAAAAAATACATTAGCTCGTCGTGCCGTTGAGGGAACTTCATTTGCTGCTTTGGCTGATCAAATGGTTGGCCCTTTAGTGTATGCTGCATCTGAAGATCCTGTTGCTGCTGCAAAAGTGCTGCATCAATTCGCGAAAAAAGATGACAAAATTATTGTGAAAGCAGGTTCTTACAATGGTGATTTATTAGATGTCACCCAAGTAAGTGAGCTAGCTTCTATTCCGAGCCGTGAAGAGTTGTTATCTAAACTGCTATTCGTTATGCAGGCACCAGTTTCAGGTTTTGCGCGTGCTTTGGCTGCTTTGGCTGAGAAAAAAGCTGGTGAAGAAGCTGCTTAATTATTAAATTAATTTTGTTTTAATTATTTTTTATATATAAATTTGGAGTTAAATAGCATGGCTATTACTAAAGAAGACATTTTAGAAGCAGTTGGTTCTTTAACCGTTATGGAGTTGAATGACTTGGTTAAAGCATTTGAAGAAAAATTTGGTGTATCTGCTGCAGCCGTCGCTGTTGCAGGCCCTGCAGGCGCAGGAGCAGGTGCAGCTGAAGAAAAAACTGAGTTTGATGTAGTTTTGGCTTCTGCTGGTGATCAAAAAGTAGGTGTGATTAAAGTTGTTCGTGCTATCACTGGCTTGGGCTTGAAAGAAGCCAAAGATATGGTAGATGGTGCACCTAAAACAGTTAAAGAAGGTGTTTCTAAAGCCGAAGCTGAAGAAATCCAAAAACAGCTGGAAGATGCTGGCGCGAAAGTTGAAATTAAATAATCATTTCGTGAGAAATAAGGCTGGTAGATTTATCTACCAGCCTTATTTTGCTTGTTTCTATATTAGCTATTAAATATTTACATTTATTAACAATATTGAGCTAATTTTTTTGGAAATAAATGTAAATATTTAAATTTAAGTATTTTGCATTAAACTGTTATTTGTCTTGTTTTTTTTATTTAAGTTTAAGTACGTTAATTATTTTTTTCCTATACTTAATTCTTAAACTTTATTTAACGATAAAGCCTCCCACTAATGGAGTATTGTATGAGTTATTCTTTTACTGAGAAAAAACGTATTCGTAAGAGTTTTGCTAAAAGAGCAAATGTGCTTGGTGTTCCTTTCTTGCTGGCGACACAATTAGATTCTTATTCCAAGTTCTTGCAGTTGGATAAATTATTTAATCAACGTAGTGATGAAGGTCTTCAGGCTGCGTTTAATTCTATTTTTCCAATTGTAAGCCATAATGGGTATGCAAGATTGGAATTTGTGCATTATGTTTTAGGTGAGCCGTTATTCGATATTCCTGAGTGTCAATTACGAGGGATTACATATGCAGCCCCATTGCGTGCCCGTATTCGTTTGGTGATTTTAGATAAAGAATCTTCTAAACCAACGGTGAAAGAAGTGCGTGAAAATGAAGTGTATATGGGTGAAATTCCATTAATGACACCTAGCGGGTCATTTGTTATCAATGGTACTGAGCGTGTGATTGTTTCTCAGTTACACCGTTCTCCAGGTGTGTTTTTCGAGCATGATCGTGGTAAAACGCATTCATCTGGAAAATTATTATTTTCTGCTCGTATTATTCCTTATCGTGGGTCTTGGTTAGATTTTGAATTTGATCCTAAGGATTTACTGTATTTCCGTATTGACCGCCGACGTAAGATGCCGGTAACTATTTTGTTAAAAGCACTTGGTTATGACAACGAGCAAATCTTAGATATTTTTTATGATAAAGAAACTTTTTATCTTTCCAAAAATGGCGTTCAAACTGATTTAATTGTTAATCGCCTTAAAGGCGAAACTGCTAAGTTAGATATCGTTGATAAAGATGGCAAAGTATTGGTTGCCAAAGGCAAGCGTATTACTGCTAAGAATATTCGTGATATCAGCAATGCAGGGCTTACGCGCATGGATGTGGAACCTGAAAGTTTATTAGGAAAAATATTGTCTACTGACTTAATTGTTCCTGATACAGGTGAAGTTTTAGCAACTGCAAATGAAGAAATTACGGAAGAATTATTAGCCAAGTTAGATATTCATGCTATTGAAAAAGTAGAAACACTTTATATTAATGAATTGGATCAAGGTGGCTATATTTCCAATACATTGCGTACGGATGAAACAGCTGATCAACAGGCGGCAAGAGTAGCTATCTACCGCATGATGCGCCCAGGCGAACCACCAACAGAAGAAGCAGTTGAGTTGCTCTTTAACCGTTTATTCTTTAATGAAGACAGTTATGACTTATCCCGCGTAGGGCGCATGAAATTTAATACCCGTACTTACGAGCAAAAATTAACTGATACTCAGGCGAACTCATGGTATGGACGTTTATTAAATGAAACGTTTGCAGGCGCTGGGGAAAAAGGTGGCTTTGTTCTGAGTGTGGAGGATATTGTTGTTTCTATTGCCACTTTGGTTGAGCTGCGTAATGGACATGGTGAGGTGGACGATATCGACCACTTGGGCAATCGTCGCGTGCGCTCTGTGGGTGAATTGGTTGAGAATCAATTCCGTAGCGGGTTGGCCCGTGTTGAAAGAGCCGTTAAAGAGCGTTTGAATCAGGCTGAATCTGAGAATTTGATGCCGCATGATTTGATTAATGCCAAACCTGTTTCGGCAGCGATTAAAGAGTTTTTTGGCTCTAGCCAATTGAGCCAATTTATGGATCAGACGAATCCATTATCTGAAATTACCCATAAACGCCGTGTATCTGCGCTTGGTCCGGGTGGTTTGACTCGTGAACGTGCTGGTTTTGAGGTGCGAGACGTGCACCCAACGCACTATGGTCGTGTATGCCCGATTGAAACACCAGAGGGCCCAAACATCGGTTTGATTAACTCTTTGTCTGTTTATGCGCGTACCAACGAATATGGTTTCTTGGAAACACCTTACCGTCGAGTTATTGATGGTAAGGTAACTGATGAAATTGATTATTTGTCTGCTATTGAAGAAGGTCGTTATGTTATTGCGCAGGCAAATGCGGAATTGGATTCAGACGGCCGTTTGACTGGTGATTTGATTACCTGTCGTGAAAAAGGCGAAACCATTATGGCGACGGCCGACCGTGTTCAGTATATGGATGTGGCGACAGGTCAAGTGGTATCGGTAGCGGCATCATTGATTCCATTCTTGGAACATGATGATGCTAACCGTGCCTTGATGGGTGCGAACATGCAACGTCAAGCTGTACCTTGTTTACGCCCTGAAAAACCGATGGTCGGTACCGGTATTGAGCGCTCCGTAGCAGTGGATTCCGCAACTGCTATTGTGGCCCGTCGTGGTGGTATTGTGGAATATGTTGATGCCAACCGTATTGTCGTGCGTGTGCATGATGATGAGGCTACGGCGGGTGAAGTGGGTGTTGATATTTATAACTTGGTGAAATTTACCCGTTCAAACCAATCTACCAACATTAACCAACGTCCTGTTGTGAAAGCTGGCGACATCTTGCAACGTGGTGATGTGGTAGCCGACGGTGCTTCCACTGATTTGGGCGAATTGGCTTTAGGTCAGAATATGACTATCGCCTTTATGCCTTGGAATGGATACAACTATGAAGATTCAATTTTGATTTCAGAGAAAGTGGCGGCAGATGATCGCTACACCTCTATACATATTGAAGAGCTGAACGTGGTTGCCCGTGATACTAAGTTGGGTGCAGAAGATATTACTCGAGATATTCCGAATCTATCTGAGCGTATGCAAAATCGATTGGATGAATCAGGTATTGTATATATTGGTGCGGAAGTGGAAGCTGGCGACGTTTTGGTGGGTAAGGTAACACCTAAAGGTGAAACCCAATTGACACCTGAAGAAAAACTGCTGCGTGCCATTTTTGGTGAAAAAGCCTCGGATGTTAAAGATACTTCTTTGCGTATGCCAACCGGTATGAGTGGTACTGTGATTGATGTTCAGGTATTTACACGCGAAGGTATTCAACGTGATAAACGGGCACAATCTATTATCGATTCAGAGTTGAAACGTTATCGCCAAGACTTAAGCGATCAATTACGTATTTTTGATAATGATGCCTTTAGCCGTATTGAGCGCATGATTGTCGGCCAAAAAGCCAATGGCGGACCTCTGAAATTAGCTAAAGATAGTGATATTACGGCTGAATATTTAGCTTCTCTGCCTAGCAAACATGATTGGTTTGATATCAGATTGGCTGATGATTCATTGGCTAAACAATTAGAGTTAATTAAAGTCAGCTTACAGCAAAAACGTGCGGAAGCCGATGAACTATATGAAGTGAAAAAGAAAAAACTGACTCAAGGCGACGAATTACAGCCGGGTGTTCAGAAAATGGTTAAGGTATTCATCGCGATTAAACGCCGTTTACAAGCAGGTGACAAGATGGCGGGTCGACATGGTAATAAAGGTGTTGTATCTCGTATTCTTCCGGTGGAAGACATGCCTTATATGGCAGACGGTCGTCCGGTGGATATCGTGTTGAACCCGTTGGGTGTACCTAGTCGTATGAATATCGGTCAGATTTTAGAAGTCCATTTGGGTTGGGCGGCCAAAGGTATTGGCGAACGTATTGACCGTATGTTGGCTGAACAAAGAAAAGTGAGTGATATCCGCGCTTTCTTGAATCAGCTTTATAACAGCAGTGGTAAGCAAGAAAATCTCGATGATTTGAGTGACGAAGAGATTTTGACCCTAGCTGAAAACCTGAAAAATGGTGCTACTTTTGCTTCACCTGTGTTTGACGGAGCAAAAGAAAACGAAATCTATGAAATGTTGAATCTTGCTTATCCAAGTGAAGACCCGGAAATACAAAAACTAGGCTTTAATGATAGCAAAACACAAATTACGCTATATGACGGCCGCTCCGGTGAACCGTTTGACCGTAAAGTCACTGTTGGTGTGATGCATTATTTGAAACTACATCACTTGGTAGATGAAAAAATGCACGCCCGTTCTACCGGTCCTTATAGCCTTGTGACACAACAGCCGCTTGGTGGTAAAGCCCAATTCGGTGGTCAGCGTTTCGGTGAGATGGAGGTGTGGGCACTGGAAGCTTATGGTGCTGCATATACCTTGCAAGAAATGTTGACGGTGAAGTCGGATGACGTAACAGGCCGTACGAAAATGTATGAAAACATTGTTAAAGGCGAACATAAAATCGATGCCGGCATGCCGGAGTCTTTCAACGTGTTGGTGAAAGAAATCCGCTCATTGGGCTTGGATATCGATCTGGAACGTTATTGAATAATTAAGGAACCGGTTTCAGACGGCCTATTTAAATAAGGCCGTCTGAAAAAAGATTTTCAAATAAGTGGCTTTAATTCGTTATAGGCCGTCTGAAGATTACCGTTCCAAAAGGAGCAAAAATGAATTTGTTAAACTTATTTAACCCGTTGCAGTCTGCCGGCATAGAAGAAGAATTTGATGCAATTAAAATTGGTATTGCATCCCCGGAAACT
Source organism: Neisseria montereyensis (assembly GCF_024834045.1). Classification (GTDB taxonomy): domain Bacteria; phylum Pseudomonadota; class Gammaproteobacteria; order Burkholderiales; family Neisseriaceae; genus Neisseria; species Neisseria montereyensis. Next base: position 8,444 of record NZ_JANUXW010000009.1, read on the forward strand.
ATCCGTTCATGGTCTTATGGTGAAGTCAAAAAACCTGAAACCATTAACTATCGTACCTTTAAGCCTGAACGTGATGGTTTGTTCTGTGCCAAAATTTTCGGCCCGGTTAAAGACTATGAATGTTTGTGCGGTAAATACAAACGCTTAAAATTTAAAGGCGTAACCTGTGAAAAATGTGGCGTTGAAGTAACGTTGTCCAAAGTACGTCGTGAACGTATGGGACATATTGAGTTGGCTGCGCCTGTTGCGCATATTTGGTTCTTGAAATCCTTACCTTCCCGTTTGGGTATGGTATTGGATATGACGCTGCGCGATATTGAGCGTGTATTGTATTTTGAGGCTTTTGTTGTCACCGATCCCGGTATGACACCGTTGCAACGTCGCCAATTGTTAACCGAAGATGATTACTACACCAAATTAGAAGAATATGGTGATGATTTTGACGCCAAAATGGGTGCCGAAGGTGTTCGTGAATTATTGCGAAGCTTGGATATCACTTCAGAAATCGAAGTGTTGCGTCAAGAATTGGAATCAACAGGTTCTGATACTAAAATCAAAAAAATTGCTAAACGTTTGAAAGTACTGGAAGCATTCCAACGTTCAGGTATGAAACTTGAATGGATGATTATGGATGTGCTGCCGGTGTTGCCACCTGATTTACGTCCGTTGGTACCGTTGGATGGCGGTCGTTTTGCGACTTCTGATTTGAACGACTTATATCGTCGCGTAATTAACCGTAATAACCGTTTGAAACGTTTATTGGAGTTGCATGCACCTGATATTATTGTTCGCAATGAAAAACGTATGCTGCAAGAAGCTGTAGATTCATTGTTGGATAACGGCCGTCGCGGTAAAGCCATGACAGGTGCCAATAAGCGTCCGTTGAAATCATTGGCCGATATGATTAAAGGTAAAGGCGGTCGTTTCCGTCAAAACCTGCTGGGTAAACGTGTCGACTATTCCGGTCGTTCCGTAATTACCGTTGGCCCTTACCTGCGTCTGCATCAATGCGGCTTGCCGAAAAAAATGGCTTTGGAATTGTTCAAACCGTTTATTTTCCATAAATTGGAAAAACAAGGCTTGGCTTCAACAGTAAAAGCGGCGAAAAAATTGGTTGAACAAGAAGTGCCGGAAGTTTGGGATATTTTAGAAGAAGTGATTCGCGAGCATCCGATTATGCTTAACCGTGCACCGACATTGCACCGTTTGGGTATTCAAGCTTTCGAACCGATTTTGATTGAAGGTAAAGCTATTCAGCTTCATCCGTTGGTGTGTGCGGCATTTAACGCCGACTTCGACGGTGACCAAATGGCCGTTCACGTTCCGTTGAGCTTGGAAGCACAAATGGAAGCGCGTACATTGATGCTGGCTTCTAATAATGTGTTGTCTCCTGCTAACGGCGAACCGATTATTGTACCTTCACAAGATATCGTATTGGGTCTGTATTACATGACCCGTGACCGGATTAATGCAAAAGGCGAAGGCAGCTTGTTTGCCGATGTAAAAGAAGTACATCGTGCTTACCATACGAAACAGGTTGAATTAGGCACTAAAATTACCGTTCGTTTGCGTGAGTGGGAAAAGAACGAGCAGGGTGAGTTCGAGCCTGTTGTTAAGCGCTATGAAACAACGGTTGGCCGTGCATTATTGAGTGAGATCCTGCCTAAAGGATTACCATTCGAATATGTTAATAAAGCGCTGAAAAAGAAAGAAATTTCTAAGCTTATTAATGCTTCGTTCCGTTTGTGCGGATTGCGTGATACGGTTATTTTCGCCGACCATCTGATGTATATGGGCTTCGGTTTTGCAGCGAAAGGCGGTATTTCGATTTGTGTCGACGACATGGAAATTCCGAAAGAGAAAGCCTCATTGTTGGCTGAAGCGCAAAGCGAAGTGAAAGAGATTGAAGACCAATATCGTCAGGGTTTGGTTACCAATGGTGAGCGCTACAATAAAGTGGTCGATATTTGGGGTCGTGCCGGCGATAGAATTGCCAAAGCGATGATGGATAATCTTTCTACACAGAAAGTAATTGACCGTGATGGCAATGAAGTCGATCAAGAGTCGTTTAACTCTATTTATATGATGGCAGACTCTGGTGCCCGTGGTTCGGCTGCTCAGATTAAACAGCTTTCCGGTATGCGTGGTTTGATGGCGAAACCGGACGGATCGATTATTGAAACACCGATTACTTCTAACTTCCGTGAAGGCTTGACCGTATTGCAATACTTTATTGCGACACACGGTGCGCGTAAAGGTTTGGCGGATACGGCATTGAAAACAGCCAACTCAGGTTATCTGACCCGTCGTTTGGTTGACGTAACCCAAGACTTGGTGGTGGTGGAAGACGATTGCGGTACCACTGATGGCTTTGTAATGAAAGCCGTTGTGCAAGGTGGTGATGTAATTGAGCCGCTGCGTGACCGTATTTTAGGTCGTGTGACTGCTTCTGATGTGATTGATCCGTCAAGCGGGGAAACGCTGGTAGAAGCCGGTACATTATTAAACGAGCAATTGGTTGATATTATTGACCAATCCGGTGTCGATGAAGTTAAAGTCCGTACACCGATTACCTGTAAAACCCGTTATGGCTTGTGTGCACACTGTTATGGTCGCGACTTGGCACGAGGCAAGTTGGTAAATACCGGTGAGGCGGTTGGTGTGATTGCCGCCCAGTCTATCGGTGAGCCGGGTACTCAGTTGACCATGCGTACATTCCACATCGGTGGTGCGGCTTCCCGTGCGGCAGCAGCCAGCCAAGTAGAAGCGAAATCAAACGGTACGGCACGTTTCAGCAGTCAAATGCGTTATGTTGCCAATAATAAAGGCGAATTGGTGGTAATTGGCCGCTCCAGTGAGTTGGTGATTCATGACGAAATCGGCCGTGAGCGTGAGCGTCATAAAGTACCTTACGGTGCCATCTTATTGGTTCAAGACGGTGCGGCCGTGAAAGCGGGCCAAACCTTGGCAACATGGGATCCGCATACCCGTCCGATGATTACCGAACATGCGGGCTTAATTAAGTTTGAGAATGTAGAAGAGGGCGTAACCGTTGCCAAACAGACTGATGATGTAACCGGCTTGTCTACATTGGTTGTGATCGACGGTAAACGTCGTTCCGTATCCGCTTCTAAATTGTTGCGTCCGACCGTTAAACTGTTAGACGAAAACGGTGAAGAAATTTGTATGCCGGGTACGAAAACCGCAGTATCAATGACCTTCCCTGTCGGTGCGGTGATTACCGTTCGGGAGGGACAAGAAATCGGTAAGGGTGATGTATTGGCGCGTATCCCGCAAGCTTCATCTAAAACCCGTGATATTACCGGTGGTCTGCCGCGTGTGGCCGAATTGTTTGAAGCACGCGTACCTAAAGATGCAGGCATGTTGGCCGAGGTAACCGGTACCGTATCGTTCGGTAAAGAAACCAAAGGCAAACAGCGTTTGATCATTACCGATGTTGATGGTGTGGCTTACGAAACACTGATTTCTAAAGAGAAACAGATTTTGGTGCATGACGGCCAAGTCGTAAACCGTGGTGAAACCATTGTAGACGGTGCCGTTGATCCGCATGATATTCTGCGTTTACAAGGCATTGAAGCTTTGGCGCGCTATATTGTGCAAGAGGTACAGGAAGTTTACCGCCTGCAAGGTGTGAAAATTTCCGATAAACACATTGAAGTCATCATTCGTCAAATGCTGCGTCGCGTGAATATTGCCGATGCCGGTGAAACAGGCTTTATTACCGGTGAGCAAGTTGAGCGCGGTGATGTGACCTTGGCCAATGAACGGGCGGAAAAAGACGGCAAAGAGCCGGCCCGTTACGAAAATGTGTTATTGGGTATTACCAAAGCCTCATTGTCGACCGACAGCTTTATTTCAGCGGCTTCGTTCCAAGAAACCACGCGTGTGCTGACTGAAGCAGCGATTATGGGTAAACAAGACGAACTACGCGGCTTGAAAGAGAACGTGATTGTAGGACGTCTGATTCCGGCCGGTACGGGCTTAACTTACCACCGGACCCGTCGCCAAACATGGCAGGCGCATCATGAAGCCGAAGTTAATGATCAGGTGGATGAAGCCCAATAAAGTGAGTTTTCATTTTCTTTGAAAAAAAGCTACCGATTGATATTTCAATCGGTAGCTTTTTTATGAGTGTAAATAAGGTTGTTAGATTTAATTAGAATTTTGATACTCGGATGACATGACTTTGAAGCGGATCTCATACCTTATGATGGTTTTATATATATTTTTCTGATTTTATATTTTATGAAAGATTAAGTTTTAGGCCGTCTGAAAAGTATTAGATAAAGGAAAGTTCGTATTGTGATTTATTTATAGTTATGTAGAAATTAAATAAAAGGCCGTCTGAAAGCTTTTCAGACGGCCTTTGAATAATAAAATATTTATACTTATTTATTCAATGAATCACGGATTTCACGCAATAATACGACTTCTTCAGAAGGTTCGGCAGGTGCTTCTTCTACTGCGGGTTCTTCACGTTTCATTTTATTGATTAATTTGATAACAAGAAAAATAGCTGCGGCTACAATCACAAAGCTAATCAATGTATTGATAAACAGGCCGATATTCATGGTTACTGCACCGGCTTCTTGCGCAGCAGCGACAGTAGCATAAGGAGGCGGGGTAGTGCCTTCTTTTAGTGTTACAAAAAGATTAGAGAAATCTACACCGCCAATCAATATGCCGATAGGCGGCATAATGACATCGTCTACCAAAGACTTAACAATACCGCTGAATGCTGTACCGATAACCATACCGACGGCCAAATCAATGACGTTACCGCGCATAATAAATTCTTTAAATTCTTTTCCTAAAGACATTACATTTCCTTTCTTGAAATCATATATACAACAATAAGTATTGTTGTCTTAAACAAAACACCGCGCATACTACTAAATTTATTGCAATGATATGTATTTGATTGTTAAGTTTTGTTTTTCGGCGGATAATTGCAGTTTTCGTTTCCGTCAGAACTTAAAAAAGACCGTCTGTTAAGAAATGTAGTATTTTTACCAAAAGCAAAAAGGCCGACCTAAGCAATCCGGCGTATTGATAATACTGCCTGTGCATTAGGCGGCCGTTGAGCCATAAAGTTCATCATAAATTGTATTAACGATTCTTAAACCAACTACCCCATAGTAGTAATAATACAAAGCCGAAATACAAAATACTCCATACGGGTAGGGAAATACCTAAAAAATAATCCGGTATGGCGCAATCGCCAAATCCTCTGATAATCGGTTCGTATAAGTCGAACAGCGGCCAATCGCGTAAACGGAAAGTCCAAGGAGCACCGCAAGAAGGTGCGGCACCGGGAGGCAGGCTTTGGATATAGATTTGGTAGATGGCGACACCCATACCATACAAGGCGGGAATGCTCACTAAAATGGCGCGTACGGTACGACCTAATCGGGTGGCCTGTTTGCCAAATGCAGTAAGCAGAGCCATTATCCCTACAGCGATAACGGCCAACCGTTGCAAGATACATAAAACACAAGGGTTCATTCCCATGACGTATTGTGCAAAGAGTGAGCCGATAGTGGTAAATATGGATAATAAAACAATTAACCAAAGTGATTTTCGAAACATATTTGTCATTGCTCCATTTTTGTTTTCATATTTGATATAGGTTCAAGATTGTCTGAACAGGTGTTCAGACGGCCTTTAAATGGTTGCTTATTGTAATGCAGCCCAAGCATCTCTGGCTTGTTTGGCTTGGTCGAAATATCGGTATAGTGCATCGGCATCGCCATTTTTTAACATTGTAGCCAGTTGGGCCAATTGGGCTTGCTGTCCGCTCAATAATGCGAGTAGGCTGTTTTTATTTTCTAAACAGATATCTACCCAAATAGCGGGATGGCTGGAGGCTATTCGGGTGAAATCGCGGAAGCCTGAGGCGGCAAAATCAAAATAAGCTTGTCCGTTCGGATGCGTGGCAATCTGATTCACATAAGCATAAGCCAATACATGGGGCAGGTGGGATACTGCGGCAAAAATACCGTCGTGTTCTGTAGCGCTCATCAGATAAGTTTGTGCGCCTACGGTTTGCCATAATGACGATACCCAATTCAAACTTTCAGAATCTTCTTGCCCATGAGGGCAGATAATCAGTTTTTTATCTTGAAATAAACCGAATTGGGCCGCTAATGCACCGCTACGGTCAGAGCCGGCAATCGGATGGGTGGCGATACAGTAGGGTAAGTGATGCGGCAGATATTTTTGGAATGCATGGATTGCAGATTGTTTGGTACTGCCGACATCAATTAATACGCTATGATTTTCAAGTACGGTCGAGAGTTGGCGGCATACGGCAGGCAGGGTTGAAACAGGTGTCGCCACAATCACTAAATCCGCTCCTGTAACAGCTTCGGTATTAATGTGATCGAAAGCCGCATCTATCACTTTACGTTCTAACGCCCGTTCAAGGTTATCGTGGTTGAGATCAATACCTACTACCGAGGTTGCCAAACCTTTGTGTTTTAAATCAAGTACAAACGAACCGCCTATCAGGCCGACGCCTATTAGGGTAATACGTTTGGACGGGGTGGGATTATTCATCGGACAAGAAGATAAAGCCATTGAAAGTTTGCAGTTTACTCCAACCGCTGCCGGCTTAATAGTCTTATTGCCAAATCTGTTTAATGTTTACCTGACCGCCAAATCGACCAAATAATCCAGACGCTATTGGCTAATGCCAGCAGATACCCGATAAAACCCAACCATTTAGGGCCGGTTTCAATACTCATCACAATGGAAGAACCGATAATCAAGGCAGCGGTAACAATACCCATTGTCATACGGTTTGTGGCACGGTCTATCTGATGGCTGAGTTGGTCGAAATGTTTGAAATCAAGATGAATGCCGACTTGGCCTTTTTGTAGGCGGCGGCTGAGACGGAAAATATTTTGCGGCAGCTCATCCAAAGCTTGAGCAATGGTTTGGGCGTGTACTTTGCTTTTCCGCAATAAATATTCGAGCGAAACGCGTTCGTTGAAAACTTCTTCTACAATCGGCTTGGCTTGTTCTAATAGTTCGACATTGCCGTCCAAACGTTTAACCACGCCCTCAAGGGTAATCAGGGCTTTAAACAGCATGACCAAATCTCCCGGTAATGTCAGGCCGTGGCGGCGCATAAGCTGGGTAATATCGTTAATCACTTGGCTAATACGCAAGTCCCGTATCGGAGTGTGTTCATAATTTAATAACATTTCCAACACGTCGGCACCCAGTAGGTTTTCATCGGGTAGATCACCCTGTGCCCAGTTGCTCAATACATACTGCATGGTAAATTGATCATGGCGGGTGAGGGCATTGATAAGATGTACAATTTCCCGGCGGCGTGTGTTGCTGAGGTGGCCGACCAACCCGAAGTCGATAAAGGTAATACGGCCGTTTGGATTAATAAAAATATTACCGGGATGCGGATCGGCATGGAAAAAGCCTTGCTTCAGCATCATGGTGAATAAAGTGTCGGTAATCCGTTCTGCTAATATACGGCGCGTATCCGCATCGAATGTTTCAGACGGCATATCTTTCAATAAAGTGTCGCTGATATATTCTTGTACAAGAATATGTCGGTTGGAATATTCTTGGTACACTTTGGGAATATGGACAAAATTATCGTGATCGAAAGTGGAAGCAAATCGTTGCATATAGCGTAATTCAACCGACAAATCTGTTTCTTTGGCCAGACTGCGGGAGAAATACTGTACCATTTGCACGGGGCGGTAACGACGTGTTTCGGGAATTTCCGATTCAATCAAATTGGCTAAATGGGTTAGAATACGCAAATCAGCCTGAATGGTGGCTTCGATATCGGGTCGTTTGATTTTAACGGCAACGGTTTCACCGCTTATCAGTTCGGCACGGTGTACTTGGGCGATAGAGGCGCTGCCGATAGGTGCGGGGTCGATATGCCTGAATATTTCCCCGATAGGCCGTTCCAGATGCGATTCGATGAGGGTGCGGATATCGGCTGTCGGAATGGGGGTGACATTGCTTTGCAACTGTTCGAATTCTTCAATCCATTCCGCACTGAAAATATCCACACGGGTAGAAAGTACCTGACCGAGTTTGACAAATGTCGGCCCCAACTCTTCAAATGCCATACGGAAACGGCGGGGCGTACTCATATAACGGCTTGATGGATCCGGAGCAGTATCGATAGTACCTTGATAAGATAATTTGATACGTTGTACGAATTCACCCAAACCGTATTTGCTTAAAATGCCGATAATCTCACGCATACGAGGGAAGTCGCGCATGGCAAGTAGTGTTGGAATCATCATGACTTTTGCTGTATCTTAGCGGCTGATTTCAGAATTTAATCGTTGTTTCACAAAAAATAGGTCAATATTGCGTTATCATTCCAACTTTGTGGCGGATAAAATGGCAATATACATGCCTAATGTCTATAAAGAATAACATAAAAGACGGTTAAGGCCGTCTGAAAAACAATTCACGGGATATATGGATGAATAATTTTAAACAATTGTGTTCGACTGCGTTGGCAACCGTGTGCTTGATGTTGGCGGATATACAACTTGCTCATGCCGACGAAATTGAAAGTTTATTACGTTTACAGGCACAAGATGGTTTCGTATCGGCAGTAGGTCATCAGTATAATGAAAGTCAGAATATTGGTGGTAGTGATGCCGATAATTTAATCAGCAGTGCTATGGGGTTGCTCGGTGTGGCATATCGCTACGGCGGCAATTCGGTTCGTACCGGTTTTGATTGTAGCGGCTTCATGCAGCATATTTTTAAAAACAGCATGCAGATTAATCTGCCGCGTACTTCGGCACAACAAGCGAAAATGGGTGTGCATGTCAACCGCAGCGATTTGCAGCCGGGTGATATGGTGTTTTTCCGGACAATGGGCAAAGGGCGTATTTCACACGTCGGTCTTTATATCGGCAATAACCGTTTCATTCACGCGCCCCGAACCGGTAAAAATATCGAAATTACCAGCCTAAACAATAAATATTGGAATTCGAAATATGCTTTTGGCCGCCGTGTCACCAAAAACGACCCTTCGCGTTTCTTAAATTAAAGGGGCTGCCATGAGTATGCCGGAAATGCCGAAATGGTATGGCGATGATGGGGAAATTGTTTCGTGTACCGAAAAAATCAAAGTCATGACTGAAAATATGACCGAGCTTTTTCAGACGGCTCAAGATACGTTTGAAGATGCTTTGTTGATGGGGTGCGGTGAGGCACAATTGCGGGAATATTTACACCGTTTGGTCGATGGTGTGGAAAATCCTTATAAATAATAAGCTGATAACATTAAGATTGGTTCTAACTTCTGAATTGTAGATTGAATGGTATCGGTTATGATATACCGGCAGAGACAGGCCGTCTGAATAATATTTATTACAGCTAAATCCTCTGTCGATAATGAATATGGGCAGAGGATTTAGCTGCCTATTTTTCTTTGGCTTTTTGCATTTTTTCAGATAGCCTGACTGTTATTGTTTAGATAATGACTCAAAAAATACCTAGAGAAAAAAGAAAAAGAGGAGCGCGCCAATGTTGATTAGGTCGTTAAGTATTATTTTCGGCTTTTTGGCCGTGGGCGAAGCCGTTGTTTATTTAACAGGCATTAAGCTGCCCGGCAGTATTATCGGTATGGGCTGTTTGTTTGCGGCATTGCATTTGGGGTGGGTGAAAACAGCATGGTTACAGCAGATGGTTGATGTGTTGATGGGCAATCTGTCGCTTTTTCTCGTGCCGCCCTGCGTGGCAGTGATGAGCTATTTGGATTTGGTGCAAAGGGATTTATTGTCGATTGTGACTGCAACTGTAATCAGCACGTTTTTGGTGATGTTTGTAACCGGTAAAGTACATGAATTAATGCGGAGGTTTTGGTCATGACCATATTTTCCAACCCCGCTTTGTTACTGTTTATTACCATTACCGCATATTGGATTGCCAATGTATTGCGTGCCCGTACGGGTAGTTTTTTGTGCAATCCCGTAGTTTTGAGCACGGTTACGGTGATTCTTTATTTGAAAGTATTCGATATCGATTATGATACTTATCACGAAGCTGCCGGATTTATTGATTTTTGGTTGAAGCCGGCGGTTGTATCGTTGGCCGTGCCGCTTTATATCAATTGGAAAAAAATCCGTAGCCAATGGTTGCCGATTGTCGCTTCTCAGGCGGCAGGCAGTGTGACCGGTATCATTAGTGCTATCTATATTGCCAAATGGACAGGTGCCGGAAGAGAGGTGGTGTTATCGTTGGCGGCCAAATCGGTAACCAACCCGATTGCCATCGAAATTACCCGCGCCGTCGGCGGTATTCCCGCACTGACTGCGGCTACCGTTATTTTGGCCGGTATGATGGGGCAGATGGTGGGTTTTAAGCTGATGAGTGCCAGCACCATACGCATGCCGACCTCGCAAGGTATTTCAATGGGAACGGCTTCACATGCGATGGGGATTGCCGCCTCATTGGAACGTAGCCGGAAGTTGGCTGCTTATGCCAGCCTCGGCCTGATTTTTAATGGTGTGCTGACAGCTATTTTAGTGCCGATTTTGATTCCGCTATTGGGTATTTGATTATTTTTTTGTATTGATAAGGATAGGCCGTCTGAATTTTTTCAGACGGCCTATCCTTATAAAGAACTAGCTTCTAAGCATTATGTAGCATCAACATAAAAAATAAATCGGGATAGAATAGAAGAAACCTAACACAACGGGTATGTTTATGTTAACCGACGCATTCGGTCGCACCGTAGACTACTTGCGTATTTCCGTGACCGACCGTTGCGATCTACGCTGTACCTACTGTTTGCCTAAGGGGTTTAAAGGTTTCGCCATCCCCAAAGATTGGCTCAGTATTGAAGAATTGGCACGCGTTGCCGCTGCTTTTGCGCGCTTGGGCACCAAACGATTCCGTTTAACCGGTGGGGAGCCGCTGTTGCGTAAGGGCCTAACACAATTGGCAGCGGAAATTAACAATCAGCCGGGGGTGGAAGACATTTCCCTGACAACCAACGGTACCCAATTATTCAAACATGCCCAAGCACTTCGTCGGGCAGGTGTGCGCCGCCTCAATATTAGTTTGGACAGTTTGCGCCATGATTGCGTGAAAGACATTACGGGAACGGATTGTCTGCAACAGGTGCTTGATGGGATTAAAGCTGCTAAAGAAACCGGTTTTGAGCGCATTAAAATCAATATGGTGCCCCTTAAAGGCATTAACGAATATGATTTAGACGGTATGGTGGCATTTTGTATTGAAAACGGTTTTATTCTCAATCTGATTGAAGCGATGCCGATGGGGATTACCGGACAGGTACATGCAAAAGTTAGCTTGCAACCAGTATTGGCGCGATTGCAACAAAAGTTTGACCTAACCCCTTTTAACGGCACTATTGGTGGCGGCCCCGCACGTTATTGGCAAAGTGGCGACGGTAGTTTTACTCTTGGCTTGATTACGCCGATGAGTCAGCATTTTTGTGAAACTTGTAATCGTGTTCGTCTTTCCGCTACCGGTGATTTACATCTCTGTCTCGGCCAGGAAGATAAGGTGGCATTGCGTCCGATGTTGCGTAACGGCTGTAGCGATGATGAGTTGGAACAAGCCATTCGTCAAGCAGTGATGCGTAAGCCTGAGAAACATGAGTTTGTAGAAAACCCACATAAAATTATCCGTGTTATGGCATTAACCGGTGGGTAAATAAAATAGAATTATATTGTTTTATAGGCCGTCTGAAATGTTTCAGACAGCCTATTTATCTAATATGGCTGCGACTAAAGAATTGAGATGGTTTTGTTTTTTAATGCTTTATCAAAATATTATTATCAGGCTTGAATTTTCGATGGCTTCCATAATATATCGTGTTATGATAAGACTATTATAATACTGATTTAAAAAAGGAAGACCACCATGCCCTTGCTCGATAGTTTTAAAGTAGATCACACCCGTATGCAGGCGCCTGCCGTGCGGATTGCCAAAACCATGCGCACGCCGAAAGGTGACGATATTACTGTTTATGATCTACGTTTTTGTGTACCGAATCAGGAAATTTTATCGGAAAAAGGCATTCATACCTTGGAACATCTATTTGCCGGCTTTATGCGCGAACACTTAAATGGCGATAATGTAGAGATTATCGATATTTCGCCGATGGGTTGCCGAACCGGCTTTTATATGAGCCTGATTGGCACGCCGGCCGAAGAAGAAGTTGCATCGGCATGGTCGGCTTCTATGCAAGATGTTTTGAATGTGCAAAGCCAGAAAGAAATCCCGGAGTTGAATGAATATCAATGCGGCACTTATCAGATGCATTCTTTGATTGAGGCGCAGGATATTGCCAGAAAAGTATTGGAGCGCCATATCGGTATCAATAAAAGTGAAGATTTAATGTTGGATGAGAAATTACTCGGTGCCGGATAATCATTATGGTAGCTATGTATCGGCCGTCTGAAAAAATCGATGAAAAGACGTTGTCGGGTGATATAAATTGATATGAATCAGGGGGGGGCGGATGAATCATCCGCCCCCTTATTTTATTGAAAATGAAAGGTATATCGCAGCAAATAAGGTTTTCATTTTCAATCCGAAATAGTATTTGGGCATGGCTAAGTGATTCATTTTAACAGGGGAACATGGACTTTATGCTTGATTTAAGTCTGATTTTTGACAAATTTGCTAAGGTGGTAAAATTTAATTTCCTTTAAAAACATATATTTATATATTTTTAACTTAATAAAAACTATTATCATTTGCAAAAAGTAATTTTTTGAGTATAATTCAATCCAACAACTCGCAAACAGACAAGCAAGGAGAGCAAAATGCCTGAAAGTATTTTTAAGCAAATTTCTCTCGATATTCTGAGATTGCACCAAAGAGCTGTTCATTCGCTGTTGGCAACACAATGCAGCGATTGCCCTGAAATTTACGATACGGTTTTTGTTATCGTTGACGGAAGATATTATGTCGGATTGTCTGAAGAGTTACAAAGCGAACCGTTTAAGGGAATCTTACTGATTGAAACCGAAGATACGGAAACACGCTTAAGCTGGGTGGCAACGGCTCGTACAGTGAAGCGTAAAGAAAATACGTATAACCGTGTGTTGAAGGCGCTACAGCGTCGTGTTCAATCCACAAAAGAGACATTTATACAGGCAGCCAATTTTTGTTTGTTGGAGCTTACCCCGCAGCAAGGTCGTCTGACTGTTAGCAATGAGAGAGATTATATGCTTTCACCATCTGATTTGATGAAAGCGCTGTATCCGGCAAAATGTTCATTTGAAGAATTTGCCTTGTAATAGTTTTGGTAGTGGTTTGTGTTCCTTTTGCGCCCCCTCGTGGGGCGATTTTTTTGTGGGTGTGTTTGCCATTGTAGCAGGGGATATAAGGAATTGAAATTATATAATTGCGCTTTGCGCTTAAATTTAAATGATTAGTACCAATTTTGATACGAAGTATATTTATGGTTGATAAAATATGAAGATGGCAAAGTGTGCCGAATCCGGCTAGAAAATGTATACAATCGAATGTGTGGTTGAAATTTACTATCTTAACCGATAAAAGTATTCAGACGGCCTGCAATATCATCAGGCCGTCTGAATACTTTTATATGTCGTTATATACCATGTTAACCCGAACAATGTTATGTGTATATTCATTTATTTGTCTTTAAATCTTCATTAAAAACAAGGGTTCGCTTATCTCTGTTGTGCTATAATCCGCCTTTATCTTACTCACTGATAACAAGAAAAAATCATGAAAAAAATACTTACAACCCTGTTTATTTTATTGTTTTCTTCCGTAGCATGGGCACAACGTACCGTGCCTGCCGATATGGATATCGCGATTTTGAAACAAGTAAACTACCCGCAGGTGGTGCTCAGTAACGGCGGTATTCCGTGGTTGAAAATCCTAACTTTAGGCTGGCTCGATAATAATGTGTCGGCTTTTAATACTACCCATGATTTGCGTATTAAAGACGAACGTAACCGTTTTATCGTACGGGGTAAACTGCCTTATCATACCGGTAAAACCGTAGCTCTGCGTCGTGATGCGGCCGGAAATATTACGGAAATATGGCTGCTGACTCCTGCGGAAAAACAGGCTTTTGAGCAGCGTGCCGTTATCCGACAACCTTAACCCTACCTGATAAGTTTGACATGAAAAAAGTATTTATCCGCACGTTCGGTTGCCAAATGAATGAATACGACAGCGAGAAAATGTTGTCCGTATTGGCAGAAGGTGATGAATTAGTGCAAGTCAATGAGGCCGAAGAGGCTGATATTATTCTTTTTAATACATGTTCCGTGCGCGAAAAGGCGCAGGAAAAAGTATTTTCCGATTTAGGGCGGGTAAAATCGCTCAAAACCAAAAATCCTAATTTGATTATCGGTGTGGGCGGCTGCGTTGCTTCTCAGGAAGGTGAAACGATTATTAAGCGTGCACCTTATGTAGATGTGGTTTTCGGCCCGCAAACATTGCACCGTCTGCCTCAGATGATTGTGGATAAGGAAACGACCGGCCTTTCCCAAGTGGATATTTCGTTCCCTGAAATTGAAAAGTTCGACCATCTGCCGCCTGCACGCGTAGAAGGCGGATCGGCTTTTATTTCAATTATGGAAGGCTGTTCGAAATATTGTAGCTTTTGTGTGGTGCCTTATACGCGCGGCGAAGAATTTTCCCGTCCGTTGAACGATGTATTAACCGAAATTGCCAACCTTGCCCAACAAGGGGTTAAAGAAATCAATTTGTTAGGCCAGAATGTGAATGCTTATCGCGGCATGATGGATGATGGCGGTATTTGTGATTTTGCAACATTGCTGCGCATCGTTCATGAAATTCCGGGTATTGAGCGCATGCGCTTTACCACCAGTCACCCGCGTGAGTTTTCGGATGCCATTATCGAATGTTACCGCGATCTGCCCAAGTTGGTTTCGCACTTGCATCTACCGGTACAAAGCGGCTCGGATCGCGTACTGAGTGCCATGAAACGCGGTTATACAGCGCTCGAATATAAATCAATTATTCGCAAGTTGCGTGCTATCCGTCCTGATTTATGTTTGAGTTCGGATTTTATTGTCGGCTTCCCCGGTGAAACCGAACGTGAGTTTGAGCAAACATTGAAACTGGTAAAAGACGTGGCTTTCGATCTTAGCTTTGTGTTTATTTACAGCCCGCGCCCCGGTACGCCTGCGGCCAATCTGCCGGACGATACCCCGCATGAAGAAAAAGTGCGCCGGCTGGAAGCGTTGAACGAAATTATTGAAGCGGAAACCGCACGCATTAATCAAAGTATGGTCGGTACGGTTCAGCGTTGTTTGGTAGAGGGTATTTCTAAGAAAGACCCGGATCAATTACAAGCACGAACTGCTAATAATAGAGTGGTGAATTTCACGGGCAATCCGAGATTGATTAATGAAATGGTGGAGTTAACCATTACCGAAGCTTATACGTTCTCATTGCGTGGTGAAATCGTTACCCGTTGAGAAAGCATTGTATAGCTAATGAGGCCGTCTGAAACTTCAGACGGCCTTTGGTTATCTTGAGCTGAGTGGTGTTCTTTATCGGACGGATTGCCCGTGCCTATTTAACCTGATTTTAATGGATATCGGCTGCTTTCTAAGGTGGAATCAAGTAAACTAGGCTTCTTTTTAAAATAAGAATTATTATTATGTATGTAGGTGAACGTTTTAATGCATACAGCCATTTAGCGGGCACATTGCTTGCTGTTCTCGGGTTGGTATTATTGCTGGTTAAAGCCGCTGCGACGGCTGATGTTTATAAAGTAGTGAGTGCTGCGGCATATGGTATTTGCTTGGTGATTTTGTATGCGGGTTCGACGGTTTATCACAGTGTGCGTAAGCCGGAAACCAAAGCAATGCTGCAAAAGCTAGATCATTGTGCGATTTATTTATTGATTGCCGGAAGTTATACCCCGTTTAGTTTGGTGTCTTTACATGGTACATGGGGATGGTGGCTGTTTGGTGTATCTTGGGGATTGGCGGTTTTTGGTATCGCTCAAGAGTTGACTATCGGGCGCAAGAGCGAAAAAAGGCTATTGTCGCTGATTTTATATGTTTTGATGGGTTGGCTGGTGGTTGTGGCGATTTATCCTCTGGTGCAGAATTTATCCTCGGCCGGATTGTTTTGGCTGGTGTTGGGCGGCTTACTTTATAGCGGCGGGATTTATTGGTTTGTGAATGATGAAAAAATCAAACACGGGCACGGCATTTGGCATTTATTTGTGTTGGGCGGCAGCTTGGCACAATTTATCAGTATTTATTTTTATGTGATTTAAATATTTGGTTTGTCTCGTAGCATTACCTGCTTTGCCATTCGCGACAAATATCGCTTTAACGTATAATTTAGGCCGTCTGAACACAATATACCGATACCGTGCCTAAAGCTTTCGACTTAGATATTTTTTTAAAAAACCTGCCTAATCTGCCGGGCGTATACCGTATGCTCGACAGTAAAGGGCAGGTTTTATACGTTGGTAAAGCGGTTAATCTTAAGCGGCGTGTTTCCAGTTATTTTCAAAAAAATGATCATTCGCCGCGCATTATGCTGATGGTAAGACAGGTTCATTCGGTCGAAACCACCGTTACCCGTTCGGAAGCGGAAGCTTTGATTTTAGAAAACAATTTAATCAAAGCCTTATCACCAAAATACAATATTTTGTTCCGTGATGATAAAAGCTATCCTTATTTAATGCTAAGCGGGCATGAGTTTCCGCAAATGGCTTATTATCGCGGTACCTTAAAAAAACCGAACCAATACTTCGGCCCTTATCCAAACGGATATGCCGTACGCGATAGCATACAGATTCTGCAAAAAATCTTTCAGTTGCGTACTTGTGAAGACAGCACGTTTCAACACCGCGACCGTGCCTGCCTGCTTTACCAGATTAAGCGCTGTTCGGGCCCTTGTGTCGGGCATATTTCTTATGAAGATTATCAGGAAAGCGTGCGTGAGGCGGCTACTTTTCTTAATGGGAAAACCGGCGAGTTAACGCAAATGCTACATCATAAAATGAACCAAGCCGCCGCTGCCTTGCAGTTTGAAGAAGCTGCCCGTTATCGAGATCAGATTCAGGCGCTCGGCTTGGTTCAGAGCCAGCAATTTATCGACAGTAAAACCCCCAATAACCCCAACGATATTGATTTATTGGCGTTGGTGGTCGAAAAAGGCGGGGTATGTATTCATTGGGTCAGCATACGCGGCGGCCGTCATGTGGGCGATAAAAACTTTTTCCCCGATATCCGCAATGATCCCGAACCGGACGGTCAAGACTATGCCGAAGCATTTGTGGCACAGCATTATTTAGGCAAGAGCAAGCCGGATATTATTATCAGTAACTTTACCCTGCCCGAAGTGCTTCAGACGGCCTTGAGTGAAGAACACGGCAAGCAAATCCAATTTGTTACCAAAACCATCGGCGAGCGTAAAGTATGGCTGAAAATGGCGGAACAAAACGCCCGTCTTGCTCTTGCACAACACCAATTGCAGCAAGGCAGCCGTCAAAACAGAATCGAAGAGTTGGCAAGAATCTTGAATATGGATTCGGACAGCCTGCAACGTTTGGAATGCTTCGATATCAGCCATACGCAAGGCGAAGCGACCGTGGCGTCTTGTGTGGTGTACGATGATCACGATATCCAACCTTCACAATACCGCCGCTACAATATTACCACCGCCAAAGCGGGGGACGATTATGCCGCTATGCGCGAAGTGCTGACCCGTCGTTACGGCAAACTGGCCGAGGCGGAAGCCAATGGCGAAAGTGTGAAATGGCCGGATGCCGTATTGATTGACGGCGGCAAAGGGCAGGTTGGCGTAGCCGTAGAAGTATGGACGGAGCTGGGGCTGCATATTCCCATTATCGGCATTGCCAAAGGCCCGGAACGCAAAGCAGGTTTGGAAGAGCTGATATTGCCTTTTACCGGCGAAACATTCCGACTGCCGTCTAACAGCCCGGCTTTACATTTATTGCAAACCGTTCGGGATGAATCGCACCGCTTTGCCATTACAGGCCATCGTAAAAAACGCGATAAAGCGCGTGTCACTTCTTCTTTAAGCGAGATTCCCGGAGTGGGTACCAAGCGCCGGCAGGCATTGCTCACCCGCTTCGGCGGTTTACGAGGCATTGTTGCGGCAAGTGTGGAAGACTTGGCACAAGTGGAAGGCATCAGTAAGGCATTGGCTGAAAAAATTTATGATAGTCTTCATTGAGATTCAAAACTAATAATACGGATAAATACAGAATGTAAAGACAATCCGTGCAACAATATTTCAGACGGCCTAAACGAATAACACAAGCTATCGTTTAAATTCGTTATAATCCACCATAAACAATAGAATGAAAAAAGTGTGCTAATCAAACAAGGCTGGTTGGCTATCCGGAAATGTAGTAACGTAGGTAATATACAGAAAACCTATTGTTATAAGTTTTGAACAGATGCAATGAGGATGGCTCTTTATTGAAAATACAATCAGGCACAGCGGTGGTGTTGGCCTGATTGATAACCGGTCATATTTGGAAGCCCTAACGGTAGCTTATTGCACATAAGGCCGTATTTCAGAAATCTACAGCCGTCTGAAAACACAAACCACAGAAAGCCGATTCAATTATGCCTTGGAATTTCCCTATTTTTCTCACTTGGATGCGTGTCTTACTGATTCCGGTATTTACCATATTGTTTTATTTTCCGGATAGCTGGTTAGACAGGCAAACTGTTAATTGGGCTGCTGCCGCTATTTTTGCCGCCGCTGCCGTTACCGATTGGTTCGATGGCTTCCTTGCACGTCTTTGGAAGCAAACATCGGAATTCGGCGCTTTTCTTGATCCGGTTGCCGATAAATTAATGGTCGCCGTAGCGCTATTACTTTTGGTCAGCTTAGATAGGACTTATGTGATTTTTGCGATGATTATCATCGGTAGGGAAATCACCATTTCCGCATTACGCGAATGGATGGCGCAAATGGGAAAGCGCAGCAGTATCGCCGTTGCCACCATCGGTAAATTTAAAACGGCGGCACAAATGGTGGCCATTTTATTATTGCTCATCGGTTTGGAAGATTTCCATGGTTTAAACCTGATGATTATCGGCAACATATTGATGTTTATTGCATCTATACTGACAATTTGGTCGATGTTTTATTATTTGAAAATGGCATGGAAAGAATTCGAGCATTAAACCTTCACAAAATGCTTGACAGTAAATTTTCAGATACTATAATAGCTCTCTCTTTTGCACGGCATTTAGTGTAGTGCAAAAAGTTAAGCGGGAATAGCTCAGTTGGTAGAGCGCAACCTTGCCAAGGTTGAGGTCGCGAGTTCGAGACTCGTTTCCCGCTCCAAAAGTTTTATTTCAAATGTAATTTCTCAATGCGGGAATAGCTCAGTTGGTAGAGCGCAACCTTGCCAAGGTTGAGGTCGCGAGTTCGAGACTCGTTTCCCGCTCCAAAAGCTACATTTGAATTTGCGGGAATAGCTCAGTTGGTAGAGCGCAACCTTGCCAAGGTTGAGGTCGCGAGTTCGAGACTCGTTTCCCGCTCCAAATTAAAATCAAGTCGTGAATACCACTTAAACCGGCTTGAATAGTTTTAAGGCGGGATAGCAAAGTGGTTATGCAGCGGCCTGCAAAGCCGTCTACGCCGGTTCGATTCCGACTCCCGCCTCCACAATTTAGAAATAATCCCTTTCATGGCGGGGTGGCAGAGTGTTTATGCGATAAAGGGTGCAACCTTTATACAGGCCGGTTAAAATCCGCGCCCCCGCCTCCAAGTTTTATTTTTTCTGTTTTTGTTGTGATAACAATGTTAAAACAGCGCCCGGGTGGTGAAATAGGTAGACACAACGGACTTAAAATCCGTCGACCCTAAACAGGTCGTGCCGGTTCGATTCCGGCTCCGGGCACCAATTGAAAATAGTCTTTAGAAATTTTTTCTAAAGACTATTTTTTTTATAACTCGAAGCAGGAACTAAGGGGGATTACATATATTTAGATGGTCAACACAAAAATCATTTTGAAGTTTTTGATGAAAATAGAAAATTTAAAATGGTGTTAAATATTGACGGCTCCTTAAATAGATCAAACACCAAACAAGGAAAATATAGAACATTAAATATTAAATAGGATGAAATGATGAAAATGAACGATTTTAATTCAGTAAGAGACGCTCTTAGAGAATTGGGTCGCAAGCAGGGAATTGACCTCGGCGACGAAGAGGCAATCGCAAAATTCAATGATGAAATTCCTTTTGGCCCACGATGGGATGATTCACGATGGCTTTGCTACTATTTGGATGACTGGGATGAAGAACTGGAAGAACGCCTTTATTATTTTTTTGAGAGTATGCGAAAATATCAAGATGCAATGGCCAAAGAAGACATTAAATCTGCCAGTAGTTCTTTCTTCTTAGCTGTGGACTTTATGGGTAGTCTCAGAAGTTTCTTTAATTGTATCGAAAATGATATGATTAAACTCCTAAAAGGTGAGGATAAAACAAATGATTTCCAATGGCCACAATTTGATGATGAATAGAACGCAGTAAGCTATAAGGTAAGCATTCGTTGCCTACGTGGTTCCCACCATGCCGTCTGAAAAATCCAAATCTTTCAGACGGCATGATTGCATTGTTTTTGCTGCCAATGCCTATGAAAACAGCATCATTCTCTTGAGCGCGGCAGATATTCCCGCTGCCAACGGCAAATTCACTTCAAGCTAAACAAAATTAAGTATGCATAGCCATAAGAAATATTGAATTTATTGAAAGTGGATTATTTCGTATTGGTATGAGATAAATAAAAGCCAGAGCAGTTGCTCCGGCTTTTATTATTAAGCTTCACCTTGAAGCGGATTAGTGTTAAAGGTATAGAGGAAGATTTTCCATTGGCCGTTAACTTTTTTCATCACGAAAACTTCGCGGTTTAAGTCAATCACGGTTTTTTGCTCTTTGAAGTTGGTGACTACAGAACCTACATGATGGTGTGTTCTCACAACGGCAGTGTCACCATTGATCCAAATAGTATCAAAAGCAAAGTCGGTTTCAAATTTTTCACGTTGGAAGAGGTCATCATATTGTTGACGTCTTTCTGCGGTGGTGTCGGCAGTCAATTTGTCGTTCCATTGTGAATAGCTTTCATCGGCAAATAAGTTCAAAATGGTTCTGGTATCGCCGGCATTGAGTGCGGTTTGATAACGGATAATAGTGTCATATACGTTTTTTTGCTCGGCGGCAATTTGGCGGTTTGTTGAATATTTAAATGTACCGCCGGATTGTTCCGGTGATGTTGCTCTTACGGCTGTTGCAGTGTGTGTGTCGGCAGCCATTACATTGCCACTTAACAGAAAAGAAGCGGTTAATGCGGCTACTAAAAAGCGAGATGATTTCATAATATGACCTCCATTTATGTTTTGATTTGACTATTACAGTCGGGTTGATTTTAGGTTTTAAAACAAATTAAAAATATTTAATATACAAATAATTACCGTTTATAAAATAGGTTGTTTGAAAGATTTCAGACGGCCTTTTTTATTTTTAAAATATTCAATAGTTGATTAACGGCTTTCAGTACGGCCTAAGTGATCATAGTGGTATTGGAAAGCAGCATCGGAAGTTTGGCCGCGCGGGGCGATAAATTTAACGCTGTCGTCGTTTTTGCGGGCGCGGATCATGCCTTCATGTTGCACTGCTTGTAAGCCGGCAATCGGGCCTGAGTCGTTGGTATGGTCATATTTAGGCATATGGGCACCGCGGGCAGAAGCGAAAGAAGCGGCGAAAGTAGCTAAAGCGGCGAAAGTCAGTACGGTTTTTTTCATGATGATTATTCCTTTTTGTATATGGTGTGTTTTTATATTTTAAATGTTAGACAACGTTTGAAATTTGCTGTCTGTTTTGTTGATGTGTGTATTGTATAAAACAACCAATAATTAATAAATATGCATTTTATTCACTATTCGTTTCTTATTTGGAAATCAATAGTGGTGAATAATGGTTATAAAAGTTTTTGTTTTGTGATAAACAACTGTCTATATAGAAAAAATGCATGATTTTTACCCATATTGAGTTACTGTGTAAGTATTGAATATTAGGTTGTTAAATCTTTCAGACGGCCGGATTCCGATTTTATTTTTGAGAAAAATTTTATTTGTTGTATTACTTGGATGGAATTAAATATGAATTCATGGATGTGAATGATATATAGAGGTGTATGTTTTATCAGTGTGTAAAAACTTTTTGCTAATGAACGATTGATTCTTTTAGGAACGGCAATGGATATCCGTAAGCAGCATTTAAAACAGGCAGTTGATCAGCAGATTATCAATGCAAAACAGGCTGATGATTTATGGGCGCTGTGGCAGCAGCAAAACGAGCATATACCGCAATTTGGTATGACCCACGTTTTATATTACATCGGCGGGCTGTTGGCCATTGGTGCCATGTCTTTATTTATGACTTTAGGTTGGGAAACGTTTGGTGGAGCGGCCGTTGTGTTGCTTTGCTTGATTTATGGCGTAGCAGGGGTGGCGCTGACTGAATATTTCCGAAACCGCCGTTTACATATTCCGGCCGGTATCTGCGCCGTATTTGTGGTGGTTTTGGTGCCGTTGGCGGTTTATGGTGCGCAGCAGGCATTGGGTTTCTGGCCGGATAATGAGCTGGTTTACCGTGATTATCACCGTTGGATCGACTGGCGTTGGTTGATGATGGAGTTGGCAACGTTGGCCGGAGCAGTCGTCATGCTTTGGCGGTATCGCTATCCGTTTTTGGTGATGCCGCTTGCGGTAACACTTTGGTATATGTCGATGGATATTGCCGACTGGGTTTTTTATGGTCAAGGCGGTGTTTATGATTGGGCATTTAAACAACAAGTTTCGGTTTGGTTTGGGATGGTTATGATTTTATTGGCACTTTGGATAGATGCCCGCAACCGTAGCCGGCTGGATTATCCGTTTTGGCTGTATTTGTTTGGTGTGATAACTTTCTGGGGCGGGCTCAGCATGATGGATTCTGATAGCGAGTGGAGTAAGTTCGGCTATTTTCTGATTAATGCTGCTATGGTGTTTGGCGGGGTGCTTATCCGCCGCCGTGTATTTGCCGTATTCGGAGCTTTGGGAATGTTTGGCTATTTTTGGCATTTGGCAGATAAAGTATTTAAAGACAGTTGGCTGTTCCCGATTTCATTGACTTTGGTAGGGCTGGGTATTGTGTTAGCAGGGGTTTGGTGGCAGAAAAATGAAGCAGTATTAACACAAAAATTGCAGAGTAAGATGCCTGAGTCTATGCGCCGCTTTATGCAGCGAAAGTTTTAAAATTTGAAGTATATTTATATTGATGTTTTTTTATTAAGGGTATGACTACAGGCCGTCTGAAAATGATTTCAGACGGCCTTGTTTGATGATTTTTCCGCTTTTGCTTCTTGCTCGGCTTTGTATTGGCGCAGATAGGCGAGGGCAGCTTCTTTTTCCTCTTGTGTTCCATATTTTAAATCACGTTGGGCACGGCGGTAGGTGGCGCGTTCACGGGCTTCTTCGATTTGTTGTGCCTGATAGGTTTCTCGATTGGCGGAAACCACCCTTTGATTTTGTTGCGCTTGTGCGCGTGCCATGGCTTTGGCAATAAGGTCGGCAGGATTAAATGAGGCTTGGGTTTTCGGTGTGCTTTCTGATAGCGCCGTGTTGGGCGGTGTATGTTGTGCTGCTTTTGCCAAAGCTTCACGTTCGGCTAAATATTGGCGGCGTTCTTTGGCATCCCGCTCTTTTCGTTCTTGGTGCCAATCGTAACGGCGGCGGGCATGTTGGGCGGCAGCAAAGCGCGGCATAGATTCGCTATCTGCTAAAAACCGGGCTTGCGGTAAATAATCGGTTTGCACCGGTTGCATGTAAATACAGTCGACAGGGCATGGTTCGACACATAAACCGCAACCGGTACATTCTTGGCTGATAACGGTATGCATGAGCTTAGAAGCACCCATAATGGCATCAACCGGACAGGCGCGGATGCAGGCAGTGCAGCCGATACAGGTTTCTTCGTCAATCCAAGCGAGGGCTTTTTCTTGAATTTTGGCCGGTGCTAGGGGAGGTTGATTGAGTAGAGTGGAAATTTCCAACATAACCGTTTCCCCGCCCGGCGCGCAAAGATTAATAGCGGCTCGGCCTTCTGCCAAAGCTTCGGCATAAGGTTTGCAACCTTGATAACCGCACTCCCGGCATTGGGTTTGGGGAAGTAGTTGGTCTAAGCGGTGGGAAAGATCCATGATAGGGCTCGGATAGGTAGTAGGTAGGTATATGTATTTTATCGCAAATCGGCTAGTGGGCGTTTGGCAATCGGATAGCCGGAACATAACCATAGACGATGGCGAATGATTTGACCGTGTTTTAAGGTGTATTATGGATTTTATTTAAACACGGCTATTAGAGAATGAGAAGGTTGATGCCGAACTGAAAACGTATGCTTTACTTTTGATATGAGCTATCCGAATCCCGTTATCTATCCGTTTATTCGGAAATACCGACAACGGGATTCAGACGGCCATATTAATCTTCTTGATCTTCTTCGGGGTCATTCAGTGCATTAATGCTGTAACCACCGTCGACATAGGTGATTTCGCCGGTAATGCCAGAGGCCAGATCAGACAATAGGAATGCCGCAGTATTACCGACTTCGGTTGTGGTAATATTGCGTCCGATCGGATTGTGTGAGGCAACATGACTGAGTAGTTTGCTGAAATCGGCAATACCTGATGCGGCCAGTGTTTTAATCGGGCCGGCGGAAATGCCGTTGCAACGAATACCTTCTTTACCCAAGCAAGAAGCGGTGAAGCGGATACCGGCTTCAAGGCTGGCTTTGGCCATGCCCATAACGTTGTAATGCGGAATGGCACGAACGGCACCGAGATAAGTCAGCGCCAAAATCGCACCGTTACGCCCTTGCATCATCGGGCGGGCGGCTTTGGCTAAAGCGGGCAGGCTGTAAGCAGAAACTTCGTGAGCGATTCTGAAGGCTTCGCGATTGATGCTGTCTAAAAAGTCGCCATCTAAAGCTTCGCGCGGAGCAAATCCGATAGAGTGTACCAAGCCGTCTAGGCCGTCCCATACTTTACCTAAGTCGGTAAAGGTTTTTTCTATTTCTTCATCATTTTGAACGTCGCAGCGGAATACCAATTCCGAGCCGAGATCCGCCGCCATTTTGCGTACACGCTCTTCTAATTTGTCGACAACATAAGTAAAAGCCAGATCCGCGCCTTGTTCACGGCAGGCTTTGGCAATTCCGTAAGCGATGGAACGTTCGGAAATCATACCTGTAATCAGGATTTTTTTACCTTGCAAAAAGCCCATGTTCGTTATCCTTTAGTGTTTAGTAGTGGTTTTGCGGGTGATTAAACGGCATATTATATCAAAACTGTCGGTTAGGGCATAGAAAATGACAGGTCTGTTTCAGACGGCCTGTATGTTTTGTATCAATCATGATGGCCGTCTGAAAATAATAACCATAAAAACATACTGCTGTTTATCTCATCAAGTTATTACGTTTATATATTTGTATGCGATAAGAAAAACGCCTTCCCATTGTAGGAAGACGTTTTGCAAAACAAAAAATACGGTGTTATTTATTGGGCGGCAGAGGCTTCGGCGGGTACGGCGGATGCGGTTGCCGCAGCTTCGCTGGCAGCGCCTTGAGCGGCAGCTTCACCCCATGCGGCAGGGTATTTGTATCCGGCAAAACGCTCTTTGGCATAGGCTTTAAATTCATCGGAATTATAGGCCTCTTCAACGTCTTTCACCCATTGGCTGTCTTTGTCGGCGGTTTTTACGGCAGCCCAGTTAACATAAGCGAAGCTCGGTTCTTGGAATAGGGTTTCGGTTAGTTTCATGCCGCTGCTCATGGCGTAGTTGCCGTTGACAATGGCAAAGTCTACATCCGCACGGCTGCGGGGAAGTTGTGCCGCTTCAAGTTCTACAATTTGAATATTTTTCGGATTATCCGCAATATCGTGTTTCGATGCGGTTAGCGGGTTAACGCCGTCTTTCAATTTAACCCAACCCAAATCGTTCATCATCACTAATGCGCGGGCGAAATTTGATGGATCATTGGGTGCGGAAACGCTGCTGCCTTCTTGAATATCATCTAAGGATTTCAATTTGCCCGGATAGAGGCCTAAAGGTGCGGTCGGTACTTGGAATACTTCGGTAATGTCTAATTTATGTTCTTTTTTAAAGTCGTCCAGATAAGGTTTGTGTTGGAACACATTAATATCCAATTCACCTTCTGCCAAAGCCAAATTCGGGCGGACATAGTCGGTAAATTCAATCAGTTTAACTGTATAGCCTTTTTTCTCTAAAAGCGGTTTGATTTCTTCTTTAACCATATCGCCGAAATCG
This sequence comes from Neisseria montereyensis, assembly GCF_024834045.1. Taxonomy (GTDB): domain Bacteria; phylum Pseudomonadota; class Gammaproteobacteria; order Burkholderiales; family Neisseriaceae; genus Neisseria; species Neisseria montereyensis. The sequence continues at coordinate 34,837 of NZ_JANUXW010000009.1, forward strand.
CCGACAGTTGTACCGAAAACAATTTCTTTCTTTTCAGTAGGTGCTGAAGCTGCGTTGTCTGAAGCAGCAGAAGAGGCGGTTTCTGTTTGGCTGCCACAAGCGGCTAATATCAATGCTAATGCGCTAATAGAGAATGTTTTTTTTAATAGTGTAGATGCTTGCATGAATAGATCTCCTTGAATGGTGCAAAAATCAGTTAAGGCCGTCTGAAAACCTACCAACGGCGGTTGAATTCGGTGTTAACGTTTATCGAGTTTCCGTGAAATAAAATTCCCTAAGCCCTGAATAATAATAACCAATAATACCAAAATTGCCACAATAAAAATAATCACTTCGGTTTGGTAGCGGTAATAGCCGTAGCGTATGGCCAAATCACCTAGGCCGCCACCGCCAATCATACCTGCTGCGGCACTGTAAGAAAGTAGTCCGATGGCTAAAACGGTAACGCTGGAAACCATGCCCGAACGGGCTTCGTTTAGCAGTACTTTGCGGATAATGGTTAACGGTTTTGCTCCCATGCTGCTGGCTGCTTCAATAACGCCGCGCGGCACTTCGCGTAAGTTTTGTTCCACCAATCGGGCAAAATAGAATACGCCGGAAACGCTTAATACTAAAGAAGCGGCAACCGGGCCGATGGTGCTGCCGACGATGGCGCGTGTTGCCGGAATCATGGCAATCATTAAAATAACGAAGGGGAAAGCACGCATGAGGTTAACCAGATTATCCAGTACCATATGAACCGGGCGGTTGTAGTAAAGCTGTCGGCTGGATGTGATGAATAACCATACGCCTAAAAGGGTACCGAACAGGGTAGCAAACGTTGTGGAAAGACCGACCATAATAAATGTTTCCCACAACGCCTGTATGATTTCGCCGCGCATACTGCTGATGGTTTCTACTGCCAGAGAGAAAGTCAAATCGGCCATTTTAATCCTCCCTCACTAGTTCGCGGCCAATTTCGGATTGTGCGTGTATCTGGTTATTTTCCACATTCACAACTTCAACGATTTTACCTTGATGCAATAATGCGGCGCGGTTACATAGACGGCGGATAACGCTCATTTCATGAGTAACGACCACGATGGTCACATTGAAACGTCGATTAATATCTTCCAAACATTCTAAAACGCTGCGGGTGGTGGCGGGATCGAGTGCGGAAGTCGGTTCGTCGGCCAAAATAACTTTTGGGTTGGAAGCGAGTGCGCGGGCAATACCGACGCGTTGTTTCTGGCCGCCTGAAAGTTGGGCAGGGTAATGCCCGGCACGGTTTTCAAGGCCGACGATTTCCAAACATTCGGCTACACGTTGTTTGATTTTTTCAACCGGCCAACCGGCGATTTCCAATGGAAAAGCAACATTATCGGCAACAGTTCGGTTGCTAAGAAGATTGAATTGCTGAAAGACCATACCGATGTTTTGGCGTGCTTGGCGCAAAGCGGCAGGGCTTAATGCAGTTAGATCCTCCCCACCCACGGTTACCGTGCCGCTATCAGGGCGTTCGAGCAAGTTGATGAGTCGTAATAAAGTGGATTTACCGGCGCCGGAATAACCCATTAAACCGAATATTTCGCCGGCTTTGATTTCCAGCGTGGTCGGTTCGACGGCGGTAAACCATGTTTTGTCGCGGTGTTGATAACGTTTGGAAACGTTGTCCAAAATAATCATAAGATTCCCTCGGCGAATCTGTAAATAGAATAAGGCCCGTTGTGTTATACAGCGGGCCTAAAACTAAAAAGGGAAAGATGCAAAATTGCAGCTGTACGCTTTAGCTGTTTAACGCCCGCAAGCTGTATCAAATCGGCGTAATGAATTTTCAGTTGATACTACTGTAAATCAAATTATTTGACAAGTTGGGTTGGGTTTTTTATTAGTAGGATTTTTGTATTTTTTTATAACAATTTGAATTATATAATAAATTTATATTTTATAAATCAGTATAGTTTATTTTACTGCCACATTTTACCAGCTATATGGCTTGTAATACACAGGATAGATGAATTGTTAAATATGAGCAGGCTTGATATGGTTTAAAATTAAAAAACAAACAAGCTGCCGTTTGGCAGCTTGTTAATAATAGGATTTGCATCTGCTGATACAAAAAATATTAACGTTGACGAGCTTTAAAGCGCGGATTGCTTTTGCAAATAACGTATACTTTACCTTTACGGCGTACGATTTGGCAGTCACGATGACGTGATTTGGCCGATTTCAAAGAAGAAAGTACTTGCATTATTATTTATCCTTTCTGAATGTGTTCATCATTGTTTTGTAGCGTTGGTTGAACTTGCTAGCTCGGCCTTCGTTGTTGTATTCACGCTGTTTACCGGTATAAATCGGGTGGGAAGCGGAAGAGGTATCCAACATGAAAACAGGATATTCTTTGCCGTCGGTCCATTCCATGGTTTTGCCGTGTGTGTCGGTGCACGAACGGATCAACCAGCCTTCATTGGCACCGCTGTCGAAAAACAATACGGTACGATAGTTTTCGGGGTGTATATTTGGTTTCATTTTAAAATCCTTGTTTTAATTTTATATTGTAACAGTTTAATTCATTGAAGAAAAGCCATCAAGTGTTCTATACATGCAGACTTAGATGCCGAATGTTTTGTTTGCGGCATAAAATCGACTATTTTCAGTGTCATAAGATGAAAAATCTTATAGTTGGATAGTTTCATAAAGGGCGCGATTATAAATCGGAACCGTTGCATCTTGGTAAAGTATTTTTATTATAGTTGATGAAATTTAATTAATTATATTAATGAGTGTGTACCAATATGCTTAGAATTGGGATTAAGAAATAGGCCGTCTGAATTTCAGACGGCCTTTATGCTCGTTTAAGCAATCAGTGTTTGTTAACTCATTTGTACGGCTTGGATAGCAGTTAACGCAATAGTGTAAACAATATCGTCAACCAACGCGCCGCGTGATAAATCGTTCACCGGTTTACGCAGGCCTTGTAGCATCGGGCCGACGCTCAATACGTTAGCATTGCGTTGTACGGCTTTATAAGTACAGTTACCGGTATTTAGATCAGGGAAGATCAATACGGTTGCTTGTCCGGCCACTTTGCTGTCCGGGGCTTTGGACTTGGCTACGCTCGGCACGGTGGCGGCATCGTATTGCAAGGGGCCGTCTACATCAATATCGGGGCGTTTTTCACGCACTAAAGCAGTGGCTTGAGCCACTTTTTCAACGGCAGGGCCGGCGCCTGATGTGCCGGTTGAGTAAGAAATCATAGCCACTTTGGGAGGAATACCGAAGGCTTTGGCAGAGTCGGCAGATTGAATAGCGATATCGGCCAATTGTTCGGGAGTAGGCTCCGGGTTAACGGCGCAGTCACCATATACCAATACTTGGTTGGGCAATAGCATAAAGAATACGCTCGATACCAAGCTGGCGCCCGGTGCGGTTTTAATCAATTGCAATGCCGGGCGGATGGTGTTGGCGGTGGTGTGTACGGCACCGGATACCAAACCGTCTACATCATTTTGCGCCATCATCATGGTGCCGAGAACAACGGTATCCTGCAATTGTTCGCGGGCTTGCTCAGGCGTAAGGCCTTTGCTTTTACGCAATTCGCACATTGGCTCTACATATTGTTCAACCAAGGTCGCCGGATCAATAATTTCGAGCGAATCGGGTAGGGTGATATGGCGTTCGTTGGCAACGGCTTCCACTTCGGCACGAGGGGCTAATAATACGCAGCGGGCAATGCCTTTCTGATGACAGATAACAGCCGCTTGTACCGTGCGCGGCTCGGCACCTTCAGGCAATACGATACGTTTGTTGGCTTTCTGTGCGGCGTCCATCATATTCACGCGGAATTGTGCCGGAGACATACGGCCGCTTTTTTTCAATAATAAATCAGTATTAACAATATTGTCTTTTGAGCCGATATAGGTCAAACCGGTTTGTTCGGCCAATGAGGCACCGGTACCGGCATCAGCGGCGTCGAGCACGAAGCCGGCCAATACATCAGGGGCAGTTGCATAGGCTTGCTTGGCAGTATTGAGTTGTGCCGCCAGATATTCGGGTGTTCTGCCTTCGGCAGATACGGCAAAGACAACATTGGCATCCAGTGATAAAGCCAGTTCGATATTGCGTGAAGATAGGAAAATATTTTCCGGATCGGGTTTAATCCCTTTGATAACAACGTTTTCTGTATCTAATTTAGATACTTTGGTCACCAACATATCCAGCCAGTCATCACATCTGCCTTCGCAAAGCATTTTTTCTGCTTCGCCGGTTTCATCGAAAGCGCGGGAAGCGGTTGCATCCGGCAATGCCGCTGCTACGGCTTGGGTAACAGCCCAGCTGTCTGAGCGGGTGGATACGGGTACAATCAATACAGTAGCCATAAATAATTTTGTCCTTTTCTTTGTTTGTGAATATAGGGGAGCAAAGATGTTGCTGATTCTATCACTTAGACCGTGCCGGTTATACCGTTAATTACAATGTGACGGTAAAACCAACACGGCTTGCTGAGAATTAGGAAAGTGATGCGACCAACACGGCTTTAATGGTGTGCATACGGTTTTCGGCTTGGTCGAATACCACGGATGCTTCGCTTTCAAATACATCTTCGGTAACTTCAACGCCGTCCATGCCGAATGTTTGGTAAATCCATTCGCCGATTTTGGTTTCGCGGTTATGGAATGCCGGTAAGCAGTGCATAAACTTCACATCAGGGTTGCCGGAGTCGGCCATCAGTTTGGCATTGACTTGGTAAGGTGTGAGTAATTCAATACGTTCTTTCCATACGCTTTCCGGTTCGCCCATAGAAACCCATACGTCGGTATGAATATAGTCGACACCTTTAACGGCTTCTTGCGGATTATCGGTTAACAATATGCGTGCCCCGCTTTTTTCAGCAATTTCATGTGCTTGCTTAATCAGTTGTTCAGACGGCCATAAGTGGCGGGGGGCGCCGATGCGGACGTCCATGCCGAGTAAAGCACCGCCCAATAGCAGGGAGTTGCCCATATTGAAGCGGGCATCGCCCATATAGGTAAATGCGATTTCACGAAGCGGTTTTTGGCAATGCTCGCGCATGGTTAGCATGTCGGCGAGAATTTGGGTGGGGTGGAATTCATCGGTTAGGCCGTTGAAAACGGGTACGCCGGCATATTTGGCCAGATCTTCAACCGTGTTTTGGCTGAAGCCCCGGTATTCGATGCCGTCAAACATGCGGCCCAATACGCGAGCGGTGTCTTTGATGCTTTCTTTGTGTCCGATTTGGCTGCCGCCGGGTTCGAGATAGGTAACCGATGCGCCTTGATCGTGGGCGGCGACTTCGAAAGCGCAACGGGTTCGGGTGGAGGTTTTTTCAAAAATCAAGGCGATATTTTTGCCGGTTAGGGTTTGTTTTTCAGTGCCGTTTTTTTTAGCGGCTTTGAGTTCGGCAGATAAATCCAACAAATGTTCTATTTCGGCAGATGTGTAGTCCAGCAGTTTTAAGAAGTGACGATTTTTTAGATTCATGGCGGGCTTTCGGTTAATCGGAAACTATATTTTCAGACGGCCTGCGATAGGGCATGGAGGGAATAGTAGTTTATTTTTGATATTCGTTCAAATCAAGCAGTTTGCGAATCGGTGCTGCCGTCATAATCAAAGGAAACGACGGCGGCAAATATTTTTCAGACGGTCTTTAAGCGATAAAGGAAAGTGGTTTCTTGCCGGCGTGCAAAGGCGAGCGGATCTTCGTTGTCATAGGCTTTGCGGTGTTTGGGTGCGGTGTGGGATACATCAATAAGGCTTAACGAGGCCGTCTGAAAACATTGTGCTAAAAAATCGGCTTTTCTTAAATGCAGGTGTTCGGCTAAGTCGGACATAATCAGCCATGCTTCACCGTTTTCATTCAGATGATTTTTCACGCCATTCAGAAAGCTTTTCAGCATGGCGTTGTCAGGATCGTATAGTGCGGATTCGATGGCCGATGTGGGCTTGGCAGGCAGCCAAGGCGGGTTGCAGACAATTAAATCGGCACGCTCTTGCGGGAATAAATCGGTATTTTCTATATGGACGGCGTCGGCAAAACCAAGACGGCGGATATTGCTTTCGGCGCAGGTGATGGCGCGCGGGTTGGTGTCGGTGGCGGTAATATGCGGTACGCCTTTGCGGGCAAGTAGGGTGGCGATAACGCCCGAACCAGTGCCGATATCGAAAGCGGTTTGGCAATTTGGCGGTAGCGGTGCTTGTGCGATAAGGTCGAGATATTCGCCGCGTAAGGGGGAAAATACGCCGAAAGGAACATGGATTTCGGTATTTAAAGCGGGAATATAAACGCCTTTTTTATGCCATTCGTGGGCGCCGATAAAACCCAGCAAAAGATTCAGCGGCAATAAAAAAGCTTGGTTGTTGGGTGTGCCGTATACGTCGGCTAAAGCATCGGCAATGATAGGCGCGCGCGGTAAATCCAAACTGAAACCTGTGCCGATTTCAACTGCCAGCATATTCACAATACGGCTGTTTTGCGCCTGCCGCATACGGTGGGTATGAAAGGCCGTCTGAATATCGGTGGCGGGTTTGGTTTTAGCTTTGTGAAGTTGTTTTTTGATAGCGACCAATACTTGTTTGGCATTGTGAAAATCGCCTGTCCAGACCGTTGCGGTGTTGGCATAAGCGTTTTTTAGAATGGAACGGGCATTACTTTCTTGCCGGTAAACCGCTTGTTGCGGCGGCTTTTGCGTGCTTTCGTTGCGCCATTCGATGGTTGTTTCGTAATTAGTGGGAATAAAAATAGGCATGGGTTATATAGTATTTGGAATGAATAGAGGACGCCGCTCATTTTATCGCAATCGTTTTGCGAATCCCACGGAGTCGGGCATAGTTATGTTTTTCAGGCGGCTTGTTATTCAGGTAGAACCGATTGATTACGAAGGAAAAAAACTAGTCTTTTTTCCGTTTGGCTCTTGGGTGGGTGTCATCGTAAACGTTGGCTAGATGATCAAAATCCAAGCTGGTGTAAATCTGAGTGGTGGATAAGCTGCTGTGGCCGAGTAATTCTTGTACCGCCCGAATATCGTGGGCGGATTGTAACAGATGGCTGGCGTAGCTGTGCCGCAGCATATGCGGGGAAATGTGCTGCGGGCTGCCGTGGCGTAAAGCCCATTCACGCAGGCGGATTTGAATTTGACGGATTCCTAAGCGGCTGCCTTGACGGTTTGTGAATAAAGCTTTTTCGCCCTCTGCCGCATGGCGTTGTGCTAGATAGGCATGAAGTGCGGCAATGCTTTTTCGGCCAAGTGGAACGCGGCGTTGTTTGTTGCCTTTACCCCATACGCCGACCCAACCGTCGTCCAATAAAATATCATCCAAATCAAGCTTATGGATTTCGCCAACCCGTAAACCACTGCCGTACATCAGCTCAAAAATAGCATGGTCGCGCAAAGATAGCGGCTCATTGTCGGTGTCATGGTCTAATAGATGGTTAAGGGTTTCTTGTTCAATGGCTTTCGGCAATCTTGTAGGGATTTTGGGCGCACTCAAGCCACTCATCGGGTCGTGATTCATCAGCCCTTGTTGTTGCAACCAGCTACTGTATTGCCGCCAAACGGAAAGTTTTCGCGCCATACTCCGCTCGCTTGTTCCCATTTGCGATAGCTTTTTTAAGGCTGCGGTGAAGTGGCGGCGGTGTGCCGGTTCCGTATCGGTATGTTCGGGCAGCAGGCTTTGCAGTTGTGCCAAATCGCGACGGTATGCTGCAACGGTATGCACGGATTTCGCCTGTTGTTGCAGTGAGGTGATGTAGTTGTCTTGATAGTCAAAAAAATGGGCTAGCTGCATAAAATACCGCCTTGGCTGGTTGGCGCGGGGGAGTCAGGCTTTGGGGTTGGATAAATGATTCCTTGTAATTTTTATAGGTAACAATAGGATACGGTAAATTTTGTCGTAAAGGCATAAAATCTTATGGTTTTAACGGCGGACAATATCGGTTAGCGGCCAACGCGGTTTAACATTAAATTTTCCGGCTTCCTGTTGGTTTTGCAAACGCATGGCGCCGGCAAAAGCAATCATAGCGCCGTTATCGGTGCAGTATTCCATTGGTGGAAAATAAACATCAATGGTTTCAGCCGCCGGTTTCAGACGGCCTTTGCCTTTGGGTTGTACTTTCAGACGGCCTAATGCCTCACGAAGTTTCCAGTTCGCGCCTACGCCGCCGGCAACCACAAGGGTTCGGAAACCGGTATCCAAAAGGGCTTTGTGCGCTTTTGCAACCAATACATCCACAACGGCATCTTGAAATGCACGGCAGATATCGTTGCGGGTTTGTTCGGGAATCTCGCCGTTGTGTTCCTCGCGGACTTTTTGCACGGCGGTGAGTACTGCTGTTTTCAAGCCGGAAAAACTCATTTGCAAATCGTCTGAATGCAGCATCGGGCGCGGAAATTGGAATGCATCCGGTGAGCCGAGTTTGGCCAGTTGTGAAAGTTTGGCGCCGCCGGGGTAGGGCAGGCCGAGCAGTTTGGCCGTTTTGTCAAAGGCTTCGCCGGCCGCATCGTCGACACTCTCGCCAAGTAAGGTGTAGTCGCCGATGCCGCGTACCGCCATAAACTGGGAATGCCCGCCGGATACCAATAAGGCAATAAAGGGGAATTCGGGCTGTTGTTCGGCAAGTAGAGGGGATAGTAGGTGACCTTCCAAATGATGGACGGGAATAACGGGCTTGTTGAGCGAAAAAGCCAGTGCATTGGCATAACTCGAACCGGCCAATAGCGCGCCACCTAAGCCTGGGCCTTGTGTGAAAGCTACGGCATCAATATCGGCATATTGAACATTGGCTTCTTCCAAACAGCCACGGGTTAGCGGTACCAGTCGGCGGATGTGGTCGCGGCTGGCAAGCTCGGGCACAACGCCGCCATATTCGGCATGCATTGCCATTTGTGTGTGTAGTTGGTGTGCCAACAATCCGCGTTCGGTATCATAAAGTGCTACACCGGTTTCATCACAAGAAGATTCTATTCCCAATACCAACATATTTAAGAGGCCGTCTGAAAAGTAAAAAACAGATTATTTTAGCGGATTTCTTGAGAGCATGTTTGTGTATCGCTTTAAGCCGTCTGAAACGCTACATTGTTTTTGTTCAGACGGCCTTTATGAAATCTGCCCATAGGTTTGTTAATACGGTTTGCGTATGATTCGACTGACTAAAACAGGATTAGATATTTCTGCCAAACCATTCCACTCTGCCGATAATGGCAATGTCTTCATCCATATTATTTAAATGGATTTCAAATGTCGGGTAAGCTTCATTGGCCGAAATCACATTAATGACGCCGCCGGGCATTAATTGCAAGCGTTTTACCAATAGGTTTTCATTTAAACGCAACACATACAAACCGTCGCGAGGTGTGGTTTCACCGTGGTTGATCAAAATAGAGTCGCCATCGTTAAGCACGCCTTCCATCGAATCGCCTTTTACGGAAATCACAGAAAGGTTTTTGGTGTCGCGTGTGATGTAGTTTTCTATCCAATACCGCCTAAAAGCCATTGTAAACAAAGGTTTTTCATTTTCTACCAGCCTTCCGTGTCCGGCGGCCGCCTGAATATCGTAGCGGGGGATAAATACAAATTCATCAATATCAACCGGATTGCCGAGTGTGTCTTCCGCATGGTTTGCTTGCCGTTGCGCATCGGGATAAGGTTCGCCCTCACCAGTTAGCAGCCAATCTATGCTGCATCCTTTTAATTGCTTAATTTTTTTTAAGGTTTCTGCTTTGGGCAGGCCGCCTTCGTGCCAAATCCGGCTAAATCCGGCGATTGTCATTTCAATATCGGCGGCAATTTTGGCCTGCTTGGCTTCGTCTTTCCAAAGAAAAGCTAATCTGTCTTTGAAAGTATCCATATTTATCCTTAGTTTGTATATGGCTTTGATGTATACAAGGGTTGTTTTAGGTTTATTTTATCTTAATTTTGAATAAAAAGTAAGTTTTATTTTACTTTTGGTAAGAAAAACTATTGCATTTTAAATTTTATCTTAGTAATATGGTAAAAAATTTAGATTTTACGAATATTGATTTTTGAATTGTAGTAAAAATAAATTATTAAGGCATTGAATTAAAGTTTTTCATACAAGATAGTCAGAATTAAAAATCATATCTAATGATATCGGATTTTTTAATTTGGTTAATCTAATAACGTATAGGGAGTCAATGATGAAAAATCGTCGAAACAAAAGTTTCATGCTTGCCGGTGTTTTTGCTGTGGTATTGGCAGGGCTTTCTTCCGGTTCTCTTGGTGCAAAATCGGCAGAAGTATTTGCTTATGAATTAGGGTGCGGTAGCTTAAATAAGCAGCATGCCGGAGAAATGAACAGTATCGAACGGGCGCTTTCACAAGAATGTGCTTCGGTAGAGGCGGCACAAGCATGGGAGCAATCTTATAATGGCTTGGATGCCGAAGGTTTAATGGATGGCGTGGTTTATGAATAAACGGGTTTGTTCGGAGTGTTGTCGCTGATGATAGATAATTTTTTGATTTAAAAATAAATTTAATTAGATAAGAAATGGAAGAAAGGGCGGTAAGGAATATTTCAAATGGCCTATGGGGTATCTTTTAAACCAACCTGTTAAGCATCTTCTAATTAGGAAGTAGGAATAATAAAATAGAAAAACGGTCGGCTAAGCCGACCGTTGCCATATTGAATAATATTTTAATGATGATGACCATGTTCACCGTGTACATGGCCATGAGCAATTTCTTCTTCACTTGCTTCGCGCACATCTTCTACGGTTGCCTGGAAGTGAATTTTCATGCCGGCCAAAGGGTGATTGCCGTCAACAACTGCTTTGCCGTCGGCAACATCGGTTACACGGTAAACCCATACGTCGCCGGTTTCCGGGTCGTCAGCTTCAAACATCATACCGACTTCTACATCCACGGGGAAAACGTCTACACTTTCAATGCGTACCAATTCCGGATTTTGTTCGCCAAATGCGTCGTCCGGAGCCAGTTGTATATCAATTGTATCGCCGACTTCTTTGCCGTGTAAGGCTTCTTCCACTAAAGGGAAAATGCCGTCGTAACCTCCGTGGAGATAAACGATCGGTTGCTCTGTTTCATCAATAAGTTGTTCGTTTGCATCAAACATTTTATAGTGAAGCGTGACAACGGAATTTTTTTGAATAGCCATGCGGAAGATCCTTATGCGTTTTATATAATTAATGAAAAATAAAGTGATAATTGTAGCACAACATGAGTGAACAGAATGTATGAAAGGGACTATACAGCCTGCAAAAGTGATACGAAAGAGGCGGATGGTTACTTTTGCTATGTTGCTTACATGCAACTATTTGTTGAAATAACAATAAAATTCGATTTTATAAATTATTTTTTTTAATTTTTATTGCTTGAAAATTAATTTTGAAATATAGATGCGAAAATTTATTTTTTTACAAAAAAACGTAATTTTTTTTCTTTATATACCGAACTTATTCGAGAGTAAAGGTGACTAAACCACCATATTCTTGCTGAAAGTGCAAACTGTTTACATTGCATTGATTTTTCCTATCATGCATAATTGTCAAGGTTCAGCGATGAATTCTTATGAGGCTTATACTTAAAGAAGATTACCTCATATTTGTTTTTTAAATCGATTTAAAAGGTATTTGAAAATGAAAAAATCTTTACTTGCTGCTGCTTTAATGTCTTTGTTCTTAGCTGCTTGTGGTGATAATGCACAACAAGCACAAGATGCTGCTCAAAATGCACAAGAAGCTGCTCAAAATGCATCTGAAGCTTTACAAGATGCAGCTACTGCTGCCTCTGAAGCTGCTGTTGATGCCCAAGAAGCTGCCTCTGAAGCTGCTGCTGATGCTCAAGAAGCTATGGCTGAAGGTGATGGTGATGCTGCTTCTGCTGTTGCTGAAGCCGCTTCTGCTGCCGATGCTGCCGCTTCTGCTGCTGCAACTGCTGCCGAAGCTTCTGCTGCTGCAAACTAAACTAAATCATCATATTTTCGGATATGTAAAAAAGCGGGGTACGGATGTACCCCGCTTTTTTATTTACTAGTATTAAACTCTTTTAATATCAATAGTTGTTTCAATATACTTTTTAATCTTATGTGTAAATATATATTTATATCTTTATAATTCATTTTGAAACTAAAGGCTATTGCTTATCATATTTTCAGATGGTATTTATATGAACATAAACCCGATAGAAATGAAGAAAAAATTAACACAATTTCTCAAGTCTTCGGAAATACCGGAAGATGGCTTCGCTCTACTGACAGATCAACGCAGGCGTTATACGGGGCATGCCGATATTATCGTACAACCTGAAACGGTGGATCATGTCCGGCAATTAATGGCTTTTTGCTTTGAGAGCCGGATTAGCGTTACTCCTCAGGGAGGAAACACCGGATTGTGTGGCGGAGCGGTGCCGGATGGCGGTGTGTTGCTCAATTTATCCAAGCTCAATCGTGTTCGAGAAATTAATGTGGCGGATAATGCGATTACGGTAGATTCCGGTGTCGTGTTACAAAACGTGCAAGAAGCGGCTTCCGATGCAGGGCGGTTTTTTCCGCTTAGTCTGGCCAGTGAGGGCTCTTGTCAGATTGGCGGTAATATTGCCTGCAATGCCGGCGGATTGAATGTATTGCGTTATGGTACGATGCGTGATTTGGTTTTGGGTTTGGAGGTTGTATTGCCTAATGGTGAACTGGTATCTCATTTAAATCCGCTTCATAAAAATACGACCGGTTATGATTTACGCCATCTTTTTATTGGTAGCGAAGGTACTTTAGGCATTATCACCGGTGCGACGCTAAAATTATTCGCTCAGCCAATCATTAAAGAGACTGCTTGGGTGGGTGTGCAATCTATTGAACAGGCGGTAAATTTATTATCGTTGGCACAAGGTGCATTTGCCGGACGCTTAAGCAGTTTCGAGCTTATCAGTCAATTTGCATTGACCTTATCGGCCGATTTTAGCCAAAGCCGCGAGCCTATTGAGGCGCCGTGGCATGTGTTGATGGAATTAACCGATTCGGTTGCGCATGAAGATTTAGGTGATTTATTGGCTGAGTTTTTAATGGATAACGGTTTTGATAATGCGGTTTTGGCATCTTCGGAATCGGAGCGTTCGGAATTATGGCGGCTGCGTGAAAATATTTCTGCGGCACAGCGTAATCTCGGTGTCAGCATCAAACATGATATTGCCGTACCGATTGTCCGTGTGGCGGAGTTTGTGGAAAATTGCGGCACAGCACTTCAGACGGCCTTTAAAGATATTCAAATCGTAGTATTCGGCCATTTGGGCGACGGCAGCCTGCATTACAATACTTTTTTGCCGGATATTTCGGATAATCGGGTTTATGAGTACGAGAATGCGGTCAATGAGGTGGTTTATACAAATGTTTTACAATGCGAGGGAACCATTGCCGCAGAGCATGGTATCGGGCAGATTAAGAAACATTGGCTATCTAAAGTACGGAGTGAAGTGGAAATTAACCTGATGCGTGCCATTAAAAAGCAGTTGGATCCGTATAATATTATGAATCCGGGTAAATTGTTGCCTTAGTTGGATAATGGCCGATAGGGGAAAAGGGACTTATTTTAAACTGAATTCAAAACCAAAGAATATTTTGTCCGGGATAAAGTAGATAATTTCTATCCGTTTGTAGAGGTTTCTTTTGAATTGAAAAACGGTAAACATTATTATGTACCGATTACATTATCGCCATTTGGTTGTTCTACTTATCGGGGCAGCTGATGGCTGTATAAATATAAAAAAGCCGTCTGAATTTTTCAGACGGCTTTTTTGTATTTTATTTATTTTTATTCAATTTATTTACCTTAATCGAATCATAATAAAATCATTATATTGTTTCTATCTATCCCGTTGATATTATTGTATATGAATATTTTTATGCATATCTATTGGTGTGATAATGTTTAGCTTTCCAGTTAGTGCGGGCTTTAATGGTAAAGTATTCATTCAATTTGAATCGAATTGACAAAGGGTATATTATCCTTTATTTTCTGCCCACCATGTAATTCCAATCATTGTAATATTGATGGGGTATTACGCTACTTTCTTTGGAGAAATATATGAAGTATAAAAAATATGCGTTATTTGGGTTTGCTGCAGCGGCTGCACTTTCTTTGAGCGCCTGTAATAAAGGGACAACTGTAGCAGGGATGCCGGATAAGCCTGAATGTATTGCGCCTGCCAAGCCCGGCGGTGGTTTTGATTTAACGTGTAAATTGGCACAAAGCGGATTGAAAGATACCGGGTTGTTGGAAAAACCGATGCGGGTAACGTATATGCCCGGTGGTGTCGGTGCGGTGGCTTATAACAAAATTGTAGCGAACGATGCTTCGAATAATGATGCGATTATTGCGTTTTCAACCGGCTCTCTATTGAATTTGGCACAAGGTAAGTTTGGTCAATATACTGAAAAAGATGTTCGTTGGTTAGCAGCGGTTGGCACCGATTACGGTATGGTTGCCGTGAATGCCGATTCGCCATTACAAAACCTTCAAGACTTGGTAGATGCGCTGAAAAAAGATCCGAAAGCCGTTAGTTTTGGCGCGGGCGGTAGTGTGGGCGGTCAAGACTGGTTGCAAACGGCTATGTTGGCTAAAGTGGCCGGTATCCAGCCGAAAGACATGACCTATGTCGCTTTGGAAGGCGGCGGTGAGGCGGTAACGTCGGTATTGGGTCATCATATTGATGTGGTGAGTGCCGGTATTGCCGAGATGGGGCCGCATGTCGAGTCGGGTAAAATCCGTGTGTTGGCCGTTTTCTCACCTGAGCGTTTGGGCGGCAAGCTGCAAGATATTCCGACGGCGAAAGAGCAGGGCTATGATGTCGAATGGCCGGTTGTCCGCGGCTATTATATGGGCCCGAAAGTAAGTGAAGAGGCTTATACATGGTGGAAAAACAGTTTTGACACGATGCTGAAAGATCCTAAATTTGCCGAGTTGCGCAGTCAGCGTGATTTATTGCCGTTTGCGATGACGGGCGAAGAGTTGAGCCAATATGTGGATAAAACCACTGATGAAATGCGTGTATTAACTAAAGAGTTTGGTTTGGCGCAATAATTTCAAACCATATCACTATGGTGGCAGATAAAAGTCGGCAATTTCGGTTGCCGGCTTTATCGTCTGTATCAGAAGATGAGTGCGGTTAGGGCCGGATATTTATCTGATTAGGCTATATGATTCACAATGAATAATACGGCCGTCTGAAACGTTCAGACGGCCTCTGAGAATAAAGCTTGGTGATAGCCGCTAAAACCGTATTTTTCGGTGGAGTTTCATAATATGAAAATCGAACGTTTATTTTCTGCAGCGCTTTTATTGATGGTGTGCGGATTACTTTATCTGGCATGGGGTTATACGGCGCCGATTGCGTATGATCCTTTAGGGCCGCGGCCTTATCCGATATTGATTTTGTCTTTGCTCGGTTTGTGTTGCCTGTTTTTATTGGTGCGTCCGCGTGGGGAGCCGATTGTTTTGGGTTATACGCCGGCGATTGTGAAGAAAATCGCTTTATGTATTGCTTGTATGGTGGCTTATGCTTTTTTATTTGAAGTGCTTGGTTTTCCACTATCAACGGCATTAATGGCTTTTTGCATCGGTAAATTGTTTGGTGGGCGTACGCTGCATTGTTTAATTTCAGGCGTGGTGATGGGGGTGTTGCTGTTTATTTTATTCGATACCCTGCTTGACGTGCCGCTGCCGTTGTTGGGCATATTCGGTTGATAAGGGAACAGAGAGATGGGCACTTTAGAATATTTGATGTCGGGTTTTCAGGTGGCTTTGCTTCCGGGAAATCTGTTGTTGGCACTGGCCGGGGCATTTATCGGCACCATTGTGGGGATGCTGCCCGGATTGGGGCCGATTAACGGTGTGGCTTTATTGCTGCCGTTTGCTTTTGCGATGGGCTTGTCGCCGGAATCGGCGTTGATTTTATTGGCTTCGGTTTATTTGGGTTGCGAATACGGCGGGCGGATTTCGGCTATTTTGATTAATGTGCCCGGCGATGCGGCGGCGATTATGTCTACGCTTGACGGTTATCCGTTGGCCAAGCAGGGTAAGGCAGGGATTGCGTTGTCGTTATCGGCGGTCAGCTCGTTTGTCGGCAGCATTATTGCGACCATCGGGGTGGTGTTGTTTGCGCCGCTGTTGGCTGAATGGGCGATTGCGTTCGGGCCGGCAGAGTATTTTGTTTTGATGGTATTTGCGATTACCTGTTTAAGCGGGTTGATTAGCGACCAGCCTGTGAAAACCGCTGTATCGGCGTTAATTGGTTTGAGTCTGGCCATGGTGGGCGTGGATGCGGTGACAGGTGTATACCGCTTTACTTTCGATTCGGTTAACCTTTCAGACGGCATTCAGTTTACAACGATTGTGATCGGATTTTTCAGTGTCAGTGAGATTCTGATTATGCTGGAAGGTACGGAAAAAGGCCAACAGGCTTTGGTTCAGGGTAAGCGCACGTTGTTTACGTTGAAAGAGTTTTTGTTTAGCGTGGGCGCGATGGTCCGTAGTGGGATAGCCGGCTTTTTTATCGGCGTGTTGCCCGGCGCGGGGGCGACTATTGCCAGTGCGATGTCGTATACCAATGAAAAGAAAATTGCCGGTAAAGAAGGCCGTTTCGGTGAAGGTGATTTGCGTGGCATTGCTGCGCCTGAAGCGGCTAATAATGCTTCTGCCTGCGGTTCGTTTATTCCGATGTTGACCTTGGGTGTGCCCGGTTCGGGTACAACGGCAGTGATGATGGGTGCGTTAACGCTCTACAATATCACACCCGGCCCGCAGTTGTTCAGCGAACAGCCCGATATCGTTTGGGGCTTGATTGCATCGCTGTTTATCGGTAATGTCATTTTATTGGCGCTGAATATCCCCTTAGTCGGTTTTTTTGCCAAGCTGCTCAATATTCCCAACTATATTTTGATTCCTGCGATTGCGGCGGTGAGCTTTGTCGGCGTGTATGCTATTCATAGTACAACGTTTGACTTGGTGCTGATGGTGGGCTTAGGGGTGTTTGGCTATATTTTACGCAAATTGAACTTTCCGCTTTCCGCGCTGATTTTGGGCTATGTATTGGGTGAGCTGATGGAATCGAGCTTACGCCGTGCATTGTCTATTTCACAAGGTGAGGTGGGGATTTTATTTGAAGGTACGATTACTCAAGCTTTATGGGTGCTTTCGTTATTGATGGTGTTGTTACCGATTTATCGTTGGTGGCGTCGCCGTAAAACGGCTTAAAACAGGCAGGGGAATCGGCTTTCGAGAGTGGCTGAATAATGGCTCCTATAAAATATCTATCCGGTTTTATGATTGCTTTGGGCGGTGCTTGGTTGGCCGATGTCACCCATATACCGATTCCTTGGCTGCTTGGCCCGTTGCTGGCAACGGCTGTTTTTGGATTGAACGGGGTGCCGGTTCGTGCACCGGCATGGTCTACCAAAGTAGGTCTGATGGTTATCGGCCTTTCACTGGGCTTATATTTTACTCCGCAGATGGCGGCGATATTGCTGACTTATTGGCCGCTGATGATCTTCGGCATGTTGTTTTCCCTGTCGCTGGGTATTCTCGGCAGTGTGTTTATGTATCGCCGTGCTAAGGTTGATTTTGCAACGGCTTGGTATGCGTCGGCTATGGGCGGTGCCAGTCAGATGGCTTATATGGCTGTTGAGAAGGGAGCGGATATCGCTAAAGTGGTGTCGGCACATTCTTTGCGGGTGCTGATGATTGTGACCATTGTGCCGTTTTTTTATCAATATATGGGTTTCCATAATACCGATAGCGGTAATTTGGCCTATAACACGTCTGTTCACTGGGTCGGATTGCTTGGGTTGTTTGCATGCGGCTATGTGTGTGCACGTTTGTTTGAACGGCTTAGGTGGACAAACGCTTGGACATTCGGCCCGTTAGCTGCCGCCACTTTATTGACGTTGTGTAATATTCATTTTTCGGCTATTCCGTCGTCTATTTCACATATCAGCCAGATTTTTATCGGTTGGTCGTTGGGCAATAAATTTGTACCGGGTTTTTTCCGAAGCGCGCCGCGTTTGTTGGCGGTGGTGGCGGTTAATGTGGCGGTTTCGTTGTTGTTAACCGCATTGGCGACATATTTATTGGCGAATACGGTGGCGGTTTCATTGCCTACGTTGGGGCTGGGGCTGGCGCCGGGCGGGGTAACGGAAATGACGATTACGGCCAAAACCTTACAATTAGGCGTGCCTTTGGTGACGGCGTTTCATGTTTCCAGAATGTTGGTGGTGATTGGTACGGCCGATGTGTTGCATCATTTCTTTGCCCGCTTCATTGTGAAATGATTAATGGATTCTGCTTTATAAAACAAGCCGTCTGAAAGGTTTCAGACGGCTTGTTTTAATAAAAGAAGCTTTATTTTGCTTGCGCATTCCAGCGTTCGATAGATTCTTTAATCACGGCTTTGGCTTCTGCTACATCGCCCCATGATTGTACTTGGGTAGAGCCGGGTTTTTTCAGTGCTTTGTAGTTGTTGAAATGGAATTCGATTTGTTTGATTAATTGGGCGGGTAAGTCGCTCAGGCTGTTATAGGCGTTGCCGTTGTTGCGGTCGTCGGCCGGTACGCATACGATTTTGTCGTCTACTTCGCCATCGTCGACAAATTTCATCACGCCGATAACTTTGGCTTCCAAAAAGACGCCGGTTGCCAAAGGTTGTTCGGTAACCAGTAATACATCGAGCTCGTCGCCGTCTTCATCTAATGTTTGCGGAATAAAGCCGTAGTTGGTCGGTTTGGCAAAAATAGCCGGTTCTACGCGGTCGAGTTGGAAGGCGGCCACTTTGCGGTTCCATTCGATTTTGTGGTTGCTGCCGGCAGGGATTTCGTTGACAACGTTGATAATGCCGCCGTCTACATCGCCGGGTGTCAGGATTTTATTGAAATCAGCCATTGTATTTTCCTTGATTCGTATCGGTTTCGGATGGGGGCGAGTATAGCATATCTGCTGCTGAAACCTAATGGCCGTATGGGTTGAATGAGGAGCTTTATGGATGATTTTGATAATATGGCAAAGGCCGTCTGAAAAAATATTTCAGACGGCCTAAAATTTTATGATGCCATAAAATCAGATAGGGTATTGAGATTATGGCAAATGGCTTTCAGACGGCCTATGTGATTGAAAACAGGCCGTCTGAAACTGAATAATAGGGGGTAAATCAAACGTGGAAGCTTTCGCCGCAACCGCATTCGTCTTTTACGTTCGGGTTTTGGAATTTAAAGCCTTCCTGCAAGCCTTCTTTGGTGTAGTCCAATTCGGTGCCGTCTAAATAAACGTGGCTTTTGGGATCGACAAAGACTTTCACGCCGAAACCTTCAAAAACCATATCTTCGGGTTGGACTTCATCCACAAACTCCAAAGTATAGGCCATGCCTGAGCAACCGCTGGTTTTCACGCCCAAGCGGATACCTTCGCCTTTGCCACGTTTGGTGAGAAAGTTTTGGATATGATTGGCTGCTTTTTCAGTAAGGGTAATCATGTCTGTTTGTTTCCATTCTAAATTTGGCATGCCGACATACTTCAGCCAATATGCCGGCTGCCATTTCGGGGGGATTAAAAGAAACCGTTATCAGTGCCAACGGCGGCAATGGTTGGAACCTATGCCGCTGCGGTCGGATAGGGCTGAGCCCACCCGCATCTTTATTAGCTGCTGTGTTTCTTTTTATAGTCGGAAACCGCAGCTTTAATCGCGTCTTCGGCCAAGATGGAGCAGTGTACTTTTACCGGAGGTAACTCCAGCTCTTCGGCAATTTGGTTGTTTTTAATCGATAAGGCTTCGTCTAAGCTTTTGCCTTTTACCCATTCGGTAATCAGTGATGAAGAGGCAATGGCTGAGCCGCAACCGTAGGTTTTAAATTTGGCATCTTCAATTACGCCGTTATCGTTTACTTTGATTTGCAGTTTCATTACGTCGCCGCAGGCCGGTGCGCCGACCATGCCGGTGCCGACATCGTTATCGTCTTTGTCGAATGAGCCGACGTTACGGGGATTTTCGTAATGATCAATTACTTTATCGCTATATGCCATGATAGGGTTCCTTTTGTATGGTTTGTTCGTTTCGTAGGGCCGTCTGAAACCGTTTCAGACGGCCGGTTGTTTCTGGTTATTCTTAATGTTCGGCCCATTCTACAGTATTCAAGTCAATGCCTTCTTTAAACATTTCCCATAATGGGGAAAGTTCGCGCAGTTTGCCGATTTTGGATTTAATCAGATTGGCTGCGTAGGCCATTTCTTCTTCTGTTGTCATGCGGCCGAAGCTAATGCGTAGGGAAGAGTGGGCCAATTCGTCGTTACGGCCTAAAGCACGCAATACATACGAGGGCTCTAAGGAGGCGGATGTACAGGCCGAACCGCTGGAAACCGCCAATTCTTTCACGGCCATAATCAGGCTTTCGCCCTCTACAAAGTTAAAGCTGACATTCAGGTTGGTCGGTACGCGTTTGTTTAAATCGCCGTTGATATAAACTTCTTCAATGCCCTCGATACCTTTTAGGAAGATATCGCGTAATTTCAAAGCGTGTTCGCGGTCTTTATCCAACTCTTCGCGCGCCAGGCGGAAGGCTTCGCCCATGCCGACGATTTGGTGTGTCGGCAATGTACCGCTGCGGAAGCCGCGTTCATGACCGCCGCCGTGCATTTGTGCTTCAAGGCGTACACGCGGTTTGCGGCGTACATACATAGCGCCGATACCTTTAGGGCCGTAAATTTTGTGGGCGGATAAGCTCATTAAATCTACTTTGGCGGCTTCTACGTCAATCGGTGTTTTACCGGCAGCTTGGGCAGCGTCAACGTGGAAGATAATTTTTTTCTCGCGGCAGATTTCGCCGATTGCGGGAATATCTTGAATCACACCGATTTCATTGTTCACCCACATAACCGAAACCAAAATGGTATCGGGGCGGATAGCGGCTTTGAATTCTTCCAGATCAATCAGGCCGTTATCTTGTACACCTAAATAGGTGACTTCAAAACCTTGGCGCTCTAATTCGCGCATGGTATCCAGCACGGCTTTGTGCTCGGTTTTCACGGTAATCAGGTGTTTGCCTTTGGTTTGATAAAAATGTGCCGCACCTTTAATCGCCAGATTATCCGATTCGGTTGCACCGCTGGTGAAGATGATTTCTTTAGAATCTGCATTAATCAGCTTGGCAATTTCCTCACGGGCATTTTCAACCGCTTCTTCTGCCGTCCAGCCGAAACTATGGCTATTGGATGCGGGGTTGCCGAATTGTTCGGTAAGGTAGGGAATCATTTTTTCTGCAACACGCGGGTCAACCGGTGTAGTGGCAGCGTAGTCGAGGTATATAGGGGTTTTGACTGTCATGGTCGGTGGTCTCTTTCGTTTTTATTGATATATGATTCGTATCATTCACATTTAATGAATATGGGTAAAATTAATCACTTGGTCTTGGTTTTCGCTGTTTTGGTCAACCACGTTTTGTAAGGTCACATTGCTTAGGTAGTCATTAATGATTTTATTCAGACTTTCCCATAGTTCGTGGGTGACGCAAGCATGCCCGTTATTGCAGTTTCCTTTGCTGCCGCATTGTGTTGCATCAAGGCAGTCTTCTGCGGCGGCAATAATTTGGGCAATATTGATTTGGGTGGCGGGGGCGGCAAGGATATATCCGCCGCCGGGGCCGCGTAGGCTCTCTACCAATTCGGCTCGACGAAGCTTGCTGAACAGTTGTTCCAAATAGGAGAGGGAAATATTCTGCCTCTCGCTAATGGCGCTTAATTTTACCGCACCGCTTTGAGCGTTCATCGCCAAATCTATCATGGCAGTAACGGCAAAGCGGCCTTTGGTGGTCAGTCGCATGGTGTGCCTGTTTTAAAATTATTCGGTGGGTTTGTGTTATATCTTGAGGGCGATTGTCTAATATCTGAGTGATTTAGTCAAGTATATGTGTTTGAAAGATTGATTGCCGCTATGAATACGATAATATTTTTTCAGTAGACCTTAAAAATATGATGGCGAATATATGAATATACAAGCGGAGATAATGGGTTTTTAGATAGAAAGTAAAAACAATGAATGATATGATGCAAAAGGCGTTAAAGTTCATGAAACCATAAAATAATAAGACTGAAACGGTTTGTAGCCGTTATGTTTTATGGTTATTGGGATTATGCTTGATATTAATAAAAGCATTTGCAATCTATAGAAGCTTGGTATAGATTGGTAAAGATTTTCAGATGGCGGGTAAATAGGCCGTCTGAAATGATTTTGATTTATTGCTAACAGAAACAATGTATTTTTTAAGGTAGACGACATGAAACGTGATTTGAGTAAGATGACCTGTATCGAAGATTTGCGCCTTATGGCACAACGTAAAGTACCGAAAATGTTTTACGATTATGCCGATTCGGGGTCGTGGACTGAAAGAACTTATCGTGACAATACCTCTGATTTCCAAGATATTAAATTCCGTCAACGTATTTTGGTGGATATGGAAAACCGCAGTTTGGAAACCAAAATGATCGGCCAAGATGTGAAAATGCCGGTTGCGATTGCCCCGACAGGCTTCACCGGTATGCAACATGCCGATGGTGAAATTTTGGCTGCCCGTGCGGCGGAAAAATTCGGTGTGCCTTTTTCGCTTTCTACCATGTCTATTTGTTCGATTGAAGATATTGCAGAAAATACCAGTGCGCCTTTCTGGTTTCAGCTTTATGTGATGCGCGACCGTGAGTTTATGGAGAATTTGGTTAAGCGCGCCCAAGCGGCACAATGTTCGGCATTGATTCTAACGGTGGATTTGCAAGTGTTGGGTCAGCGTCATAAAGATATTAAAAACGGTTTGTCTGCGCCACCAAAACCGACTATTCCTAATATGATTAATCTGGCCACCAAGCCGGAATGGTGTATGAAAATGTTGAATACCAAGCGGCGTACATTCGGCAATATTGTCGGCCATGCAAAAAATGTGACCGATTTGTCTTCGCTGTCGTCTTGGACTGCAGAACAGTTCGACCCCGGTTTGAGCTGGGATGATGTGGCTCGTATTAAAGATTTATGGGGCGGCAAACTGATTCTGAAAGGGGTGATGGAACCTGAAGATGCGGAATTGGCCGTGAAAAGCGGTGCCGATGCGTTGGTGGTTTCCAATCACGGCGGACGCCAGCTTGACGACACGATTTCTTCTATTAAAGCCCTGCCGGATATTGTAAGCGCGGTGGGTAATGATATTGAAGTCTGGCTCGATAGCGGCATCCGCAGCGGCCAGGATATTCTTAAGGCTTGGGCTTTGGGTGCGCGCGGTACCATGATCGGTCGTGCCTTCCTTTATGGCTTGGGTGCTTACGGTGAAGAAGGTGTCACCCGTGCGCTGGAAATCCTTTATAAAGAGATGGATATTTCTATGGCCTTTACCGGTAACCGCAATATTCATGATGTGACCCGCGATATTTTGATTAAAGGCACTTACCCGACAACCACGGATTAATATCCGGCAGATTTAAGTATATCAAGGCCGTCTGAAAACTATTCAGACGGCCTTTGTTTTGATGTGTTCAAAACAGGCTGCACGAATTTGTTGTTTTATGTTAAAGTCTGATTTTAATCATCACGCGGCGGATTTGTCTGCCGTACGGGGCTGTTTGAATTAAAATCAGGTTTTCCGCAGAGTTGTTTAGATTCTGCCCGATTTTAAGTTAAGCAGCCTTCCTTATGCTTACGGAAAGAGTCTCATGCAGTCTTGGCAGCTACCCGAACATATTGCCGATATATTACCCTCGACCGCACGCGAATTGGAAAGTGTGCGCGAACAATTATTAGGTTTGTTCCGCGTGCACGGATATGAGCTTGTGCACCCGCCTTTAATGGAATACAGCCATTCTCTACTTACCCGCATCGATGCCGGATTATCATTGAAAACCATCCGTGTGGTCGATCAGCTCAGCGGTAGACAATTAGGTATCCGCGCCGATATTACCCCGCAGGTTGCGCGTATCGATGCCCATTTGTTGTCGGCCAATAATGGTATTAACCGCTTATGCTATGCCGGTTCGGTATTGCATGCCCGGCCGGACGGCTTTTTGAATACGCGCGAACCTTTGCAGGTGGGCGCGGAGCTTTACGGCTTTGCCGACGTGGCGGCCGATGTCGAATTAATCGATTTAATGCTGAAAAGTGTTTCTGTTGCTGAGTTTGGCGATATTTTATTGTCGCTCGGGCATATCGGTGTCTTCCGTGCATTGGCTAAAGCGGCCGATTTAAGCGAACGGCAGGCGGAACAATTGTTGTCGTTAATGCAGGATAAAGATGCCGACGAAGTACGCGAACAAGTCGAAGCGTGGAAGCTCGACGGCATGTGGGCAAAGGCTTTTGCGCTGCTGCCGACTTTATATGGCTCGCGGGAAGTGGTGGCCGAAGCGCGTGAAAAACTGCCCGATTTATTCGCAGTCGGGCAGGCATTAGATGAACTGCAGGCTGTTTGCGATGCTTTCCCGCAACAAAATATCCATATTGATTTATCGGAGTTGCGTGTCGATAACTATCACACCGGATTACTCTATGCTGCTTATGGCTCGACTTGTCATGATGCGATAGCGCGTGGCGGTCGTTATGACGGTTTGGGTGCTTATTTCGGCCGCGCACGTCCGGCAACAGGCTTCAGTTTCGATTTACGCATGTTTATCGGGCGTTTGCCGCATAGCCCGCGCATGCCGATGATTGCGGTAGACCGTAAAGATGTGGCAGCCGCGCGTGAAGTGATCGAACAATTGCGTGCCGAAGGGCATAGTGTGGTTGTGGATTACGGGATGGACTATAACGGTAAAAAAAATACGACGCGCCGTCTTGTCGAGCAAGATGGTAAGTGGAACATTATTGACGTGTAAATAACAGGTTGGAAATTATGGCTAAAAACGTAGTGGTTATCGGTGCCCAATGGGGCGACGAAGGCAAGGGTAAAATTGTAGACTGGTTGGCGGAACAAACTTCCGGCGTGGTACGTTTTCAAGGCGGCCATAATGCAGGTCATACTTTGGTAGTGGGCGGCAAGAAAACCATTCTGCGCCTGATTCCCAGCGGTATCCTACATGAAAATCTAGAATGCTTTATTGGTTCAGGTGTAGTGGTGAGTCCGGAAGCATTATTGGGCGAAATCGACGAATTAAATCAGGCTGGTGTAAAAAACGTGGAAGGCCGTCTGAAAATCGCTCCGACCGCCACTTTGATTCTGCCATACCATATTGCTCTGGATCAGGCGCGCGAAGCTTCCCGCGGCAGCAGAAAAATCGGTACGACAGGTCGCGGTATCGGCCCGGCTTATGAAGACAAAGTAGCCCGTCGTGCCATCCGTATGGTGGATTTATTCGATATTGAAAAATTAAAAGCTAAGCTAGAAAGCAATATCGAATATTACAATGTTCAATTAAAACATCTGCATGGTGCCGAAGCGGTTAAATTTGAAGATGTGTTGGCCGTTGTGGAAAAATTCTGTACGCGTATCAGACCGATGATTGCCGATGTATCGCGTACCCTATATGAAAAAAATCAAAAAGGCGAAAATCTGCTGTTTGAAGGTGCGCAAGGTACGCTGTTGGATATCGACTATGGTACTTATCCGTTTGTTACCTCATCCAACTGCTTGGCCGGTGCGGCTTCTGCAGGTGCCGGTGTGCCGCCGCAAATGCTGAATTATGTGCTCGGTATTGTGAAAGCCTATACGACCCGTGTGGGTTCGGGCCCGTTCCCGACCGAATTGTTTGATGAAATCGGTGCCGGTTTGGCCGAGCGCGGTCATGAATTCGGTTCCGTGACCGGACGTGCCCGCCGTTGCGGTTGGTTTGATGCCGCAGCTTTAAAACGCTCGATTCAGATTAACGGCATTTCCGGCATGTGTATTACCAAACTGGACGTGATGGACGGTATTGAAGAAATCAAAATCTGTACCGGCTACCAATTGCCCGACGGTAGCAAAACCGATATTTTGCCTTTTGGTGCCAATGCCGTTGCCGATTGCGAACCGATTTATGAAACCATGCCGGGTTGGACGGAATCGACTTTCGGGGTGAAAGAATTCGATAAGCTGCCCGATAATGCCAAAGCATATTTGAAACGTATTGAAGAAGTATGCGGCGCACCGGTAGCGATTGTATCAACCGGCCCCGACCGTGAAGAAACCATTGTTTTGCAACATCCGTTTGCTTGATTGGCTATCTGCGCTGATTAAATAAAAGGCCGTCTGAAAATATTTTCAGACGGCCTTGTTTATTTTTAATTATAGAAATAATGATTAACGCTTGCCGGCAAAATCAATTTCAATATATGAAGGTTGTTCATTAGGTTTTAATTGTGCATGATCCGGGTTAATGATTACATCGCCAATAATTTCTTCGGCAGCAGGACCAGCAAAGCCTAATCTATAATCACCCTCTGAGAATTTTTTTGATTCGGCTGTTGCAACACCTTCTATTCCAGAGAAAGTGGTGCTTACATCGTCCTTAATTTCTTTAATTCTAGAAGGCAACAGGCTGATTGTACCTGATTCTTTGAACCCTGTGATTGTACCGCTACCTGTACGTTGATCAAAGTTGACAGTGTATTCAAGGTTGCCTTGTTCTTTTGCTCCGATGGCTAGGCCTTTGTAAGTGTAATTACCCTGTTGGGGTAGATTGGCCAATGGGGTTGAGCTCCAAAACGGATCGGTTAACGCGTATTCTGCTAGACGGGGTTGGGCGTTTGGATTAGTCAAACTATGTGATTTATCATAATACCTTTGTGCAATAACCGAGTAATTTTGTTTATAAATTCGCATTTCACCCGTATATTTCTCAACTTCAGTCCCATCCTGTATATTTTTTACTGTGACTTCTAAAGGTTGTACGGTTAAACCTTGCGGGAGTTGGGAAATATCCATTTTGTCACCGATTTGGTATCGGCGCCCATCAATGACGACATAGGATTCGGTGATACGATTTTCGAATTGTGATTGTATTTCGATTTCGTTGAGACGAGGCGTTGCTGTATTTGTAGAACCTGTATTGAGCGCATTACCGTTACCGCCACCACTGCCGCAAGCACTTAACAGTAGGGCACAACCAATTGCTGCCATAGATATGGATTTCATTATTTTAACCTCTAATTTGATAAATAAAAATGGATGGATTTCCCTATATGGAAACCTAAAAAATATGAATGAAGAAAAAACCTATTATCAGTATCCTTTCATTATCATTATGCGGGTAATAATAATTTTAACAAAAAATAATATATCCCTATTTGCATAATAAATGGTTTTTATGTAAATAGGGATGTAAACTTTAAAATGCTTTAAACAACAATGAGATATAAATATATCATTTATATCTCATTGTTGTTTTTTTATACACATTTTAGATATTTGGTTGTATTCTGATTCAGTATTTATAGAATGTGATGGTTTGAAAAATAAATAAAGCTATTAATATTGAGAACCGTATTATTTAAATTAGGCCGTCTGAAAATATTTTCAGACGGCCTAATTGATTGAAATTATTTACAATTCAATACCTTTTAGTTTCGCAACGGTATTAATGTCTTTATCGCCGCGGCCGGATAAGTTGACCAAAATCACTTGGTCTTTTTGCATTTTCGGCGCTTCGGCAACAGCCCAAGCTAAGGCGTGGCTGGATTCTAGGGCGGGGATAATGCCTTCGTAGCGGCACAATAAATCAAAAGCTTCCAGTGCGGCATCGTCATTGGCGGCGTAGTATTCGGCGCGGCCGATGTCGGCAAGGTGGCTGTGTTCGGGGCCGATGCCGGGATAGTCCAAACCGGCGGATACGGAATGGGTGCCGACCACTTGGCCGTTCTCATCCTGCATCAGATAGCTGCGGAAACCGTGGAGGACGCCGATAGGGGCTTTGCTGCTGATGGGGGCGGCATGTTCGGTGGTGTCGATGCCGAGTCCGCCTGCTTCTACACCGACTAAGCGCACGCCGGTTTCCGCTATATAAGGGTGGAACAGGCCGATGGCGTTGGAACCGCCGCCGACGCAGGCAACGGCAATATCAGGTTGTCTGCCGATGGCTTCGAGCATTTGGGTTTTGGCTTCGTTGCCGATTACGCATTGGAAATCGCGCACCATTTCGGGGTAGGGCGCGGGGCCTGCGGCGGTGCCGATAATATAGAAAGTGTCATCGACGCGGGCGACCCATTCGCGCATGGCTTCGTTCATGGCGTCTTTCAATGTGCGCGAACCGCTTTCTACGCCGATAACGTTGGCACCGAGCAGTTTCATACGGAATACGTTGGGCGCTTGGCGTTGGATATCGTCGGCACCCATATAAACATGGCATTCCATGCCGAAGCGGGCAGCAACGGTAGCGGTGGCAACCCCGTGCTGTCCGGCACCGGTTTCCGCAATCACGCGTTTTTTGCCCATACGTTTGGCTAACAGCGCCTGCCCGATGGTGTTGTTGACTTTGTGCGCACCGGTGTGGTTGAGGTCTTCGCGCTTGAGCCAGATTTGTGCGCCGCCGAGCTTTTGGCTGAGGCGTTCGGCATGGTAAACAGGGCTGGGGCGGCCGACATAATGTTTTAAATCATGATGGAATGCTGCCCAAAAGGCGGGATCGTTTTTGGCTTCCTGATAAGCTTGCGCTAATTCTTTTAATGCGGGAATCAGGGTTTCGGAAACATAAATACCGCCGTGTTCGCCAAAAAAGCCTTGTTGGTCTGGGAAATGGTAATTTTGCATAAAACAATCTTTCGTGATTTGGGTAGCAGTGTGGGGTGTTGAGACGGCAGGCCGTCTGAAAGGATTTATATTTTAGCAGTTTCGCTGTTGTCGGTTATATTTGTTTTGATGGCTTGGGCCGTCTGAAACCGTTTCAGACGGCTTTGGCATTTATGGGGCAATGCCGGTTATTTTGCAGCACGGGCGGCTTGTAAAAACGCGGCCATTTTTTGCGGGCATTTGATACCGGGCGCACTTTCTACGCCGCTGGAAACATCAATAGCCGTTGCGCCGGTGAGGGCAATCGCGGCGGCGGTATTATCGGGGGTGAGCCCGCCGGAAAGCACCCAGTGACCGGATAGGGTTTCAGGTAGCATTTGCCAATCGAAGCGGTGTCCGGTGCCGCCGTATTCGCCGTCGACATAGGCATCGAATAAAACCGCACGGGCATCGGCAAACTGCTCGATGGCTGCGGTAATACCGGCGGTATCCTGTACGCGTACGGCTTTGATGTAAGGCCGTCTGAAACCACGGCAGAATTCGGGTGTTTCATCACCGTGAAACTGAATAATATCAATGGGAACTTGCGCCAGAATATCGTTGATACGTTCGGCGCTTTCATTCACAAATAAGCCGACCACACTCACAAAAGGCGGTAGGGCTTCAACAATGGCTTGTGCTTGTTGAATGTTAACAGCCCTTTTGCTTTTGTCGTAAAACACCAAACCGATGGCATCCACCCCTAATTCTGCTGCCGCACGGGCATCTTCGGGGCGGGTAAACCCGCATATTTTGGTTCTGACCATATTCTTTCAGCTTTCTATGATTCCAAGTAGGAACGCTTTTTATATTTGGGGAGGCCGTCTGAAAAAGTTTCAGACGGCCTAAATATGAGTAAATAGCTTCATTAGCCGAAGAAGCCCATTTTGACTTCAATTAGTTTTTCCAATTCGCGTACGACACGGCGGCGGGAAACGAAGAAGATAATATGGTCGTCGGCTTCTATAACGGCATCTTCTTTGTGTCCCATAATCACTTCGTCGCCCCGCACGATGGCGGTGACATGGCAGCCGGACGGCCATTTGACTTCGGATACACGCCTGCCGACCAGCGCCGAAGTGTTCTTATCGCCATGAACGATGGCTTCGATGGCTTCGGCCGTGCCGCGGCGCAAGGGATGGACGGCTACTACGTCGCCGCGCCGGATATAGGCCAATATCGAGCCGATGGTGACCAAGTGGGGTGAAACAACGATATCGATTTTATTGCCTTCCAATAAATCAACGTAGCTGGAACGGTTTACAATCGAAATCACCCTTTTGGCACCGAGATTTTTGGCCAACAGACTCGACATAATATTGTTTTCATCGTCGTTGGTGAGGGCGCAGAAGACATCTATTTCATCAATATATTCTGCTTCGAGTAAGGCCTCATCGGAAGCGGAACCTTGCAATACTAAAGCAGTGTCGAGATTTTCAGCCAGCCATGCGGCACGGGTGGCACTGTATTCGATAATTTTAATGTCGTATTGTTTTTCCAGTTGCTTGGCTAAGCGGTAGCCGATATTGCCACCGCCGACAATCATAACACGGCGGTTTTGCTGCTCTTTCGGCCGCAGTTCGCGCATGATAACAGGTACGTTTTCGCTTGCCGCCACAAAAAACACCTCGTCGCCTTCGATAATTACGGTTTGGGCAGAGGGGACTATCAGATGGTTATTGCGGTATATGGCGCAAATCTGGCAATCGGCACCTTCCGGCAGGTGCAGGTTAATCTGAGAAATTTCTTTGCCGACCAGCAAGCCGCTTTTATGTGCCTGCACGATAACCATACGGGCTTTATCGTTGGCAAAACGCAATACTTGTAATGCGCTGGTGTAGTTGATTAAGCCGATAAGCCGTTCGGTCACCAATTGTTCGGGGCTGATGGATTCGGTAATGTCGAAACAAGACAGGCTGTTTTGCGGCTCTTTTTCCGTATCGGAAGAGGACGCACTATCCATATGGTATTCCAGATAGTCGGTCGAACGTACGCGTGCAATACGGCTGGGGATATTAAACAGATCGGCTGCCAGTTTGCAGGCAACGATATTGGTTTCGTCGTTACGGGTTAGCGCCAGCAGTAAATCGGAATCGGCCGCACCTGCCTGCGCCAATACCATTGGGGAGGCGCCGTTTCCTAATACGGTTTGAACATCCAAGCGGCTGGCCATATTGTGTAGGGCGTGTTCGTCGATATCAATGATGGTGACATCGTTTTCCGGAGTGGAAGCAAGATTGTTGGCAACAGTGGAGCCGACTTGTCCGCTGCCGAGTATTAATATTTTCACGTTGTATGCCGTTTTATTCAGTCATCAGAGGCTGTATTTTAATGGTGTTTCGGTGCTTTTTAAAGAAAAGTCCGATTTAGGTTGTGATTCAAGGGGTAAATGAGTGGAAATAAACGGATAATACGGGCAGCCAGCCATATAAAATCATTCGGGCTGTTGTGTATCCGTAATGATATTAGAGTTGAAGCCATGCCGGTGTGGATGGATAAACAGGCCGTCTGAAAAATATTCAGACGGCCTATTATATATTAAAGAACTCAACGGCTTAAGCGTTGGCTTCTTGTGATTGCTGATACATAGCTTCAAAGTTAATCGGTGCCAACAATACAGGCGGGAAGCCGGCGCGGCTGATGGTTGAAGAAATCGCTTCGCGTGCGTATGGGAAGAGAATGTTCGGGCAGGCTACGGCCAACAACAGTTTCACATCTTCTTCGGGAATGTTTTCCAAACGGAAAATACCGCTTTGCGATACTTCGTTGAGGAACATCACACGGTCGTTTTCCAGTTTGGCGGTCACGGTAACGGTCACGGTGACTTCGTGGAAGCCTTCTTCAAGCTGTTGGCTGTCGGTTGCAACACGCATATCAACTTCCGGCTCGCCTTGTTCTAAAAAGACTTTAGGTGCGTGCGGCACTTCTAAAGACATGTCTTTCACATACAGTTTTTCAATGCTGAATACAGGTTGGAGTTCTTCGCTCATAATTACGCTTTCTTTCTAAAAATTGTGCTGCGCAGGCAGCAGGAAGGGGGAAGCTTTATTCTTGTTCGCCGTCCAGCAGGCTTTGCAGTCCGCCTTGCTGGTGTAGGCTGTATAAATCGGTGAATCCGCCGACATGGGTTTCACCGATAAAAATTTGCGGTACGGTGCGGCGGCCGGTAATTTGTTGCATTTCGCTGAAGTCTTCAGGGTTTTGATCGACACGGATTTCTTCTATCTCGGTCACACCTTGTTGATTTAAAAATTTTTTGGCCATAGTGCAATAAGGGCAGTAGGGGCCGGTATACATTTTAACGGGTTGCATAATATTGGCTTATCCTATTTTTAATCGTGCAAAGTTATTCTTTTACTATATGGGCAATGCGGCTTTTTTACAAGATGTTTCAGGCGGCTTCCCAATAGTCGATATAAAGTTGCAGTTCGATATTGTTGCGCCATTCGTTGGCGACAGGGCGGTAAACCGTGCGTATTTTGGGCGGAATTTCTTCCGTACAACGCCAAAACATGGCTTCAAATTCATGGCCGTCTTTTTGCAGCCATACTTTTTTATGGTTTACCCCCATCGCCTGCTGGCGGATAACGGCAAATTCATCGGTAAAACTCGGCGGTGCGAATCCCTGTCCCCACACTTGGCGGGCAAGGTGTTGGGCGTGGGCAAGGGTAATGTCGGCAGCGGGCAGGCTGCCGTCGGTCAGATAGGTTTGGGATAAATCGTCCGCATCTAGCAGGCTGCTCACCGTTTGTTCAAAGGCCGTCTGAAAAGCAGGGATATTGTCGGCATGTATGCTTAAACCGGCCGCCATGGCATGTCCGCCGAATTTGAGTATCAGATTGGGGTGGCGTTTCGATACCAAATCAAGTGCGTCGCGCAGGTGTAGTCCGGGAATGGAACGGCCTGAGCCGCGGGCTTCGCCATCACCGGCCGGAGCGAAGACGATAGTCGGGCGGTAGAAACGGTCTTTCAGACGGCTGGCGACAATACCGACGACACCCTGATGGAAATCATCGCGATAAGCCACCAATGTGGTTTGTTCGGGTGGCAGGGTTTCCGGAAAACCATTGATAGCATCTTGCAGCATGGATTGTTCGATTTCACGCCGCTCGATATTTAAATCGTTCAAACGAGCGGCGAGGCTTTGGCCCTCTTCAATATTGTCTGCCAACAGGCAGGCGATACCGACCGACATATCATCCAGTCTGCCGGCGGCATTGATGCGCGGGCCGAGGGCAAAGCCCATATCGAACGGTTGCGCTTTACGCCAGTCGCGCCGTGCGATTTCAAACAGGGCGCGGATACCGGGGCGCATTTTGCCGGCACGGATGCGTTTCAGGCCTTGCGACACCAGAATGCGGTTATTGTGATCGAGAGAAACGACATCGGCAATGGTGCCGAGGGCGACCAAGTCCAGATATTCGGCGAGATTGGGTTCTTCGGGGTGGCCGGGTTGCGGATTTTGGGCGGTGGTGAAATAACTGCGTTGTCTCAATTCGGCGCGCAATGCCATCAATACATAAAAAATCACACCGACGCCTGCCATGCTTTTACTGGCGAAGGTACAGCCGTGTTGGTTGGGATTGACAATAATACAGCTCGGTACGGTATCGGCGGGCAGATGGTGGTCGGTAATGATCACATCAATGCCGAGCTGTTGCGCCCGTTCTACGCCGGCTATGCTGGCAATGCCGTTATCAACCGTAATCAGCAGTTGGGTATTTTGTTCGGCGGCCAGCTCGGCCAGTTCGGGGGTAAGGCCGTAGCCGTGTTCGAAACGGTTGGGAACGAGAAAATCCACCCTGGCACCCATAGCGCTCAAACCTTTTACACCGACGGTACAGGCTGTTGCGCCGTCGGCATCATAGTCGGCCACAATCAGGATTTTTTCTTTGCGCTCAATGGCGTCGGCCAGCCTTTCGGCGGCTTGGGTACAGTTTTTCAGGGTTTGATAGGGCAGTAGGGCGTTAAGTTTGTCGTCTAACTCTGCCGGTGTGGTGATGTGGCGGGCGGCGCATAGGCGCGCCAGTAGCGGATCGGCACCTGCTTGAATCAGGGTTTGGCAGGCAGTTTGATCGATAGTACGGGTACGGATTTTGACAGACATAAAAAAGCAGGGCGGGCGGTAAAGGTATTATTGTAACGCGGAATGAGTATTTTCAGACGGCTTGGATGTTTTATTATTTTTTAAGGTTAAAAATATTAAATTATATTAATAATCATTTTTAATTATAATCCAAAGGAAAAATTAAGAATAGAATTAAATTGAGCATAAACCATTTTGTCGGATACTTGTATCCGACAAAATGGTTGGTATGATGGAAATGTTTAAGTATTGTATTGATAGTGCCATGTTGGGTTCGAGAATCCGCTCCTACCAGAGGCCGTCTGAAACCTTTCAGCTTATGTTCTTAGAAATGCTTGTTTGAGTAAAAGTATTTATTCATTTCTTTTATATGGTTTTTTTAAAATATCTTTATTTAAGTTACGAAGCTCTTCTCGGCGTTGCTGACTATCGTCTTGTTGCTGACAGGCCATCAATATTGAACTACTTAATAATATAAAGATTAAATTTCTCATATCATATCTTTCAAAAAATAAATAACTAAATTTTTAATAGAATGGTTGGGAATAATAAAAATTATTCCATATGTTGAATATTTTACATGTAAAACAACTAGGCCGTCTGAAAATATTGAACTGCACCCCAAAAGTTGGACACCCCTCCAACCCATTAAGGTGCAGTTTTCTTATGAGCAAATATACATTAGACTTTAAATACCAAGCCGTACAATATTATCAGTGTGTACGCAGCCAACAGC